>CAJJOP010000004.1:0-143923 GCA_905193415.1 uncultured Roseburia sp.
AGGGAATCCCAATCGGTGGATATACAAAACTGGTTGCAAATATGCTGGATGGCATTGAAGTCCGTCTTGGCGAAGATTATTTCGAGAAAAAAGAAGAGTATGATGCAATGGCAGAAAAAGTCGTATACACAGGTGCAATCGACGCTTACTTTGACTATCGCCTCGGCACTTTGGAATATCGTTCCGTTCGTTTTGAGACAGAAGTTTTAGACACTCCGAACTTCCAGGGAAATGCAGCTGTGAATTACACTGACAGTGAGACTCCATGGACAAGAATCATCGAGCATAAATGGTTTGAGTTTGGCACACAGCCAAAGACTGTTATCAGCCGTGAATATTCTTCTGAGTGGAAGCCGGGTGACGAGCCATACTATCCGGTAAATGATGAGAAAAACGGCAAACTTTACGAAGAGTATAAGAAACTTGCAGAAGGCGAGAAAAACATCATCTTCGGTGGTCGTCTTGGTGAGTACAAATATTATGACATGGATGCCGTTATTGACAGCGCGCTTACCATGGCTGAGAAAGAGCTGCAGGCTTAATGGGAAAACAGTCAGAGTGGGACTACAGTTTCAACAATATTGGCATCCGCTGTACGGATAAGCTGGTACAGGTCATAAATGATGAACATCTTGTGGGTTTTCTGAATCAGGATGGTGTCGGTTCCATGGAGCTGGCAGAAGTCATGCGGAATATGTATCAGGAGAAGATCGGGCGGGAATTGCAAATCTCGCAGAAATCCCTTGCCATTGAACTGCTCGGTCACGTATTCTTTGGAGAGTTTGTACAAAAACTGGAAAATCTGCCATTTTCAAGGAAGAAAGATTCCGGATATCAACAATTTCTGGAATCTCTCCGGGTACGGATGGATGTCATTGACTGTGGCGAGCGTTCCATAGACAGCAACCGTTTTATCTGGGATGATCTGGTGCCGTTTGCAAAGATCATCTTTGGGATTTCCGGTAAACGGGCATAAGATTTATATAAATGAAGCAAAGAAAATCCTATTTATAAGTAGCACTTATCAAAAAAACATTTTATACAAAATCATTAATAAATCGCCCGGTATTTTCTACATGGGCGATTTGTTTGTTCATTGACTTTCATTTTTCAGATGTATTATACTTAATTCAGAGTTATTTTTCTGCTGAAAATAAATTGGCTGATAAGACAGGAAATATTTGAAAAATACAATTATGTGAGTGTATTTTCTGTGTCAGTTTCGGGTTTACCGCGAGAGGAACGCCCGGAGGATGGATTAGCAAAAATTAAAAAAGGCAGTAAATTACATGTTAAATGAAAGAAAAAGTCTCGCAAGAGAGAAAGGACTTATCATGAGTATGCAAGAGTTTAAACCAGTAAAAGAAGGAAAAGTTCGTGAGGTATATGACATTGGCGACAGTCTGATCATCGTTGCTACCGACAGAATTTCCGCATTTGATGTTATCTTAAAAAATAAAGTTGAGAAAAAAGGCGCGATCTTAACACAGATGTCCAAATTCTGGTTTGATTTTACAAAGGATATCCTTCCGAACCATATGCTTTCTACCGATGTGAAAGATATGCCGGAATATTTCCAGCAGGAGAAATATGATGGAAACAGCATGAAATGTCAGAAACTGACCATGCTTCCGGTTGAGTGTATCGTAAGAGGTTATATTACAGGAAGCGGTTGGGCAAGCTATCAGGAGAACGGCACTGTATGCGGTATCAAATTGCCGGCCGGACTGAAAGAGTCTGAGAAACTGCCGGAGCCGATCTTTACACCGTCTACGAAAGCTGAGATCGGAGATCATGATGAGAATGTTTCTTATGAGCAGATGACAGAGACTTTAAAGAAAATCTACCCGGAGCGTGGTGAAGAGTATGCACAGAAGCTGAAAGATTACACTATCGCTCTTTATAAAAAATGTGCGGAGTATGCACTGGAGAGAGGCATTATCATTGCTGATACCAAATTTGAATTTGGTCTGGACGAAAATGGCGAGATCGTTCTTGGAGATGAGATGCTCACTCCGGACAGTTCCAGATTCTGGCCATTGGAAGGCTACGAAGCAGGAAAAGGCCAGCCGTCCTATGACAAACAGTTTGTAAGAGACTGGCTGAAAGCAAATCCGGACAGCGATTACCTTCTTCCGGAGGATGTTATCGAGAAAACCGTAGATAAATATAAAGAAGCATATGAGCTTCTGACCGGTAAAAAATTTGCATAATATTGGAGCAGGTATGAATACAGAGAACACAAACAAGGTAGAACTTTCCGATGATCTGCACGAAGAGTGCGGCGTCTTCGGAATGTACGATTTCGACAGACATGATGTAGCATCCAGCATCTATTATGGACTGTTTGCTTTGCAGCACCGTGGACAGGAGAGCTGTGGTATTGCTGTGTCTGACACATATGGTCCGAAAGGAAAAGTGACTTCCTATAAAGGAATGGGTCTGGCAAATGAGGTTTTCACATCCGATCATCTGGAAAAACTGAAAGGCGATATCGGAGTAGGACATGTCCGTTATTCCACAGCAGGCGCTTCCACAATTGAAAATGCGCAGCCGCTGGTTCTGAATTATGTAAAAGGAACACTGGCACTGGCGCATAATGGTAACCTGATCAATGCGAAAGAGCTTCGCCATGATCTGGAATACACCGGCGCGATCTTCCAGACAACCATCGATTCTGAGGTTATCGCTTACCATATTGCGAGAGAACGTCTGAACGTGGGTACTGTTGAGGAAGCCGTACAGCGTGCAGCCGCAAAAATGAAAGGCGCATATTCACTGGTCGTTATGAGTCCGCGAAAACTCATCGGCGCCCGTGATCCGTTTGGTTTTAAACCGCTGTGTATCGGAAAACGTGATAATTCCTATATCATCACATCTGAGACATGTGCGCTGGATACGATCGGTGCAGAGTTTGTCCGTGATGTAGAGCCGGGAGAGGTTGTTACTATCACACCGGAAGGCGGCATCCAGTCAGACAAGACCAATGCGATACCGAAAGAGCAGGAAGCAAGATGCATCTTTGAATATATTTATTTTGCAAGACCGGACAGCCGTTTTGATGGCATCAGTGTCTATGCATCCCGTATCAAAGCGGGTGGATTCCTTGCACAGGATTCTCCGGTAGAGGCAGATCTGGTTGTAGGTGTTCCGGAGTCTGGTAACCCGGCAGCACAGGGTTATGCCATGGCATCCGGTATTCCGTATGGTACCGCATTTATTAAAAATGGTTATGTAGGCCGTACGTTCATCAAACCGAAACAGAGCAGCCGTGAATCCAGCGTTCGCGTAAAACTGAATGTTCTTCGGGAATCCGTCAAAGGAAAAAGGGTTATCATGATTGATGATTCTATCGTTCGTGGAACTACATCCGGAAGGATCGTAAGCATGCTCCGTGAGGCAGGCGCCAAAGAAGTTCATGTACGGATCAGTTCCCCGCCATTTTTATGGCCATGTTATTTCGGAACTGATATTCCGGCAAGAGAGCAGCTGATCGCCTATAATAAGACGATTGAGCAGATTCGCGAGGAGATTGGTGCAGATTCCCTTGGTTATCTGAAACTGGAGCGTCTGGAAGAACTGGTAGACGGACTGCCGATCTGTAAAGGATGCTTTACCGGAAACTATCCGATGGAACCGCCAAAAGAAGATATTCGCGGCGAATATGAAAAATAAAACTACTGATAATAAGGATCAGAATGGAGACAGTAAACAATGAGTAATGATAGATATGTAAGCCCGCTTTCAGAGCGTTATGCCAGCAAGGAAATGCAGTACATCTTTTCCCCGGATATGAAATTCCGTACATGGAGAAGACTGTGGATCGCACTTGCTGAGACAGAGAAAGAACTTGGTCTGGACATCACAGATGAGCAGATCGAGGAGCTGAAAGCACATAAAGACGACATTAACTATGATGTCGCAAAAGAAAGAGAAAAACTGGTGCGTCATGATGTAATGTCTCATGTATATGCATACGGCGTACAGTGCCCGAAAGCAAAAGGAATCATCCATCTCGGAGCGACTTCCTGTTTTGTAGGCGACAATACAGACATCATCCTGATGTCAGAGGCTTTGAAACTGGTTCGTAAAAAACTGGTAAACGTGATCTCAGAGCTTGCTGCTTTTGCAGACAAATACAAAGCGCTGCCGACACTGGCATTTACCCATTTTCAGCCGGCACAGCCTACTACAGTAGGTAAACGTGCGACTCTGTGGCTGCAGGAATTTATGATGGATCTGGATGATCTGGATTATGTGGCAGGTTCCCTGAAACTGCTTGGTTCCAAAGGAACTACCGGTACACAGGCAAGCTTTCTGGAGCTGTTTGATGGAGACCAGGAGACAATTGATAAGATCGATCCGATGATTGCAGAGAAAATGGGATTCAAAGCATGCTATCCAGTTTCCGGACAGACCTATTCCAGAAAAGTGGATACCCGTGTCATGAATATCGTTGCGGGAATCGCAGCCAGTGCGCATAAGATGTCCAATGATATCCGTCTGTTACAGCATCTGAAAGAAGTAGAAGAACCGTTTGAGAAAAACCAGATCGGTTCCTCTGCAATGGCATACAAACGGAACCCGATGAGAAGTGAGCGTATCGCTTCTATTTCCAGATATGTGATGCTGGATGCATTAAACCCGGCGATCACATCAGCAACACAGTGGTTTGAGAGAACACTGGATGATTCTGCAAACAAGCGTCTGTCCATTGCAGAAGGTTTCCTTGCAATCGATGGCGTGCTGGATCTGTGTCTGAACGTAGTAGATGGTCTGGTTGTATATGATAAAGTAATTACCAAACATCTCATGAGTGAATTACCATTTATGGCAACAGAAAACATTATGATGGATGCCGTAAAACTTGGCGGTGACCGTCAGGAGCTGCATGAGAAGATCCGTCAGCTTTCTATGGAAGCAGGCGCAAATGTAAAACAGAAAGGTCTGGATAACAACCTTTTAGAGCTGATCGCAGCAGACGAAAGCTTTGGACTTTCCCTGGAAGATCTGAAAGCATCTATGGATCCGTCCAAATATACAGGCCGTGCAGAGATTCAGGTAGAGAAATATCTGAAAGACTTTGTAAATCCGGTACTGGAAGCAAACAAAGACGTTCTTGGCGTAAAAGCGGAGATCAACGTATAATAAAATAATTTGGTATAGTTGTTTATATCGCTGAAAGCAGTAAAATAAAGATTACAAACGATATGTACTTATCAAAAAGAGTAGAAGGAATATTTTGAAAAAACTATATGTACAGTATTCTAAATAATATGTTTTCAAAAACTATATTTTACTGCGAGAAATCAGTGATGGAGTGAAATATATGGAATTTTATATAAAAAGACCAGATTGTAAATTATATTGCAGAGCAGAGGGAAAAGGCCCTCTGCTTTTGCTGGTTCATGGCGTGGCTTGTGACAGCGACTATTTCCGTGAGACCGCAAGACTGCTGGCAAAAAAATATACCGTCGTAACCTATGATCGCAGAGGATACACCCGGAGCCAGTTCATAAATGCAGAGTTAGGTAATGAAAGTGTTTTAGATGATAGCAATGCATTATCAGTAAAAAAGCCGGATTTTTCTATGGAAATCCAGGTAGAGGACGCCGCTGCTGTTATCCGACATATGAGCATGGGAGCAGCATATGTCGTTGGAAGCAGCGCCGGCGCCGTACTGTCGGCTGCACTTGCATTACAATTTCCAGAGTTGGTAAAAACACTGGTGCTTCATGAACCGGTATTTGCCGAAGATCCACAGACAGCTGGTGAGCTTCAGGGACTGACAGACAAGATCATTGCCTGCCGGACGCAAAAGCGGGGCATTACCAGAGCGTTGATGACGTTTGTGGAAGCGATGGATGGCGCGGACAGCAGGGCGGTCAGCAAAACGCTGGCAGAACAGGCACGGTCATTAAAAAATCTGCAGCTGTTTGTAGATTATGAGGTAGAACATTTGCTTCAACTGTCCTTGAAGGAAGCGGCAGACATCCAATGTCCCGTGTATGTAGCCGCCGGAGAGTGCGACAGCAACGGACTGTTCTGCCGTGGCGCAAAATCAGCCGCCGAACAGCTTGGCTGGCCGTTAATCCACGCACCGGGCTACCATAATATGGCATCGGATCTGCCGCTGGATTTTGCTGTGATGGTAATTGGAGTATTGGGAGTACAGTAGCACTTTGGAAGAAGATTCATAAAACCTCCCGATTTTGTCCATACTGTAGAGAAGGAGCTTTACAAGTAAGAACAGAATCAGGAGGTTTTTTATGTCTGCATTTTTAGAAATTTTGGATGTATTTGCAAGGGAAGTGCTGGATTCCAGAGGGAATCCTACCGTTGAGGCAGAAGTGACCGTCTGCTGTGATGGATTTTTTACGACAGGGAGAGCATCTGTGCCATCAGGTGCCAGCACCGGTAAACATGAAGCGATGGAGCTTCGGGATGGAGAGATGGAGCGGTATCAGGGGAAAGGCGTGCATCATGCGGTGGAAAACGTCAATACCGTATTGAAAAAAGTGTTGCTGGGGCAGAATGCGCTGGATCAGGTCCGTATCGATACGATTTTGTGCTGTACAGACCGCACGGAAAACAAGGAAAAGCTTGGGGCAAATGCGCTGCTTGCCGTATCACTTGCCTGTGCCAGAGCGGCAGCAGAAGCGCTGGATCTGCCGTTATACAGATATCTGGGCGGTGTATTCGGCGTGCAGATGCCGGTTCCCATGATGAACATTTTGAATGGAGGAAAACATGCGGCAAACACCGTGGATTTTCAGGAATTTATGATCATGCCGGTGGGCGCCGTGGACAGTGACGGGAATTTTAAATTCCGTGACGGACTGCGCTGGTGCGTGGAGATCTATCATGAACTGCAGGAGATTCTGCAAAAAGAAGGGCTGTCTACCGCAGTAGGGGATGAAGGTGGATTTGCCCCGGATCTAAAAGATGCGGAAGACGTGCTGGATCATCTGATGCAGGCGGTGCAGGATGCAGGTTATGAACCGGGAAAAGAGATCATGTTCGCGCTGGATGTGGCAGCCAGCGAGCTGTACAATCCGGATTCCGGCTATTATTATTTCCCGGGAGAGAGCAAACGAAAAGAGGCAGAGTTGTTTTTGTCAGTGGAAGCAGGGGCGCAGCCAGATACCGAGTCCGCTGTAGTGCATCGCACTACCGATGAAATGATCGCCTATTACCAGAAGCTGACGGAAAAATATCCCATCTGCTCCATCGAGGACGGGTTGTATGAAGATGACTGGGAAGGCTGGAAGCAACTGACAGAAGCTCTGGGCGATAAGGTACAGCTAGTGGGCGACGATCTGTTCGTAACCAATGTTAAACGGCTGCGTCACGGCATTGAACAGAAAGCAGCCAATGCGATTCTGATAAAAGTCAATCAGATCGGCACTCTCACAGAAGCCATGCAGGCGATCGTGGAAGCCAAGAAAGCAGGCTACCGAGCAGTCGTATCCCATCGCTCCGGAGAAACGGAAGACAGTTTTATCGCAGATCTGTCCGTGGCGCTGAACTGTGGCCAGATCAAGACCGGCGCACCGTGCCGCGGCGAGCGTACTGCAAAATATAACCAGCTGTTAAGAATTGAAGAAGAAGCCGGAGTAAAATAAGAATATTAAGTGTATCGGATCTCCAAAATAGAGTTGCTGCAGAAGTTATGCAGCAACTTTATTTTTTAAAAATTGCTGATTATCTTTACAGAATTGATAAAACACTATAAAATAACACAGTAAGAGTGGAGGTATATGCAATGGCATTTAAGATTATACATGAGGCAGGAAAATATCTGGACTGCACGCCCATGCACGGAAAATGGTGTGATATCGTCCTGATGGGAAAAGATGTTGGATATGCGCAGGTAGGCATTATTTCTTCCGGAAAATCCCATATTTTATTTCAGTACAGGGATAAACGGGGCATCGTTCCGAAGGCATATGTAAAGATGCTGGAGGAAGTGCGGATGACGCCTTGGAAGATGAGAAAGCAGCAGGAATTGCACACAGAAGAATGGGATGATTCTGTAAACCCGTTTGAACGGTTTCTTGGGAAAAAATGCAATATCCATATGCACCAGACCCGGCTGTTTGAGGCGAATGCCGGTTTTTTTGCCGCAGAGGTGGATTTTGTGGGAGAAAATATCATACGTATCCAGGGTGGCAACCAGCAGTATAATATCAAACAGAATATGATCTGTGGAATCATGGAATGTTAGGATATTTTGTGGTATAATATAACATAGTATTGAGCAGTGCCAGGGGATGATATGAAATGCAAAATATTCGTGCTTGTACAGCATGTTTTGTGTTTTATATCATCCTATGATAGGGCGAAAGCCCGACAGCGAGAAAAATCTTTGATTTTTTGAGTGGGCATTGCGGGTAATGGAATATGATATAAGGAAATAAAAATATGGAAAAAGAATATATTAATGAGCAGGCTCTCAATATTGACGGAGAAGCCTTTGAAGCTGCGATGAAAGCTTATATGGAGGATAAAGGGCAGGACAAGCTGATCGCTTTTATGGAAGCGTTGAATAAAGCTACCTTCCTTGTGCCGGTAGATTTCCCGAAGGATATCACCCCGGAAGTATTACAGAAGATGCAGAATGGGGAAACGTTACAGCCAGATGAACTTCCACGTATGGTGCCGGTCATTTTTACAAACAAAGCAGGCAACCGTCTGGCTCCGGCATTTTCTTCCAGGGCGCAGCTTCCGGAGAAAATGGATTTTAAAGCAATCCTGCCGGTTGATTTTAAGGCAGTGTTACAGGTAGCAATGGCAGAAGATGTGAATGCAAAGGGTATTCTGATCAATCCGAACACAACCAGACTGATCTTAAATCCAAACCTTCTGACGCTGATGCAGAAAGTTGTGGATGGAGAAGATGTGGAGACTGTTCTGAGAGAATCCGGTAACGGCAATCAGGGACAGAAAGAGATCCGCATGACACAGGATCAGTTCCATGTATTTATCCGCAGAAATATGGAAGTAGGCATCATTCCGAAAAAGATGTTTGCAGATAAAGAGAAATTTATGGAAGAACTGGAAGAGAAGCGTGAGGAAATGATCCTTGAGATCTATAAGAGCGCATACAAAGATCCGGTGCCATTCCCATATACCGAGAATGACTTTGATGTTATGATGTTGGATATCAGTGACACTTTATCCGTTGCTTCCATCGGACTTCCGGCAAAAAATATGGCGCCGGGCACATGCATGTCTGTCTATGTGGTAAGAAATCCACAGACAGATGAAATGCGTTATTATACTATCGAAAGAACGAAAGAGGAAGATGCATCCAAACTGGGACAGGTGCTGGAAGACGGCACTTACAATGTGATTGGCGATGCACCTGCACCGGGCTGTGAGATTTCCGGTATTCTGGAGATGTTACAGGCAGAATAAAAAAACGGGATATTGCGAAAAGGTTCTATTAATAGAATAAATGCTTGTGTTGAATACGGTTGGAATTTTTCTGTTAGCATAAAATAAGCATTCACGTTTAGTATGATGGATTTTATATTTGAATGCAAAAGCAGGAGATAGAACTACAGAAGAAAATAACAAGCATGTAGAAAAGAGAAAGAAGGAAATACATATGATCAATCCAATGAAATTACTTCAGTTAAAACCATTACTTGGAAAATTCAGAGCAAACCATCCGAAGTTTGTACAGTTCTTTGCAGCTGCAAGCCAGTCCGGTCTTACCGAAGGCAGCGTTATCGAGGTAAGCATTACCAATCCGGATGGTAAAAATCTCTGCACCAATCTGAAACTGACACAGGAAGATCTGGAGATGTTCCAGACAATCTCTGAGACAATCAAAGGTCAGTAGAGGGAAAAGTCGGTAAGTGCTTTTATTAGCGTCCGTTTTAATGAAATGGCATGGCTCCGCAGAATTTCTGCGGAGTCTTTTGAATTATATTCAAAGATGAAACTATAAGAATTTTTATAAAAATTCTTTGAGATTTAGCTCCATTTGACTTTTTTTAAATAATAGGTTATAATTTCTGTTCGACAGTTCGTTTGTACCATCCTGTCGTTAAACAAAACCAGGGCTGAACGTTTTAGATATTGATTTTTAGAGAAACGCAGTCTGTTGGGCTGCGTTCTTTTTATAATAAATAATGTGATATGAGAGTCGAAAATAGACTGTCATAAATATCAACAGAATACTGTCTGCTAAAAAAGTGTTTGGCAGAATATTGGAAATAACGGAGAGAGATGAGTGTATGTATATATTAAAGAGTGAGAAAAGTTTTGATGCAGCGCATTTCCTTGCCGGTTATCAGGGGAAATGTAAAAATATCCATGGACATCGCTGGCGGATACTGGCTGAGATCCAGGCAGAGACATTACAGGAAAATGGCAGCTTCCGGGCGATGGTAACGGATTTCGGAGATATCAAGAAAGATCTGGGCGAGATTGCAGACCGTTACGATCATTCCCTGATCGTAGAAGAGGGTTCCTTAAAACCAGCTACCGTGGCAGCATTACAGGATGAAGATTTTCGCATGGTAGTTATCCCGTTTCGTCCGACTGCTGAAAATTTTGCAAAAAGCATTTATATGGAACTGAAAGAAAAAGGATATCAGGTGCGTTCTGTAGAGGTGTATGAGACACCTGCAAACAGTGCAACCTATTGTGAATAATGGCGGAGTGTAGATAAAAATGGCAGATTACAGAGTGGCAGAGATTTTCAGCAGTATTAATGGGGAAGGACCGAGAGCAGGGCAGCTTGCTCTTTTTATCCGTATGCAGGGCTGCAACCTGAATTGCAGTTACTGTGATACAAAATGGGCAAACGGCGACGATTGTCTGTTTCACTGGACACCGGAGGAAGAGATTCTGGATGTCATTCGAAATATGCAGATCCAGAATATTACTCTTACTGGAGGTGAGCCGCTGCTCCAGTCGGAGATAAAAGCGCTGCTTGAGCGTCTGGCGGCAGAACCGGATCTTCATGTGGAGATCGAGACAAACGGAAGTGTGGATTTGAAACCATTTCTTGATATTGAGAACAGACCAGATTTTACAATGGATTACAAGCTTCCAGGCAGCGGCATGGAAGATAAGATGCTGGTTTCAAATTTTGCATATCTGGCTCAGCAGGATACCGTAAAGTTTGTGGTAAAGGACTGGGATGATATGATGCGGGCAAAGGAGATTATGGAAACCTATGGCCTTGTGGGAAAATGTCATGTATATCTCAGCCCGGTATACGGAGAGATCGAACCAGAAGATATCGTAAACTTTATGAAAAGTAATTATATGAATGGTGTGACACTGCAGTTGCAGATGCATAAGATCATCTGGGATCCGCAGATGCGCGGCGTGTAAGGACAGGAGGAATAAATATGGCAATTGATCGTGCTGCCGTAGAAGAACATATCAGGGGGCTGCTCATTGCACTGGGAGATGACCCGGATCGGGAGGGTCTGAAAGAGACGCCTTCCAGAGTGGCAAAGATGTATGAAGAAGTATTTGAAGGCATGAATTATACGAATCATGAGATTGCATGCATGTTTGATAAGACTTTTGAAGATGATCTGACATTTGAAAAAGATAACAGCGATTTCGTGATCGTAAAAGATATTGATATTTTTAGCTATTGTGAACATCATATGGCGCTGATGTATGATATGAAAGTTACTGTTGCCTATGTGCCGAAAGGAAAAGTTATTGGTCTGAGCAAGATCGCCCGGATTGCGGACATGGTATCCAAACGGCTGCAGTTACAGGAGCGGATCGGTACAGATATTGCGGAGATCATGCAGGAGGTAACCGGTTCTGAGGATGTGGCGGTTCTCATCGAAGGGTGCCATAGCTGTATGACCGCCCGTGGGATTAAGAAAACAGCAGCAAAGACATATACCAGCACGCTGAGAGGAAAATTCCGGACGGATGTTATGCTGCAGATGCGGCTGAATATGACGAAATAGTGTAGATAATCTGTGCAAAGATGTTTCGACTGTAAAATAATTCATGAATCAACAACTAAAAAACAGCCCGAATCAGTAGCGTAATACGAATTTTTGGGCGGATATAGAAATATCTGTGAGGAATTTATCTGATAAAATTAACAGAAAGACAGTGTTGGAACTTTGTGAACAACAGATATTATACAAGGAGTATAGAGATGAAAGCATTAGTATTGTTCAGCGGCGGTGTGGACTCAACCACCTGCCTAGGACTGGCGATTGATAAATATGGAAAAGAGAATGTGATAGCGCTTTCTGTTTCTTATGGACAGAAACATACAAAGGAGATTGAGTGTTCCAGAAAGATTGCAGAGTATTATGGTGTGGAGCATATTTATCTGAATCTGGCAAAGATTTTTGAATACAGCGATTGTTCCCTGCTGGAACATTCGGATCGGGAGATTCCAAAAGAATCTTATGCCGAGCAGATTGAAAAGGGCGACGGCAAACCGGTGTCTACGTATGTGCCGTTCCGCAATGGGCTGTTCCTGTCCAGTGCGGCGAGTATCGCATTGTCTAAGGATTGTGACGTGATCTATTATGGCGCACACAGTGACGATGCAGCCGGAAATGCTTACCCGGATTGTTCCGATGCTTTTAATAAAGCGATGGGAGATGCCATCTATATCGGAAGTGGTAATCAGCTGCGCATCGAAGCTCCGTTTGTAAATATGACGAAGGCAGAAGTGGTAAAGACGGGACTGGCATTGAAAGTTCCTTACGAGCTGACATGGAGCTGCTACGAAGGAAAAGAACGTCCATGTGGCGTATGCGGAACCTGTCTTGATCGTGCAAAAGCGTTTGAGCTGAACGGTGTGAAAGACCCGGCGCTAGCGCTTTACGAAGATTAGTACGATAATAGAAAAAGGATTAGAAGATTTATGAGAAATAAAGAAGAAATGCAGGATATTACCCTGCTTGGAAATCAGAAAACCGCATATCCAATGGATTATGCGCCGGAAATGCTGGAAACTTTTGATAATAAACATCCGGGGCATGATTATTTTGTAAAATTTAACTGCCCGGAATTTACCAGTCTCTGTCCGATTACGGGGCAGCCGGATTTTGCGACGATTACCATTTCTTATGTACCGGATGTGAAGATGGTGGAGAGCAAATCCCTGAAGCTGTATCTGTTCAGTTTCCGGAACCACGGGGATTTTCATGAGGACTGTATGAATATCATTATGGAGGATCTCATTAAGCTCATGAACCCGAAATATATTGAGGTATGGGGAAAATTCACGCCGAGAGGCGGCATTTCCATTGATCCATACTGTAATTATGGCAGACCTGGTACAAAATGGGAAGAAGTGGCATGGAACCGTCTGGCAAACCATGACCTGTATCCGGAAAAGGTGGATAATAGGTAGGGCTTTCATAATGGATCGGATAAAGAGAAAAGATAGAATTTTAAAATATCAGGGCAGTATTTTAAATATTTATGATGATGTGATGCTTCTTCCGGATGGATCAGAGGGGCATTGGGATTATGTGGAACATCGCAATGGCGCGGCAGCAGCTTTGCCGGTATTGTCCGATGGGCGAATTGTGTTGGTTCGTCAGTACCGCAATGCGCTGGAGCGGGAAGTGCTGGAGATCCCGGCAGGGGCAAAGACTGATCCTTCTGAGAGCAGCGCTGCCTGTGCCGCCAGAGAGATGGAAGAGGAGATCGGTTATCACGCAGGAAAGCTGGAAAAACTTCTGACCACAGCGACAACAGGTGCTTTTTGCAACGAATGCATCGATGTATATCTGGCGATGGATTTACAGAAGACCGTTCAGCATCTGGATGAAGAAGAAATCCTGAATGTGGAATGCTGGGAACTGGAGGACTTGTGTCAGATGATCTTTTCCGGAGAACTGATCGATGCCAAGACGATTGCGGCGATACTGGCATATAAAGTATATAAAAATAAAAGAGTTGGAATATAGGCGACGGTGCAGGAATAAGGTAGTGTGTGGACAGATAGCGAAAATGCGTTTATGCGAAAGGAGCAGACACCATGGAAGACCAGATCCTGACATTGGAAAAGCAGTTGCGAAAGAAGAACAGGCCGGACAGATGGATCACGCTGTACCGTTGCCTGTTTTTTATTTCATTTTTTCTGGCAATCCTGATCGCAAATACGGGGTGGAGGAGTGAAGCGTCATGGGTGGGCTTTTTGAGTGAAAGCAGCCTGCTGTCTTTCCAGAGAACTGCATCGTCAGTGGATGTCTCTTTTTTGAACATACTGCTGCGACAGCGGGCATTGAGATGGTGCATATTGGTTTTATTTTCCAGAACACTTCCGGGAATGTGGTATGGGGGAGCTTTTGCTGCATGGCAAGGATTTTCACTCAGCTTTTTCTTTGTATCAGTACTGACTCGATATGGTATTCGGGGAATGTCTGTGTTTTTTTGTATTTGTTTTCCACAGTGGCTCATTTATCTGGCAGTTGTTTTTGGAATGCTTCGTCTGATGGTCTGGTATCGTGACTGGCAGGCGATACATGGCAATGAAAAACGTGGGCGGTATATCTTGTTCTGTATTTTGCTTTCTGGTGGATATGCGGTTGGGATTGCCTGTGAATATTTTATAAATCCGATGTTCCTGGATATGGCGAAAAAACTGATTATTAGTATATGAAATTAAAAACTGATTACTTTTAAAAGTAGAATAAAAAGAAGTGATGATAAAAAAGAACCGATGTACATTATCCTCTGAATAAGGGGAGGCACACCGGTTCCGGTTAAGAGATGCTTAAAAGCGAAAGTATTATTTGCTGTAAGCCTTATGCTCAGGCTTTGTCAGCGATATAGTAGAGCAGTTCTTCTGACTCTTTCCAGCCAAGGCAAGGATCGGTAATGGATTTGCCATAGATATGTTCACCGATCTTCTGGGAACCTGGCTCGATATAGCTTTCGATCATCATACCTTTTACCATATCGTGGATCGCAGAATCTTCTTTTCTGTTGTGCAGGACTTCTTTTGTGATGCGAACCTGCTGTGTATATTTTTTGCTGGAATTGGAATGGTTAGCATCAATGATGCATGCCGGGTTTTTCAAATCCATCTTGTCATACATTTCGATCAGGCGACAAATGTCTTCGTAATGGTAATTTGGACGGTTTGCACCGAATTTGTTGACGGAACCACGAAGAACAACATGTGCAAGCGGGTTGCCGGAGGTGCAGACTTCGTAGCCACGGTATACGAATTGGTGTGGCTGCTGAGCGGCATAAACGGAATTCAACATGACAGAGAAATCTCCGCTTGTCGGGTTTTTCATTCCGGATGGAACGTCAAAACCGCTGACGGTCAGACGATGATGCTGATCTTCGACAGAACGTGCTCCGATTGCCACATAGGAGAGCAGGTCTTCGACATATCCCCAGTTTTCCGGATAGAGCATTTCATCTGCGGCAGTCAGTCCGGATTCTGCGATGGCACGGATCTGCATTTTACGCATCGCGATCAGTCCGGCAAGCATGTCCGGTTTTTTCTCCGGATCCGGCTGGGAAGCGATGCCTTTGTATCCGGCGCCGGTAGTACGCGGTTTGTTTGTATAGATACGCGGGATAATGATCAGTTTGTCTTTTGTCTTTTCCTGTACCGGAACGAGGCGGCTGATATAATCACAGACGGAATCTTCATTGTCAGCGGAACATGGTCCGATGATAACGATGAATTTGTCGGATTTTCCGGTAAATACATCTGCGATTTCCTGATCTCTTTTGCGTTTTACTTCTTTCAATGCGTCAGAAAGCGGATATTCTTTTTTGATTTCCTCTGGAGAAGGAAGCTCTCTTAAAAATGTGAAACTCATAACATGATCTCCTAAATATATTTCTTTTGTTTCAATAAAATATCGAGTGATATTAAATGCGTGCGGTTGTTGTCTGCAATCTGGGCTGATAAACAACATCATTGATTATAAACAACATTTTTTATATGTGCAAGCGACCTTTAATCAGAAAAGTACTTTTTCTTGATCTCAGCCACCGGCATTTCCAGACCGGTCCAGCATTCAAAAGCAGCCGCGCCCTGATAGAGCAGCATATACATGCCATTAAATACAGGACATCCCATGGAAGCAGCTATTTTCAACAGCTGTGTCTGCCGTGGATTGTAGATGATATCGGATACGATCAGCTCAGGATGAAGAAAATGTACATCCGGGATTGGGATGGCATCTGTGTCAGGTGCCATCCCGACATTTGTAGCATTGGTAAGGATTGCGCTTTCTGCAAGACTTTTCTTCATCTGTGTTTCATCTGCAAAATCATATACATGGATCTTGCATCCGGTGTCTTTTGCTGTGCGGTCGGCAAATGCAACGGTCTGGGCAAATGCTTCCGGGCGGTTGCGGCGGAAAATGTCAATCTCTTTTACACCATCCAAAGCAGCCTGCGTACAGATGGCAGTAGCGGCACCGCCTGCGCCCAGCAGGGTCATTTTTTTGCCGATGATGTCATGCCCTGCATCTGCAACGGAACGCATATATCCGATGCCGTCTGTTGTGTGGCCGATCAGATGTCCATTGTCATTGATGACGGTATTGCAGGCACCGGCAAGTCTTGCGGCCGGTGTCAGTTCATCCACCAGATCCAAAATGGCGATCTTGTCCGGCATCGTCAGATTAAATCCTCGTGCGCCGAGAGTTTTTAACCCTTTTACGGCATCCTTCAGGGAATCTGTTCCTACATTAAAAGCCAGATATACATAATCCAGATCCAACAGACGAAAGGCTTCGTTGTGCATGGCCGGAGAAACGCTGTGAGCGACAGGACTTCCAAGTAATCCGGTCAATATCGTAGAACCTGTTATATTCATAATGTTTTTGTTATACCTTTCATGAGTTCTTTGTTGTAAATATAATAATCCTTTCCAGAAAGAATGTCAATCATTATATCCGTTCAGCTGCTTATTTAAATATATACTTTCGTTCACTTATTTGCTATAATAGCCTGTAAATAAATTGTTGGAATGATTTTTGATAAGGAGTTAAATATCATGCAGGGCATATTTGAAATAAAAGGAATTACATTTGGAAGCGGAAGACCGGTTATCTGTGTTCCGGTCATGGAAAAGAAAAAAGAAGATATCATTGCAAAGATCCGTCATCTGACAGAACAGGGTGCAGCTATGATTGAATGGCGTGTGGATGGTTTTGAAGCAGTGGAACAGCCGGAAAAGGTCAAAGAGATTTTTCGTGAAATAGCTCCGATGCTGGAAAAAACAGTGTTTTTATTTACTTTTCGGACGAAAAAACAGGGTGGTTGCATACAGCTGGAAGAAAAGAAAATCTTATACCTGAATGAGCTTGCGGCAAAGTCTGGCTGTGTGGATCTTCTGGATCTGGAGTTTTTTGAGGCGACAAAACCGGAAAAAGAGATTCGGAGATTTCAGAGAATGGGTGTGCGTGTCATTGCATCCCATCATGATTTTGAACAGACGCCGGATGACCGTATTCTGCATATGCTGATGGATCAGATGGAACGGGGGGGCGCAGACATTGCTAAGCTTGCTGTGATGCCACAGAATCCTGACGATGTGCTTCGGCTTTTGAAACTTACGAATGACACAAGAGAGAAATATCCGGAGCTTCCGGTTATTACCATGTCCATGGGCCCATATGGCGTGATCAGCCGGATCAGCGGAGAATTTTTCGGCTCCTGTGTAACGTTTGGCGCAGATGGCGCAGTGTCTGCACCGGGTCAGATGCAGATGGAAAAACTGGATATGATTCTGGAAAGTCTTCATGCGTGTATGTAATACAGAGCTGTAGAACACAGAATATATGATTTTAAAATTTTGAAAAAAAAGAGTGCCTTAAATTGGGATTTAGAAAACTAATAATTTAGAGAAACTTAATAGAAAAGATAAAGCAATACTTATCCCGTTAGGAAGGTTGATAAATGAAAGAAGGCAATGAGCTGTTAGAACTCTTGTATTCTTTTCTTGCCATAAAGATAAGGACGTAGAAGATGAAGGACAATATTTACCTGATCGGTTTTATGGGGACCGGAAAAAGCACCATATCAAAAGTATTAAAGAAAAAAATGCATTGTCAGGAAATTGATGTGGATGCATATATTGTGAAAAAACAGAATATGGAGATCACAGATATTTTTGCAACGTATGGAGAAGAATATTTCCGACAGATAGAGACAGAGGCATTTCGTGAGATCAGTCTCAGAAAAGATCGGGCGGTCATTTCCTGTGGCGGCGGCGCAGTGCTTCGTGAGAAAAATGTGGAATATATGAAAGAAAGCGGTAAGATTGTATGCCTTACGGCGACGCCTGAAACAATCTATGCCAGGGTAAAAAACAGCAAGGACAGACCTGTACTGAATGGTCATATGAATGTGGAATATATTGCACAGCTTATGGAAAAACGTCTGTCAGCATATGAAAAAGCATCCGATATCCAAGTCGCTACAGATCATAAGACTCCGGAAGCTGTGGCTGTGGAAATTATGAAAAAAGTGTGAAAATCATGAAAACCGAAAAAATATTTTGATTTTTCGTTATAACTGTGATAAAATGTAAAAGCTGAACACAGATTCATAACGAGCAACCGTAGTCTAACGGATAGAACACAGGACTCCGACTCCTGCGATGTGGGTTCGATTCCCGCCGGTTGCATTTTTTACGAATGAGCCCGACGATATTGTTGGGCTTATGTCGTTTTCAGAAGTATTGACTGTATTTACAATAGTATCGTATCCCATTGGCTGACAGTGATAAAGGTAAGAATGATACCAAGGACGGACAGGAGGTATAGGAATGTCACAGAAAGACGATAAAACTGTAGAAAATATGAAACAGGGACAGACAGTTACAAATAATGACAACAATGCAGAAAAAAAAGCTGCAGATATGATAGATAGCGATTTACAGGAAGTGAAAAAAGAGTCAGGAAGTGAAGAACTTTCTGATAATAATTCTGTATTAAATAGAGAAGTTGTTCAGACAGAAGCGGAAGAGCAGGAAGAAAACGATATTGTTAAAGAGACAGAACCAGAAAACGGGTCGGAGGCAGAGGAAATTATCGAGCCAGACATATCTGCTGAAAATGAAAAAGAGGATGCAGATGAGTTGGGCGATCTTGTCTTTGTAGATGAAAAATCTGTGCGGGAACGTTCCAAGCTGGTAAAAGTACCGATAGCACAGCATAAAGATGTAAAAAAGAAAAAAACAAAACGCCGTGCGGCGGATACAATGGAAATCCAGAAAGAAAAATCCATTGCATATATGAAACGTAATATTACATTTATTGGAATCGGTATTCTGGTGGTAATCGTTGTTGTCGCAGCGATTGTGACTGGAGTGAAAAAATATCAGGGCAAGAAGCATGATGCACCGGCAATTTCTGTGTCAGACAGTGAGATAACTGCAAGTGAAGATAAAGAGATCAATGAACTGATGAAATCTTATTTCAACGCATATGCAGACAATGATACAGAAACACTTGATCAGATTGCAAAACCACTCACAGATAGAGAGAAAGAATATATCAAGATCTACAGTGAGTATGTAGAGAAATATGAAAATATTGTGTGCTATACGTCTAAAGGTGCGCAGGATGGTTCTAATCTGGTAGCGGTATATTATGAAATCAAGTTTGACAAGATACGTAAGACAGCTCCGGGAATGATGTTCTTCTATGTGTCAACCGGAAGCGATGGCAAAAAATATATTGATAATGCATACAGCCCATATAATACAACGTATCAGGAGACTGAGACAGATGCAGCGATCACTGCGCTGATGGCGCAGTTCCAGGCGGACAGTGGTATTGTATCTTTGACAGAAGAGATACAGAAACGATATGATGAAGCAATCACAGCAGATGATTCCTTAAAGACGATGTTGGAGACTACCCTTCCGGATGCTATTGCACAGTGGAGTCAGGTTGGAGAACAGCAGGAAGATCAGAACAGTGACCAGACGCAGCAGGATCAGGCACAACAGGATCAGATACAGCAAGATCAGCAGCAGGCGCAACAGGATCAGGCACAGCAGGATCAACAGCAGCAACAGGTAACAGAAACCCCGGCCAGCGGCATGGTATATGCAACGGATCTGATCAATATCCGTCAGTATGCGACAACGGATTCAATGGCGATCGGATCTGCAGCATATGGATCAGAAATGACCCGTCTTGCAGTTACTTCGGATGGATGGACGAAAATCCAGACAGGAAATCTGGTGGGATATGTTCGAAATGATATGATCTCAGATCAGAAACCGGCATCGCAGGCAGGACAGCCTACCCCGGGACAGAGCATTTATCTGCAGGATACGATCAATATCCGTGAAAGCATGAGTGAAACTTCCACCCGTCTTGCAGTAGCTTATTCAGGAGAGACTGCTGTTGTTGCCGAGGTATATCCGGAAGGCTGGTGCAAAGTCAATGTCAACGGCATTGTTGGATATGTACGGACCGATGTGCTTGCGGGAGCAATGTAGGAATATAATGGTTGTCAGATGACGCTGGGAAGCAGACGTAAACATTTTTTGTTTACGTCTGTTTTTGAGTGAAAACATTGTTAAAATATAGGAAAAACTGTAAAATAGATTTGAAAAAATTACACATACTGATAGTACCGCGGCAGAAAGAGGTGTTCTGGGTAGGAAAAGTTTTCTGGAATTCAGATGGCATCTGCTGAATAATAAGACCGGTAAGGGAGATCAGTATGAATCAGTGGCAGGAAATAAAAGTGCTGGGCAAAATCTGCAAAGCGACGGAAGAACAGAGAGAACGGATCAGTGAGGTGTTGGCGGAGCTTACGGAAGAAGATCTGTGTGAAGAACTGAATGTAATGCTCTGCAAGAGCGGAGTCATGGAACGAAAAGCAAAGAAACGCCTTGGGGAGAATAATATAACAAAGATGGGGTGTATTTTTGATTCCTTTGGTAATGATTATCTTTCACAGGAGAAATTTCATAAAGAAAGAACGGACAGACGTCTGGAAAAATCAGTATTACTGTCATTGGAATATGCGTATGATGATAAATCTGCCGAAGATAGAATACAAAATCCAGAGCAGCGTTTTCTGATAAAAGAAATTTTTTCTCAGAAACAGATGACAGAACAGATAAAATATACGTTGCATGAGAATCGGAATGCCGGGATATTTGCTTCTGAAATGGCAAAGGAATGGATTGACTTGCAGGAAGATTTTCTGTACAAACTGCAACAATATATGGTAGAATAAATTTTTATGAATAGAAGTTTTTCGGGAGGATAACTGATTAAAAAAGAGAGGTCAGACATGGAAATAAAAGAACAGAACGGTGTTCGTATTAATAAATATCTCAGTGAGGCAGGTGTTTGTTCCAGAAGGGAAGCCGATCGTCAGGTAGAAGCCGGAAATGTTATGATTGACGGTAGAACGGCACAGATGGGAGACCGGATCCTGCCGGGACAGAAGGTGCAGTTTTGCGGGAAACCGGTAATACAGGAAGAAGAGAAGATATTGCTGGCTTTTTATAAACCTACGGGAATTGTCTGTACGACAGAAAAACGGGAAAAAAATAACATTGTGGATTATATCGGATATAAAAAACGTATCTATCCGGTAGGACGTCTGGATAAAGATTCTGAAGGTTTGATCCTTATGACAAATCAGGGAGAACTGGTCAATAAGATCATGCGTGCCGGAAATTATCATGAGAAAAAATATATCGTAACGGTCAATCAGGATCTGACAGAGGAATTTCTGAAAGGAATGGCAGGCGGCGTATATCTGGAAGAACTGGATGTGACGACACGGAAGTGTCAGGTAAAGAAGCTGGGAAGAAGAAAATTTCAAATCATTCTGACGCAGGGGTATAACCGTCAGATCCGCAGGATGTGTGAGGCGTTTGGGTATCGGGTTGTGTATCTGAAACGGACACAGATTATGAATATCGTATTGGGTGATCTGAAACCTGGACAGTATCGTAAAGTGACCGGGGAAGAATATGCAAAACTGATGAAATTGACCAGACATTCATCACAGACAACGGTTATTTCCAGAGATAGAAAAATTGACCAGAGAATAGATTAAAAGATATATAGTCATGGCTATTTATATTGGCTGCAGAAATGAGATTTGCGTGAAATATATTTATGACTATGGCTGTGTTGCTGAAAAAACATGGCAGGATGAAGTTTTTAAACGAAATTTCAGGATGGGAAATGAATGGTAAATGCCAGGAGGAAAACATGGACGAAAAACAGCGTCTTGAAGAATTAAAGAAGACATTGGAGTATCATATCGACAGATATTATAATCAGGATAGTCCGGAGATCACGGATTATGAATATGATATGATGATGCAGGAACTGAAAAAACTGGAACAGGAACACCCGGAGTGGATCACACCGGATTCACCTACCCAGAGAGTGGGAGGCGTGGCAAAGCGTACCGTAGGTCAGCTGGTCCGTCATAATGTGCCAATGCTCAGCCTGCAGGATGTCTTTTCAAAAGAAGAAGTGTATGCTTTTGTGGAGGAAATGCAGCAGAAGTTGGAACACCCAGAATTTGTAGTAGAATACAAGATTGATGGCCTGTCCCTGGGACTGCGTTATGAAGAGGGGAATCTTGCACTGGCAGTGACCCGTGGCGATGGCGTTGTACAGGGAGAAGATGTAACAGCTAATGCAAAAGTGATCAAAGATGTTAAACGAAAATTGAAAAATCCGGTGCCATATATTGAGATTCGTGGGGAAGTCTATATGAAGAATGAAGATTTTGAAGCGGTCAACGAACAGCAAGAGCTTCTTGGGAAAAAGCAATTTGCAAATCCGAGAAACTGTGCAGCCGGAACACTGCGTCAGCTGGATCCGAAAGTTACGAAGGAACGAGGACTGTCCATGTTTGTATTTAATATTCAGGAAGTCCGGGGTGCAGAGATCAAAAGTCATACAGAAGGGTATGAATATCTGAAATCCAATAAGATCCCGATTATAGAGGATTATAAAGTATGCACGACATCCGATGAAGTATGGGATGCAATCCAGGCGATTGGAGAGAACAGGGGCAATCTTGCTTACGACATTGATGGCGCAGTCGTCAAGATTAACAGTTATGCACAGAGAGAACTTCTGGGCGCTACTTCCAAAGTCCCACGTTGGGCTGTTGCATACAAATTTCCGCCAGAGGAAAAAGAAAGCAAGATCCTTGATGTTGAACTTTCTGTAGGACGTACTGGAAGGATTACGCCGACCGCAGTATTTGAACCGGTGCGTCTGTGTGGGACCAGCGTTTCCAGGGCAACGCTGCACAATCAGGATTTTATTGATCAGCTGGATGTGGGAATCGGGGATACTGTAATTGTATATAAATCCGGTGAGATTATTCCAAAGATCAAAGCGGTAGATAAGAGTAAGCGGCCAGTGGGGACCGTTCGTTTTCAAATCCCGGATACCTGCCCGGTATGTGGCGCAAAGACAGTGCGTGAGAAAGATACAGCAGATATCCGTTGCACCTCTCCGGAATGTCCGGCACAGCGAGAACGCCATATTATTAATTTCGTAGGTCGTGACGCTATGGATATCAAGGGATTTGGTGCGGTTTATGTAGAAGAACTGGTTCGTCAGGAATATATTCGTGATATTGCAGATATTTATTTTTTAAAAGAATATCGGGAGGAACTGATTGAAAAAGGAATTATCGGAAAAGAAAAAAATACAGATAAACTGCTGGAGGCTATTGAAATTTCCAAAGAAAACGAGGCTTATAAGCTTCTGACCGGATTTGGAATTCAGAATGTGGGAAAAGCGGCAGCAAAGTCTTTAATGAAATATTTTAAGTCCATAGATGCGCTTGCAGCAGCTTCAGAGGAAGAATTGCAGCAAGTCAATGATATTGGCAGTGTCAGTGCTTCCTGTATTCGTGATTTTTTTGCGAAAAAGAGCAATCAGGAAATGTTGGAACGTCTGAAAAAAGCAGGTGTGAATATGCAGCAGGACGAGGAAAGCGCAGAGCAGCTGCTTGTGGGTAAGACATTTGTTGTGACGGGTACACTGCCATCCCTTGGCCGAAAAGAAGCTACCGGGCTGATTGAAAAATATGGCGGAAAGGCATCTGGTTCCGTATCGAAAAAGACAGACTATGTGCTTGCTGGAGAAAATGCAGGCAGTAAACTGATAAAAGCACAGCAGCTTGGAATCCAGGTTATTTCAGAAAATGAGTTTAAAAAGATGCTGGGGTTGTGATAATATGAGGAGAGCAAAAGAGTCAATATGCCTGCATGATTGACTAACATTAAATATGATTGTAAGCTGATTTTGTTCATAATAAAAAATGATTACAGAGTAGGTTAAAACTGAAAGCCAGAAGAAATATGGGTAAATGGTTTGGGAAAAAAGAAGATGGCGCTTTGAAACGGCTATTAACTGTTATGTTGAAAATCGGACTGATCGGATTTGGCGGAGGGACAGCCCTGATTCCGGTCATTGAGGAGGAAGCCGTAGAACGCAATCATCTGGTAGACGAAAATGAATTTAATAAAGATGTGATCGTAGCAAATATTACACCGGGAGCACTTCCGGTTGAGATTGCGGCAAATATCGGTCGTTCTGCACTGGGAATACCGGGAATGCTGTTGGCGGCAACCTGTATGGCATTGCCGGGCGCATTGCTCACGGTTTTTATTGTTGCCCTGATCTATGAAAGTGCAGAGATGGTACTGTGGCAGATCATGTTTGCTTCGGTAGGGGTAACGGCTTATATCATTTTTATGCTGGGAGATTATGCAAAGGGTACTTATCGTGAATGCAGGATAAACAGGAATGCAAAAAGCGGTATGTTTTTTATGCTCATCGTATTTTGGGTAACCAGTGGAAAAGAAGTAATCCACCTTTTGGGGCTGGAGATGACGCCGGTTTTTGATGTTTCTATTATTCAGGTGCTGGCTGTGGCATTTTTTGTAATCTTTTTTACCCGGGGAGAAAAGAAGAAACGCCGGATCATTATAGCAGCGGCAATATCGATTCTTTATATGCTTTGTGTGGGTAAAGCGCATGTGATCTCCAGCAGTTGGATCAGAGGGATTTTACAGCTTCTGATGATTGGTCTCTCCATCTGGGGATTGTCAGGGAGCATTGGCGTAAAGCCCGTATTTTCTTTTAAGTCGTTTAAAAAATTACTGAAAGAAGAATGTGCATGGTTTTTGTTTTTGTTCCTGCTGTCCCTTCCGGCATTGTTTTTTTGCCGCCAGGCATTTGTTTTTATTGGAAAGGGATTGTTATCTGTCGTACTTTCCTTTGGCGGCGGTGATGCGTATCTCGCAATTGCAGACGGTATGTTTGTCAGTACGGACATGATCGGATATTCAGAGTTTTATCATGCCATCGTGGCAGCAGCAAATGCACTTCCGGGATCGATTCTCTGCAAAGTGCTGGCTGGTATCGGATATGTCATCGGGTATGGCGAACAGTATCCGGTTATATCCGGATTTTCCGTTGCATTGTGTGGATTTGCATGCAGTGTGGCTGCGTCCGGCGGAACCGTATCAGCGGTTACATATGTATATGAACGATTTGAAAAACTGGATATTTTTCAGCTCATCAAGATTTATATACGGCCGATTGTGGCAGGACTGCTTTTGAGCGTAGGGGTATCTATGCTGGATCAGAACCTGCAGATCGCCAGAGATATGAGCTGGCCGGTTATGCCGGTGCTTATTTTGACGGCAGCATTATTTGGACTGAACATGTGGTGGAAACGACGGAGACGGTTGCGTCCGATCTTTCGGGTGCTGATCTCTGCAGCCATTTCTCTGGCGGTGTGCAATGGATTTTGCATTGCCTTTGCATAATAAGCTTTTCAAATATGTACAAGTTTGGTATACTAGAACTTAATAAATGGAAATTTATTTGTAAAATTGGAGGTAGCATTGTGGCTGAAGATAGAAAAGGATATAAGATCAGAGAAGATCAACTTGGCGAGATTCAGGTTGCGGACGAGGTAGTTGCTATCGTGGCAGGTCTTGCCGCTACAGAGGTAGAGGGCGTAAGCTCCATGGCAGGAAATATTACAAATGATATTGTAAGCCGTCTTGGCATGAAAAACCTGTCCAAGGGCGTTCGGATCGCAATGGAAGACGGAAACGTGATCGTCAGTGTAGCACTGAATATTGCATATGGATACTCTATTCCGGAAGTATCACAGAAGGTACAGGAAAAAGTAAAAAATGCCATTGAGACAATGACGGGACTTACTGTTGCGGGCGTAAATGTGCGCATTGCAGAAGTAGATATGAAAACAGAAAAATAATAAATATGCGTTTCTGGAATTTTTTGAAAGAGGACTATAGATTTCAGAGGCACATGTAAGATCCTGGGAGGAAAGTATGAGTCGTAGAGAAATCAGGGAACAGATTTTTAATATGCTGTTTCGTGTTGAATTTTATGCTCAGGAGGACTTGACAGAACAGTATGAGCTGTTCGCTGAAGATCTGCCGGAGATCCGTCCGGCGGACCTGGAGTACATTGAAAATAAAATAAAAAAAATCGAAGAAGTTCTTGAGGATATTGACACGGCAGTAAATGCAGTTGCAGAAAAATGGAAAACCAGCCGTATGGGCAAAGTAGAATTAACAGTTATCCGTCTTGCGGTATATGAGATGCGTTACGAAGAGGATATTCCGGTATCTGTAGCCATCAATGAAGCAGTGGAACTGGCAAAAAAATTCGGTGGAGATGAATCTTCACGGTTTGTAAACGGAATACTGGCAAAACTGGCATGATGAAAAATGTTTATTCGGTAGGTCAGGTCAATGCATATATCAAAAATATGTTTGCACAGGACTTCATGATGAAACATATATATGTCCGGGGCGAGGTATCGAATTGTAAATATCATTCTTCCGGGCATATTTATTTTACACTAAAAGACGGAACAGGAACCCTTGGTGCCGTTATGTTTTCCAGTTATCGAAAAAACGGACTGGATTTTCGGATGAAAGAGGGAGATACGGTTGTCGTTCTCGGCGCAGTGCGTGTATATGAACGTGACGGCAAATATCAGCTTTATGCGGAAGAGATCCTGTTAGAAGGCGCAGGTCTTTTGTACCAGCGTTTTATGAAGCTGAAAGAAGAACTGGAAGAGATGGGCATGTTTGCACTGGAGTATAAACAGCCCATTCCGAAGTATGCGAAACGCATCGGTGTAGTTACTGCTCCTACAGGGGCGGCAGTGAGAGATATTCAGAGCATTGCAGCCAGAAGAAATCCGTTTGTGCAGCTGATCCTGTATCCGGCCCAGGTGCAGGGAGACGGTGCGACAGAGAGTATTATTAACGGACTGCATGTGATGGAACAGCTGCAGGTAGATGTGATCATTGTAGGTCGAGGCGGCGGTTCCATTGAAGACCTGTGGGCATTTAATGAAGAAAGTGTTGCCCGTGCAATCTTTGAATGTCCGATTCCGGTTATCTCAGCCGTGGGACATGAGACAGATACGACGATTGCTGATTATGTGGCAGATCTGCGTGCACCGACACCTTCGGCTGCAGCCGAACTTGCCGTTTTTGATATTCGTTCCATAACAGACTGGCTTGTCAGCTGTCAGATGAAGCTGAACCGTCAGATGGGCAGTTATCTGGATCGAAATCGTCATCGCTATGAGCAGTACCAGACAAAATTGCAGTTGTACAGTCCACAGCAGCGCCTGACGGAAAAACGGCAGTTTTGTGCAGATGCGCAGGAACGTATGCAATATGCCATGGAACGGCTGCTGACAAAGAACAGACATCGTTTGGAACGTTGCGTGCTGAAGCTGGATGCATTGTCGCCATTGAAAAAAATCAGCGACGGTTGTGGACTGATCGCAGATGAAAGCGGAAAACGTGTAGATTCTGTGACACAGGTGCATCCGGAGGACGTTGTGCAGATTCGCCTTCGTGACGGTAAGATCCGGGCGAAGGTAGAAGATGTGGCTGTGATTGAGAGCAATGAAAAGGATGGCTGTTAGGTTGTTGAATGTTTTAGATGGAGATATTTTGTTATCCGGAAATGATTACTAGAACAGGAAATCTTTGATGCAGATTTTAGTGGAGAACAGATGGAAGAAAACAGAGAAAAAGATGCAGTGCAGGAGACTTCTCTGGAAGAGGCTTTTGCACAGCTGGAACAGATCATAAATACGATGGAACAGGCTGAACTGCCGTTGGAGGATGCATTTTCACTTTATGAGCAAGGATTGAAAAAACTGAAGCTCTGTAATGAAAAGCTGGATCTGGTGGAGAAAAAAATGCAGGTTCTGGGAAACAACGGCGAATTGATGGAGTTTGAATAACATGGATATCAGACAGGAAATAAAAGAACGGACCGGACAGATCGAGGAGATTCTGAAAAAATATCTTCCTGCAGAGGAAGGCTGGCAGAAAACTGTTATTGAAGCGATGAATTACAGCTTTACAGCAGGCGGCAAACGTTTACGTCCGATGCTGATGTTGGAAACATATCGGATGTTCGGTGGAAAATCAGAAATCATCGAGCCTTTTATGGCTGCCATTGAGATGATACACACATATTCCCTGATCCACGATGATCTTCCGGCGATGGATGATGATGAGTATCGGAGAGGCAGGAAGACTACACATGTAGTATACGGGGAAGCGATGGCGATCCTTGCAGGAGACGGACTTTTGAACCTTGCCTATGAAACGGCTGTCTCTGCGGTTGTGAAAAGCGAGGGAAATATCTATGCAGTCCGCGCTCTGGACATCCTGGCAAAAAGTGCAGGAATCTATGGTATGGTGGGCGGCCAGACGGTAGATGTGGAAAATGACGGCGTTCCCCTGAAACAGGAGCAACTGGATTTTATTTACCGGTTAAAAACCGGCGCACTGATCCAGGCGGCCATGCATATGGGTGCTGTTCTTGCGGGAGCTACCAAAAATGAACAGGATGCGATCTGTCAGATCGCATCAAATATAGGCCTTGCTTTTCAAATCCAGGATGATATTCTGGATGTGACTGGTACGCTGGAAGAAATTGGAAAGCCGGTGGGGAGCGATGAAAAGAACGAAAAGACGACCTATGTTACTCTGGAAGGCCTCAAGAAGGCACAGTCTGATGTAGAACGTCTGACAGAAGAATCCGTGGAACTGATGCAGGGGTTGGTGGTTAAGAATGAATTTCTTACAGAATTGCTGCAATATCTGGTTCATCGGAAAAAATAAAGGAAACATAATATGGCAGTATTGGATAGAATAAATAATGTAAATGATATCAAACAATTAAGTATGTCGGAAGTGTATATGCTGGCAGGAGAGATCCGCCAGTTTCTCGTACAGCATATTTCTGAGACGGGAGGCCATCTGGCTTCTAACCTTGGTGCTGTAGAGCTGACACTTGCCCTTCATATGATCTGCGATCTGCCAAAAGACAAAATTGTGTGGGATGTGGGACACCAGTCTTATACACACAAGATTTTGACGGGGAGAAAAGAAAAATTTGATACGCTGCGGCAGTTTGGCGGTATGAGCGGATTTCCGAAGCGTTCTGAGAGTGACTGTGACTGCTTTAATACAGGACACAGTTCCACTTCTGTTTCAGCAGGACTTGGTCTTGCGGAGGCGAGGGATATTTTAGGAGAGGACTATAAAGTCATTTCTGTCATTGGAGACGGTGCTTTTACCGGCGGAATGGCGTATGAGGCATTGAATAATGCGTCTCATCTGAAATCTAACTTCATCGTTGTGTTAAATGATAATAAAATGTCGATTTCTGAAAATGTAGGTGGGTTTGCAACACATATGGCGTCCATGCGCACTGCAGAGACATATCAGGAATTTAAGTCTGGCGTGCATTCTGCTTTGAATAAGATGCCCTACGGAGAACGGACCACCAGAAGGATACAGCGGACAAAAAACAGCTTAAAACAGCTGCTTGTACCAGGAATGATCTTTGAAAATATGGGGGTAACTTATCTTGGCCCAATTGACGGACATAATATCGAAGATATGGTAGGTCTGCTCCGGGAAGCAGTAAAAGTGAGTGGTCCGGTTGTCGTTCATGTAATCACGGAAAAAGGAAAAGGTTATCTTCCGGCGGCACAGCATCCGGATCGTTTTCATGGAACAGCGCCGTTTGATATTGAGACCGGTGAATTAAAGAAGCCAAAAGAAAAAGCAAACTATACCGATGTTGTATCCTCTGTTTTGAAAAAAATAGGGGAAAAAGATGAAAAAGTAGTTGCCATTACGGCGGCTATGGCAGATGGGACCGGGCTGAAACGGTTTCGCAACGCATTCCCGGAGAGGTTCTTTGATGTGGGGATTGCGGAAGGGCATGCCGTTACATTTGCAGCAGGACTTGCCAGCGCAGGTTTGAAACCGGTAGTTGCTGTCTATTCATCTTTCCTGCAGCGGGCTTACGATCAGATCGTTCACGACGTCTGTCTCCAGAATCTTCCTGTCACATTTTGCGTGGATCGTGCGGGACTGGTGGGCGCCGATGGAGAGACCCATCAGGGAATTCTGGATTTGTCTTTCTTGTCAGATATTCCAAATATGACCGTTATGGCGCCGAAAAACAAATGGGAGCTGGCAGCTATGCTACGCTATGCAGTGAATTTTGAAGGTCCCATAGCAATCCGTTATCCCCGTGGGGAAGCCTATGAAGGATTGCGGGAATACCGTAAAAAGATAGAATATGCCAAGAGTGAAGTGATCTTTGAAGAAAGCCAGATTGCGATTTTTGCTGTTGGAAATATGGTGGAAACGGCAGTAGAGGTTCGAGAAAGACTGAAACAGCAGGGATATGCGTGTTCTCTGATCAATGCCAGATCAGTAAAGCCTCTGGATGAAGAAATGCTGTTGAAAATGGCAGAAAAACATACATTGTTTATAACGTTGGAAGAGAACATCTGTCGGGGTGGTTATGGAGAAGCGGTCTTAAGTTTTCTCAACAGTCAGGATGTGCTGGGACATCTGAAAGTGCTGACACTTGGCATACAGGATCGGTTCGTGGAGCATGGCAGTGTGGGACAACTGAGGAAAGCCCTTGGTCTGGATGCAGAAACCGTGGCAGATACGATCATGAAGACAATTGAAAATAGCTGAAAAGAGGAAATCATAATAATGAAAGAGCGTTTGGATGTATTACTTGTAAAACGCGGTCTTGCACCTTCCAGAGAGAAGGCAAAAGCGATGATCATGGCCGGAAATGTATTTGTGGATGGTCAGCGGGAAGATAAGGCCGGTACTTCCTTTCAGGAAGAGGTTCCGATTGAAATCCACGGTCATACGTTAAAATATGTCAGCCGTGGTGGTCTGAAGCTGGAAAAAGCTATGCAGCATTTTGACCTTTCCCTGGATGGAAAAATCTGCATGGATATCGGTGCCTCCACCGGCGGCTTTACAGACTGTATGCTGCAAAATGGTGCAGTAAAGGTTTATGCAGTAGATGTTGGATATGGACAGTTTGCATGGAAGCTTCGTCAGGATTCGAGAGTTGTCTGCATGGAAAAGACGAATATCCGATATGTGACACCGGAGGATATTGCAGATGTACTGGATTTTGCCTCTGTGGATGTGTCTTTTATTTCTCTGACGAAGGTTCTCGGACCGGCAAAAGAACTGTTACGGGAAGGCGGGGAGATGGTCTGCCTGATCAAGCCGCAGTTTGAAGCAGGAAAAGAAAAAGTTGGAAAAAAAGGTGTCGTGCGTGACAAAGCTGTACATCTTGAGGTCATCGAGAAAGTCATTTCTTTTGCAAAAGAGATTGGATTTCAGGTACTGAATCTTGAATTTTCCCCGATCAAGGGACCGGAAGGAAATATTGAATATCTGGTACATCTCCGGAAAGGAACGGAAAACACACAGGAGGAAGCGGTGGATGCAAATGCTGTTGTAGAGCAGGCTCACGCACAGCTGGATAGATAGTAATATGCGGAATTTTTTTATTATTACCAATGAACATAAAGATGCTGATCTGAATGTGACAAAGTCCATACAGGATTATATTATCAAAAAAGGCGGAACATGCAGCTATTTTGTAAGTTCCAAAGCAAACTGGCAGGAAGTTGGCGGTGGAAAGAAACCGGATGAGATTCCAAAGCAAACAGAATGCATTATGGTGCTTGGCGGTGATGGTACGCTGGTGCGGGCGGCCAGAGATCTGGCACAGTTGGATATCCCAATGATCGGTGTGAATCTGGGAACGCTAGGATATTTGTGTGAGCTGGAACGCAATACGGTATTTTCAGCCATTGATAAGTTGTTTGAAGATGAATATGATGTGGAGCCGCGTATGCTTCTGGAAGGATGCGAGGTGCATGGAAATCAGCTTGACCGGGTAACCTATGCCCTGAACGATATTGTAATCCACAGGACAGGAATGTCCCAGCTTATCAGTCTGGTGGTAGCTGTCAATGGGGAATATCTGGCGACCTATGGCGCAGATGGCATTATCCTGTCCACGCCGACCGGATCTACCGGGTACAATATGTCGGCCGGCGGTCCGATCGTTGATCCGAAAGCTGATCTGATCCTGATCACACCTATCAATTCCCATGATATTACATCCAAAAGTATTGTTGTGGGCGCTGATGCCAATATTACGGTGGAACTGTCTACCCGCAGACCGGAAAAAGATGAGACAGCAGATGTTAGCTTTGACGGAGACCGGATTGTCCATATGAAAGTGGGAGATAAGATCCTTGTGCGCAAGGCAGCGAAATCTACCGAGATATTAAAGCTGAACCGTGTCAGCTTTTTACAGATCCTCAGGAGGAAAATGCGTCCATGAAATCAAAACGACATGTAAAAATACTGGAGCTGATCCGAAAATATGAGATTGAGACACAGGAAGAACTGTGTGAGAAGCTGAACCGGGAAGGGTATTCTGTCACGCAGGCTACTGTTTCCAGGGATATCCGGGAACTGAAGCTGACAAAGATTTCCACAGATCACGGAAAACAGAAATATACGTCACTGACAGAAAAAAGCGGAGATATGGAAGATAAATTCATCCGTATTTTCAAAGATGGATTTGTCTCTATGGATATGGCGCAGAATATCCTTGTGATAAAGACGGTATCCGGTATGGCGATGGCACTGGCTGCAGCCCTGGATGCCATGAACTTTCATGAAATCGTAGGCAGTATTGCCGGAGACGATACGATTATGTGCGCCGTGCGGACAACACAGGATACAGAACGTCTCATGAAGCAGCTGCGAAAACTGATGAACAGTATCTGACGGGTGTGGTTGGAATGTTTTGTATAAAAAACAGGTAATTTCGGGGATTATACTAATAATTAAAAATCGTTTGTATCGTTGTAACAGCAAGGAGAGAGTAGAAAGAGAGCTTTATGTTACAGAGTTTACATGTAAAAAATCTTGCCCTGATCGATGAGGCAGAAGTGAATTTTGAAAAAGGGTTAAATATTTTATCCGGAGAGACCGGAGCCGGCAAATCCATCATTATCGGCTCTGTCAATCTGGCGTTGGGTGGAAAAGCTTCCAGGGATATGGTGCGCAGGGATGCGGACTATGCCCTTGTGGAGCTTATTTTTCAGATTGAAAACGAAGAACTGGAAGAAAAGCTGAAAGCGTTGGACGTCTATCCGGAAGATCATCAGGTCATTATGACAAGAAAGTTGATGTCCGGAAGAAGCGTATGTCGGATCAATTCCGAGACAGTAGCAGCCTCCCGAATGCGGGATGTGGCATCCTGCCTGATCGATATTCACGGACAGCATGAACATCAGTCCCTTTTGTCCTACAAAAACCATTTAAAATATCTGGATGCTTATGCCGGAAACGAAGTTGAAAATGTGAAGACGGCTCTGGCAAAGGCATTTAAAACATATCAGGCAAAGAAAAAAGAATTGTCAGAAGCTTCTCTTGATGAAGAACAGCAGGCAAGAGAGTTGTCGTTTTTACAGTTTGAGATAGAAGAGATTACCAATGCGAGCCTTCAAGATGGAGAGGATGAGGAACTGGAGACGCTCTATAGGAAACTGGCGAATGGCAGAAAAATCATGGAATCCGTAGGTACGGCCCATGAACTGACTGCAGGCAGTGGAGAAAATGCGTCAGAACTGATCGGAAGAGCATTGCGGGAACTGATTTCTGTCAGTGCTTATGATGAGACAATGCAGTCTCTGTCAGATCAGTTGTCAGAGATTGACAGTCTGTTGGGCGATTTTACCCATGAATTGTCAGCCTATCTTTCAGAAGCGGATTTTTCGGAAGAACTGTTCTGCCGTACCCAGGAACGTCTGGATGAGATTAACCATCTGAAATCAAAATACGGGGATTCCATTGAGAAGATTCTGCACGCACTGGAAGAAAAAGAAGCGAAGGCGGAGAAACTGGCGCATTTTGATGCATATCGAAAACAGCTGGAAGATGAACTGGCAAAACAGGAAGCGGTTGTTCGGAACTATTCGGATCAGTTGCATGAGATCCGTCAGAAATATGCAAAAATTTTTGTGAAAGAGGTCACGCAGTCCCTGATCGACCTGAACTTTCTGGATGTGCGTTTTGAGATGCGTTTTGAAAAGTTGGATCATTATACGGCAAATGGACAGGATGATGCCCGGTTTTACATTTCTACCAATCCGGGAGAAGAATTGCGCCCGCTGGAGCAGATCGCATCCGGTGGCGAGCTGTCCCGTATCATGCTGGCTTTGAAAACGGTTCTTGCAGAGCATGATGATATTGAAACACTGATCTTTGATGAGATCGACAGCGGTATCAGCGGACGGACGGCACAGATGGTAGCAGAGAAGATGAAGATGACCGGTAAAAACCATCAGATCATCTGCATTACCCATCTTCCGCAGATCGCTGCAATGGCAGATGCCCATTTCCTGATTGAAAAAATGGCAGAAAATGGCAGCACCGTATCACAGATCCGTATGCTGGAGCGGGAAGAGAGCATCAGTGAACTTGCCAGAATGCTCGGCGGTGTGAAGATCACAGACCGTGTGCTGGAAAGCGCAAAGGAAATGAAAGAGCTGGCGGAATCGAAGTGATTGTAAAATGCATTCTGAAAATTTTCATTTAGAAGATTTTGAGAGTACATTTAATATAATTGAGGATGAAAAATTTTCAGTCAAGGAAAATCAATCGTAAATCGTGAAAAATTAAAAATGGTAAACATTTACCGGATTGAAATAAGGACAACTTCATACACTAAAGAAAAGAGGATGCTTAAGGCATCCTTTTTTAGATAAAACTTTACAGACAGGGAAGAAATCCCGACAGATAGTGAGATAAATATTTGCATGATGATTTTGAAGCTATAGGAATGGCATGATGTCAAAAACTACAGCAAACGAAATAAGAGAAAAGGATAGAAAGAAAATGAAAGTTGTTCAGCGGTTACAGGGAAAAAGAAAATTTTTATTTTGGGTATTGCTTACGTTATTGTGCGTCTATGCTTGGGCGACATTGTTGTGGGAGATTCCAAATGATCTGTATGTCAGCAGCAGGAGCGATGTGAAGATTGGCAGTCGCCTGCCGGTCTCTTACAGCCGGGGCAGCAAAGAAACGGTGTTTGCTTCCAACGGAAAGGAAGTGTATCAGCTGACCTGTCGTTTTCTGGGTGTGATTCCGGTAAAACAGATTACGGTACATGTGACGGAAGCGGAAACTGTGATTCCCGGAGGAATTGCCATTGGGCTTGTGCTGAATCTGGATGGCATCTATGTAGCGGGAACGCAGGAAATTGTAGATGCTGATGGAGAAAAACAAAATCCATGCGAACATATTTTGCAGACCGGAGACTATATTCTGGAAGCCGACGGAAAAGCTGTGGCAGAAAAAGAAGATCTGATCAATGCGGTAAAGGAGAGTGACGGGGATACCGTTACTTTAAAAGTACGGCGTGGAAATAAGACGCTGGAAACGGCTGTGACGCCGATAGAGGTAGGAGAAAATAACCGGAAACTGGGTGTGTGGATCAAAGATGATATGGCAGGTGTAGGCACATTGACGTATATTGATGCAGACGGTTCTTATGGCGCATTGGGACATGGTATCAGTGACAGCGAAACAGGAGAACTTTTCCATCTGAAAGAAGGAAAACTGTATGAGTCCGAGATCGTTGCAGTAAACCGTGGCGAAAAAGGCAGTCCGGGAGAACTGGTGGGCATGATCTATTTCCGGAAAGACAATTATCTGGGAACGATAGACAATAATACGGATTCCGGGATTTTTGGGATTCTTACGAATCTTCCGGAGGAGATGGCGCAGCAGCAGGCGATAACTGTCTGCCATAAACAGGATGTGAGCAACGGACCGGCAACGATCCTTGCAGATGTAGACGGCACGATCCGCAGCTACGAGATTAATATAGAAGACGTATCTATGAATGGGAGGGACGCCAACAAGCGTATCCTTCTCCGTGTTACAGACGAAGCTCTCCTGAAGAAAACTGGCGGGATCGTACAGGGAACCAGCGGAAGCCCCATTATCCAGAACGGCAAGTTGGTAGGAGCGGTAACCCATGTGCTGGTTAATGACCCCACCAGAGGATACGGGATACTGGCGGAGGATATGATGGAGGCGGATCTTAATTAACCATTGACAGAACCCGGCCTTTGTTTTACCATCAATGAGAAGAAAACCAGTATAGATTTCCGTAAAAGAGATCTTTTTATAGTGATCGTATTTGAAAATCGTATTTGGAGCAGGAAGCTCAGTGGCATTAGATAATAAGCAGTTCACTCAAGAAAGATTACGGAAAATTGATGGGAAAGGCAGGGAATATACTGTGGAATATAAGACAATCGAAGGCGGCGTATGCGCAGCCAAAGGATTTATGGCAAATGGATTAAACTGTGGATTAAACCCGGTAAAGGAGAAAAATGATCTGGGTCTGATCTATTCAATCAAAGAATGTGATGCAGCAGCTGTTTATACGCAGAATAAAGTCAAAGGTGCACCGATTCTTGTGACAAAGAGCAATCTGGAAAAGACCGGCGGCAAAGCTCGTGCTGTGATCGTAAACAGTAAAAATGCAAACACCTGTAATGCAGATGGAGAAGAAAAAGCATGGCAAATGTGCAAACTGGCGGCAGATGCACTAAATTTGAAACCGGAAGAGATCATGGTAGCATCTACCGGCGTCATCGGACAGATCTTACCGATTGAGCCAATCGCAAATCATGTGCAGGAACTTGCAGACGGACTGACCGAAGATGGAAATGAGCGTGCTGCAACGGCGATCATGACAACGGATACCGTAAAAAAAGAAGTCGCTGTAACATTTGAATTGAACGGAAAGACCTGCTGCCTTGGCGGAATGGCAAAAGGAAGCGGCATGATCCATCCCAATATGGCAACGACATTAAACTTTATCACAACCGACGTCAACATTTCAGCAGAACTGCTCCAGAAAGCATTGTCAGAGATCGTAAAGGTAACTTACAACTGCCTCAGCGTAGATGGCGATACCTCTACCAACGATATGGTATGCCTTCTTGCTAATGGACTTGCGGGAAATGAAAAGATTAATGCAGAGACCGCAGAATATGAGATTTTCAAGGGAGCATTGTATCAGGTTATGATGCAGATGACAAAAATGCTTGCAAAAGATGGCGAAGGCGCAAGCAAGCTTCTGGAATGCACCTGTGCCGGCGCACCGGATCTGGATACAGCCATCATCGTGGCAAAAAGCGTAATCCGTTCCCCGCTGTTTAAATGCGCCATGTTCGGAGAGGATGCAAACTGGGGCAGAATCCTCTGCGCCATCGGCTATGCGGAAGCAGACTTTGATATTACAAAAGTTTCTGTAGATCTGGCATCTGAAAAAGGCAGCATTCATGTATGTGAGAATGGAGCAGGTGTACCGTTCTCCGAGGACGAGGCAAAAGTAGTGCTCAGTGCAGACGAAATTTACATTCAGATTGATTTGCATCAAGGCGATACGACCGCTAAAGCATGGGGCTGTGACCTTACATATGATTATGTAAAAATTAATGGAGATTATCGTTCTTAAAAATATAGATATGAATGAGCAAATACTAAAAAGTGCGTAATATGCTTTATGGATTATACCGACAGGGATTTTTGTTTCAAAGTCTTATTGATTGCGTATAACAGAGTTAATTGCGAATTATAAAAATGGCATTTTGTTTTGGATTGATATTTTTTGCAGACACTATTGTAGAAAAGGAATCGGTTTGAAATAAATGCCATTTTTATTTTAGATAAAACAAAAATCTCTTGAATGAATCTAAATCCAAATAAATGGTGGGATAGAAAATTCGTATGATGTAGAGGATATGTCAGTTAATCAGAAAATATATTATACATAAAATATATTATACATAAAATATAGATTTTGCCGGAAATTTTTAATATCGACATCAGATATATGAAAAATATGAGATAATTTGCATTCAACTCTTGACTTTAGAGCTTTAAAGTGTTAATTTATTTAACATAATCATGAGTGAATGAGGAGGAAATCTATGATGAAAAAGTTATTGGCTGTTTTATTGGCGGGGGCTATGACTCTTGGGCTTGCAGCTTGTGGCAGCACTGGAGGCAGCCAGAATTCAGCAGGTTCAGAAAATGCTTCAAAAGAAAATGCAAAATATACTGTAGGTATCTGTCAGCTGGTACAGCATGATGCTCTGGATGCAGCTACCGAAGGATTTAAGAAAGCGTTGACAGATGAATTTGGCGATGATGTAAAATTTGATGAGCAGAATGCGCAGAACGATTCTAATACCTGTTCAACCATCATCAACAGTTTTGTATCTAATGGTGTAGATCTGATCCTTGCAAATGCCACACCGGCATTACAGGCAGCAGCAGCAGGAACAGATACAATCCCGGTACTCGGTACATCTGTAACAGAGTACGGTGTTGCACTTCAGTTAAAAGACTTTAATGGTACTGTTGGCGGAAATATTTCCGGTACTTCCGATCTGGCGCCACTGGATGGACAGGCAGATATGCTTCAGGAATTATTCCCAAATGCAAAAAAAGTAGGTCTGTTATATTGTTCTGCAGAGCCAAACTCAAAATATCAGGTAGATACGATAAAAGCAAATCTTGAGAAAAAAGGGTACAGCTGCGAATATTATGCATTCTCAGATTCTAATGATCTGTCTTCTGTAACTACAAGCGCAGCTCAGGCAAGTGATGTGATTTATCTTCCGACAGATAACACAGTTGCTTCTAACACCGGTATTATCAACAATATCTGTCTTCCGGCTAAAGTTCCGGTAGTTTCAGGTGAAGAAGGAATCTGCAAAGGCTGTGGTGTTGCAACACTTTCCATCAGCTATTATGATCTTGGATATACAACTGGTCAGATGGCTGTGAAAATTTTGAAAGGTGAGTCTGACATTTCTGACATGCCGATTGAATATGCCCCGAACACTACAAAGAAATACAACAAGGCTATCTGTGACGAGCTTGGTATTAAAGTTCCGGATGATTATGTAGCGATTGAGGAGTAGGAACTCAGCACGCAGATAAAAAGGATAAGAAACACAGGTAATGTATAAACATCTGTAAAAAATATCCTGAAATATAATGATACAGCGGGAGAAATGCAGGTAGATGTGTTTCTCTCGCACTTGCGTTTTATTTGACAAAAATAGATGTATGTTTATTAGCTTTTAAATAAAGTTCTCACAGAGTTTTTTTGATATACGATTTCCATTTTTACTGTAGAAATGATGAAAAATAGAAGTCGTATTCAGAAATATGATCAGAAGGATTTATGGAAAAAGCTTTTGATCATACATCAAAGAGTAACGGAGGATAGGATATGAGTTTTTTTGCAACGCTGTTAAATGCGATGCCGGGTGCAGTAGCACAGGGACTGATCTGGGGAATCATGGCGATCGGTGTCTATGTGACATTCCGTATTCTGGATATCGCAGATCTGACAGTAGATGGAACGATGTGTACCGGAGCGGCAGTCTGTATCATGATGATGCTCAGCGGACATAATGTGATCGTATCACTGATCGTAGCGACATTAGCAGGTATGGGAGCCGGGCTTATCACAGGTATTTTCCATACCTTTATGGGAATTCCGGCAATTCTGGCCGGAATCCTTACGCAGCTGGCATTATATTCCATAAACTTGAAGATTATGACAAAGGCAAACCAGTCGATTAATGTTAATAATACAGATCTTCTGATTTCTTTGCGCTATATCAAAAATGTAGCGTGGTACAAAAATACGATTTTTATCGTTGCAGTATTTATCATTGTGCTGGTAATTGTATTGTACTGGTTTTTTGGCACGGAACTTGGCGCTTCATTGCGCGCAACCGGCTGTAATGGAAATATGGCCCGTGCGCAGGGTATCAATACAAACTTTAACAAAGTACTTGGTCTGATGATCTCCAACGGTCTGGTAGGACTTTCAAGCGCATTACTGATGCAGTATCAGGGATTCGCAGATATTAATATGGGACGAGGCGCTATCGTAATCGGTCTGGCAGCTGTTATTATCGGAGAGGCAATCTTTGGACGCATCTTCAAAAATTTTGGCTTAAAACTGATCAGTATCGCCTGTGGTTCTATTATTTATTATATTGTAGTCCAGACGGTTATTGTTATGGGTGTAGATACAGACCTGTTGAAACTGCTTTCAGCTGTTGTTGTAGGTATCTTCCTTGCAATCCCATACTGGAAAAGAAAATATTTTTCAAAACCGGTAAAGAAAGGGGGAAATGCATAAATGTTAGAGATTCAAAATATTTATAAGACGTTTAATGCAGGTACAGTAAATGAAAAACATGCGCTTAACGGTGTTTCCCTGAAGTTGGAAGATGGAGATTTTGTAACCGTTATTGGTGGAAACGGAGCCGGAAAATCTACTACATTGAATGCCATTGCCGGTGTGTGGCCAGTGGATGAAGGAAAAATTATCATTGATGGTGTGGATGTGACAAAGCTTTCAGAGCATAAACGGGCAAAATATCTGGGCCGGGTTTTTCAGGATCCGATGACAGGTACGGCGGCAACGATGATGATTGAAGAAAACCTTGCACTGGCAAAGCGCAGAGGCTGTCACAGAACATTGCGACCGGGCATTAAACATTCTGAACGTCAGGAGTATAGAGAACTGCTGAAGATTTTGGATCTTGGTCTGGAAGACCGTATGACATCCAAAGTCGGACTGCTTTCTGGTGGACAGAGACAGGCACTGACCCTGCTCATGGCAACATTAAAAAAACCAAAGCTGCTGCTTCTGGATGAGCATACAGCGGCGTTAGACCCGAAGACCGCAGCCAAGGTTCTGGATACGACAGAAAAGATCGTAAAAAGAGACCATTTGACAACTTTGATGATAACGCATAATATGAAAGATGCAATCGCACACGGAAACCGTCTGATCATGATGAAAGATGGCAAGATCATATTAGATATCAGAGGCGAAGAAAAGAAAAAACTGACAGTGGAAGATCTTCTGCACAAATTTGAAGAGGTCAGTGGAGAAGAGTTTTCTAACGATAAGGCAATCCTTGGCTAAAGGGTAAGGATATGTCAGAAATTAATTGACAAGAAATGAAGTTTTTTTGGAAAAGCTGCTGATATTCAGCAGCTTTTTCTGGTTTCAGGATGTCGATTTTGCGATGTTGACAATGTTCGACAAAAGGCGTTTTTCCCTGTAATTATAATATTTTTAAGTTCCATTTCATGAAGGCTTTTGGTAAATGTATAATCAATGAATTCAAAAAAAGAAATCTGAGAATACATGATAAATGGAGGTAATTATTATGGAAAAGTTGAGTGTTGCAATCGCGGATGATAATGAAAACATGGTTCGTTTGCTGTCAGACATTGTACGAAAAGATAATGACCTGCAGGTAATTGCTACTGCAAAAGATGGCGTGGAAGCATATGAGATGATTCGAAATAAACAGCCGGATGTTGTGCTTTTAGATATTGTGATGCCCAAATTGGATGGTCTTGGGGTAATCGAAAAGGTAAGACAGGATAAAAATCTGAAAAAGCACCCGAATTTTATTATGATCAGTGCCATTGGGCAGGAAAAGATCACGGAAGACGCATTTCGACGTGGCGCAGATTATTACATAATGAAGCCTTTTGACCGTGAAGTTATCATTAACAGGATTAAAATGGTACGTCAGAATTTTATACAAAAACGTGGAATGGATGCGAGAAAAACAGAAGCTTATGAAAATGTTCGTCCTTTATCTGCACGTAATCTGGAAAATGATGTGACAGACATGATTCATGAAATTGGGGTGCCGGCACATATTAAAGGATATCAGTATCTGCGTGAATCAATTATCATGGCAGTTAATGATATTGATATGCTGAATTCTATTACAAAGATCCTGTATCCTACGATAGCAAAGAAATTTCAGACGACACCGAGTCGGGTAGAACGAGCAATCCGTCATGCGATTGAAGTAGCCTGGAGCAGGGGTAAGATGGATACGATTGACAAACTGTTTGGTTATACGATACATAATGGAAAAGGTAAACCTACGAATTCAGAGTTTATCGCACTGATCGCAGATAAGATCCGATTGGAGTATGGCTTATAAATGTTTGTTGACAGAATCAGAAAAAGAGTAGTTTCCTGTTGCTGAATCGTGTATAATATAAAACAGGGTGCAGGTTTTGCGGGAGGAAAACGAATGAAAAAAATATTGATAGCTGCTTCAGAAGCGGTACCATTTATAAAAACAGGCGGTCTGGCAGATGTGATCGGGGCATTACCGAAGTATTTCCCGATAGAAGAATATGATGTACGTGTGATTCTTCCGAAATATGCCTGTGCGGATCAGACGGAAATGTCCGACCTGGAGAAAATTGTAGAATGTGATGTAATTTTGAATTGGAGAAAGCAGTATGCCGGAGTGCTTTCGAAAAAAAAGGATGGAATTACATGGTATTTTATAGATAATGAATATTATTTTGCCGGAGATAATCCATACGATCAGATTTATCTGGATGCTGAAAAATTTGCTTTTTTCTCAAAAGCAGTATTGACGATATTGCCATTGATTGATTTTTGCCCGGATGTGATCCAGTGTAATGACTGGCAGACATCATGGATTCCGGTATTTTTAAAAGCCCAGTTTCCAGATGCTTTTTACAAACAGATCAAGACGATTTTTACGATTCATAATATGCGCTTTCAGGGACGTTGGTATATGGATGCTTATCGGGATATTACCGGTCTTCCGGATTCTTATTTTACAATGGATACGTTGGAATGCTACGGGCAGGGAAATCCTTTTAAAGGAGGTGTCCTTTTTGCTGATTTTGTGACTACGGTCAGCAAAAGTTATGCGCAGGAAATCCAACAGCCGATGGGAGGAGAAGGCCTGGACGGTGTGATGCGGCTTCGCAGTGGTGAGCTGTTTGGCATTACAAATGGAATCGATACCTCTTTGTACAATACCATGACAGACCCACTGCTGGTAAACAACTATAATATAGAAAGCTGGAAGTCAGCGAAGCCGCTAAATAAGCAGGCACTTCAAAAAGAACTGGGTCTTGTTCAAAAGGAAAATGCATTCCTGATAGGTATGGTATCCCGTCTGACGGATCAAAAAGGATTTGATCTGGTCATGGAGAAAATAGATACTCTTATGGAAGATCCGGATATCCAGATCGTAGTACAGGGAACCGGTGAAAAACAGTATGAGCAGATGTTTTTACATTACGCCGAGAAATATACCGGACGTATTGCCGTTAAAATACAGTATTCTGAGACTTTAGCTCACCGAATCTATGCGTCCGCAGATGTATTTTTAATGCCATCTCAATTCGAACCATGTGGTCTTAGCCAGTTGATCAGCCTTCATTATGGAACTGTGCCGATGGTTCGTGAGACGGGTGGGCTGAAAGATACGGTAATTCCTTATAACGGAAAAGCGGAGTCTGATGGAACCGGTTTTACATTCCAGGAGTATAATGCAGATGCCATGCTGGAGATGATCCGGCGGGCAAAAGCAGTATTTTGTCAGGATTATGAAACGTGGGGCCAGATTGCCAGACGGGGAATGGAAGCCAATTTTTCTTGGAAAAAATCAGCAGCAGAGTATGCGCATTTGTTTGATCTGCTTTGTCAGATGCGGCAGAATGCCTTACAGGAAGAACAATCTCGCAAGCAGAAAGCTGAGACACTGAGACATCAGATGCGGAAGCTGGACAGTAAAGCACCGAGTCTGGAGCAGATGCAGGAAGAAAAAGCACAATGTCTGAAGTCGGAAGGTTCTGAATCGAAAGATGAAACGCAGAGTCATGAGACTCAGGAAAATAATTGTGGAAGTAATAAAAACAAGACAACATCTGTAAAACGACACCAGTACAATGCCTCAAAAAAGAAGAACCGTAAAAAGAGCAGGTCATAAAAGTATATAGATTACATAGATACGCAATGATCTTTTCTGGAATAATAATAGGCATGTTGGGAAAGAACCTCATCGTGGGCAACTTCTGTCCCGTTTACTTCCTGTACCATTTCAGAGAGTTCGGAGATGGAAGTACGGTCTGTTGCTGGAATAAGGATAACTTCGTGTACGCTGCTTGGCAAAATGTAGAAATCAGATTCCATGGTGTCGCTGATCTGCTTTAGAAGGTTTTGATATAAGATGCAGCAGGCTCCGTTTAAATGGGATCTGTTGGAAAGAACAAACATAGGGTAGGGATCTGTCAGGTCAGAATACAGATTATGTTCCAGGATCTGATACATATCCTGTAGTTCATAAGGGAGCAGACGTGGGGTGTTTTCCTTGGCAAGACGCAAAAGGATATCTGCGTCAACAGCCCAATTTGTCAGATGATCATTTTGGATCAGGATAGAAGCACTTCCGGTGCGATCTGTATGGAGCAGATAATAAAAGACGATAGCCAGATCCAGAAATTGGAAATGAGGTACAGACTGTAATAGCTCTTGATTCATCTGATAGTTGATCAGACGATATACAATATGGGGGCGTACTCGTTGAAAGTCTTTGAAGAAAGATGCATTGATGGATTCTGAAGGCTGATATCTCTGATAAGTTTTTAAAATATGCTCATAGATATCATAAAAAGGAGTCCCATTTTGATGGTCTGCAAAATAGCTGTTCAGATAGATTGTCGGTGCTATGTTTAAATCATTCTGTAAAATAATAAGACCGTCTAATTTTTGACCGTTATTTCGGGTAAAGGAGCGAATTGTGATTTTTTTTGGTTCCGGAATATCTTTGAGTAAGTGTTGGATAATAGAGTCCTTGAAATTTTCGTATGTCATATGTCTCCTTAAAAGTGGGAGTATATGAAGTCTGACCAGACGAAAGACTTGAATTAAAAGATGAACATAGTTTATCATAGCGTTTCCGGAAGTACAAGTAAAAAATCAAAGAAAATGAAAATCTTTCTTCTGTTTTTTATAAGGAATGCAGTGCATCAGAAAACTGTAAAAAGGTAAATGCAAAAACAGACTGAAGTGAAAAGTTTATTTTTTTGCTTTGTAAAATGAAATTTATGAATTGACGTATACGCTTGCAGAATAGTAAATGTACAAAAAATCAGAAAAATGCGAAAAAAAGATTGCATTTTGAAGAAGAAACATATATAATATCATAGTGTGCTTCGATAGCTCAGTTGGTAGAGCACTTCACTCGTAATGAAGGGGTCGTGGGTTCGAGTCCCATTCGAAGCTTTGTAGCAATCCTGGAACTGCCGAAAGGCAGTTTTTTTGCTATACAGAGGAGGATGAAGACAAAAATGTACCAAGAAATAGCAAAACTGATTTTATATGGAGATTTAAAAGAAGATACGATCCTGTATCAGATGGGAGAAATCTTCCGTAAGTTTGAATTGCAGGAGGCGTCCGATGCCACACTGGTAAGAGATATCTATACACAGATCAAGCATCTGCTGAATCTGGCAACAGAGTATGGATTTGATAAAAACCTGTGGCATAACTATCTGACCTATCTTATGGTGACAAATGAAAATTCTTTCAGCATTACCTGTGAGAAGGTAGGAGCAAATGATGGAAGTGTCAACCATTTTGCCCACAATGACTTCCGGGCATTTAAAAATCTGTTTGACTATGATTTCTCAAAGATTGAAGAAGCTCTGCATATCGACTGCTTTACAAGTATTTCCAATTATAAAGCCATCGTAAAAAAAGAGCTGATGTACAATAAAAATGTCAGTGAGAAAGTACAGACGCTCAGTGAACGTCTGGAACAGGCTGTAGATGAGAAAGAATTTTTTGATATCGTGACCGGATTCTACAAAGATTACGGTGTGGGTATGTTTGGATTGAATAAAGCGTTCCGTATCCAGGATCGTACCGATGGTGAAATCCATTTCCTGCCGATCAATAATATGGATAAAGTCATGCTGGATGATTTGGTAGGTTATGAGATCCAGAAACAGAAGCTGGTAGACAATACGAAAGCTTTTGTGGAAGGACGTCCTGCAAATAATGTGCTTTTGTTTGGCGACAGCGGAACCGGAAAATCTACCAGTATCAAAGCTATTGTCAATGAATATTACGATCAGGGTCTGCGTATGATAGAGATATACAAGCACCAGTTCAAAGATCTCTCTAATGTGATTGCGGCTATCAAAAACCGTAACTACCGTTTTATCATTTATATGGACGACCTTTCCTTTGAGGAATTTGAAATTGAATATAAATTCCTTAAAGCAGTTATCGAAGGCGGCGTAGAGACAAAACCGGAAAATATCTTGATCTATGCAACGTCCAACAGAAGACATCTGATCAAAGAAAACTGGAGTGACAGAAATGATGTAGAGCAGTCTGACGGTATGCATCGTTCGGATACAATGGAAGAAAAACTGTCTCTTGTACATCGTTTCGGTGTCACGATCAGCTACTCAAAACCGACCCAAAAAGAGTATTTTAATATTGTAACCCAACTGGCACATCGCCTGAACATTCCGATGACAGATGAAGAACTTTGTGCAGAAGCAAACAAATGGGAACTGAGTCATGGCGGTATTTCCGGAAGAACTGCACAACAGTTTATCAATTATATTGCAGGAAAGCAGTTATAAGTGTGAAAAATTGACAATTTTTTAACAAACCATTGACAAAGAGCCTCAAAAGGTGGAAACTATAAGTAAGCGAGCGAAAGGTTCGTGGCAGCATGGAAACATGTGTTTCGTTAATAAGGAGGAAAAATCTTATGGGATTAGTTACAACGACAGAAATGTTCAAAAAAGCATATGCAGGTGGATATGCGATCGGTGCCTTTAATGTAAACAATATGGAAATCGTTCAGGGTATTACAGAAGCAGCCGGAGAGCTGAACGCACCGCTGATCCTTCAGGTTTCTGCAGGCGCAAGAAAATATGCAAATCATTCTTATCTTGTAAAACTGGTAGAGGCAGCTTTGATTGAGAATGATATTCCGATCGCCCTGCATCTGGATCATGGCGCAGATTTTGAAATCTGTAAAGCATGTATCGACGGTGGATTTACATCTGTTATGATCGACGGTTCTCATCATTCATTTGAGGACAACATTGCTCTGACAAAGAAAGTTGTTGAGTATGCACATGATAAAGGCGTTGTTGTAGAAGGCGAACTTGGTCAGCTTGCAGGTATCGAAGATGATGTAAAAGTAAGTGCAGAAGATGCAAAATATACACATCCGGATGAGGTAGAAGAATTCGTATCCCGTACAGGCGTAGATTCACTTGCAATCGCAATCGGAACAAGCCATGGCGCATTCAAATTCAAACCGGGTCAGAAACCGATGCTTCGTTTTGATATTCTGGATGAAGTTGCAAAACGTCTTCCGGAATTCCCGATCGTTCTTCATGGCGCATCCAGCGTATCTCAGGAATATGTAAAGATTATTCAGGCACATGGTGGAAATCTTGCAGATGCTATCGGCATTCCGGAAGATATGCTTCGTCAGGCAGCAAGATCTGCAGTATGCAAGATCAACATTGACTCTGATCTTCGCCTTGCAATGACCGCAGGTATCCGTGAGGTTATGTGGGAGCATCCAGAGAAATTTGATCCGAGAGAGTACCTGAAAGTTGGACGTCAGTATGTAAAAGATGTTGTAGCACATAAGATTACAGAAGTACTTGGCTGTGCAGGAAAAGCAGCAGAGATTTCTAAATAAATGACAAGATATGTGGTGTCGGGACAGGCTGTTTTTTCATTCCTGATCTTATCAGACAGGATGGTCTGAAGTGTAAAAATTGACACCGGAGTTTTCAGCAGGCAGAATGACATGTTTGTAGAATGAAACGATGAGAGAGTGTTTTCTTTATCTGTTAAGATGAAGAAGATGCTCTCTTTTTCTATAAGGGTGTTGGTCTGTGTGTTCTGGATAAGAAGCATCGTTTTTTGAGATATATTCTTGCAGTTGCAGGACAGGATTGGTACACTATAGATAAGGTGTGAGTTTAGAAAAAGATTTTTTTTAACCAGATATGAAAAGATAGGAAATTGTAGATCAGATAGTATGTAAAAATTTTTTCATAGCTATTTATATGCCGGCTGATGGCTGGAGAATGGGCATTCGAGTAGTTTTTTATGATAGAAGAAAACGTAATCGAAGAAAGCAGAGAAAAATGAGGGAGAACTGACATGAATTACCAGATATTTATCAGTTACCGCAGAGATGGAGGAGAATCACTTGCGGCATTATTATATGAGCGATTTGCCAGAAAAGGATATGATGTATTTTATGATGTAGAGTCTTTGCGCTCCGGCGATTTTAATGAAAAACTGCTCAGTGTGATCGAGAAATGTGAGGACGTGCTTTTAATCTTGCCTCCGGGTGGACTCGACCGGTGTATTACCGATGAAAATGATTGGGTAAAGCGGGAGATCGAGCATGCCATGAAATGTAAAAAGAATATCATTCCGATCATGATGCGGAACTTTGTATTTCCAGACAATTTGCCGGAATCGTTGCAGATGCTTCCGAAGTTAAATGGAATTTCTGCCAATATGGAATTTTTTGATGCGGTTGTAGAACGTATTGCTAATGAACGTCTGAATTGTAAGCCGAGAGGACAGGTAGAGGAAGAACGGGAGAAGATCCGTCAGTTGGAGAAATCTGCTGAGCGGGGAGATGCCGAAGCCTGTAATGAGCTGGGTACTATGTATGAACAGAATTCTGTGATTCTGGTGCAGAATCTGAAAAAAGCACTTTTATATTACCGGAAAGGCTGTGAGGCAGGTTCTCTGGCTGCCACATACAATCTTGGAGAAATCTACGAGTCCTGTGAAGAAGATCTGACCCTTGTTTCGGAATATGGTCTGTCAGAACAGTGCCAGTATAAAAATACAGAAGAGGCAAAAACATGGCTGCGGGAACAGTCGTGGAGCTATTATGATATGGCAGCGGAGAAAGGTTATGCGCCAGCCATTTATAAAAAAGGAAATCGGTATGAATTTATGTTACAGATGGATATGGCGAGGGAATGTTATGAGCAGGCTGCAAAACAGAAGTATTATCCTGCCATCAATGCACTGGCATGGATGTATCGAAACGGGATTGGAGTAGAGGTGGATCTGGAAAAAGCAGAAGCACTGTACCAGGAAGCAGCCGAAGCAGGTTATGCGCCTGCAGTTTATAATTATGCGAATACCGTTGAACTGAAAGATCCGGAAAAAGCGATGCAGCTTTATTCCAGAGTTGCTTATGGCGATGAGGCGCTTCCGATTGCTGCTTATGCACTGGGACGACGATATGAATATGGCATGCAGGATCTGAAAAACGCCATACAATGTTATGAACGGGCATTGGATGGCGGTATCAGTCAGGCGGAAGATGATCTGGAACGGTGTCATAACCGGTTGTTATGATTTTGGTGTGTTTTTCGATATTGGCTCATTTATAGTATAAGAAAGAGAAAAAAATAAATATTGTTTATGATAAACTTAAATCGTTGCAGGTCGGATCAAAATCATTCTTTATAAAAGACCAGAACTTCATGATTATAAATTTATGGGTAAATAATAGAAATTTAAGACCAGGGGATTGAACGTTATTTCATGAAGCCCCCAAATAATAAATATAATCATAAAATACCGGAAATAAGGGAAGCAGTAAGTTATGAATCAAAAAGAAGAAAAAAAGATACAACGAAAAAAGAAAACAGGATATAACATCTACGGAATCCGGGAAGATATGTTTACATATGGTTCTGCACTGATCTGTGCATTGATTGTATTGACGATCATGCAGATCTGGATTGCGGGTTTTTCCATTACAGTAAAGGTCATACTGGATGTGATCGTACTGGTAATTGCTACAGTCGTTGCAGTCTGGAAAAACCGGCAGCACCAGGAAAAAGTAGAGGCATATCGTAGACAGGATGGCTTTGAATTTATCGGTCTGTATGATCTGTCCGGAGAGCAGAATCTCAAAAGCAGTGATATCCTTTCGAGAGAAGAAGAAGTAACCTATCTTAATCAGGTGCTAGAAGATCTGATCTTTCGGCAGGACAGCGTAAAACAGGCGTTGTGCCTGACCGGAAAGAGTGGATGTGGAAAATCTACGATCCTTTCTTTCTTCCAGAAGACCTATGGCGAAATCTATCAAATCTATGATTTTACGGGAAATTATACGAATCTGTCAGTAAAGATACGGGAGATTTTTGGGACAGAGCTGGAACAGGAGCTGATGCGCCGCTCCAGAAAAAAGAAAATGATATTTATCCTAGATCAGTTTGAACGGTTTTTCTTTCTGGATGAGGATAAGCGGGAACAAGTCAGAAATCTGATTCTGGCTCTGAACCGGAAAAATACGGCTCTGATCCTTTCTATGCGGGAAGAATATCTGGCAGATTTTATGAAAGAATTTGATGTCAATAACATGCATGCAGGATGCAGAGACGTTCGTCCGGGAGAAAACGCAGGCATCCTGAATCATCTGACCAGTATTATCCGGGATAATCGGAAAAATTATCATACCGCACCCAAAAAAAGACATTTTGGGATAAAACGGTGGAAGGGGTCTGCCATCAAAGACCGTGGCAGAGTGCATTTTGAGCATATTGGAGGATATGGAGAAACGACATCTCTGGAGCCGGTGGGTAATACGATCTTTTACTGTGAGAACCAGAATGACATAAAAGTAAGATGTAACGGTACGGAGGAAGAAGCTTCTGTGCTTCAGAGTAAGTGTGAGTTGTTGTTTGGCAAAGAAGGAAAAATGTTTTATGAAAAACACAGAAAAGAGCCTCTGATCCAACAGCAGATTACCTATCATATGGCTGAATATGCAAAAAAAGTCTGGCAGATGTCCAGAGAGGATCAGGCGCAGATGTTTGAGCTGGAAGACTATGAACTCCTGAACCATTATTATGATGTACAGCTGGCATCCACAGGGGATTATTATAATGCCAGCCGTATCTTATATCTGTTAAGCTCTGCACGATTAAATCATGTGGTAATGAACCGGACAGATCTGGAATATGGTCTGTTTGAAAATCAGTTTTCAAAGGATGGATATCGGGCAGTCAGTCGGGTTATTGAAAAACTGGAAGAATTACAGCTGATCCGCAGAAATATCAGCAATTCTGATCAGGAATACGAGATTGCCCATGATTTTGTGGCACAGACATTTCTGACCTACAGTCATTCTAATATTGATCGAAATGTAAAAAGCGCGTTGGATATTTATATGGCAGAATTTTTGGATGCAAACAAAGCTGCGTATACAGAGAAAAAAAGACTGCACAGTGCAAAGGTGCAGAAATCCCGCTTTTATCCTGTGATATATGGAATCTTTGCAGTGCTGGTATTTGTACTGGATGGGATGATTCATTTTGGATACAATCCCTGGATGCACAGTCTGCAGGATTATAATGTGTATGGATCTATCGTATCCTATGTACCGTTGCTGACGACAGAACTCAGTATGCTGTATCTGTTCCATACCTATCATAAGATTCTGCAGTTTTATCAGGGGAGGAGAGAGCTGCTATGTAAAGGCATCTTTATCTTTACGATGCTGATCTCGGCATGTGCAGTATTCTGTTATCCTCATGGGATGATCTTTTATGGAATCGGACTTACTGCTATGGGACTCAACTGTGCGTTCCTGCTCAGTGATTCCGGTCAGAAAGCCAGCCGTCTGGAAATGCGCAACTATGGTCTGAAGTGTGCAGTGATGGGTGTAGCATTTATCTTCCTGCACCTTGTATTACTGTTGTTTAATCATGAATTCCCAGTCTATATCATTTTCATTGAGATGGTCATGATGAATCTGCTGATCGCATATGCTTATCTGGCACATCTGACAAAGGAAAATCTGTATGGAAGACGGATGGATGTCAGCAGTGAGAGGGAGTAATGGAAAGACGGCTGCGGCATGAGCATTAGTATGAAGAACGCTTTTTATGACTATTGGTATCGTTGAAAAAATGGAAAAATGAATACTGGCATGAGTAATATGGAGAATGGAATATAAAAAGAGGTAGTAATATGGCGATTATCGGAATCGATCTTGGAACAACAAATTCACTAGGAGCAGTCTATCGAAATGGAAGGGTTGAACTGATACCAAACCGTTACGGGTCTTATCTGACACCGAGTGTGGTAAGTGTCAGGGAAGATGGTGGGATTCTGGTGGGAGAACCGGCCAGAGAGCGTCTGATCACGCATCCGGAAATGACGGCATCGTCTTTTAAGAAAAATATGGGAACAGAGGAAAAATATCGTCTTGGCGGAGAAACATTTCTACCAGAGGAGCTGTCCAGCTTTGTACTGCGTTCCATTCTGGATGATGCATCTCGTTATCTGGATGGGGAAGAGATTGAAGAAGCGGTCATTTCCGTACCGGCTTATTTCCATGACGGCCAGCGTGTGGCAACAAAACGTGCGGGAGCGTTGGCTGGCGTTCCGGTAAAACGGATCATCAATGAGCCAAGTGCAGCAGCACTGGCGTCCTATTTTGATACACAGGAGGAACAGCTGTTTCTGGTCTTTGATTTCGGAGGCGGTACACTGGATGTATCTGTCGTTGATTGCTTTGACACGATGGTAGAGATCCTTGCCGTATCCGGAGATAACCGCCTGGGTGGGGATAATTTCCATGAAGCGATGGTGGAAAGTTTCCTGACAGAACATGGTCTGAGAAGGTCTGGAATCAGTGCAAAAGAATATGCGATCCTTTTACGTCAGGCAGAAAATTGTAAGATCCGCCTGACGACGCATGAAACAGCGAAGATGACTGCGGTCATTCAGAGAGAAACGTATCAGAGTCATTATGATAATGAGCGGCTGATGCATGACAGCGGCGTGATCTGGAAAAGGATCCGCAGTGTGCTGACACGTGCAATGAAAGATGCAAGGCTTTCTGTAGACGAGATCGATGGGATCGTGCTGGCTGGCGGCTCTGGTAAAATGCCGCTGGTTCAGTCTTATCTGGAACAGTTATTTGGTCAGGTTCCGATGGTAACCGGAGACTGTGATGAGCTGATCGCAAAAGGACTGGGGCTGATCTGCGGCGTCATGGAACGAAAAGATGAGGTAAGGGATTATATTCTTACAGATATCTGTCCGTTTACACTGGGAACTGCGACGAATAATGAGGCAGATCCGGCGCATCTGTACATGTCTCCTATCGTTGAGCGAAATACGGTGCTTCCATGTTCCAGAATCAAACGTTTTTATACGGCAGCAGATTATCAGAAAGAGATTCGGGTAGAGATCCTTCAGGGGGAACATCCTTATGCGGAAGACAATCAGCAACTGGGAGAACTGTATACATATGTGCCATCGAAAAAGAAAGGCGAAGAAGCAGTTGATATCCGGTTTACCTATGACATCAACGGCATTCTTGAAGTGGATGTGACTGTGGTATCCACCGGAAAGACTGTTTCCAGAGTACTTTCCCAGAATATGGATGAAAAAGAGCTGGCGGAGAGACGGAAGAAATTACAGGAACTGAAAGTACATCCAAAGGATGTGACAGAAAATAAACTGATCCTTGAAAAACTGGAGGCACTGTATGAGGAAGCTGCGCCGGACATGCGTTTGCAGCTGAAACAGTATATGTCTTACTTTGAACAGCTGCTAATGGCGCAGAGACCGCGTGCGATTCAGAACTATCGTGAATATCTGGAACGGATCATTGCACAGCTGGAGGACTATGATCCGTTTGCCGGTACGATTGAATTCCCAGAATATCAGCATACTGACGAAGGGGCAGATCCTTTTGAAGGTCGCGGACGGGGCGAAGATTTGCAACAGGAAAATATCTGGAAGACATCTGATACAGAAGAAGCAGATGCTGCAGAGAATGAGGAAGTTTCTGGTTTTGGTTTCTTCCGGAAAAAAGGAGGAAATAAAAAATGGACCAGCTGACAGCATATAAGACTTTGCAGCTTGCCCCTGGAAGTTCCTTGGAAGAGATTCGTCAGGCTTATGCAGAATTGTCCAGAAGATTTCATCCAGAAGAATATCCGGAAGAATTTCGGCAGATCCATGAGGCATATCAGACCTTACATGTCAGAAAAGCACATGGGAGAGGGCGCCGGAGTACAGAAGCGACAACCTCTTACCAGAAGGAGAAAGACCATGTAAAACAGGCTTGTCAGGGGGAAACAGAGAAACCGGAAAAGGAGCATTATCAGGATGATGTATGCGAATTTGAACCAAGAAGCACTTTTGAAGCAGATCCATTATTTGAATGCAGACCTCCGAAACAAACACATGATTTTGATTCTGTAATCCAACAGGCAGAAGTGCAGGAAGAGAAACATGAACTGCGAACCATTGAGAAAGCGCTTCTGGAAATGGAGGTACTTCTTCAGCCGGAAAACAGAAACAAGTTAAAATCCTTTCAGCGTTTCTTCCAGAAAGAAGAATACCGATTCATTCTTGGGACTCCGGAATTCATGGAAAAACTGGCAGAACTTCTGACGGATATAAAACTGAAAAACAGTATATACGATTATATGATCGACAGGTACCGTTTTCGTGGCTTACGTCCGGAAGGCCTTTGCCCGGAGGAAAGACGGTTATATCAGCTGCTGATGCAAAGACGTGGAACGGAAAAAAAGAAACGGGAGACATTGCTCTATTGGCTTCCGGCAATTGCAGCAGTGGTGCTGCGGTCGATGTTCCGTTACAGAAATGATGCGCAGACGATCAATGTATTGATTATTTTGCTGGTTATTTTTATCTGTTGCGTATTTTTATACCGGCTGTTCTACAAAAATCATTCCAATCTGTTTGCACAGGGGATGACCGCATTTCTTCTGATGTTCTCGCAGGGGATTATATTGTTAGGAGAATTTTACAGACCATTCCTGTATCAGGATAATGCAGATGTGCTGGCGGTCATACTTTTGGGAGCAAGTACTTTCTGGCTGATTATTGTTTTTGTCATTGCACTTGTAAAAAAAGTAGCTGCGAATATAAAACGACGTGATTAGGTAAAAAACTCAGAATCTGCATTTGAAGGCAGGTGCAGTTATTACCAATAAAAAATGGCGGAATGAAGATTTTATGAAAACGCAGGAAATCCGAATAAAAATATAAAAAAGACTCTGTAAAAAAATAGAAATAAGAGATACAATAAGTGAGGCAGTCATTTTGGCTGTCTCATTTTGGTTTTTAAAAGGAGTAAGTTATATGACAACATCTATGGTACAGGGCAGTCCATTAAAACTGATGATCCGGTTTGCCCTTCCGTTGCTGATTGGAAATCTGCTTCAGCAGACATATAATATTATCGATGCGGCCATCGTTGGTCAGGTGCTTGGAGCAAAAGCACTGGCAAGTGTAGGAGCAAGCAGCAGCGTGCAGTTTCTGGTGCTTGGTTTCTGTATGGGGTGCTGCACCGGGTTTGGCGTTCCGGTAGCAAAATATTTTGGCGCTCAGAAGCAGGATGAGATGCGAAACTATATTTTTAATGGAGCAATTCTGACCGCTGTGATCGCATTGATCGTTACGACTGTCTGTGCGGTTCTGTGCAGTGTGATCTTACATATTTTATCTGTTCCGGAGGATATTTTTGCGGATGCTTACCGATATCTGCTGGTCATCTTTCTGGGAATTCCATTTACATTATTATACAATTATCTTTCTAGTATCTTAAGATCCGTTGGGGACAGCCGGACCCCGTTTCTGTTTCTGGCATTTTCTGCCGGACTGAATATTGTGCTGGATCTGTTTTGCATTGTTGTATTAAAGTGGGGCTGCATGGGAGCCGCCATCGCTACGATTACGGCACAGGCGATCAGCGGATTGCTCTGCCTGCGGTTTATTATAAAACGTGCAGAAGTGCTGTGGCTGAGAAAACAGGATCGGGTTATTCAGAAAGGCGCGGTAAAAGAACTGTTGCAGATGGGACTTCCGACAGGACTGCAGTTTTCAATCACAGCGATCGGCAGTATGGTCATGCAGTCGGCAAACAACAGCCTGGGAAGTGTGTATGTATCCGGATTTACCGCAGGTATGCGGATCAAGCAGTTTACTATGTGTCCGTTTGATGCATTTGGTACGGCGGCATCTGTCTTTTGCAGTCAGAATCTTGGCGCCGGTCAGCCGGATCGTATCCGTCAGGGATTTCGGGAGAGCATTCTTGTGGCAGCCGGATATGGTGTGCTGGCCGGTCTGGTGCTGATCTTTTTAGGCAGACCGCTTTCACTGATCTTCCTGAGCAAAGATGCGGTGGAGGTACTGGATGCTTCCGCAAAATACTTGCGTTGTATGGGATATTTCTATTGGAGTCTTGGCATCTTAAATGTCTCGCGAATGGTAACGCAGGGGCTTGGATATTCCGGAAGAGCGGTATTTTCCGGAGTGACGGAGATGATCGCCAGAACGGTAGTCAGCCTTGGATTTGTGGGAGCCTTTGGTTATACCGCCATCTGTTTTGCTGATCAGACGGCATGGGTAACGGCGGCATGTTATATTTTCCCTACCTGTTTGTATTGCATTCGAAAGTCAGCAAAAAAATTGGCAGAATATGCACAGAGAGAACAGTAAATAAAAAGACGTTATGAATTGATTTTGTCATGTTAGGACAGACATCAATTCATAACGTCTTTTTATTTTTGCGGAAAAAAATTCTCAACAGGGGTAGCAAGTACCTGTGATAATCCGAATAATTCGATATCCGTGACTGTGCGGCTACCGTCCTCAATACGGGAGATGGAGCCACGGCAGATATAGATTGCCAGTGTTTCCAGCTTGTCTGAAAGCTGCTGCTGGCTCATTTTCTTTTCCTTGCGGAGTTCTTTTACTTTCTGTCCGATTAAATTTTTATTTGAACTGTCAATAATGCGTGCCATGGCAAAAACGTCCTGTCTTGTTTTAGAATATTAATAATGGTATACTATGTATCAATAAAAAATGTCTTATAACAGGACAAAATGTGGAATTCAGAGACATAAAATGTCTATATAAAAAGTAAAAAAAAGAAAATAGCAATGACAGTATATGTCCATTCCCTATCGTATAATCAAGAAAAAACAAAGGAGTATAACTTTTTATGGAGAAAGAATCAGAAGATAAGGCAGGACGGATTCTGTCAATATATGCGAGACTGAAGCAGGGGAAGGTCGTCTATAAAAAAGAGGAGAGTGACCGATACGGTGTAGCGCAGCGGACGATTCAGAGAGATATTTCGGATATTCAGTGCTTTTTGCAGGAAAACGCAACTTCCACAGGGGAGATACAGGAAATTGTGTTTGATAAGCTGTCCGGCGGTTACATCCTTCAGACGAAGAAAAAGACGCAACTGGAGGATAAGGAGATACTGGCTGTAGCCAAAATACTTCTGGAGAGCCGGGCTTTTACAAAACAGGAATTATTTCCGATCATTCATAAGCTGACAAATCTGTGCAGCAATGAAGCGGACATGCATCTGCTGGAAGATATGGTGCGGAATGAGAGCTTTCATTATATGGAGCTGAGACATGGAAAACCATTGCTGGATATGATCTGGGAACTGGAGCAGGCGATCAAAGAGCAGCAATACCTTATGATCGAATACCAGAAGTTGAAAAATCGTGAAGTGGTCACGAGAAAAGTAAAACCGGTAGGGCTGATCTTTTCAGAGTTTTATTTTTATCTGGTCGCTTATATTGATGGCATCGACAAGAAAAAAGCATTTCAGAATCCGAATGATACCTTTCCGACCATCTATCGTGTGGATCGGCTGAAAAGCATAAAAAACTTAAAAGAGCATTTTTCTGTCCCATATCTGGAGCGGTTCGAAGAGGGGGAGTTTCGAAAACGCATCCAGTTCATGTACGGGGGGAAATTGCAGAAAGTGAAGTTTCAATATTCCGGCGCGGATATCGATGCGGTACTGGATCGTCTGCCAACGGCGAAGGTGCTGGAGGAGAAAGACGGCGTGTATCTGGTGTCTGCGGAAGTGTTTGGCTCGGGGATCGACATGTGGTTGAGGAGCCAGGGGGATGCTGTGGAGAGAGTGTAGGTGGGAAGGAGAACAGATGAACGATAATATCAGAAAACAGAGTGATATTTTATCTCCAGATGAAATATTTTCAATGATGAAAGATACCAGTCAATTGATTGCACAAAATGAAGTATCTACATTAAGTGGTGCAGCAGTAGCCGCACAAACGAGTAACGCACTTAGTAATAATGTGGAATTTTGGAAATGGATGGATAGAAATTACAGCAAATGTGGTATTTTTGATTCTGTAGGTTCTATGAATCAATATATGGCACAAGGAGCAGATAAAGAACAGTGGTTGAGAACACAACTACAGGGAAAAGGTTATGAATGGGATTGGATGACTGCTCAGAGAGGTAAACTGAAAAATATTTTTAAAACCTATGATGCTGGTGATGTAGTAAATCGGGCTGCAAGTGATGTTACAGAGAAAAATATAATAACTGGACATACCAAAGAATATCAGATGAAAGCGTATACTAAAAAAGCCAATCCAGATCTGAAAAATACACCTAAGGATATGACGGTTGTTACCAGTAAAGAAAAAGTAGAAATTGTAAAAAATAATGGATATGAAAATGTTGAGGCATTTCAGGATAGCAAAACTATTCAAAAAAGAACGGATGAAAGATTGGAACAGGTAAAAAACGGAAAAGCCCAGACTGCATATAATTTAAAAAACGTTTCCGGAACTATGGCAAAAGCGGGAGTAATTGGCTGTGTTATAGGAATGGGAACCGAAGCCATAGGTTCTTATAAAGTATGGAAAGCAGGACAATTATCAGATGAAGAATACATAAAGGAAATATTGAAAGCCGGTGGCGATGCAGGAGTTACCGCTGGAGCTACTGCAGGGATTATGATTCCGGTTTCAGCAGCGATTACGGTGGCAGGTGCATCTTCCCTGATAACGATCCCAATTGCATTTGTGGTCGGAGAGGTTGTTAATAAAGTGGTTGCACCTTGCTTTGGAAGGGGAGAGTATAAGAAACTCTTAAACCAGATGCATTATTATCAGAATATTGAAAATATATACGATGATTTGGTGTATAGTATGCAGAGAGCATCGGAAGAATACTATGAATTCGTATCTGAAATAGGAAAACAACAAATGATTCATGATGGAATGAAGAAAAAAAGCATGCAAATGAATATAGAACTAGAGAACCTGTATGATTCTATATAAGGAGAAGAATAATGAGTACAATACCAATGAGTGATATAAATTATTTGGCACAGCAGTCATCAGAAAGATTAAATCTTATTTTATCTGGGATGACAGCATTAATGAATGATACGGATGAAAAAGTATCTATAATGGAATCTCAAAATTGGTTTCAGCGGATGATAAAAACTGTATCTGGGAAAAATAAGATGACACAAAGTGAAATTGAACAGAATCATGATAAATTAAACGCATATATGTCAGAGGCAATTGCTGAATTGTATAATCGTGATTGTATAGATCACAGTGTTATTATAAGCTTGGGGACACAGCTGAATGAAATATATGCAGACCATCTTCAACTGAAAAATATGCTGGGTTCGTTTGTGGCGAAATTAAATGAAAAAATTAACAGTGTAGATAATTTTCATATGCTTACGACAGAGATTGATCAGGGGATATATACTTGTAAAAATGATATATATTCTATTTGTAATGTGCTGTCTCAATTTGATTCAAGAATGCTTAATGATGAACGAAAATTGGATATTATACGGAGAAGCCTTGAAAATCAGCAGATATTGAGTGATAAAGCAATTCCGTTAGTGGATTATTTAATGGATGTTATAGAAATCCCTATGGATAATGCAGGGAAAATATATCTGGAGCTTAGTACAATTCGAGATAATTTTATGGTAGATGTGTTTCTATCAACAATGGATGCGTATTATTTCCTTTCAGATATGACAAGAAAGATGAAAAGCAAACAACTATTAGTTCATGATATCATTGCAATAAAGGGGTTAAATGATGCTGTTTTGATATCAACAAATGAGATATATAATGAGTTTCTTATGAGTAAAGTGGCTGTAGTTGGAAATTTATCGATAAATGCCTCGGCAGCTGATATCGGAGATCGGAAAGCAGAGAAATCACAGGATGGGGAAAATTTACAGGAGCCAACCTGGAATGCATCCAAAGCCTTAGAACAGAATGTTATTGAAGAACAGGAGGTGTTACAGCAGGCAGAACAGATGTTTTTTGACTGTAAACTAGATGAAGCATTTGAAATTTTTTCTTCTCTTGCTGAAAGTGGCAATGGTCGTGCTATGTATTTTCTGGGGGAATATTATTACCATCAGTATGGCCATGTTGCGAAGGATTCAAAAGAAAGCAGGAAATGGAGAATGAAAGGCTATGAAGCCGGAGATTCGTTGGCTACTTTGAATGCATGCCGTTATTTGGAGGATGATTCTGCTGAGAGAAAGCAGGTATTGGAGAATGTGGCTCAGTCTGTATATCATTTGGCAAAATCAGGGGATGTTTATGCACAGAATGAGTTATCTGATATGTATTTTTATGGACATGGCATAGAAAAGAATGAAAAAGAAGGCTGGAATTGGTTAAAAAAATCGGCAGAAGAAGGATATTGGCGAGCAATATATAAAATGGGTGAGCTATATCGTAACGGTACTTATATTGTAAAAGATAAAGAAGAAGCAAAAAAATGGTATAAAAAAGGTATGGAAAAGGGAGATGCGTATTCATATCTTGGGATGGCTCGTTGTACTATTGGAAATTATCATTTTCTTTTTGGTCGAGACCAAATGTCGTTGGATGTGTTATTAGGTTTGAAAAGGATAGATTCAATACGATTCGAGCTACAAGGTAAACTTGAAAAAGTAATGAAAGAAGTATTAGATTTTTGCCTGGAATCATATAAGCGTGGATGTGGAGAAGCCGCTTTTATGAGTGCAATGATGTATGATAGTTTTGTAAATGTACTTTTCGGTAATTTCGAGTACGATAAAGCATTTTTATGGGCTGGAAAGGCTGCCGAGATGGGATGTGAGGAAGGTTTGTTCTATCTTGGATATTGTTATTACTGGGGACGTGGAACAGATCAGAATTATCAGCTTGCTCAAAAATATTATAAACTGGCTTCTGAACAGGGATATAATGATGCGACGATTATGCTTGGAATTATGGCACTGGAAAATCAAAACGATGCAGATGCTAAGAGATGGTTTTATCTGGCAAAGAAAAACGGAAGTGTTGTTTCAAATGCAGTGAAGTTGTTATGCGAGATTTTTAAGAGGAAACATAAGGAATCTGTTTTTAAATATTCGAGTAAATTAAAGGATACGTTGAATATAAAAAATAATGACAGAATATATTTGTCGCATGATGATAGTGGATTAAAAAACGGCAAGTATGGATTTATAATAGCTGAATCAGGAATTTACAGTAAAGATTTTGAATTTCTGCTGTCTGTCCCGGCAAATTATGTGTCATATGATAAGCTGGCAAAATACTCAGGGATACGTGTGGAAGATAATAATTGCACTGTTTATGCAGATGACAAATTTTTATCGTATTTTTCAGGCGGAGATAAGGAGAGACTGGATGTTATTGAGTTAATGAGAAATATAAAGCTTATAGCAAATACATATAAAGAATAGTTACAAATATATTAAAAATTTTTGTTAATAATAAAAACTATAGACAGAAATAATTAGTTTGTTATATACGATATCTACATCACTGAAAGGAGGATGTATTATGGCAAATACATTGGCGGTAGCACAATATTTAAATTATTTGCATAAGCCAAAACATACAAAAGATATGGATCAGATGAAAATGCACAAAATGATGTATTTTACGCAGAGAGAATCATTAATGCTCCATAGAAGTCCTTTGTTTGATGGAGAATTTGAAGCCTGGAGATATGGTCCCGTTTTGACGCAGGTAAGAAGCGAATATTTAACAGGAAACATGTTTGCCGGATATTATGGAGAACTTGAAGAGGCAGAAAAACAGTTGGTCACATCGGTATTTGAGCGTTATGATAATTACAGTGCATGGGATCTTAGTACATTATCACATGCAGAGTATTCGTGGCAACAGGCAAGATGTGGTCTTGCCGAGAATGAACAGGGACATGAGAAGTTAAGATTAAGTGCAATGAATGTCGATGCAACACGGGAATTTTTAAGAAGAAAAGGTGTGGTATTTTCATAATATAAGACCACAGGCAAGTGTGTCTGTGGTTTTATTAATCATAGGGAATTTAAAAATGACGGTAGAAGAACAAAAAGAATATTAAAAAAATAATTTTAAATTGGAATCGCTTCGCGAGACGCAAAACACAAAACGCGAATTAGAAGCATTTTCTCAGGCAACAATGGGAACACGTATCGCGGATTATTTAAAAGAAGAGGCCTAGGAAGATGACTTGAAGCATAATACAAAAGTTTATTTGATCAGAGATATGATAAGTGGTGAGATTGCATTTTATTTTTCTCTTAATTGTGGGATTTTATTTGAAGAACTTAATGCATTTCATTTGTCAGACGAAGAAAAGGAACCATTTGACCAGTATGTAAAAGCACTTCAATATATCAGAGAAAATGAGGATCAGATGGATCAGGATAACGCTAATAAACAATTGGATGAAGCTATGATGAAATTTGAAACTTATCGTTTTTTACAAGTCGAATTTTACAGGAATAAATATATATAAATTTGTTTATAATACATCAGTTTACAACTATGGGAATCATTCTGGAAGTGAAATATGCGCCGGATGGAAATCTGGAAGCTGCCTGCCAGAAAGCACTGGATCAGGTTCAGGAAAAACATTATGAGGAAGAATTGTGGGAAGAGGGTATTGACCAGGTGCTAAAATATGGCATTGCGTGTTATAAAAAACGGTGCCGGGTCATGCTAGCAGATATGAAATTGTGAAAAAAGTCTGTAAATAAGATTTTATATGATAATGCAAGGCGAAAAGTTCATGTATTGGGTTTTTCGTTCTTGTTTTATATGTAACAGCTATAAATTTACATGTTAGGAGCAGACAGAAAATCTGCCTATTTTGACGTTTCTTCAACTGCTTATTCTGACAGCCGTCCTTCGCACGCTCAGTTAGAGTGCACTTCAAACTGTACCATCCTGCCAAAGTCAGACATAAAAATCTGACGATTGGCAGGATGATACAGTTTTTGCCCATTTCAGAGCTTCCAGCTTTTTCCCTTTTATAGAAACTATATTTTTACAACGATTTGCGTTATCTTCACATTTCCCACGAAAGCAGCCGGAATGAAAGTGGCAATAAAAGATTTGATGAGTTACAAACGCTTCACATACCATTTTTCCACCCCGTGGATCAGCACATACAGCCCAATGGCGATCAGGCACAGGATGATGATGGACATGAGGACCCAGTCAAGCTTAAATACCTGACTGCCATAGATAATGAGAAATCCAAGCCCTTTTCGGGATGCGATGAATTCTCCGATGATGACGCCTACGAGGCAGAGTCCGATATCCACTTTCATGATGGAGAGCAGGCTTGGAATGTTGGCGGGGATCAGGATCTTGCATAAGATATCCTTTCGTGTGCCGCCCAGCGTTTCAATCAGCTTGAGTTTTTCACTGCTGACTTCCATGAAGTCTGTATACAAACTCAGGATGGAGCCGAAGATGGCGACAGACATGCCGGTCACGATAATCGTTTTATAATTGCCGCCCAGCCATACGATAAGCAGAGGAGCCAGGGCGGATTTGGGCAGACTGTTCAGTACGACCAGATAAGGTTCCACGGTTTTTGATACGGAAGGACTGATCCACAGCAGGATCGTAATCAGCAGAGTAAAGCCGATGACTAGCAGGAAGCTGACGATAGTTTCCAACAGGGTAATGCTCAGATGTCCATAGAGACTGCCATCAGCTGCCATGGAGAGCATGCAGCGAAACATGCGGCTGGGGCTGCTGAAGATAAAGTCATCGATCCAGCCCAGATCAGCAGCAATCTCCCATAAAGCAAAAAAAGCGACAAATATAAGGATCCGCATGCAGAAGATGCGGCGTTTGTTTTTATGTTGCCGGGAAAGATACTGTTCCTGCCGGGAGAGCGGTTCTTTCATGATTTAATTCCTCCCAGATAAGATTGAAATATTGATTAAATGCTTCGGTATTTCTCCGCTCCATCGGTGTAAGTTGTTTTGGAAAATCCGTGGAAACGATCCGCTGGATTTTTCCGGGGCGTTTTGTCAGGATGATAATGTGATCGGCCAGGCTGATAGCTTCTGCAAGATCGTGGGTTACCATGATGGCTGTCTTTTTTTCTTTTTTTATAATAGAACCAATGTCGTTGCTCACGTTCAGACGGGTCTGATAATCCAATGCGGAAAACGGCTCATCTAAGAAAAGCAGATCCGGTTTTAAGACGAGGGTGCGCACAAGAGCTGCCCGCTGGCGCATGCCGCCGGAGAGCTGGGAAGGTCTGGCATTGGCAAATGCTTCCAGACCGTAATCTTTCAGAAGCTTCATGGCATAAGCTTTCGTACTGTCCGTCAGCTGATGCCGGATCTCCAGTCCCAACAGAACATTTTTGTAGATCGTCCGCCATTCTAAGAGTTGGTCATTTTGGAGCATGTATCCGATATGATAACGCAGCTTCGGGGTAAACGGGGCGCCAAAGAGCCAGATATTGCCGGCTTCCGGTTCCAAAAGTCCGGCAAGCAGATTTAAAAGTGTGGATTTGCCACATCCGCTGGGGCCTACGATGGCAAGAAAATCGCCGGCGTTGACTGAAAATGTAATATCCGATAAAGCAGGAATCTCGCCCTGCATGGTGTGATAGGAAAAACTGACGTGATCGACGGAAAATATCTGTTCCACGCAATGCATCCTCCTGTAAATATAATGTTTACATATTCAATATATGAAAAAAATGAAAAACAGTGCGGGATAAAACAGATACAGATAAAGAAAAGATTCCTGGGTAAAGGGAAGAGAACAGTAAAAGGGATTGAAAAATATGAAAAATTCCTTTACAATAGCAGTCATGAATCAGAAAAGAAATTATCAGAAAGAACTGGATAAAAAGCTGGAGGCATTTCAAAGGGAAGGACAGGTTCCCACATTGTTTTTACACAGCTGTTGCGCGCCATGCAGCAGTTATGTGCTGGAATATCTGTCGAATTATTTTCAGATTACTGTATTTTATTACAATCCCAATATTACCGAACAAGAGGAATATGAGAAACGAGTGGAGGAACAGCAACGCCTGATCCGGGAAATGGATACGAAATATCCGGTAAAATTTCTGGAAGGCGCATACGAACCGGAGCGTTTTTTTGAGATCGCAAAAGGTCTGGAAGAGATTCCGGAAGGCGGTTCGCGCTGCAGAAAATGCTTTGAACTTCGTCTGGCTGAAACGGCAAGGCTCTGCAAAGAGGGCGGATATGATTATTTTACCACGACCCTTACCATCAGTCCGTTGAAAAATGCGCCTTTGCTGAATGAAGTGGGCGAACTGGCGGCTGAAACATATGGCACAGTATTTCTGAATTCTGATTTTAAGAAAAAAAATGGCTATAAGCGTTCTGTGGAATTATCCCAGGAATACGGTCTGTATCGGCAGGAGTACTGCGGATGCATTTATTCCCGGCAGGAACGGCAGAGACAATTGGAAAATACAGGAACAGAAAGGAAGTAACAACGATGGCTCAGTTATGGGGAGGAAGATTTACAAAGGAAACAGATAAGCTGGTGTACAACTTTAATGCATCCATTTCCTTTGACCAGAAATTTTATAAAGAAGACATTCAGGGAAGCATCGCCCATGTGTCCATGCTCGGAAAACAGGGAATTCTGACCGAACAGGAGATGCAGGATATCATCAAGACCTTAAAAGAGATCCAGGAAGATGTGGAGAGCGGAAAACTGGAGATCACAGATGAATATGAGGATATCCACAGCTTTGTGGAGGCAAATTTGATCGACCGTCTGGGCGATACCGGTAAAAAACTGCACACCGGAAGAAGCCGGAATGATCAGGTAGCGCTGGATATGCGTCTGTATACGAGAAAAGAGGTTCTGGAGACAAAAGGACTGATTATGAATCTTCTGGATACGATCTTAAAGATCATGGAAGAAAATACAGAAACGATCATGCCGGGATTTACTCATCTGCAGAAAGCTCAGCCGATCACACTGGCGCATCATATGGGTGCATACTTTGAGATGTTTAAACGAGACAGTCAGAGAATGCATGATATTTATGAGAGAATGAATTACTGTCCGTTGGGTTCCGGCGCGCTGGCTGGAACGACATATCCGCTGGATCGTGAATATACGGCAGAACTGCTCGGATTCTATGGTCCGACATTAAACAGTATGGATGGCGTATCTGACCGTGATTATCTGATAGAATATCTGTCTGCGATTTCTACCGTTATGATGCATCTGAGCCGTTTTTCTGAGGAAGTCATCATCTGGAACTCCAACGAATATCAGTTTGTGGAGATTGATGACGCATATAGCACCGGCAGCAGTATCATGCCGCAGAAGAAAAATCCGGATATCGCAGAGCTTGTAAGAGGTAAGACCGGCCGTGTATATGGTGCGCTGACCTCTATGCTGACGACGATGAAAGGCATTCCGCTTGCTTATAACAAAGATATGCAGGAAGATAAAGAACTGACCTTTGATGCCATTGATACGGTAAAAGGCTGTCTGGCTCTGTTTAACGGTATGCTGGCAACCATGCGTTTCAACAAAGACCGTATGAGCAAGAGTGCCCGTCATGGCTTTACCAATGCTACAGACGCCGCTGATTATCTGGTAAATCATGGGGTTCCGTTCCGTGATGCCCATGGTATCGTTGGTCGTATCGTATTATATTGTATCGAAAAAGGCATTGCCATTGATGATATGTCTCTGGAAGAACTGAAAGCTATCAGCCCGGTATTTGAGGAAGATATTTACGAGGCAATTTCTATGGATACTTGCGTAAATAAACGTCTGACGGTAGGCGCACCGGGAAAAGATGCCATGGAAAAAGTTATTGCCATCAATAAAAAATGGCTGGAAGAAGAAAAATCTAACAATTAAAACATATTTTTTCCTGAAAAATGTGTAATTGTGACATATTTGACAAAGTAGGCCCAAAATTTCGATTTTGGGCTTGCATTTTACCCCCATTTGTTTTAGTATGTTTAACAGAACGACAAATGTTCGTGATATACGGACATAAAAACAGGAATGTCCGCAGAACAGAGGATTACCTGACAAAAAGGAGATTAGATTATGAGTGATAAATTAAGAGTCGGTATTTTAGGTGGAACCGGTATGGTAGGTCAGAGATTTATTTCCCTGCTGGAGAATCATCCGTGGTTTGAGGTAACAACCATTGCAGCAAGTCCTCGTTCTGCTGGAAAGAGATATGAAGATGCCATCGGTGACCGTTGGAAAATGGATACTCCGATGCCGGAAGCTGTAAAAGATATCGTCGTTATGAACGTAAATGAAGTAGAAAAAGTTGCTTCTGAAGTAGATTTCGTATTCAGTGCGGTTGATATGTCCAAAGATGAGATCAAAGCGATCGAAGAGGCATATGCAAAGACAGAGACACCGGTTGTTTCCAACAACAGTGCCCACAGATGGACACCGGATGTTCCAATGGTAGTTCCGGAGATCAATCCACAGCACATGGAAGTTATCAAATATCAGAAACAAAGACTTGGTACAAAACGTGGTTTCGTAGCTGTAAAACCGAACTGCTCCATCCAGTCTTATGCACCGGTACTTACCGCATGGAAAGAATTTGAGCCATATGAAGTGGTAGCAACTACTTATCAGGCAATTTCCGGAGCTGGTAAAACATTCAAAGACTGGCCGGAAATGGTAGAGAATATCATTCCATATATCGGTGGCGAAGAAGAGAAATCTGAGAAAGAGCCGCTTCGTCTCTGGGGCGAGATCGACGAGGAGAAAGGCGAGATCGTACCGGCAACTTCTCCGGTCATCACTTGCCAGTGTATCCGTGTACCGGTATTAAATGGACATACCGCAGCTGTATTTGTAAAATTCCGCAAGAATCCGACAAAAGAGCAGCTGATCGAGAAACTTGTAAACTTCAGCGGAGTTCCGCAGGAGCTGAAACTTCCGAGCGCACCGGAGCATTTCATCCGTTATATGGAAGAAGATAACCGTCCGCAGGTACAGCTGGATGTCAACTACGAGAACGGCATGGGCATCAACGTTGGCCGTCTGAGAGAAGACACCGTATATGACTGGAAATTCGTAGGACTTTCTCACAATACCGTCAGAGGCGCAGCAGGAGGAGCTGTTCTGTGTGCAGAGCTTCTGAAAGCACAGGGATATATTACAAAGAAATAATGAAAATGTATTTATTATCGTGACTATGAAAAAATACTAAAATAAGGACCTTCCAGATTGAAACACAAGAGGTGTTTTAGCTGGAAGGTGTTTTTTCGTGAAGAAATGGAATCATAAAATATAGGTCAGACGGGAACTTGTTTACTTTTTGCTATAAAAAATATTGTTTATCGTAAAAAGACTGGGGTGCTATTGTGTTGACATATGAAAAACTGAGATTTATAATATAGCTAATATATTATCTAAAATATGATAAAAATGACTATTTTAGCTAATATATTATCTGTATAAAATAAAACCGGAGAAAGAAAAAGATGAATGTTTTTGTATGGGAGACGGTAGAAGAATTAGATTTAAAACTGGCTGAGAGAATGCGAAATATTCGAAAACGAAGAGGCATTTCACAGAAAAAATTATCTGATCTGAGTGGTGTAAGCCTTGGATCAATCAAACGTTTTGAGTCGACAGGTCAGATTTCTCTGCAGTCATTAACAAAACTTGCTATGGAATTGGAGCTGGCAGATGAACTGCGAAATCTTTTTACGCAGGTGCCATATAAAAATATTGAGGAGGTCATTCATGAGTCGCGATAAGACATTGCAGGTTTTGTTTGGGAAACGTCTGGTTGGAACTCTGGCCGAAACCCAGAGTCATAAAATTGCTTTTGCGTATACAGATGAATGGCTGAATGACGGATTTTCAATCAGTCCATTTTCACTTCCTTTGAAAAAAGAGGTTTTTGTTCCTGCGAAAGATTATTTTTACGGTTTGTTTGGCGTATTTGCAGATAGTTTGCCTGATGCATGGGGAAACTTATTGTTAAACAGAATGCTGCGTCAGCATGGTCAGAAACCGGAAAATTTAAACGCATTGGACAGGCTGGCAATCGTAGGATCCTCTGGTATGGGAGCATTGACATATTTTCCAGCGAAACATTTTTCCTATAATCAGACGGGATATGACCTGGATGAATTGGAAGAACAGTGTCAGAAAATTTTAAATACAGAATATTCGGACAAACTGGATGAATTGTATATGCTTGGAGGAACCAGTGGTGGAGCGCGTCCTAAAATCATGACGCAGATAGACGGACATTCCTGGATTATCAAATTTCCGGCGCATATAGATGGGTGCGATGCCGGGAAAATGGAATATGAATACGCACTTTGTGCAAAAGAATGTGGTATTGATATGCCAGAAGTAAGATTGTTCCCATCTGAGAAGTGTCAGGGATATTTTGGTATTCAGCGTTTTGACCGGGCAGAGGAGCATGGAATTGAAAAACGAATTCATATGTTGACAGCAGCGGCTTTGCTGGAGTTAGATTTTGAACAGCCAAGTCTGGATTATCATAGTCTGATGAAGTTGACCAAGATTATTACCAGGGATAATACGGCTGATATAGAAAATATGTTTCGTCGGATGTGTTTCAATATATTTGCTCATAATCGGGATGATCATTCGAAAAACTTTACATTTTTATATGAACAGAAAACAGATCAATGGCATTTGAGTCCGGCCTATGATCTGACTTACAGTAATACTTACTATGGAGAACATACGACGACGGTAGATGGAAATGGAAGAAATCCTGGTCCATCTGAGCTGCTTGCGGTCGGATTAAAGGCAGGGATGCAAAAACAACTGTGCAAAATGATCATAGACGAGATCCAGAGCTGTGTTACGGAACGATTAAAAATCTATCTGTGACGGATGAGCAGATAATGTGAAACAAATTAAAAAACAGAAAGAGAACATTGAATGGCAAAATCATTATATATTGCAGAAAAACCAAGTGTTGCCCGGGAGTTTGGAAAAGCGCTGAAGGAGAACATGCGGTCTTATGATGGGTATACAGAATCGGAGCATGCAGTAGTTACCTGGTGTGTGGGACATCTGGTAACGATGAGCTATCCGGAAGTATACGATGAAAAATACAAAAAATGGAGTCTTACGACGCTGCCGTTTCTTCCGGAGGAATTCAAGTATGAAGTGATCCCTGCGGTAAAAAAACAGTTTGATATCGTGGCAGCTCTGTTAAACCGGCCGGATGTGGATACCATCTATGTCTGTACCGATTCCGGGCGTGAGGGAGAATACATTTACCGTCTGGTGGAACAGATGGCACATGTGGAAGGAAAGAAACGTCGCAGGGTATGGATCGATTCCCAGACGGAAGAAGAAATCCTTCGCGGAATCCGGGAAGCAAAAGATCTGTCAGAGTATGATAATCTTTCCGAGTCTGCTTATCTTCGGGCGAAAGAGGATTATCTCATGGGAATTAATTTTTCCCGTTTGCTGACGTTAAAATACGGCAATGCCATTGCATCGTTTTTGAATCAGCGATACAGCGTAGTATCGGTAGGTCGTGTCATGACCTGTGTGCTTGGCATGGTGGTAAGGCGGGAGCGTGAGATCCGTGACTTTGTGAAAACGCCGTTTTACCGTGTGCTGAATCAGATGAGTCTGGATGGCATGAAACTGGAAGGGGAATGGAAAGCGGTTGCAGGATCAAAATATTTCCAGTCTCCGAAGCTGTATAAGGAAAACGGATTTAAAGAACAGGCGGATGCAGAAGCACTTATCGCGTATTTGAAAGAAGGAGCATCTGCAGAACAACCGCTGACGGCGCAGATCTTATCTGTGGAAAAGAAAAAGGAAAAGAAAAATCCGCCGCTGCTTTATAACTTGGCTGAGCTGCAGAATGACTGTTCCAAAATGTTCAAAATCAGTCCGGATGAGACTCTTCGTATCGTGCAGGAGCTGTATGAGAAGAAACTGGTTACCTATCCGCGAACCGATGCCAGGGTGCTGTCTACAGCAGTATCAAAAGAAATACATAAAAATATCCGTGGATTGCAGCAGATTCCATCGGTAAAGGGATTTGCAGAGGAAATCCTTGCCGGGGATGCCTGGAAGAAGATCGCAAAGACCCGTTACGTCAATGATAAGATGATCACGGATCACTATGCCATCATTCCAACGGGACAGGGCATTGGCGGAATCCGAAGCCTGAAGCCACTGGCGGTCAACGTCTATGAGACGATTGTGCGTCGTTTTCTGGCTGTTTTTTATCCGCAGGCAGTGTATCAGAAAGTTTCCGTGACAGCAGGTATGAAGACAGAGAGCTTTTTTGCTTCGGTAAAAGTGCTGGCAGATCCTGGATATCTGAAAGTCATGAATTATTCCTTCCGGAAAAAGGCACCCACAGCCTCTTCAGCTGGAAATACAATGAATGGGAATTCTTCGTCAGAAAATACAGGAAATCTGGCAGAGATTGTGAAAAATCCGGTAGATGTTGCAAAGCGTTCATCAGAACAGGAAAGTGAGACAGCCGGAGAACATAATGGCGAGAATGGTGGTTCTGTAATGAGTGATGACCAGATGCTGGAAAAAGTCATGGCATTGAAAAAGGGTGCCATTCTTCCAGTTCTGGATCTTGCGATCAAAGAGGGAGAGACTTCTCCACCAAAACGTTATAACTCCGGTTCCATGATTCTTGCTATGGAAAATGCAGGCCAGCTGATCGAAGATGAGGAGTTGCGGGAACAGATCAAAGGCAGCGGTATCGGAACCAGCGCCACCAGGGCAGAGATTTTAAAGAAGCTGGTTAATAACAAATATCTGGATCTGAACAAAAAGACACAGATCATCACACCGACCCTTCAGGGAGAAATGATCTTTGATGTAGTCAATGCGTCCGTACGTTCTCTGCTGAATCCGGAGCTGACGGCCAGCTGGGAAAAAGGCTTGAATTATGTGGCAGAAGGTACGATCACACCGGAAGAATATATGGATAAGCTGGAACATTTCATTAAATCCCGTACCAGTGGTGTGCTGGGTCTTCGCAACCAGAGCATGTTGCTTGGATACTTTCAGCAGGCGGCAGCCTATTATAAGAAACCGGCGGCAAGGACAGGAAAAAGCAGTGCCAAGGCGAAGACGTCAGTTGCAAAGAAGGAATAAGGGTTTCATAATAGAAAAAATGTGACTATTTGCGATGTCAGCTGAAGGTAGGGACTGGAGATTTCTATAAAAATATTGACATAACTACCTGTGTTTCCAATCAAATGTGTTGGGATAGATTTATGTGCTTTTATGAAATGCAATGTAAAAAAATATATTAAAGACAGAGATTAAACTATACATTTTTTTAAAAGGGATTATAATAGAAATTACATTAAGAAACAAGAGACGAGGGAAGAAAATGGAACAGTGTAAGATTAAAAATATGTACGACCTGACAAAAACGATTGCAGCAGACTATTTTGAGACTGCGGAATATCCGTGGGAGCTTCTGGCTGGAATTTCTGATTATATCAAAACGCTGGGTAAGGCGCTTGATCCGGAAAAATTTGATGAGGTTTCCGAAAATGTATGGGTGGCAAAAACTGCAACTGTGGCACCGACTGCACATCTTGGCGCACCGTTGATCGTTGATGAAGAAGCGGAGATCCGTCACTGTGCATTTGTGCGTGGATCAGCGATCGTTGGAAAAGGCGCAGTCGTAGGAAATTCTACGGAATTAAAAAATGTAATCCTGTTTGATAAAGTGCAGGTGCCGCATTACAATTATGTCGGAGACTCTATCCTTGGATACAAAGCACATATGGGAGCCGGATCCATCACTTCCAATGTAAAATCAGATAAAACACTGGTTATCGTAAGAGATGGCAAAGAAGAGATTCTGACCGGACGTAAAAAATTTGGCGCGATGCTGGGCAATGAAGTAGAAGTAGGGTGCAACAGTGTACTGAACCCGGGAACCGTCATCGGACCGCATACAAATGTGTATCCGTTATCTATGGTGCGTGGCGTTGTGGCAGCAAATTCCATCTACAAAAATAAAAATGAAGTTGTTGTGAAAACCGACAAATAATGATTGGCAAATTTTGTGTAAATTGGTTATAATATTTTTGTATAAAACCCCTTTACGAATACATAAAAGTGTGCGACAATAGGGGTATGTTAAAAGAATAACAATCTTAAAAACTGTTGTGAACCGGACAGGCTTTTTTTGTGTCATGAATGGGGACGGCAGGACAAAGCTATTGTTAAACTTAACCAAGAGAAAGGAGTTCAACAATGATTTATTCCAAAGAAGTAGAATTGATGTGCCCGGTTGCAAAAGGCGCAAAACATGAACCTGCTCCAATCCCGGAAGAGGGAAAATGGGTTCATTCCAAAAAAATTGAAGACATTTCCGGTTTTACCCATGGTGTAGGCTGGTGTGCTCCTCAGCAGGGTGCCTGTAAACTGACACTGAACGTAAAAGACGGTATCATCGAGGAGGCTCTGATCGAGACTATCGGATGTTCAGGTATGACACATTCTGCAGCTATGGCAGCTGAGATTTTACAGGGAAAAACAATTTTAGAGGCACTGAATACAGACCTTGTATGTGATGCAATCAATACGGCAATGCGTGAGCTGTTCCTTCAGATTGTCTATGGAAGAACTCAGAGTGCTTTCTCCGATGACGGACTTGCAATCGGTGCAGGACTGGAAGACCTTGGTAAAGGACTTCGTTCTCAGGTTGGCACTATGTATGCAACCAAAGAAAAAGGCGTTCGTTATCTGGAAATGGCAGAGGGCTATGTAACAGGTATTGCTCTGGATGAAGATAATGAGGTTATTGGCTATCAGTTCGTAAGCCTTGGAAAAATGACTGACTTTATCAAAAATGGCGATGACCCGAATACTGCATGGGAGAAAGCAAAAGGCCAGTATGGTCGTGTAGAAGATGCAGTTAAGATCATCGATCCGAGAAAGGAGTAAGGAACAATGGCTTTATTTGAATCATATGAAAGAAGAATTGACCAGATCAATTCTGTTTTAAACAGTTATGGAATTGCTTCTATCGAAGAAGCAGAGAAAATCACAAAAGATGCCGGTCTGGATGTATATGATCAGGTTAAAAAGATTCAGCCGATCTGTTTTGAAAATGCATGTTGGGCTTACACTGTAGGCGCAGCGATCGCAATCAAAAAAGGATGTCGGAAAGCATCTGATGCAGCAGCAGCTATCGGCGAAGGTCTTCAGGCTTTCTGTATTCCGGGTTCTGTAGCTGACCATCGTAAAGTAGGTCTTGGACATGGTAATCTTGGCAAGATGCTTCTGGAAGAAGAGACAGAGTGCTTCTGCTTCCTTGCCGGTCATGAGTCTTTTGCAGCAGCTGAAGGCGCTATCGGTATCGCTGAAAAAGCAAACAAAGTTCGTAAAAAACCTCTGCGTGTTATCCTGAACGGTCTTGGAAAAGATGCTGCTCAGATTATTTCACGTATCAATGGTTTTACATTCGTAGAGACAAAATACGATTATAAAGAAGCAAAACTGAATATCGTATATGAAAAAGCATATTCCAAAGGACTGCGTGCTTCTGTAAAATGTTACGGTGCAGATGACGTTCAGGAAGGTGTTGCTATCATGCATCATGAGAACGTTGGTGTTTCCATCACAGGTAACTCCACCAACCCGACACGTTTCCAGCACCCGGTTGCAGGTACATACAAAAAAGAATGTATCGAGCAGGGTAAAAAATACTTCTCCGTTGCATCCGGCGGTGGTACAGGCCGTACCCTTCATCCGGACAACATGGGCGCAGGTCCTGCTTCCTATGGTATGACAGATACAATGGGACGTATGCATTCTGATGCACAATTTGCCGGTTCTTCTTCAGTTCCTGCTCACGTTGAGATGATGGGACTGATCGGAATGGGTAACAACCCGATGGTTGGTGCTACAGTAGCAGTTGCTGTATCCGTTGAGGAAGCTGCAAACGCTGGTAAGTTCTAAGAAATACAGTATTTTCAATACTTTGTGAAAGTATTTAGGAGTAGTTAAAAGTAGGGTAATGTGGGTTGTTCCTACATTATTCCTACACTATTCCTATACTAAATTCATACACTATAAGTTATGGAATCAACAGAAAACAGTATATCTTTATAAAAAGGCATTTCCTACAATGATATGTACTCTTTTTACTGGATAAAACAGTAAGGAGGGTACATATCAAATGTGAGGAAATGCCTTTTTTATAAAGATAAGGATTTTATTGCTCCATGATTTTATTTTTACAAAATATGGCCGATATTCTAAAATAACAATTGAAATGAGGAACACATTAATGAATGAAAATATGTTTGCAAATGGATCAGTTCCGGTAAAAGTAGCTGCAAGGGTATATGGAAAGGGAAACGTCAATGAACAGAAAAGGATATGCAATGAACGCTCCTTTACTTATAGGGTTTTTATAAGCGGTTTTCTTCGGTAATTTGTTGACCACACTGTAGAACTGTGCAATAATACAATTAGAACTGCTTTACGGAGGTGTGCATATGTTTAAGGTAAATCCATACAGACCAGGTGCTGGTTTGATGCCTGTTTATATCGCAGGACGAGACGATGAGATAAACGCCGTTAGCGAAATGTTTATGGCTTTAAAATTAAATATACCGACACAGTCTGTTATTTTCAGTGGTTTGCGTGGTGTTGGAAAGACGGTTCTTATTAACAAATTACAGTCTATCGCAGAGGAACAGGAGATTTTCTGTAAGCATATTGAAGTGGAGGAACGAAAAGATTTTATTTCTCAGATGGCTGCCTGCTGTCAGGCATTTCTGAGAAAAATCAGTGCAAAAGAGAAATTTCGATCACTTATACAGAAGCCGTTGGATGCAGTAAAGGCTCTTGTAGTGTCATTTGATCCAAAAGACAATACTTTTTCACTGTCGATGCAGGAACGGGAACTTTACCATACTGTAAATCTGACACAGGGGCTGACAGATGTTCTTACTTCTCTTGGAGAGGTGGCTCTTAAAACGGCAACTCCGATCTGCTTTTTTATTGATGAGATTCAGTACATGAGATCAGAAGAACTGGGGGCTTTTCTTGCTGCGTTGCATCGGGCAAATCAGTTGGGCTATCCGATCATGATCATAGGAGCTGGATTGCCAAAGATTTATAAGATGTTGTCAGAAGAAAAATCATATTCGGAGCGATTGTTTATTTACAGGGAAATCGATTCTTTGGATTATGAACAGTCCAGAGAAGCTATTGAGAGACCGGCAAAATCATTTGGTGTTTCCTATACAGAAGATGCAGTAAAAAGAATTATAGAGATCACAAAAGGGTATCCATACTTTATTCAGGAATTGTGTAAGCTGATCTATCAGAACACAGAGAAAAAAGAAATTGATTGTTCAGAAGTAGATGGATGTGTGGAAGAATTTTATGATACTCTGGATGGGGGATTTTTCCGTGTCCGATACGAGCGGTGTTCGGCAGGGGATAAGAAATTTGTTTTTGCTATGGTAAAATGCGGCAAGCTTCCCTGTACGATTTCTAATGTTGCACTGAATATGCATAAAACCGTAACTGCGATATCTACGTTAAGAGCGCAGCTGATCAACAAGGGAATTATCTATCCGGTAAGATACAAAGAACTGGATTTTACGGTTCCGGAATTTAAGGGATTTATCCAGCGGCTGGATGAATATCAGGAATGGCTGGAAGAAAATTGATAGGGTAATTACTAAAAGCTCTCCAGAATATGGAGAGCTTTTTTGTATTTCTCCAGTCGTTTCAGATCTTCTGTTGTAACAGAATTTAAGCGTGTAAGATCACTGTTATGTTTCAAATCCGCAATCTTTACTTTACGGGCCAGCGGATTGGTGCTGAGCTTGCGGATATAATCCATATAAGAAATGGGGAGGTCATGGGTCAGCAGCAGAAGGGCATCAATGATCTCCTGATCAAACCCGGCTTCGCGCAGATCTGATGCAGTATAAGCTGTATCCTCCATAACATCATGCAAAAGGGCAACAATAGTAGTTGCCTCGTCAGACATCTGTTCCGCTACATGGAGAGGATGTGTGACATAGGGTAATCCGCTTTTATCCAGTTGTCCGTCATGTGCCTGATAACAAAGCTTTATGGCCTGTTTTGTCTTTTGGGTGTAGATCATAAAAAATCCTTTCGAATATATATCTTTCGTTTGTAACTTCCTCTACGGAAACTGTTATTGAAGTAGCAGCTTCAACGAATAATTTTATTCGGCTTATTTTTATCAATAGTATATTTGTATTTTATGTATTTGTAAAATGTTTTCTGAAAGTTTTACGTTAAGTAGTTATGCTATTGACATAAATTGTTGCAACTATTGTTGTGTGTTGTTTTACATCCGGTCAAGAATTGGAGCTGAGGAAGAGAGGGGATTGTAGCACAGAAAAATATGACAGAGATGAGGTTGTACAGAAGCAGCTAAAGACAGGACATAAATTAAAGGATATATATGTTACGTTTAGAAACAAAGGAATGGTTTAGAGATAGTAGTTATTAAAGTACTAATGATGTAAATATAAAACATATAAAATAAATAGGCAATATAAACAAAATAGGAGTTTCCTCTTTTGGGAAATTGCCTTAAATTCGTTCTGTATAAATTTTCATCTTGAAAAAGAGAGTTTTTGAACTTAAAAACAATAGAAAATATGAGATATAAAGAGAAAATAAGATTAAAATAATTATTTTGCATAAATATACTGATTTATGATTTGAAAATAAGAAATTAATGTTAAAAAACAGGATCGATAAAAATTTTAAAATAAAAACCATATTACCTATTGACAAAGTATGTAAAAGAGGGTATTATAATGCCCATAGAAAAACATACTATTCAGATATGTTTAAGCAAATAAGAAAGGAATTACAGCAATGAAAAGAGAACAACGACTGTTATATTATTTGCAAAGGGATGAACGAATGTGTTGCTGGTGTTGAAATTTAGGTCAGTAAACAAAATTTTATAGTGAATAAAATGAAAAAAGAGATTATAATATAGAAGATTAGGAGAATACAAAGATGGCTAAAAAAACTAGAGCAGAAAGAAACTTAAAATTTGAAACCTTACAGTTACATGTTGGACAGGAAACTCCGGATCCGGTTACCGATGCAAGAGCAGTACCGATTTACCAGACTTCTTCTTATGTATTCCGCAACTGCGATCATGCACAGGCACGTTTTGGGCTTGCCGATGCAGGTAATATCTATGGACGTCTGACAAATCCGACAGAAGATATTTTCGAGAAGAGAATCGCAGCACTGGAAGGCGGCGTTGCAGCACTGGCAGTTGCATCAGGAGCAGCAGCAATTACATATACCATTGAGAACCTTGCTCAGAGCGGAGATCATATCGTATCTGCAAAAAATATCTACGGTGGATCATTCAACCTGTTAGAGCATACACTTCCGCAGTATGGTATCACAACAACATTTGTTGATGTATTTAACCTTGATGAAGTAGAAGCAGCTATTCAGGATAACACAAAAGCTCTTTACATCGAGACTCTTGGAAATCCAAACTCTGATGTAGTTGATATCGAAGCACTTGCAAATATCGCACATGCACACAAGATTCCACTGGTTGTAGATAATACATTTGCAACACCTTATCTGGTGAGACCTATCGAGTACGGTGCTGATATCGTTGTTCATTCAGCAACAAAATTCATTGGCGGTCATGGAACTACCATCGGTGGTGTAATCGTAGACAGTGGTAAATTCGACTGGGAAGCATCCGGAAAATTTGCTTCCTTAGTAGATCCAAACCCAAGTTACCACGGTGTCAGCTTTACGAAAGCAGTTGGTGCAGCGGCATTTGTTACGAAAATCCGTGCAATTCTTTTGCGCGATACAGGTGCTACAATTTCCCCAATTCATTCTTTTATCTTCCTTCAGGGGCTGGAGACATTATCTCTCCGTGTTGAAAGACATGTACAGAATGCCCTGAAAGTTGTTGAGTACCTGAACAATCATCCACAGGTAGAAAAAGTAAATCATCCGGCAGTATCTGATGATCCGGTACAGCAGGAACTTTACAAAAAATACTTCCCGAACGGCGGTGGTTCTATCTTTACCTTTGAGATCAAAGGCGATGCACAGAAAGCAAAAGATTTCATCGATAACCTTGAGCTCTTCTCATTGCTTGCAAACGTTGCAGATGTAAAATCTCTTGTTATCCATCCGGCAACTACTACACACAGCCAGTGCACTGAGGAAGAACTTCTGGATCAGGGTATCAAACCAAACACCATCCGTCTTTCTATCGGTACAGAAAATATTGATGATATTATTGAAGATCTGGACGAGGCTTTTAAAGCAGTACAGTAATTATTAGTAATAAGAAGCAGACACGATGACATATATATGCCTTATGCCTGTAATGTTTCGGGTGGAATCGGTGTGTTGTATATGAAATACAGAACATAAGATTCCATCTGGATAATAAAAATTATCGAACCGCTAAGTTTTGATATACAAAGCAAGAACGGTAATGATGGTAAATAACATTTAAATTTAAAGAAAAGAGGATATTAAAATGTCAAAAATTTATAAAGGAACGCTCGGATTAATTGGAAATACACCATTGGTAGAAGCTGTTAATATTGAGAAAAAACTTGGTTTAGAGGCTACGGTTTTACTGAAACTGGAATATTTTAACCCGGCAGGAAGCGTAAAAGACCGTATCGCAAAAGCTATGATCGAAGATGCTGAACAGAAAGGTCTGTTAAAAGAAGGTTCTGTTATCATTGAGCCGACTTCCGGAAATACAGGTATCGGTCTGGCAGCCATCGCTGCAGCAAAAGGATATCGTGCAATTCTTACTATGCCGGAGACTATGAGTGTTGAGCGTAGAAACATCCTGAAAGCCTATGGCGCAGAGATCGTTCTTACCGAAGGCGCAAAAGGAATGAAAGGCGCTATTGAGAAAGCAAATCAGTTAGCTGAAGAGATTCCGGGCGCTTATATCCCTGGACAGTTTGTAAACCCGGCAAACCCGGCAATCCATAAAGCAACTACTGGTCCGGAGATCTGGAATGATACTGACGGAGCTGTAGATATCGTAGTAGCTGGTGTAGGTACCGGCGGTACTATTACAGGTATCGGTCAGTATCTGAAAGAGCAGAAACCGGAAGTAAAAGTTGTTGCTGTAGAGCCGGAGACATCTCCGGTATTATCTCAGGGCAAGAGCGGTGCTCATAAGATTCAGGGTATCGGCGCAGGATTTGTTCCTGATGTACTCGATACAAAAGTTTATGACGAAGTATTCCCGGTTCCGAATGAGTCTGCTTTCGAATATGGCAAAGAGATTGCTAAAACAGAAGGTATTCTGGTAGGCATTTCTTCAGGAGCTGCTCTGTATGCGGCAGTAGAACTGGCAAAACGTCCGGAAAACAAAGGAAAAACAATTGTAGCAGTTCTTCCGGATAATGGAGACAGATATTACTCAACAGCATTATTCATCGAGTAATGCCATTTTATGAGGAAGTGAATCAATAAGTGTTTGTTGCCGTTGACTGATAGTAAAAGCGTCAGACATTTGGATTGCTTCCCATCATTTATAAACCTCTTTACAAATATAAACATCCATTTTTGTGCGAAGCATAGTTTTTAATGTGCTCCCGGAATCTTCAGTAAGATGAATCTGGGGGCATATTGTTATGAAAAAGGATACATTTTCGTATAGATAAGTTATAACGGTATATGAAAGGTGTATCCTTTTCTGGCTGTCAGTCGGAAAATTCTGGCATGTATTTCCGGTAATGCAGTGGCAGATGGGTTCTCTGACAGGCTGGATTTGTTCGCTGTTCGATAGAAATCTGCTGGAAAAATCCTTTCCACAGTTCTCGATATGGGTCTGCACTTTTTGCTGCTTCCAGAAGTTCGGTCTGTTCTCTGGCAGAGAGAGATGTAAAGTAAGTCAGTTCATCAGCGGGATGTACCGCGGCAGTATGACGATTTGCATCCAGTATCATCCAGTTTTCGGATGGAAGACGATCTTCAAATGCTGGGGCAAGAAGTGTCAGTATGTCTGCATTGGGTTCTATGGCAGCAACCAAGATTCCGCCGGGCGCAGCCTGGAAACGGGCAAATTCCCGATATTGGTGAGTTTCGTTTATCACGGCACGATTCTGCTCAAAGACAGCCATGACATAAGGATGCTGGAGCATGTGCATGATATCTTTCGGATAAGCAAAGCCAAGCAGGAGAAAGCGGTAGATCATATCCAGCTTATCCGGATGGGTGGACATAGCACAGCGAAAGATCATCTGATATGCCCGGGCAGATATTTTCTGACGGATAGAATGGACGACTTTCTGTGCTTTTTGGCTGTCGGGTTCGACATGTCGATATTCGCAGAATAATTCCAGATTCCCGATTGGTTCAAGCAGCAGTTTTATATTTTTGTGACCTTCTTTGGATGCCCATGCCTCATAGATGCAAGTCATCATGGATTCAAAATCATCCGTACATGTATAAACGATCATTAGAAAACTCCTGAAAACATATTTTGTAATGTAAGTTGTTCATAATTCTGCTCCGGATGTGCAAGATCCCAAATGGAAGCATCGGGGGTTCCGATCAGCTGACGGGTAATATAAGCTTCTTCCAGACGAAGAGTTGGCATCATTTTTCCATTACAGGTAATGAAATATTGTGCACGTTTCAATACGGTTCCCATTTTCTTTAGTGCTTCAAACGAAAGGGAACCACATTTTCGGGCCTGTATGATGCGCAGGGCAGACTTGTTTCCGATTCCCGGAACCCGGAGCAGTGTCTGATAATCTGCGGTAGCGACTTCTACCGGAAATTGTTCCAGATGCCGTAATGCCCAGTCGCATTTAGGGTCAAGGCTCAGATTAAAGTCCGGTCGTTCCGGACTCAGCAGTTCTTCTGCATGGAAGCCATAGTAGCGTAGCAACCAGTCTGCCTGATATAAGCGATGCTCCCGCAAAAGGGGTGGTGCTGTATTCAGGGCGGGCAGTGCGTCATCTTTATTGATGGGAATATAGGCGGAGTAAAATACCCGCTTCAGATCAAAGTGCTGATAGAGAGCCTGTGTGATGGATAAAATCTGGTAATCTGTTTCCGGCGTTGCACCAATGATCATCTGCGTACTCTGTCCGGCAGGAACAAAAGGCACCGGCTTCACAGAATGTATGGTTGATAAGCCCTGTTTGCTTTTGGACGGTAGAAAAGATACCATATCATTTGTCAGAGGATTACCTGTTTTATCTGATGAATTTGTAAGATTACAATTCTTTTCTAATGAATCTACACTACAATTTGTTTTTTCGGGTAATATTTTATCTGTAGACAGCATTTTTTCAGAAGATACGATGTTGTTTGTAGAAAAAATACTGTCTGGCAGATATCGGTTGGCCCTGCTACGCTCCATCTGCGCAGATTTTCCAATTGACAGTCGTGTATCTGCAATCTGCTGTTGGATCTGACGCATGGGGGTAAGGATAGATGTTCTTGTCTTATTTGGAGCAAGAAGCTTCAGACTGTCGGCTGTAGGAAGTTCCATATTAATGCTCATGCGATCCGCCAGATATCCGATGCTCTCTATCAATTCAAAAGGCGCATTAGGAATTGCCTTTACATGAATATATCCGTTGAAATGATAACGATTGCGAAGCAGAGAGATTGTTTCATACATGCGTTCCATTGTGTAAATCGGATTTTTGCAGACAGCAGAGCTTAAAAACAGGCCTTCAATATAATTTCGTTTATAAAATTCCATAACAAGCGTACAGATCTCTTTCGGAGAAAAGGTCGCCCGGGTTTGAGAATTGCTGCACCGGCTCTGGCAGTATTTGCAGTCATAGATGCAGTCATTGCTCAGCAGAATCTTCAATAGTGAAATGCAGCGACCATCTCCGGAAAAACTGTGACAGACTCCGGCAGCTACAGAGTTCCCAAGATATCCTTTTTTCCCTTTTCTCCGGGAACCGCTGGAAGTGCAGGCTACATCATATTTTGCAGCATCTGCAAGGATATTCAGTTTTTCCTGAAGAGAAAGTTCGTTGGAATAATGTAAGTACATCGTTTTATTTTTCCTGTCAGAAATAATTCATATTTATGTAAAACGGCAGGATTTCCTTTCTGTTACAATTTCTTATGTAGATATTTTTGCGGTAAAGAATCATCTATCTGTTTAAAGACAAATAAAAATAGTAATTCATATGTTTCCCTTTATAGAAAAAAATAAAATATTTTGTACCGTCAGTTCAAAGGACATTCAGGTAAAAAATACTTTTTCATAGCTGTTTTATGCCACAAGCTGACGGCTGGAGAAAAGGGCATTTGTGCAAAAAATATTTTAATGTTATTTATGTTACAAATAAAATAGTTTAAAAGAAAAACATGCAAGAACATATGTTCTTGTTTATGATAGTCATATGGTAACATACATCTTTTTAAAAATCAACAGAAAATCGAACATATATTCTGGTAACTTTTGGGAAACTTTCTTGCAGAAAAAGGGAAAGGGTTGTATCATTAACCACAGATTAGAACTGGGATTGTAGCATGGATGACGCTATAAAAGAAGATGGAACTAGGCTTGTTTTTGGCTATAGGAAGATTTATATCAAGCAGAAATCTGTACGATATGCGTAGTGCTAGCTATGATATCGCTTAGAAGGATATCGTTTGCTATGATACTGGATTACATGTATTAGAAGGAGTTATTGAAACATGGAACAGCACTTAGAAAAAACCTCTTTTTTTACGAAGGATAAGACATTTTACAGTACACTGTTTAAGATGCTGATCGTAGTCGCTTTGCAGAACCTTGTAGCATATAGTGTCAATATGGTCGATAATGTCATGTTGGGAAGATATGCGCAGGATGCGTTGTCCGGTGCAGCTACCGTTAATCAGGTTTTCTTTATGGTAGAACAGTTTGCCCTTGCTATCGGTAATTCTCTGGTGGTTCTTGCTTCTCAATATTGGGGCGAAAAGCGTGTGGAACCAATCCGCAGATTGACAGGTATCGCTTTGAAACTTGGTATTATCTGCAGTGCGATTATTTTGCTTATCTGTATGTTTATGCCGGATCAGTTGTTACATATTTTTACAAATTCGCCGGATATCATTGCTCAGTCAAAGGAATATCTTGGACTGATCCAGTGGACGTTTGTCCTGTTTATCATGTCAAATATTTTAATGGCAGTGCTTCGAAGCGTGGGAACCGTAAAAATTTCGTTCTATATATCTGTGATTTCACTGGGCATCAATATTGTATGCAACTATATGTTTATCTATGGTAACTTGGGTGCACCGGAAATGGGCGTCCGTGGTGCGGCTGTAGGTACGTTGATTGCCAGAATTGTTGAATTTGTCGTTATTCTGGTCTTTGTATTAAAGATTGATAAGAAGATACGATTATTTTCAAAGGGTCTGAAACACGTCTTTGGCATTAATGCAGATATGCGACAGGATTATCGTAAAGTATGCGTACCGATCATGCTTTCGCAGGTGCTTTGGGGCGTTTCTGTGCCGATGCAAACGGCAATTCTTGGACATTTATCTAATGATGCCATTGCTGCAAATTCTGTTGCTACGACCTTCTACCAGTATCTGAAGGTAATCGTTATTGCAATGTCATCGACTTCTGCGGTAATGATCGGAAATGCCATTGGTCGTGGCGATATGAAGCGGATCAAATCCGATGCCAGAACGCTGGCGGTAATCGACGTTGTCATCGGTCTGATCCTTGGAATGGCACTGATTGCGCTGAGAAATCCACTTCTTTCCATGTATAAGCTGGATGATTCTGCCACCACAATGGCACTGCATCTGATTGTAATCATGGGATTTGTCATGGTGGGAATGTCTTATCAGATGCCGGTAAGCTTTGGTATCATTCAGGGAGCAGGAGACGCCGGATTTACCATGAAGATGAATATGATCAGTACATGGTGTATTGTAATGCCGCTGTCCTTTATGGCAGCCTTCTGGTGGAAATGGCCGGTGGAGGCAGTTGTTATCATGATACAGTCGGATCAGATATTTAAAGGTCTGCCGACCTTTATCCGGTTTTGCACTTATAAGTGGATTAAGAAATTGACCCGTGCTGATGCAGAAAAGTCAGAAAGCTAATCTGCTAAAATGAGATGTCAGAAAATTAAAAAAATTCAGGATACAGGAGTTTGATAAAATAAAAACAAGAGGAGGGGACGGTCAGCTGTTGGAGAGAAAAACAGGGCTGTCTTAAAAGAAAAACTATGACAAAACAGGAATTTAAAGAATGGATGAAAGACAAGATTGTAATTCTGGATGGTGCGACCGGTTCCAATCTGCAGAAACGCGGAATGCCTACCGGTGTGTGCCCGGAGCTTTGGATTACGGAGCATCCAGATGTGTTGATCGGTCTGCAGAAAGAGTATATTGAAGCAGGCAGTGACATTGTATATGCCCCTACGTTTTCCGGAAACCGTATTAAATTAAAAGAATACGGTCTGGAAGACCGACTGGATGAGATTAATACGGAACTGGTACGGATCTGCAAAGAAGCGGCAGAAGGGAAAGCGCTGATCGCCGGAGATATTACTATGACCGGTGCACAGCTGGAGCCGGTAGGAGATCTGAAATTTACGGAACTGGTAAAAGTGTACGAGGAACAGATCGCAATCCTTGCAAGAGAAGGTGTGGATCTGCTGGTCATTGAGACGATGATGAGCCTTCAGGAAACCCGCGCAGCTGTGATCGCAGCAGGACATGTGGCACCGGATCTGCCGATCATAGCGACATTAAGCTTTAAAGAAACGGGAAAAACATTATATGGTGTTTCTGCTCCGTCAGCAGTACTTACCCTGCAGGGAATGGGTGTCAGTGCAGTAGGATTAAACTGTTCCGCAGGACCGGATCATCTGACAGACGTTGTCCGTGCAATCTGTGAAGTGTCAACAGTTCCAGTTATCGCAAAACCGAATGCAGGTCTTCCTACATTGGATGAAAACGGACAGACCGTATATGACATGAAACCGGAAGAGTTCCAGAAGCATGTAGCACATCTGGTAGAACTTGGCGCATCCGTGATCGGAGGATGCTGTGGAACTGCGCCGGAATACATAAAATTACTTCATGAAAACAGAGATTCTATGAAACGGACAGCACCGGAGCAGGCAGATGCTAATACAGATCAATTGTATTTATGCAATGAAAGAACCGTATTCTCCTTTACAGATGGGCAGGAATTGGAACTGGGGGATGCCATTGATTTTGCAGAAAATGAAGAACTCATGGAAGAGTATGAGGATGAAGAGTTTGATACAGCTATTGACCTCGCCATGGATCTTGCAGATGATGAAATGGATGCCATTATGCTGACTGCGGATGGTCTGGAAAAAGAAGCGGAGATCGTGACAGCAGCAATTCGGGAAATTTCTCAGATGGTACAGTTGCCATTTATCGTATCAACCAAAGATGCGGAAACAGTAAAGGCTGTTCTGGAACAATATTCTGGCATTTTGGCGATCCGGCTTCTTACAGAAGAGGAAACTGTAAAAAACACAGTACGTTCCTATGTAAAACAGTACGGTGCTAAATTAGTAACTATTGACAAAAAAATTATAAGTTGCTAGAATTAGCAGGATGAAATATGCAAAAGAATTGCAAATGCAAAAGGCATAGTTCATAAACGGAGTGAGAGACAGTATATCCCATATTCCGGAAAGAAGTGTAATGAGGAAATTAAGATGAAGAGACAGACATATTCTATGTTAGTTGAAAATACTTCAAATGCGCTGAGCCATATTTCAGGTCTGTTCAGCAGAAGAGGGTATAATATTGACAGTATTTCTGCCGGTGTTACTGCTGATCCGCGTTTTACAAGAGTGACCGTTGTGTCCAGTGGCGAGGAACAGATTCTGGAACAGATTGAAAAACAGCTTGCCAAACTGGAAGATGTTGTTGATATCAAACAGCTGAAAGATGGCGAATCAGTATGCCGGGAGCTGGTGCTTGTAAAAATCCGGGCAAAGGATACAGACCGTCAGGCGATCTTATCCACAGCAAATATTTTCCGTGCCAATATTGTGGATGTCACTCATGATTCGGTTGTCATTGAACTGACAGGCGGTCAGGGTAAACTGGACGCATTCTTGGAACTTGTAAAAGGCTATGAGATTCTTGAACTGGCCAGAACAGGTATCACGGGGCTTACAAGAGGCATTGATGATGTAACAATCATTGAGTAATTATCTATATCTTAGGAGGATAAAAAGATGAATAAAATTTATTATCAGGAAGACTGTAACCTTTCCGCATTAGATGGAAAGACAATCGCAGTAATCGGTTACGGCAGCCAGGGACATGCTCATGCATTAAATGCAAAAGACTCCGGATGCAATGTCATCATCGGTCTTTATGAAGGAAGTAAATCCTGGGCAAAAGCTGAGGCACAGGGATTTACTGTATACACAGCTGCTGAAGCAGCAAAAAGAGCTGACATCATCATGATTCTGATCAACGATGAACTTCAGGCAGATATGTACAAAAAAGACATCGAGCCGAACTTGGAAGCTGGCAACATGCTGATGTTCGCTCATGGTTTCAATATTCATTTCGGATGCATCAAACCGCCAGCAGACGTTGACGTAACAATGATCGCTCCAAAAGGACCGGGTCATACAGTAAGAAGCGAATATCAGGCAGGCAAAGGTGTTCCGTGTCTGGTAGCTGTAGAGCAGGATGCTACAGGCAAAGCACTTGAAATCGCACTTGCTTACTCACTGGCTATCGGTGGAGCAAGAGCTGGTGTTCTTGAGACAACTTTCCGTACAGAGACAGAGACAGACCTCTTCGGCGAGCAGGCAGTACTTTGCGGTGGTGTATGTGCACTTATGCAGGCTGGTTTCGAAACTCTTTGCGAGGCTGGATATGATCCGAGAAACGCTTACTTTGAGTGTATCCACGAGATGAAACTGATCGTAGATCTGATCTACCAGTCAGGTTTCGCTGGAATGAGATATTCTATCTCCAACACTGCTGAGTATGGCGATTACATCACAGGACCTAAGATCATTACTGAAGATACAAAGAAAGCTATGAAGAAAATCCTTACAGACATCCAGGATGGTACTTTTGCAAAAGAATTCTTACTGGATATGTCTCCGGCTGGCCGTCAGGTTCACTTCAAAGCTATGCGTAAACTTGCTTCTGAGCATCCATCAGAGAAAGTTGGCGCTGAGATCCGTAAACTTTACAGCTGGAATGGCGAGGACAAACTGATCAACAACTAATCTTGTGTGAAGATTGTCTTAAATTGAAAAACAGAGATAAGAGATTATTTCCACTTTTTAGTTTTTAAAAGAAAATAGTTTGGGGCGCTTTTGTGGAGAATGTACTTCACAGAGGCGCCTCTTTTCCTATAAATATATTTCGAAAAGCATTTGATTGGCAAGATTCTTTAAGGCACAAGTTCCGGAGTGTATGAAAGTATTTGTAGGAAAAGAAGAAAAATATAAAAATCATGAAAAATACAAAAGAAAAATAGCAAAAACAGCCTTCCTATAGTTTGTAATCTGTGAAAAGCTATGCTATTATATTTAAGTATGTACATATAATGAAAATGTATCTTTTTGCAATGGATAAGAAGTACATGAGAATGTAAACTGATTATTCGTAAGGGAAGATTTCGGGAGTACATGCTAATCGAAGGAGGAAACATATCATGGGAATGACAATGACACAGAAAATTCTTGCTGCCCATGCAGGTCTTGAGTCTGTAACCGCCGGCCAGCTGATTGAAGCAAAGCTGGATGTTGTTATGGCAAATGACATCACAGGACCGATGGCGTTGCCGATTTTTCGACAGATGGCAGATAAAGTATTTGATAAGGATAAAGTAGTATTAGTACCGGATCATTTTACACCGAACAAAGATATCAAATCAGCGATCAACTCAAGAGCAATCCAGGATTTTGCAAAAGAGCAGGATCTGAAATGGTATCTTGTGCAGGGTAAATGTGGTGTAGAACATGCAATCTTACCGGAGTATGGTATCGTAGTAGCCGGAGAATGCATCATCGGCGCAGATTCCCATACCTGTACTTACGGTGCCCTTGGCGCATTTTCTACCGGTGTAGGAACAACTGATATCTCTACCGGAATGGCTACCGGCGAGCTCTGGTTTAAAGTTCCGTCAGCAATCAAATTCGTACTGACCGGAAAACCGGGACCGTATGTCAGCGGAAAAGATGTGATCATCCACATTATCGGAAAGATCGGTGTAGATGGCGCTCTTTACAAATCTATGGAATTCGTAGGCGATGGTATCGCAAATCTTTCTATGGATGACCGTTTTACTATGGCAAATATGGCAATTGAAGCCGGTGCGAAAAACGGTATCTTTATCGTAGATGATCAGACAAGAGCGTACATAGATGCACATTCTGATAAAACTTATACCGCTTATGAGCCGGATGAGGATGCAGAGTACGATCAGGTTGTAGAGATTGACCTGTCTGAGGTACGCCCGACCGTTGCTTTCCCACATCTTCCGGGAAATGCAAAGACAATTGATGAGGTAGAGGCTATGGAGCCGATTAAGATTGACCAGGTTGTTATTGGTTCCTGTACAAACGGAAGAATCTCTGATATGAGAAAAGCTGCAGCTATCCTGAAAGGACATACTGTACATCCGGATGTTCGTGTCATGGTAGTTCCGGCAACACAGGAAGTATATAAAGAATGTATCAAAGAAGGACTGGTTGACATCTTCATTGATGCAGGATGCGCATTTAACACACCGAGCTGCGGACCGTGTATGGGAGGTCATATGGGTGTAATGGCTCCGGGAGAGAAGTGTGTATCAACAACAAATCGTAACTTTGTCGGAAGAATGGGCGATGTAGATTCCCTGATCTATCTGGCATCACCGGAAGTCGCAGCAGCAAGCGCCATCGCAGGCTGTATTGCTAATCCGGAGAAAGTAGGTGACAAGTAATGAAAGCAGCAAAAGGACATGTATTTAAATACGGAGATAACGTAGATACGGACGTAATCATTCCGGCAAGATATCTGAATTCATTTGACGCGCAGGAACTTGCAAGCCATGCAATGGTAGACATTGATCCTACTTTTACCGAGAGAGTAAAACCGGGAGATATTATCGTGGCAAGAAAGAATTTCGGCTGCGGTTCTTCCAGAGAACATGCACCGCTGTGTCTGAAGACAGCAGGTGTCAGCTGCATCATCGCAGAGACTTTTGCCAGAATCTTTTATCGTAATGCCATCAACATCGGACTTCCGATCATTGAATGTCCGGATGCGGCAAGAGAGATTGAAGAGGGCGATGAAGTCGAAATCGATTTTGACAGCGGTAAAATTTATGACCGCACAAAAGGTACGGAGTATCAGGGACAGGCATTCCCGCCGTTTATGCAGAAAATCATTGCTTGTGGCGGACTTGTAAATTATATTAACCAGAAGAAGCAGACAAAATAACGAGGGGACAGGAAAAATGAAAGAGATTTTGTATACAAATACTCGTGATGAGCAGGAGAAAGTAACCGCTTCCCAGGCTATTTTAAATGGTCTTGCAAAAGATGGCGGTCTGTATGTACCAACAGAGATTCCGGAGCTGGATATTGATCTGGATGTTCTTGCTAAAATGACATATCAGGAAACCGCTTTCGAAGTAATGCGCAGATTCCTTACAGATTTTACAGAAGAAGAGCTGAAAAACTGTATCAAAAATGCATATGATGAGAAATTTGACACACCGGAGATCGCTCCTTTAGTAGAGGCTGATGGAATTTATTTCCTGGAGCTGTTCCATGGTTCTACCATCGCATTCAAAGATATGGCATTATCCATTTTGCCGCATCTTTTGATTACTGCTGCCAGAAAAAATCAGGTAGAGAATGATATTGTGATCCTGACGGCAACTTCCGGAGATACCGGAAAAGCAGCATTGGCAGGTTTCGCAGATGTGGAAGGAACCAAGATTATTGTATTTTATCCGAAGCATGGTGTAAGCCCGATTCAGGAAAAACAGATGGTTACACAGAAGGGCGCCAATACTTTCGTTGTAGGTATTGAAGGAAACTTTGATCAGGCGCAGACCGGAGTTAAGAAAATGTTCTCTGATCCGGAACTGGCAAAAGAACTTGCAGAAGCAGGATACCAGTTTTCTTCTGCAAACTCTATTAATATCGGACGTCTGGTGCCACAGATTGTTTATTATGTATATGCATATGCAAAATTATATGCCGGCGGAGCAATCAAAAAAGGCGAAGCCATCAATGTAACTGTTCCTACCGGTAATTTTGGAAATATTCTTGCTGCTTTTTATGCAAAGAATATGGGGCTGCCGATTGCAAAACTGATCTGTGCATCCAATGAGAACAAAGTCTTGTATGATTTCTTCTCTACAGGTATTTACGACAAGAACCGTGAGTTTATCCTTACTTCTTCTCCGTCTATGGATATCCTGATTTCCAGCAACCTGGAGCGTCTGATCTACAGAATTTCAGGAAATGATGCTAAGATCAATAAGACTCTTATGGCAGAGCTTTCCAAAGAGGGCAAATATGGTCTGACTCCTCTTATGAAGGAACAGCTGACTTCTTTCTATGGTAATTATGCCAGTGAAAAAGATATGTCTGCAGCGATTTATACCATTTATGAGGATACCGGATATGTACTGGATCCGCATACCGCTGTTGCAGCAGCTGTTTATAAAAAATATCGGGCAGCGACAAAAGATAAAGCAGTTACAGTCGTAGCATCTACAGCAAGCCCGTTCAAATTTACAAGAAGCGTAATGGATGCCATTGACAAAGAAAAATATGATGCAATGTCAGATTTTGAATTGGTAGATGAGCTTTCTAAGATTGCACAGGTAAAAGTTCCGAATGCTATTGAAGAGATCCGTTCAGCAGAGGTGCTTCACAAAACGGTATGTGAAGTAGAAGATATGCCGAAGACTGTTAAAGGATTTCTTGGCATAAAATAAACAGCACATACGATCCGGAAAGGATTTTTAGTTGGAAGATGGAAGTCCTGGATTTCACGATATGGTATCTTAAGACGGACAGATCGGACCTTCCCATCAGCAGTGTATCTGTTGGTGGGATTTTTCTGGTTATATATGGTAATAAGTTTACAAAAAATGGATTATTACGGAAGAAAAGATATACCATAAGCCAGAAATTTCAGACCAGATGGAATGTGTGAGAGGTATCATGTTTTCAACCAATATGGAGTTCTGTTTCACAAATTTTGCATATGGGTATTGCGAAAATGATAATAAAATAACAAATATTAAAATATATCAATAAAAATGATTAAATTTAATCATTTATTTCGGGGTAATTCTATGTTAAGATAGCATCATTGTTAGAAGAGAGAGGAATGAATGATACATGAAGAACTGTGATAAATACCAGCGCGCATATTTTATGCCGCCGGAATGTACATATGACTGGGTAAAAAAAGAATATATTACTGAGACTCCAATCTGGTGCAGCGTGGATCTGCGAGACGGTAATCAGGCACTGATTGAGCCAATGAGTCTGGATGAAAAACTTGAATTTTTCCAGACTTTAGTAGACATTGGATTTAAAGAGATTGAAGTTGGCTTTCCGGCTGCTTCTGAAACAGAATATAACTTTCTGCGTACATTGATCGAGCGGGATATGATCCCGGATGATGTGACTGTACAGGTACTGACACAGGCAAGAGAACATATTATCCGTAAGACTTTTGAAGCAGTACAGGGTGCCCCTCATGCAGTGATCCATCTGTATAATTCCACATCTGTAGCACAGCGTGAGCAGGTGTTTAAAAAAGATAAAGAGCAGATCAAAAAAATCGCTGTAGATGGCGCTATCCTTTTACGTGATCTGGCAGAAGAGACTGATGGAAACTTCTCTTTCCAGTACAGCCCGGAGAGTTTTTCCGGTACGGAAGTTGATTATGCTGTAGATGTATGTAATGCTGTTCTGGATGTATGGCAGCCAAAGAAAGAAAATAAAGTCATCATTAATATTCCGACAACGGTAGAACTGGCAATGCCACATGTGGTAGCAACTCAGGTAGAGTATGTCAGCAAACATCTGAAATACAGAGATGCGGTAACTTTATGTCTGCATCCGCATAATGACCGTGGAACAGGCGTCAGCGTGGCAGAACTTGGTGTACTTGCCGGAGCGGACCGTATTGAAGGTACCTTGTTTGGAAACGGAGAACGTACCGGTAACGTAGATATCGTGACACTGGCGATGAACATGTATACCCATGGCGTAGATCCAAAACTGGATTTCTCCAATATTCCGAAGATCCGTGAGATGTATGAGCGTTGTACCAGAATGCATGTATATGAGCGTCAGCCATATTCCGGAGATCTTGTATTTACTGCATTTTCCGGTTCTCATCAGGATGCTATCGCAAAAGGCATGGATTTCCGAAAAGAGAGAAACGAAAAGATCTGGAGTGTTCCGTATCTGCCAATTGATCCGGTGGATGTGGGACGTACTTACGAAGCAGATGTTATTCGCATCAACAGTCAGTCCGGTAAAGGCGGTGTTGGATATATTCTGAAACAGAATTTCGGCATTTCACTGCCAGAGAAAATGCGTGAAGATGTCGGATATACGGTCAAAGCCGTATCTGATCATGAGCACAAAGAACTTTCACCGCAGCTCGTATATGAGCTCTTTGAAGATAAATATATTAACAAACAGCCATATTTCCAGATTGAGGAGTGTCACTTTAAACAGGTGGACGGCATTATGGCAGAGGCAACCATCAACCATGGAGGAAAATCTACCATCGTAAATGCGATTGGAAATGGTCGTCTGGATGCAGTGAGCAATGTGCTGAAACAGTATTTTGGCATCAGTTACGAGCTGTCCGTATACGAAGAACATGCTATGTCTAAAGGTTCCTCTTCAAAGGCGATGGCGTATGTTGGTATCCGTTGTCAGGGCGCTATGTATTGGGGCGTTGGCACCGACGATGATATCATCAAAGCTTCTGTACATGCACTTGTAGTTGCAGTCAACCAGTTGGATGCTGTAAAAAGCGATACCGATGCAACAGATGAACGTATGATGGAGATCATGAATTTTATTCAGACGAATTATCTGACAGTTACACTGGAAGAGTTGGCTGAAAAGTTCCATCTGACAGAGCCATATCTGTCTAAATATATCAAAGAGAAATCCGGTAAGACATTCGGAGAGAACCTTCAGAATATCCGGATGAAACGGGCAAAGAGCCTTCTGAAAAATTCCGGTATGACAGTGGAAAACATTGCATATGCAGTAGGTTATCAGAATGTAGAGCACTTTAACCGTACCTTTAAGAAGAAATTTGAAATGACGCCGATTCAGTATCGAAACAGTAAAAATTAATTAATCATATATAATAAAAAATCCTGTCTTTTTGTTTTTATTATGAGCAGTAAACAAAGAGACAGGATTTTTATTTAAAAAGAGAAAGATAATCAGGGCAATAGAAATAGTAGTTAAAAGGTATTTCTATATATTGTTGTAAAATCAGAGCCTTGAAAATTTGAAAACGATTCTTGAAAGTTGCGGGTCTGATGTGGATCATGTGGTAAAAACAACAATTTTTATTGATAATATGGCGGATTTTGGAAAAGTAAATGAGATTTACGCACAGTATTTTCATAATGAAGTTCCAGCGAGATCCTGCGTGGCAGTAGAACAGCTTCCCAAAGCAGCACTGGTTGAAGTTGAGGCAATTGCTGTGGAAAAATAATCAGATTATGCATGGGTAGGTAATACATGAAAGATACCGTCGGATAAAAACTGTATTGTATCTGCTTTGCTATTTTGATAAATTTATATTACAATATATTTTTAAATGTAAAAAGCGATATTTTACAGGAGGACGGTTAAATGAGAGAAAAACAGTTATCTGTTTCAGATACGGAAGAAAAAATACTAACAGCTGCATTGAAAGTTATAAATAGAGAGACCATCAGTGGAACAAGGATACATCTTATCGCAAAAGAGGCAGATGTAGCGCAGTCAAATGTACATTATTATTACAAGACAAAACAGGATCTGATGGATAGTTTGCAGGAACGGGTTCTTGAAGAATGTTATGACATAAGAAGAAGCAATGTTGGAGATGAGACATTGGAAGGACAGCTCCATACATTTTTTGAACAGAAAAAGCATCTGATCCTGAAAAAAAGAAATTATGATTTTGCGGAGTTGAATTTTATCATTCAGTCTAAACTGGATGTGACAATGAAAAACAGGTTTCAGAAAGCTTATGAAGAATGGCGGGATGATATTCGGGAAATTATTATTCGATTTTATCCAATGATTTCAGAAGAGGATAAAGAGCAAATTCCATATGTGATCGTATCGATGTTAGAGGGGGCATCGTTGCAGGTACTGATTGATGCAGATGATTTTAATGCAGATATGTATTTTGGACATGCAGAAAAAATGGCATTAACATATATTTATAATGCAGGTAAAAAATAAAATGTATGTTATGTATCTGCTGATATAAAAATTTTGGAGATGAATTATTGAAAAGAGGGCATAGATGAAAAGGGGAAGCAACAGACTGTATATGTGACAGACGAAAGGGGAATGAACATCACAGAATAAATGATATGATTTGGAATCCTGTTTTTACAAAATAACGAAAAATTCGGTTGTTTTGTGAAGGCAGGATTTTTGTTTTTTGATCGGGTAGATTTTTTGATCAAAATAAGATATGATACAGTTGTTATGTATGAGAAAATATGTGTTGCGGGACGTTGGATATATAATGTTTTCCTGATTATGTGATTTTTAGAACTTTATTAGGATAAGCATAGAAGTAAGGCAGGCAGAATACCTGTATCTGAGAGAATCGGAAGAAAGTCTGGAGGCATAAGCAGAAATGAAAAAAGAAGAATTATATCAGTATGTAGATCATACAGCCCTGAAGGCATTTACTACATGGAAGGAGATAAAAAAACTCTGTGAGGAAGCATTGCAGTATCAGATGGCATCCGTATGTATTCCAAGCTGTTATGTGGCACGGGTTCATGAGGCATATCCGAAACTGAAGATCTGCACTGTTGTGGGATTCCCGCTGGGGAATGCCAATACAGCAGCCAAACTTGCAGAAACAGAAGCTGCATTACAGGACGGTGCACAGGAGATTGATATGGTCATCAATGTGTGCGATGTAAAAAATGGAGAGTATGAGAAGGTAACGGCGGAGATTCGTGCTTTAAAACAGGTGTGCAAAGACCACATTTTAAAAGTCATTATCGAGACATGTTATCTGACAGAAGCAGAGAAAATTGCCATGTGCCATTGTGTGACAGAGGCAGGTGCAGATTTTATTAAAACATCTACCGGATTCGGAACGGGCGGAGCAACTTTGGAAGATGTTAAACTCATGCGCAAGTATGTAGGAAATAATGTGAAGATTAAAGCTGCCGGCGGCATCCGGACAAAAGAAGATATGGAGGCATTTCTGAAAGCCGGGGCAGATCGAATCGGGACCAGTGGCGCTATTGCAATGCTGGGATAATAAAACGGATCTTATTTTGTAATCTGTGATGGATACGTAGATGCCACAGTAATGAATAGAATAATATATCTTTTTTCGTGATTGTAAAAATATAATATTCAAAGACAAATATTTTGATAAGATTTTAACAATAGAAAAAGATGTCAAGAATATCTTTTATTAAAATACTGAAAAATAATAACAAATACTACGCCAAAATAAGGCGAAATAAGGATTTTAATTTATGGTGGAATATGATACACTAGTGAAAGCAGCGTTGACTGCAAGAAAAAATGCATATGCTCCTTATTCAAAATTTCGTGTAGGAGCAGCATTGCTTGGCACAGATGGCCGTGTTTATACCGGCTGTAATATTGAAAATGCAGCGTATTCGCCCACAAACTGTGCGGAACGGACCGCCATATTTAAAGCTGTGTCGGAAGGGTGCAGAGGATTTCAGGCAATTGCCATCGCCAGTGATGCGCAACAGCCGACAGCGCCCTGTGGTGTTTGTCGACAGGTACTGGCTGAATTTTGTTCCCCGGATTTTGTGGTGCTTATGAGTGACCGGGATGGTAGATATGACAAAAAAACATTGGGAGACTTATTGCCGGAAGCATTTGGCTCCAGCTTTTTATCAACAGGTACAGATTTGTAAGTGCTGATATAGCATATCTGGACTTACGGCAATGGAATGATAGAAGATGTTGCATTTTAAATAATGATTTCTGCCATTGAGGCAGAGATTGTTATTGAACAAAGAGTACATGCAGAAGGGATTTCTGTTTTGTATAGATAGATGAGATGAGTACAGGAGGTAACTGAATGGCTACAAGAGCGAACTACAAAAGAAGTGAGATCGGACCGGGAAAGGTTGGTTTCTCCAGAACACGTTCTATTATTGAGGCAGCATTTTATGGAAATAATGTGGTAAAAGTAAACACATTAAAAGAGGCATATAAACTTGCAAAAGATTCACCGGGAACGATTGTTACCGATATGCCGGTATATCGTGGTGAGGAATTTGGTCTTGATTCAGATGCAAAAGTTCTTTTATTTAATGACGGTTCCATTACCGGACGTTATGCGCCGGCAAGAAGAATCGCAGGCGAGCCAGGTGTTCAGTGTGACAAACTGGACAAGATCGTAATGGATGCAGTTTACGATACCAGATGGGAAACATTGTATCATGCAGAGGTTTGCATCGGACTTGATACTGAATTTATGGTAAAAGCGCATCTTCTGATTCCGGAAGGCGAAGAGAATATTTTGTATTCCTGGATGTTAAACTTCCAGTATATGAATGAAAAATACGTAAAAATGTACAAAGAGTCAAAACTGTACGAGAACGAATCAGATATCTATATCTTCTCTGATCCGCAGTGGCGTGGTACAGATCAGACAGATATCTCTGATCCGAACTGTCTGTGCTATTTCAACACAGACACAAACTGTGCAGCAATCCTTGGCATGCGTTATTTTGGCGAACATAAAAAAGGCACTCTGACACTGGCATGGGCTATCGCAAACAGAAATGGTTATGCATCCTGCCATGGTGGTCAGAAAGAATATACACTGGAAGATGGCAGCAAGTATGTGGCGGCTGTATTTGGTCTGTCTGGATCTGGTAAATCCACACTGACTCATGCAAAACATAATGGCAAATATCCGTCCATTAAAGTTCTTCATGATGATGCGTTTGTCATCAATGCACAGACATGTTCTTCCATCGCATTAGAGCCGACTTATTTTGACAAGACAGCAGATTATCCGACAGATTGTGAGGACAACAAATTCCTGCTGACAGCACAGAACTGCTCTGCTACTCTGGATGAGGACGGAAAAGTCGTTCTTGTAACAGAAGATGTAAGAAATGGCAACGGTCGTGCCATCAAATCCAAACTGTGGTCTCCAAACCGTGTGGATAAGATCGACAGCCCGGTAAATGCAATCTTCTGGATCATGAAAGATCCTACCATCCCGCCAGTAGTTAAATTAAAAGGTTCTTCTCTGGCATCTGTAATGGGTGCAACACTGGCAACAAAGAGAAGTACTGCAGAGCGTCTGAAAGAGGGTGTAGACCCGAATGCGTTGGTTGTAGAGCCGTATGCAAATCCGTTCCGCACATATCCGTTGGTAAATGATTATAATAAATTCAAGACACTGGTTGAGAGCAAACATGTAGACTGCTACATCATCAATACTGGAGAATTTATGGGCAAAAAGGTACAGCCGAAAGATACTCTGGGAATTCTTGAAACGATCGTAGAAGGAAAAGCGGAATTCAAACAGTGGGGACCGTTTTCTGATATCGAGATCTTTGAGTGGGAAGGATTTGTCCCGGATCTGAAAGATGAAGAGTATGTTGCTCAGCTGAAAGCCCGTATGCAGGACAGACTGAATTATGTTAATGGCCTGGATACTGCAAAAGGTGGCTTCAATAAACTTCCGAAAGATGCAGCAGCAGCGATTGTGAAAGTAGTAGATGAGGCAAATACTCTGTAAGAGACAGGAACACAAGATTAATAATGGTATACGAAAGAAATGACTGGAGAGAAGTAACCCGATAGATGATAAGGTGTCTGTAGAAGCAGTACATGCAAGACATTATATTGGTAAAATTTAAGCGAAAATTTCCAGAAATTTATAAGAATTATCTGTTGAGATTTTGCAGATATTAGAGTATACTGATAATGGTCAAGGAAATATGGCTGGGGTGTTCGATAAAACTGCTATTTTGAACCTACATTTACGTTTATGGGATTCTTAGATCGCAGTAACAATATGTCAGGCCGTCATTACGCAGCGGAAGACAGACAATACTGTTGCGGATACCCACCTAGCTCTGGCTAGGCGTCAAAATTGCAGGGAACGGCATTCTGGCTGTATTTACTTTCTTAACAAAAGATAAATTGTTAAGATACAAAAGATATGACCAAAGATAAAATATTAATGTACAAAAGATTACAATACAAAAGATAAAATATTCAGTTGTAAGATACGAAAGAGAGAAGCTGTCGGGAGACAGCTTCTTTTAACGTTGTGGATAAAGTCAAGTGAAACAAAAACATGATAAAAACAGATAGAGGGGAAGAAAGAATATATGAGAAAATATCCGGTTTTAAAGTGCATCATCCTATTTATCTGTGTGCTGGCGGGAATCATTGCGTTCCGGCAAAGCCAGGCAGTAAAGACCGCTTCGGAGTTTAAAAATAAAGAGCAGGTCTATGCCTGTGAGATATTAGATATGTTTGAGATTGCGGATATAGGAAATGAAGAGATGCAGGCCATGCTGCTGCCAAAAGTATCTGCGGTTCTTACAGAAAATGATGTGAATCTGATTTATACAACGCTGGGATTTTCTGCTATTGATGACAAAACGGGGGAAACGCCAATACAACGTTCAGAATGGACGGCCTATTATGAACAGTTATTACAATCCCTTGGAAAAACAGATCAGGTAGAGATTTTGAGATTACAGTATCTGGGAATGGTTCCGGGAGAGAAGCGGATCATTACAGAACAGGGAAATTTTAATACTTCCATAGAGGAATCGTTCTGGACATATGGTGCGTATTATGAAGTATATGCAACGGGAAATAATATTCTTCTGATTAGGCAGGAACAGGGAACACCCGGGCTTTTGAGCCGGTTTCGTAAGGGAAAAGCGGCGGAACAGCAGCAAGGGCAGAATACTGTGGCAGTTCTTCAGACGGTGCGGGTAGTGCTGACCAATGATAATGGCAGAAAAGCGTTGCGGCAGCAATTTCAGATTCTGTGTGAATCCGGCTGCACAGTAAATACAAAAGATCAGACCCTGGATTACGGAGAGCATACAATTTTGACCCAGCAGGAATTAAAGTATCTTGCAGATGATTCTAATGGCGTTACGATCATTCCTAAGACAGAACATACATTGTATCTGCAAGATGCGGACACAGGAAACTGGTCCGCCGCATATCGTGGAATTTTTATTATTTATCAGAAAGATAATGCTTACTGGATCGTAAATCAGGTTCCTATGGAGGAATATATCTATGGTGTACTGCCCGGTGAAATGCCGGAAAGTTTTGAACCGGAAGCACTGAAAGCACAGGCTGTCTGTGCCAGAACATTTGCCAGCCAGATGATCCGGGGCGGGAAATACGGGGAATATCAGGCAGATGTGGACGACTCCGTAAACAGTCAGGTCTACAACCGTAACGGAGAAAATGAAAAATCCATACAGGCAGCAGATGCAACAAAAGGACAGATTCTCATCTCGCAGGCGGATCAGCAGCCGGCTTCTGTGTATTATTACTCCACCTCCTGTGGAATCTCTGCGGGGATGGAAGCGTGGGGACAGGAAAGCGTTCCATATTTGAAAAGTATTTCTTTGGTGACAACATTGCCGGAGAATCTGGCACTTTCTACAGAATCTGATTCCATGCAGATCGCATCCTGTCAGATTGACTGGGATAGTTTTTTAAAACGGACAGATATAGCAGCATATGACAGTGAAAGCCGTTATTTTCGCTGGAAGGCATATATCACATTGCCACGGGATACTTACTTTTTTATCGAGAAACGGGAAGCATCCGGAGAAATCACAGACATTCGTTTTCAAACGGGAAATCAGACGTCTCATATTGTGACGGAAAATGAGATCCGGCAGGAAATCGGGAAATATCTGACAGCGGTAGAAGACAAAAACGGACAGAAAAATACTTCTATGAAAATGCTTCCAAGTGCCTGGTTTACAATTGATGCCGGAACAGAGCCGAACAGTTATATTTTATATGGCGGTGGTCTGGGCCATGGAATCGGAATGAGCCAGTATGGCGCGAATGGAATGGCAAAATCAGGCAAAGATTATAAAGAAATATTGCAATCATTTTTTCATGGAACAGAAATAAAATCTTAAAAAAATGTAAATACTTTTGAAAATACTTGTGAAGTAAATCAAAACATGGTAATCTGTAAAATTGATGGTAAAGATATGCGGTCTCGCAAATGAAAAAGGTTTTAAAGGAAACAAACGATGAGTGGTTATGTCCCAATTGTAAAAGACTTTCTGAATAAATTAAAAAGAGATAACGTGGGCGCATATGCCGCACAGGCTACGCTGTTTATTATTATGTCAGTGCTTCCATTTCTGTTGGTGCTCAGTTCTCTGATTCGTTATACACCGATTACAGAGAGCATGATCTTGAATGGTATTCATAAATTTATGCCTGGTTCCATCAGTCCATTGTTTGTGTCGGTTATTGATGAAACTTATAAAAATTCAGCAAAGCTTCTGGTTCCGGCAATCATTATTGCGATTTATTCTTCTGCAAAGGCTGTGCAGAGTTTGCGGTATGGATTAAATATTATTTATGATATCCCGGAGACACGTAACTGGTTCGTGCTCCGTTTTCGGGCAATGTTGGATACATTGCTGTTAATCTTGGTCATGATTGTCTTGCTTTTGTTACTGGTATTTGGACGCAAGATACAAGGGATACTTGTTCAACACGCCCCAATCGTTTCAAAAGTGACGGAAATGATCCTAAAGATGCGAATGGTAGTGATTTTTATTATGCTTATCGCAGTATTCTGTTTTATTTATAAATTTCTGCCGAACAGAAAGGCAACATTCAGAAGTCAGTTGATAGGCGCAGTCGGATGTGCTGCAGCATGGTATGTATTTACTTTCGGTCTGTCTATTTATGTCAACTTTTTTCAGGGATTTTCTTTGTATGGAAGTCTGACCACATTGTTGTTGATTATGTTCTGGCTGAGTATCTGTATGTATATTTTTATGGTATGTGGAGAGGTAAACAGCCGTTTTGAAGTTCTGTGGAGACAGATTAAAGAAACGAATCTGCGCAACAAGCGGGAAAAAGAACGCAAACGGGAAGCGCAGTTGCGAGTAGAACTGGAAGAAAAAGAGAGAAAAATCCGCACTTCAAAAGACAGAGAATTTAATACGAAAAAATAATACAAAGACAAAACTTTTTACATAGAAAAGACAGAACGTCGTCTTGCAAATTTAAAAGGTGTGTGTTAAAATAACACAGTCTTTTGGCTGAAGAGTTTGACTCATTGGAATATGAACAAACACAGTTCGGTCTGAAATGATATATTGTAGAAATGCATAGATGGTGCACAGTAGATATCCAACATCCACAGAGAGAAAAACCACAGGCTGAAAGTTTTTTACAAAAGATATTGAAATTCACACCGGAGCAGCAGTTTTGAACAGATAGGAAAATGTCGAGAGTAGGAGCTGACGTAAGACATACGTTACATGTTATATGAGTGTTCGGAGAACTGGAACAATAAATTTGTCAGATAGTTATTCGAAAAACAGGGTGGTAACGCGGATATGACTTCGTCCCTTATAGGGGACGAAGTTTTTTATTTGGCAGAAGTTTTTCTGCCAGAACCATAGATTTATATGCAGAGAGACCAATTGAATAAGAAATGGGTATCTTCTGCTTAATGTATTTTTGAGAGGAGAATTTCGATGAAAGAAAGATTGGAAAAAATCAGAGCAGCAGCGATTGAAGCCATGTCATCCGCAGATGGATTATCTGCATTAAATGACGTCAGAGTTGCTTATCTTGGGAAAAAAGGAGAACTGACAGCCGTATTAAAGAGCATGAAAGATGTTGCCAAAGAGGACAGACCGGCAGTTGGTCAGCTGGTAAATGAGACCCGTGTGGCAATCGAGAAAAAACTGGAAGAGACCAAGAAGAAAATGGAAGAGGCAGCGCTGGAGCTTCGTCTGAAAAAAGAAGTGATTGATGTAACGCTTCCGGCAAAGAAAAACCGTGTCGGACATGGTCATCCGAATACTATCGCTCTGGAAGAAGTTGAACGTATCTTTGTAGGTATGGGCTATGAAGTTGTAGAAGGACCAGAAGTAGAGTATGATTATTATAACTTTGAAGCACTGAACATTCCAGCAAACCATCCGGCAAAAGACGAACAGGATACATTCTATATTAATAATGATATTGTGCTTCGTACCCAGACATCCCCGGTACAGGTGCGTATGATGGAGCAGGGTAAACTGCCGATCCGTATGATCGCGCCGGGACGCGTATTCCGTGCTGATGAGGTGGATGCAACTCATTCTCCATCTTTCCATCAGATTGAAGGTCTGGTTATTGATAAAGATATTACTTTTGCAGACCTGAAAGGAACGCTTCAGGAATTTGCAAAACAGTTGTTCGGACCGGAGACAAAAGTAAAATTCCGCCCGCACCATTTCCCATTTACAGAACCGAGTGCAGAAGTAGATGTAACCTGCTTCAAATGCGGTGGAAAAGGATGCCGTTTCTGCAAAGGAGAAGGATGGATTGAAATCCTTGGCTGTGGAATGGTACACCCACATGTACTGGAGATGAGCGGTATCGATCCGAAAGAATACACAGGATTTGCATTTGGTGTAGGTCTGGAGCGAATCGCACTGCTGAAATATGAGATTGATGATATGCGTTTGTTGTACGAAAACGATGACCGATTCCTGAAACAGTTTTAGCGAGCAACGAGAAGAGCAGATTCTGTCAAAAATAGGAAAACAGACTGTGAAAGCTCGCTTTCAACAGGCTGCTTTGCTATTTTTGACAGTAATTGTTCGGCGACTGCCGGACAATGAGGGAATCTCTGATTCCCGAATCTGCGACCGGAGCCAATACCTGTAGTGAAAGCCACCTATAGAAAAGAAGACTGTAAAAGCTGGCTATCGGAAAACAGAATTTAATTACAAGGAGAAAGCAAAATGAAAACTTCATTATCATGGATAAAAGAATATGTGCCGGATCTTGATGTGCAGCCACAAGAATATATGGATGCCATGACATTATCCGGATCAAAAGCAGAAGGATATGAAAAACTGGATGCCGATCTGGATAAGATCGTGATTGGTCAGATCGTAAAAATCGAGCCGCATCCAGATGCAGACAAGCTGGTTATCTGCCAGGTAGATATCGGAACAGAGACCATTCAGATCGTAACAGGCGCACCGAATGTATTTGAAGGAGCAAAAGTTCCGGTTGTATTGGATGGCGGCCGTGTTGCCGGTGGACATGATGGAAGCCGTACCGAAGGCGGTATCAAGATCAAAAAAGGTAAATTAAGAGGTATCCCGTCCAACGGAATGATGTGTTCTATCGAGGAACTTGGCTCTTCCAGAGATTATTATCCGGCAGCACCGGAAAATGGTCTGTATATCATGCCGGAAGATGCTGTTGTAGGCGAGAGTGCCATCAAAGCACTTGGTCTGGATGATGTAGTTGTAGAGTACGAGATCACATCCAACCGTGTAGACTGCTTCAGCGTCCTTGGTATCGCAAGAGAAGCTGCTGCAACTTTTGGAAAAGAATTTGTACCGCCGGTAGTGACAGAGACCGGAAACAGCGAAGATGTCAATGATTACATTAAAGTAAAAATTGAAGATACAGACCTCTGTTCCCGTTACTGTGCAAGAGTCGTTAAAAATATCAAGATTGCTCCATCTCCGGAATGGATGCAGCACAGACTGGCAGCACACGGAATCCGTCCGATCAACAATATCGTAGATATTACAAACTATGTAATGGAAGAGTATGGTCAGCCAATGCATGCTTATGATATGGATACCATCGCAAACAATGAGATTATTGTACGCCGTGCGAAAAAAGATGAGCCGTTTGTAACTTTGGATGGTCAGGAACGTACGCTGGATGAATCCATCCTGATGATCTGTGACGGCGAGAAACCGGTAGGACTTGCTGGTATCATGGGCGGAGAAAATTCTATGATCACAGACAATGTATCTACCATGTTATTTGAGGCTGCATGCTTTGATGGAACAAATATCCGTCTGTCCAGTAAAAAAGTAGGGCTTCGTACGGACGCATCTGCTAAATTTGAAAAAGGACTGGATCCGAACAATGCCATTGATGCCATCAACCGTGCCTGCCAGCTGATCGAAGAACTGGGCGCAGGAGAAGTCGTTGGCGGTGTCGTAGATGTATATCCGAATGTAAAGACCGGCAGACGGATCAAACTGGATGCAGCATGGATCAATAAATTACTGGGAACCGATATTTCAGAAGAGACTATGATCGGCTATCTGAAAAAGATCGATCTTGGCTTTGATGAGGAGACAAAAGAAGTCATCGTTCCTTCCTGGAGACAGGATCTGGAGCGCGATGCGGATATCGCAGAAGAAGTGGCAAGATTTTTCGGCTATGCAAATATCCCGACGACCCTTCCAAAAGGCGAAGCTACAACAGGAAAACTTTCCTTTAAACTTCGTGTGGAAGAAGTGGTAAGAGAAGTTGCACAGTTCTGTGGATTCAGCCAGGGAATGTGTTATTCCTTTGAAAGTCCGAAAGTATTTGATAAACTTCTGATTTCAGAAGACAGTAAAATGCGCCAGGCAGTTGTAATCTCCAATCCGCTGGGAGAAGATTTCAGTATCATGCGTACCACTTCTCTGAACGGTATGCTGACATCCCTTTCTACGAACTTCAACCGCAGAAATAAAGATGTCCGTCTGTACGAACTTGGAAACATCTATCTTCCAAAACAGATTCCGGTTACCGAACTTCCGGAAGAACGTATGCAGCTGACTCTGGGCATGTATGGCGATGGCGATTTCTTTACGATGAAAGGTGTTGTAGAAGAAATCCTTGACAATACAGAACTGAATCTGAAACCGGAGTATGATCCGAATGCAGGACTTCCGTTCTTTCATCCGGGACGTCAGGCAAATATCGTTTACGATGGAACTGTCATCGGATATCTGGGAGAAGTACATCCGACTGTAGCAGCAAATTATTCTATCAAAGAGCGCGTTTATGTCGCTGTACTGGATATGAATGAGATTACTGCACGGGCAAGCTTTGATAAGAAATACGAAGGCATTGCAAAATATCCGGCAGTCAGCCGTGACTTAAGTATGGTCGTTCCGAAATCCATCCTTGCCGGAGATATCGAGAAAGTCTTTGACCAGAGAGGCGGACATATTCTGGAAAGCTATAAGCTGTTTGACGTCTATGAAGGCGCACAGATCAAACATGGTTACAAATCATTGGCCTATACATTAAGCTTCCGTGCGAAAGACCGCACACTGGAAGAAGCAGATATTACAAAAGTAATGACAAAGATCATGAACGGACTTGCAGATCTGGGCATTGATCTGCGTCAGTAAAAGACAGGGACGGGGAATCATCAAATGAATGTAAAAGATTTTTACTTTGACCTGCCGCAGGAGCAGATCGCCCAGGATCCGCTGGAAGATCGCTCCTCTTCCCGTCTGTTGGTGTTAGACCGGGAAACGGGCGAGCGGGAACATAAGATTTTTAAAGATATTGTGGATTATCTGAAACCGGGTGATTGTCTGGTGTTAAATAACACAAAAGTAATCCCGGCAAGACTTTACGGCGAAAAAGAAGGCACGCAGGCAAAGATTGAGATCCTTCTTTTAAAACGAAAAGAAAATGATGTTTGGGAAACTCTGGTAAAACCGGGAAAGAAAGCAAAACCGGGTACAAAGATATCCTTTGGAGGCGGCCTGTTAAAAGGCGAAGTCATTGACGTCGTGGAAGAGGGCAACCGCCTGATCAAATTTACGTATGACGGCATTTTCGAGGAGATTCTCGATCAGCTTGGCCAGATGCCACTGCCACCATACATTACCCACCAGTTAAAAGATAAGAACCGTTACCAGACGGTATATGCAAAATATGACGGATCAGCAGCCGCACCGACGGCAGGACTGCATTTTACACCGCAACTGCTGGAACAGATCAAAGAGATGGGTGTAGACATAGCAGAGGTAACCCTCCATGTAGGACTGGGAACGTTTCGTCCGGTAAAAGTGGAAAATGTGCTGGATCATCATATGCATTCAGAGTTTTATATGGTCAGCCAGGAAGCGGCAGATAAGATTAACCGCGCAAAAGAAAACGGTCACAGAGTGATCTGCGTTGGAACCACAAGCTGTCGTACTATCGAATCTGCGGCAGACGAGAACGGCAGACTCAAAGAGAGCAGCGGATGGACAGAAATCTTCATCTATCCGGGTTACGAATTCAAAGTGTTGGATTGCCTGATCACGAACTTCCATCTGCCGGAATCCACCCTCCTGATGCTCGTATCAGCCCTTGCGGGAAGAGAGCATGTGCTTGAGGCATATGAAGAAGCGGTAAAAATGGGATATCGGTTTTTCTCTTTTGGGGATGCGATGTTTATAGAATAACATCCAAATCGTACAAATGTAATCAAGAAAGCTAAGAAAACCGGGGGTTTTACGCCTCCGGTTTTTTCTTTCGTAACATGAGACTATGAAGAAAAGTCTGTAAATAAGCTCCTTCTATGATAAGTAAGAGCGAATTGTTCATCTTGTGAGTTTTTCGCTCTTGATATATATATCAGCTATAAATTTGTGTGTCATTTTTCTCTTAAAAGTAATGAGAAAATTTCAATATTTCAAAGGACATCAACAGTTGCAGTCTTATATCTGGATCATCCAGATTCAGATGCCATTTTTCTTCCAACTGTTTAATATGATAAATGACATTGTTACGGTGCATATCCAATTTGTTGGCAACATCTGTTAATTTCCTGTCACATCTGAGATATTCATAAAGAATTTCCAGTTGCTGACGGGATTTTTTTGTGTCCGTTTTTAACATCTGCAAGATAGATGAGTCACAGAATGCGAATGTTTTATCCTTTTGGGGTGCGGAAAAGATCAGATTCTGCAGCCAGTGATCTTCGTAAAAGCAGAACATGTCCGTACATTGTTTTTCAAAAATATGATACAGATTCTCGGCTTGCTGATAGGCGCAGGAGAACTGTCCGATTGTTGGAAACGGTTTGCTGATATACATGAGGATATTTCTGTCTGTAAAATCTTTTAACACAGATTTCAGCTGGCTTCTGAGATAATCACGATAATCCAGTTCCCGGAATTTTGGCAGATGATACAGGATCACGATACTGTCGTGGTAGGAAAAAATACGGCAGTTGATCATATTGTTGCGAAGAAGCTGGATAAAATAATTTTCTGAAGCTTTCTGGCGGATATCGGAATGCAGACTGATCACGATATAATTTCCTTCATAATCCAGATCATTATAATAGATACGTTCCCGGATCTGTTCCGGGGGCGTATCCGGATTGTCTAAAAGATCCATCAGAAAGTAATCGGTAACAGAACGATTTTTCAGAAAATCAGAATGCTGTTTTTCCAGAAGATGTTCAATGCTGTCACAAAAAATCTGAAAGATCTGATGGATGTAACTGCGGGGATATTCACTGGTGTGCAGTAAAATACAGTATACAGCCAGTTCATTGTGGATGTTGATGGCTCGTGCAAAGTCTGCATGTTCGCGGAATGCATCCGGTTCCCCGATGGCACTTCCTGTATGCTCCATCTGCGCGAAGATGCGGTCTTTTTCAAAATATTTTACTGTTTCCAGATCCAGATAACCGTTGGTAATCGCACTCTGGAAAATGTGATCATTCAGACCGGGATACATGCGGGAATATGCAAGGAGTTTTAATGCAGGGTCGTAGATTAAAACAGGAGAAGCGATAAATGTTTCACTCAGATCAATAAATTCCTGAAAGTCGGCATTTCGAAAGATGGCAAAATCCAACTGTCTTCCCCATTCGATAAAATCGCTGTAAACTTTCTGGAGTGCATTGAAACCGTCTGCGAGTTCCAGGTCAGTCTGAATAAAGATGATATTAGAACCAACGCCATCTGCTTTTTTGCTTTGCAAAGAACAGAGGTTTTTTGGAAAATAATTTCCAAAGATAATGACTGTAATATTGGACGGTAATGTGCCCGAAACATAATCTGTATCAGTATCAGAAGATTGATTGTTATCAGAAAGTATCTTTGCAGAGTAGTAGATCTGGTCTGTGACATACAGAAAATTTTCCGAAAGTTTTTCGCAGTGGCGTGGAAGCAGCTGAATTCCCTGCAGAGAACGTGATAAAAAATGATCTGGTAGCGGATGGAGCAAGTGGGCATCCGAATATTCTGCGAAAAATTTGGCTGTAATCATTTCAAGTGTGATGTTCATCGGTGGTTTTATATACACGCTTTTTCCGTCTGCCAGAAGAAGGGTGCGCTCCTTTCCTGCATAATTAAATATAAGTATAACAAAATTTGTAGGATGTTACAAAAGTATTTGTAAAAAAACATAGAGAACTTGGAGATTTCAGAAATGAAATCTCTTTTTTTCGTTTGTATAATGATAGCAACAAACAAAGAGAGAAGGAGAAAGTCAGATGAATAGAGTATGTGAGATACTGGGAATTGAAAAACCGGTTATCCAGGGACCGATGGCCTGGATTTCCACAGCACCGCTTGTTGCAGCCGTTTCAAATGCCGGTGGACTGGGTGTACTCGGTGTTGGATTTGCACCGGAACCGTTTATCCGTGAACAGATCGCAGCGACAAGACAGCTGACGGATAAGCCGTTTGGAATGAATGCTATTATGATTCCGGAAAATTTGGAGCATGTGACAAAAATTGTAGTAGAAGAAAAGCCGCCGGTTATGTATGCGGATACGATTGCCGGTCTGGATCCGGAACTTTGTAGAAAATATTTTAAGATCTGGCATGATGCCGGATGCAAGATTGTTGTAAAAGCATCTTTTATTGCAGATGCAAAGATCGCTGCAAAAGCCGGAGCAGATGTTATGATCGTCAAAGGCTGGGAAGGTGGCGGACATGTTACATTTGAAGCTACGACTGTACTGGTGCCACAGGCGGTAGACCTTTTAGATCTTCCGGTCGTTGCAAGTGGCGGTATCGCAGATGGACGTGGCGTGGCTGCAGGTATTGCCATGGGTGCGGAAGGTTTTGAGATGGGTACTGCATTTATGGCAGCGTCTGAGACAACCGTACATTTGAATGTAAAGAAAGAAGTACTGGCAGCAGATGATATGTCTACCGTGATTACCGGTTACTGTACGGACGAACCATGTCGTCAGATTAAAAATAAGCTGGCAGATGAAATGATCGATATTGAGAATAACAATACGAAAGAGAAAGCAGCAGAACTGCTTCGCCCGGTCGCAGAGAGCTCCCTGCGTAAAGCAATGGCAGAGGGAGATATGGTCAATGGTGCTGTTATGGCCGGACAGATCGTACCTCTGGTAAAAGAAGAAAAACCTGCGGCGCAGATCATTGATGACGCAATTGCGGGCGCGAAAGAGATTTTAAGTCATATGGCAGAGTTTGAGTTTTAAGGAGGAGGTTTCCTATGGAACAGATGGCAAAAAAGAGAGTTCCGGTAACGGAAGAGGAAAAAAAGAGAAGTTACTATAAATACTTTGAACAGGATATGGCGCAGCCGGCTCCGGAGGCATATGCAAAGATGCTGAACGGACCGCTTCGCCCGGACCAGGTGTTGCAGTTTAAAGACAGAAACCGTCTGTTTGAGCCAGGATACCTGGATGCAGAAGCAGGCTGGTGTATCTTGCCGGATGGAACCGGATATCTGGCAAATCTGACAAAAATGCCGGGAGTAACACCGGAGATGTTTGACTGGTTCTTTGCATGGCATGGTCTTGATAACCTGCGCTACAAGATCTGGAATCCGGAAGATCATTACAAGGCAGAGACGCAGAACCGTGTTCGTGCATTAGATCCGGATCTGTCCTATCAGGAAAAACTGTGGGATACGACGCATGAGATTACGGAAGACACCGGTATGGGACCGGATCAGATCGTGATCAATTTCAAATATCCGGGAGACTGCGGATTCAAAGCAGAACTGATCGGTACCGATGCATGTGCAACCTTAGTCTGTGGAAAAGGATATGGAAAAGGTCAGCCGCCATTTGCAGTACCACCGACTTTTATGACACATTTTGTACGTGAGATCGAGGGTGGTATCGAGCTTCGTTCCCGTTTCTGGATGGGCTGGAATTATGTAAACGGAAAAGATGTAAAAGTGCTTCCGGACGGTATGCGCTACCCGGATATGGCAGCGATGTCACTGGCATTACATAACGTAAAAGAATTTACAAATCTGGCAGCAATTCTTCCAAGTCTGTATGCGGAAGAGAAAGATAACTGGAGGTAGAAGCGATGATTTATACAAACCATAAAATCGAATTTGATGAAAGCAAATGTGTTGGATGTCAGATCTGCTACAAAGCCTGTTTTGTAGATGTCATTCGCTGGGATGTAGAAAAAAGACGTCCGATTTTCAAATATGTGGAAGACTGTGAACATTGTAACTATTGTGAAGTGAAATGTGCCAAAGGTGCGATCAAAGTAATCCCTGACTATGCAAGCCAGAGTTTTCGTCAGACCTTTGACTGTTACGCAAAAAAACAGACGGAAGCATGATATGTACGTCAGGAGTCTTTGAAACGAGGAAATCTGATCAGATCGAATTGCTTTAAAAATTCCAAGTGTGCATGAATAAGATACCTGTCCGGAAGCTTTTGATGCGAAGCATTCGAGCGTGTATCTGAGAGAGGAGACCAGTATGGAAAAACAGGAAATCAAACAGGAAAAAATGTCTGCTGATGTGCTGATCATTGGCGGCGGAATCGCCGGACTGACAGCAGCGATCAGTGTAAAAGAAGAAAATCCGGACATCAGTGTTCTGGTAGTAGAAAAACAGACCTCCGGTTATTCCGGAAAAGCAAATAAAGGCGGCGGTGTATTACAGTATTTTGATCTTGAAAAAGTGACACCGGAAATGTTTAATGAATATCATGCCCATGCAGTAGGAGGATATCTGGCTAATCAGAACCTGCTGAAAAAATATGTGGCAATGAATAATGAGCTTCTGGACAAGATGGAGTCCTGGGGTGTGAATATCCCGAAAAAACGGATTCCGACCGGACCGATGACTTACATGATCGGTGTGGATTTGGATCTTACGCTGAAAATGAGAGCAACTGCCACAAAACTGGGTGTAAAATTTATTGATAAAACAACCATTTCTGATCTTCTGACCAGAGATGGAAAAATCGCAGGTGCAGTAGGATACAGCATCCTGGATGGAACATTCTATGTATTTGAAGGAAAAGCGGTAATTCTCTGTACCGGAAGTCAGAACTACCGTGTGGCACCGATGTGGAGCAATGGACGTGGAGATGGTATCGCAGCTGCCTATCGTGCAGGCGCCCAGATGCGTAATCCTGAGTTCGGTAACTTTGCACAGCTTTATCGTGTACACAGCAACCGTGAGTGTGTATTTGGCGAGAACGTCATGTATGATGCTTATGGAGAAAATATTACGAAAAACTTCCGTCGTTTCCCGGAAGCAGATATCAGTTCCAGTGCGGTTGCAGAATGGTATAATACGATGGCTTCCGGAAGAGGTCCGGTTTATCTGCATCCGATGGAGAGCGAGACGACAAAGAATGATACAATGATGTTCTACATCTGGGATCGTCCTTATGGTCTTCCGTTTTGGAAAATCGATTTCGAAAAAGGTTCATCGGTTGACGGTTTTGAAGGTGATGAGAAATGGGAAGTAGAACCGGGATTTGTCGGCGAGCAGTCTCCAGTCAAAGTAGATGAGCAGATGGCTACTACCATTTCCGGAATGTATGCAGCAGGAGATGTATGTTACGATGGTTCCTGTGCGCCTGGTGCAGTACCGGCACCTCCAGGACGTAACAGAGGATCAGGAATCCTGAATGCAGTATTTGCAGGTGTGGTCAGCGGTCAGCAGGCAGCAGCTTATGCTGCAGAAAATACGCAGCAGCCGGTAGATGATACACAGATTGAGAAACTGAAAGAAGATGCATTTGCACCATTATTCCGTAAGGAAGGTGTAACGGCAAAAGAAGTCATTGATAAAATCCAGCAGCTTGTCTGCCCGGTAGAAAACAGTGTATATATGAGTCAGCACCGTCTGGATGTGTGCCTGCGCAAACTGGAACAGATCAAACCTATGACGGTGCAGTTGAAAGCAAAAGATTTCCATGATCTGCTTTCCTGCCATGAGGCTGAGGCAATGGTACTTTCTGCAGAGATGCAGTTTAGGGGTGCATCCATGCGAAAAGAGTCCAGAGGCTGGTTCTTACGAGAAGATTATCCGCAGATGGATAATGAAAACTGGCTGAAATGGATCGTTTGCGAGAATGATAACGGAACAATGAAGTTTTCAACGGAGGATGTGCCGATTGATACTTATCAGGTACAGCCGCCACGGTTCTAAAAATGGGAAAGTAAGAAAAGAAGAGAATCTATAAAATGCTTTTCTGGTAAGATATATGCTTCAGGGTATTGTGTTTGGAAAACTCTGAATGCATATAAAGGGTATAAAATGGAATAAAAAATTGGGAACAGACCAGTATCCAAAGACAGGGAAGAACTGTCCGTGGGTACTGGTCTTTATATCTGCAGAAATATGGGTAAGATGAAAATGCTTTGAAAAGTAAAAAATGATGAAAAATATAGCATTTCCATATGGATAGGGCTAGCCTTAACATAAGAGACTTGTTATAATAATTTTATATGTCTATCTGATGCAGGAAGCAATCAGATGGAACGATATATTTATAAATCCAGTCTGCATATTGAAATATATGGAAGTAATCAGAAGATAATGAGTGCAAGAGAGTCAACATGCTTGCATGATTGGCGAATGGCGAAGGAGATCATGAACTGTTTTTGTTCATGATATAATGAGCGCAAGCGAGAAGAACACACTTGAACGACGAATATTCACGGTAAAATATTTTGATTAGAAAATTATAAATATACGATTTAACATTAAAAATATACCAATGATAAGGAGAAAAAGATATATGCCAGTATTTGATTTTAATCAAGCATCTGCTGAAAAGAAAAAGGAAGTAGTCTGCACTTATAAGACATTTGCTTCCAGTGATTCGGAGACTTCTGCGGAAAAACCGATTCTTGTTTTGGACAATCAGAAACGTGAATGGAAACATCATTCCTGGGGCGTGTTTACAAATCAGAATCAGCAGACCGCATTTGAATTTAAAGAAGAGGATGGAACGATTGCAGCAGATATTTTGCTGGTGGATTCCCGTTTTGTGAGCCTTCTCAAATGGTTGGGAGACAATCATATTACGGTGCGTCTTTCCGGTCAGAACAGGGAAGATGGATATGCAGTGTACAAGATCAGAGAGATGGCATATGGCGGAGGCTCCAAGCTTTCTGCGGAAGATGGATTTTTGCAGTTTATGATCGAACGTCTGTTGTCCAGTGATGCACCGGCGGAAGATGCGATTGACGAGGAACAGGAAGAATCCGGAGATGATATGAAACTGACCAGTATCCAGAGTATTACGGATTTTATGAACTGTGCAGGAAGAACGCTGCCGGATAATATCCGTCTGTGGGCGCGCAGAAATCTTGCTGTAGCACGTTCCCATGAAGTTTCACCAGAGGAGCGCAGACATGCACAGCGTGCGCTTTCCATCATGATGAATATTCAGTGGAAGAGCAATTATTTTGAAGCGATTGATCCGGAAGAGGCACGCAGAATCCTGGATGAAGAACTTTATGGTATGGAGCGGGTAAAACAGCGTATTATTGAGACCATTATCCAGATTAACAGAACACATACCCTTCCGGCATATGGTCTGTTGCTGATCGGTCCGGCAGGAACCGGAAAATCTCAGATCGCCTATGCAGTTGCCCGTATCTTGAAACTGCCGTGGACGACACTGGATATGAGTTCTATCAATGATCCGGAGCAGCTGACAGGAAGTTCCCGTATCTATTCCAATGCAAAACCTGGTATTATCATGGATGCGTATTCCATGGCAGGAGAGTCCAATCTGGTGTTCATTATCAATGAGCTTGACAAAGCGGCATCTGGAAAAGGAAATGGAAATCCTGCAGATGTATTGCTGACACTTCTGGATAACCTTGGATTTACAGACAACTATATTGAGTGTATGATTCCGACCGTAGGTGTATATCCGATCGCTACCGCAAACGAAAGAGACCAGATCAGTGCACCGCTGATGTCACGTTTTGCAGTAATTGAGATCCCGGACTATACTCCAGAAGAGAAAAAAGTAATTTTTTCAAAATTTTCATTGCCGAAAGTTATGAAACGTATGGGAATGAGTGCAGAGGAGTGTATTATCAAAGATGATGCCCTTGATGCGATCATTGAACAGTATGCAGACACAACGGGTATCCGTGATCTTGAGCAGGCAGCAGAACATATTGCAGCACATGCACTGTATCAGATTGAAGTCAATCATGTAAAACAGGTTGTGTTTGACGCAGAGATGGTACGTAAACTGGAAGAAAAATAAAGATTATATCATGAACAAAAGCAGTTCATGTTCAACATTCGCCGTTCGTCAATCGTGCAAGACACGTTGACTCACTTGCGCTCATTATATCATAATACCGATCCCTGAAAGTTGGATTTCAATACAGATGCTTTTTATGCAGGATTTTGTCCTGTAAAAGTAAGTGTCTGTCGGAAATCTGACTGCAGAGGTCGGTATTTTTTTATGTAAAAATCGACTTGACATATATAGACAGCCGATATATGATTTTGATATCAGATATATAGATAGTCTATATAAAAAACAAAAAGCGAAACAGCAGAGGGTTTTATAAAAAATTGAAAACGATTCATTGTGGATCTGCTAAGATACCGTGCAGGCTTTGCAGATGAAGGAATGGAAAAAGGTATCGCTTATGAACTACGAAAATGATGTATAACAGCCATTGAGAAGATGAACTACAGATAACTGCAGTGGCAAGTAAGATGGTCGATATATATGTTGTAGAAGATAAAGGAGAATGCAGAGTATATGAGTATAGATAAAAATCTGGTGCAGGGAAGTATGGCTCTGATGCTGCTTTGGCTGCTGGAAACAAAAGATATGTACGGATATGAAATGATAAGCGTACTTCGGGAAAAATCAGAAAATGTATTTGAATTAAAGGCAGGGACGCTGTATCCGCTGCTTCATTCTCTGGAAAGCAAGGGCTATGTGATTTCCTATGAGGATGCGTCTTCCGGGAAGACACGGAAATATTACCAGCTGACTCCGGCGGGGAAAAAACATGTGAAAGCAAAAAAAGAGGAATGGAACGCTTATCAGAAAGCAGTAGCAAATGTTCTGAGTTTTCAATAATAAAAAAATGGAGATTCCAGAAAAGGACCTTATAGAAATATAAGGGATAAAATTGGGAATAAATAAGATGTTTAATTTCATAAAAATTTGCAACAGGTGTTATTTGATGTATATATAGAAAACAATTTTTCAATTTTTAAAGCTACTTAAAAAATTAATCGGATTTCTATATTGCAGTAGAAAAGGAGTAATGTTTTTTGATTGAGAAGCAACATATGGATGTAAAGGAATATCTGCACCTGCTGGGAGAACAGATACAAAATCCCAATGCAAGGCGCAGTGTATTAACAGAAATAGAAAATCATATAGAAGAGCAGGCGGAAGAATATGAAGCTCATGGCATGGAAGCGGCACAGGCCCGTCAGGAAGCAGTAAAAGAAATGGGAGACCCTATCCGCGTCGGCCTGGATCTGAACCGTTTACATCGTCCAAAATTTCCAACGGGCATGTTTCTCCTTGCCCTTGGATTGATGGTGTTTGGGATCATCATGCAGGGAATTCTTTTTCAGTATGCGGATGCACCGGCAATCCAACAGGGGTATCTTGGCAGGACGATTTGCTATAACTTTTTTGGAATCGGCATTATTTTACTGTTTCTGTTTGGAAATTATATGTATCTGACTCGATGGGCATATGTTCTGTATCTGCTTTTTCTGGCAGCAGAAGTGCTGCGGAATCCTTTGCTGACGATGGCTGGTGGAAACGGCTGGTGGATTTCCGTTCCAGTTTTACAGAAATATGCAATAGGGTATTATATGTGGATGTTTTTCCCTATCGTTTATGCGGTGCTTTTGTACCGATTGCGTGACAAGGGTGGAAAAGGAATCTTATGTCTGCATCTTTTGACAGCGGTTGCTTTTGGATATGAGCTTGCTTTTTCCGGCTGTATTACAGGTGTCGCAGAAAGTCTGTGTTTGTCTACGATATTATTGTTTCTGGCAGTTTATCGTGGAATCATAAAGGGACCGAAACGGAAACGTTATCTGCTTGCTTCTGTATATCCGATTCTTGTGGTAGCAGGAATTGCCGGGCTTTTTCTACGACAGAGACCGTCCTATCTGTTGCAGCGGATCTTCGGAACTTTTTTCCTGAAAGATGAGTTGAATTACGTTTCCAGCAGTATCCGACAGACGGATTTCTTGCAGATGAGTCTGTTTGGCGGTGGTACGGTCAGCGGGACGCTTCCGAAAGGGGATCTGTATTCCACTTATCTGGCGCACAGCGTATTCCTGTGGTTTGGCGTTGCGACAGGCATCATTGTGATTGCAGCGCTGCTGGTGTTTGCGGGTCTTGCCCTTTATAAGTCGTTGAGGCAGAGCAATCGTGCGGCATTTCTGATCGGTTCCGTGTGCAGCATGGGGTTATTGCTGCGTATCGTAGTCTATATCCTGATGAACTTTGGCTTTGGGATTTATTATACGGTGTCGGTGCCGTTTCTTACCTATGGATTTGTGAATTGTGTGGTAAATGCGGTGTATGTGGGAATCCTGCTCTGTATTTTCAGAAATCAGGATGTGCTAGACGAGCGTTGCATGCCGGAAAGCAGACATGCTGTGAGAAAACATTCTGTAGATGTAAAAAGACTGATGGAAAAAATGTTGGACTGAGTAATATATGGCAGGTATTACTTGTGTTGATTTCTGCTCAAGAGTAAAGCTAATAAGGAAAATTTTTTTAGAGTTAGAAAAACGAATCGAAAAGAACTATGACGAAAATAAGATAATATTAGGTTTCATCAGGTAGAAAAGTAAAATCGAAGTTACAAATTTCCTGTGGATGCGGGAAAGGAAAACAGAGAGAGGGGCATCCTGTATATTGTAATAAAATAACAGGGTAACAGGTAAATGATATGAGAATGACAGATGTGATTTCCATCGGGAAAAGTTATCTGGCGCTCGGCATTTTGTGTGCCGTTGTGATCGTTGCGCTGGTTTTTGTGGGATATAAGTTTATCTATCAGAAAAAGATGAAGGGACAAAAGAAACTGAGCTGGATAAAACTGCTCTGGCTGGTAGCGATGATTTGCTACCTGTTGGTTGTTTGTGGCGCGACGCTGCTTCGTGTGGGAGATTTTTATCATGGCATGCAGATGCAACCATTGTTTGCGTCCTATCGGGAAGCCTGGGCAGAATTTGCAGTCAGAGACTGGAGAAACCTGATACTGAACATTCTGATGTTTGTGCCTTTTGGATTTCTGCTGCCCGTTGGAATCCGCAAAATGAGGGTGTTTTGGAGAACATATCTCTGCGGATTTATCGTGACTTTGGGTATTGAAGTGATTCAGCTGGTATCCGGCAAGGGAATCTTTGAATGGGATGATATTTTAAATAATACCGTCGGAACGATGATTGGATATGGAATCTTTTCGATCGTGTATGCGTTGTGGCAGAGTGTGACAGACTTTTATGATTCGGGTATTGAAAAACAACGGAAGATAACGTTGGAAGACTCCAAAATTAGAAAAAATGGTCTGCGTAAAAAGACGAAAGTAATCTGCTGCCAGATTCCACTGATCATTGTGTGTGCGGCATTTGCCACTATGTTCCTGATTTATCAGAAACAGGAATTTGGTAATCTTACCATACAATATATGACAAAGATACCTTCTTCTGATCTGCAGGTTCATACAGAACAGTCGTATTCCGATACGGCATCAGAAGCAGATATTTTTTACATCAATCAGTTTGATCAGAAGCAGACGAAGGAGCGGGTGCAGGAATTTTTTGAAAATCTTGGAGATCAGATCGATGACTCCCGGACGGATCTGTATGACGAAACGGCTGTCTATTACAGCGAGAACGAAAAAGGTTTTTGGATGGATTATAATGGCGGAACATATTCTTATACGGATTATGAAACGTTGTATGCAGAAGATGAGTCAGAGGGAGAATCCATTGTGAAACCAGTAACTGATGCGGACGAGTCAGAAGTTCGAACTGTTCTTGAAACATATGAGATCCAACTGCCGGAAGGGGCGGTATTTGAGAATCAGGGAGACGGTTCTTATGTTTTTTCCTGTACACAGGTTGTATCGGGTCAGACGATCTATGATGGCGCATTGACCTGTCAGTTATATTCCAATGGAAAAATGGGTACGATCAGAAATAATATTTATAAAGGAACGTATGTAAAATCATGCCCGATCATTTCCGAAGAAGCAGCGTATGAGCAGATCAAACAGGGGAAGATGAATTTTTATGAGGATGGTACAGCATCCTATGATATAACGGTAGGAAACGTTTGTCTTGTATATCAGAAAGATTCTAAAGGGTATTATCAGCCAGTGTATCAGTTTGATGCAGTGATCAATGGAGAGGGGGCAAATATCTGGATCGCAGCACTGAAACATTAGAGGAATAAAAAATACCGTGAAACAGATGTATTTAAAATGAAGGCAAGGAAATAGGAAAATCCGGGATGTTATGAAAACAGTCCGGATTTTGTCTTGTAACTTATTTTAAACATCGGTATAATGAATAAGAATAATAAAAGCAGTCATAAAAAAGAAACAGAAGAAGGACATGGTTCTGTTTAGTTACCCCCTGCGCGATTCGCGGCCGACTGCCTGGGGAAAGGACGTATATGAGAAAATTAGGGAAGGCTGTAGACCTGACGGTTGGGAATCCTGCAAAACTAATCCTTACTTTTGCGATTCCTATTTTTTTGTGTAATGCATTGCAAATCCTATACAGCCTGATCGACACGAAGATCGTAGGATATGCGTTGGGAGAAAATGCGCTGGCTGCCGTAGGAAGCGCTTCGCCGTTACAGTCATTGCTCGTAGGATTTCTGTCAGGAACAACAACGGGATTTTCCATTATCATAGCCCGGTATTTCGGTGCTGAGAAAAAGCAGGATGTAAAGAAATCTTTTATGTCTGCCATTTTGCTTGGGATGGGGCTGACGTTGCTGCTGGTCATCCTGTTAGCAATCTTTTTAAAACCAATTCTGCACCTTTTAAATGTTCCGGATGAGCAGTTCCCAAGGACCTATATTTTTATGTTTATCGTACTGTGGGGCATGCTTGCAACAGCCATGTACAATATTTTAGCGGCGAGTCTGCGGGCTATCGGAGATTCCATTACGCCACTGATCTATCTGTTTGTATCTGTTGTGTTAAATATCGGACTGAATTTCCTTTTTATCATGGGAATCGGCATGGACGTGGAAGGATCAGCGCTTTCGACAGTGCTGGCACAGGTTATCTCGGTCATTCTGTGTGTGATCTATATCAGGAAAAAATATCCGATCTTTCATCTGAACAGACAGGATTGGATGATAGATGGGAAAATGCTTTTGCAGCTTCTGAAAGCCGGATTGTCCATGGGAGCCATGAACTCTCTCGTCTGGTTTGGCACGCTGGCGTTACAATGCGCCATCAATACGCTGGGAACATCCATTATCGTAGCCCATACTGCAGCCAGAAAGATGACAGAAATCCTGTTCCTGCCACTGATTGCCCTGGGCAATGCTATGGCGACTTTTACCGGACAGAACCTTGGCGCAGGAAAATATGACCGTATCCGAAAGACGATGTTTCTGACACTTGGCATCTGCTGGATCTGGGATGTGTGCACGATACTGATCTGTATTTTTGCATCTGCACCGATTATTCGTTTCATCGCAAGTACTGCGAATACGGATGTCATTTACTGGGGTAGTACTTATCTGCGAGTAGATACACTTTTTTACTTTGTATCTACACCAATCACAATCATCCGAAATACGATGCAGGGCTACGGCGATCACGTTACACCGATCATATCCAGTGGCATTGAAATGGTAGGAAAAATGGTTATCGCCTTTTTACTGGTACCGATTCTACATTACTGGGGCGTTATCTGGGCGGAACCAATCATCTGGATCCTGATGCTGATACCGCTTGTTGTGCAGGCAGCACGGAATCCGATATTGAAAAAGAGCGGGAAGGCTTAAAAATAAATTTCAGAGTTTGGATTCTATGGAAGAAATAGAATTAAGAAAAAAATTTAAATCAAAAATATGTCTGCAAATTTTGGAGGATCAGATAGAATATAACGATCGTTTTATGGCTGATAAATGTATTAAAATACTGAAATTTGTAGATGTTCTAAGGAGATTATAAAAAAATGAGGGAATCATTTAATTCAAGATGGGGATTCATCTTGTCCTGTATCGGTTCTGCCGTTGGAATGGGAAATATCTGGATGTTTTCCACCAGAGTTTCCCTGTATGGCGGCGGAGCATTTTTAATACCATATATTATTTTTGTAATACTCATCGGTTCTACCGGAGTTATCGGAGAGATGTGTTTTGGCCGTGCGACCAGATCCGGTCCGATCGATGCATTCGGCAGCGCCTGTGAGCAGCGGGGTAAGCGAAAAGCTGGAGAGGCGCTGGGACTTATTCCTGTCGTTGGTTCTATGGCAATGGCCATTGGTTATACCGTAGTCATGGGCTGGATCTTAAAATATGCCGTTGGCTCCTTTACCGGATCGACACTGGCTCCGGAAAATGTAGAAGACTTTGGCGCAACTTTTGGGAGCATGGCTTCTGCCTTTGGAAATAATGGGTGGCAGATTGCGATCCTTTGCATTACTGTGGCAATTTTGATGTTTGGTGTCGGACGTGGAATTGAGACTGCAAATAAGGTTATGATGCCGATCTTTTTCTTTTTATTTGTAGGACTGGGCATATATATTGCTTTTCAGCCTGGAGCAGGCGCAGGTTATCATTATATATTTCGCGTAGACCCGGTGGCGCTTGCAGATCCGAAAACATGGATCTTTGCTTTGGGGCAGGCCTTTTTCTCTCTGTCTGTAGCAGGAAACGGAACGTTGATCTATGGTTCCTATCTGCCGGATCATGAAAACGTCCCTGCGGCAGCTGGACGGGTAGCGTTTTTCGATACACTGGCTGCGATGCTTGCGGCACTCGTGATCATACCTGCCATGGCAACGACAGGTGCCCAGTTAGATCAGGGCGGACCAGGACTGCTGTTTATCTATCTGCCGAATCTGATCAAGACAATGCCGGGTGGAAAACTGATCATTATTATTTTCTTTGTAGCAGTCTTGTTCGGTGGACTGACTTCCCTGATCAATCTGTATGAGGCTCCGATCGCAACGGTTCAGGAGAAATTTCATCTCGGAAGACGGGCATCCTGTTGTATCGTTGGCGCCGTTGGACTGGTTGTATCTCTTTTGATCCAGGGAATCGTATCCGGTTGGATGGATGTGTTGTCCATCTATATCTGCCCTCTTGGAGCAGGTCTGGCAGCCATTATGTTTTTCTGGGTATGCGGAAAAAAATATGTGGAAGCGCAGGTTAATAAAGGCAGAGAAAAACCGTTTGGCAAATGGTACTATCCGATCTGTAAATACTTGTATGTAGCGGTATGTTTTGTGGTGCTGATCCTTGGAATTGCGCTGGGTGGGATTGGATAAGAAATGTGAGTTGGATACAGGCTAACTTGTAAAAGATTCTGAATATAGTGTTTGAAAATAGCAGCAGAAAATGCAAGGCACAACAGGCGGATTTTTTTCCGCAAGTTGTGCTTTTTTCAATTAGAAATCAATTGTGCATTAACAATTTTTGCTGATCGATTGCTAATATTAGTGAACTATCCATTGGCTTTAGACAATGGGTAGTTCACGTGCGGCATTACAATCAAATTGCTTTTTTATCAAATTACGTTTATCTTGGTCTGAAATTGTCAATAGCTCACAATAATGCGCTCATGTCAATTTAACAATTTAACAGGCACTGTCTGTTGAGTAATTAACACATACCATAAAATGTCTATTTATGATATACTTATGATAAGAAACGGTAAAAGTTACTGTTATTGTCAGATAGACGGATGTATCGATTGCCAGCAGCAAATGGGAGGGTAAATAAGATAGCGGAACAGGAAAACAGCAAGGACTTGATTAGAAAAAGAAGGCTGGAACGGTTGGGGCATCGGAGATGATGAGGGTAATGACTGGTATTATAAAGTGGAAGACAAGGCAGAATATTAGGAACTTGTCGAAGATTACAAGGCGTGTAAAAAACTAATACAAGAAGAAAAGAAACGCAGAAGACTCAGAAGCAAAAAGAAATAATGATAAAAAAATAAAGAACTATAGGTGGAGGAACAGAATGAGAAAGCAATTAGTGGCTGGTTTACTGGCTGTGTGTGTTGCTGTTGCAGCAATCGCCGGATGTGGGACAAAAGAGCCGCAGCAGTCTGGTAGTTTTGCTTCTGGTGTACAGGAGGGTAGTGTAGCTGAAGCAGAATCTTCTGTGGACGCAGATATAAGCGAAGATGCATCAGCGGTCGGAACAGATCTATCCTGGGAATACGTGAGAGATAGAGAGGATATCTCCACTGAAACTGATTTGGATGTGACTGGACGGGAATTCTATAAGGAAGTACTTGATCTGTATTGTGACTATGCAACCAACGGTTGGGATGAAAATGGGGAAGAGAGCTACATGTTCTGGCATAATACGGATGGAGCAATGGGACTGGATGACGTTGGTTACTATTTTTGTGACTTGAATGGTGATGGAGCACCAGAGCTTATTATAGGGAGTGTAAAACTAATGTATGCGGAATGGCCGGATATTGCCTATGATGTATATGCGAGCGTGGATGGAGAGATTATCCATCTGGCGACCTCTTGGGAACGTAACCGGTATTATCTCTGCTCGGATAACAGTCTTTTGCTGACCGGATCTGGTGGAGCAGGACTGACCTCCTGGGAAAAACTTGTTTGGGACGGTGGAGAATCACTTGAAACAATAAAAGAACTGGTCTATGACCATGACGATTACCCAGATTCCCCGTGGCTGTACGGTGAAGGCGGCATAGAGTGGAGTGAAATGCAGCACCTGACGGAAGAAGAAGGAATGAAACGTATTGATGAGTGGGAAGGTAAATGCATAGATATTCCGGTAATACCGTTGAGGGAATACGTGGAGATGAAATAGGTGGCTGCAGTAGTAAATTGCAGTTTTAAGACGCGTTGGAGAGGATATTCCGATTATCAGTATCATCTGCATGGCACATTCCAAGATGATTATTGAAGGTGTGAAAAACTGCAGTGTCCCATTGGTTAAGAGCGACCTGCTGGTAGAGTACATAGAAAACTATGGAGGCAAAAGCCTTGTGCTGAAAGAGGAAGCCATTATTGATTGCAAAAATAAAATTGAAGAGTATATGAAGTAATGGATTTATGATGCCAGAAGTACAGCTAAGATGTTGGATAATGTCTTAGTAAGTATTTCTGGCATTGTTGTTATATGTATTCGTGAGTTCTCCGGTCGCAGATCTGCTACGGTGTAGCACTGTGCTTATACAACTATAATTATGATGAAAATATCACAATAAAGAAAAATATTTCAAAAATGGCATTTGTAATAATAAAATATATTGGAAATAAGGGATGTTGTTGAAAATTAACTATATATGCAAAGCGTTTTATCAGATACCCTATGAATATGACTTAAATATATAGGTCAGCTAGATTTTTAGACGGAAATCTTATATAATGAAAATAGTTAGAATATATTGAGTGGGAGGCACTATTGAATGGCAAAAAAGAATACAAATACTGCTGATATAGGATTTGAAAAGCAGATTTGGGATGCAGCCTGTGTTTTGCGGGGAAATATGGATGCATCTGAATACAAAAATGTAGTATTGGGATTAATTTTTCTTAAATATATATCGGATCGATTTGAAGAGAAATTTATACTGGATAAAGATTTGTTGCGCTATAGTGATTCCTGGAATTGCTATGTCTGGGACGAGGTAAAAGGAACAAGTCATGTTTTTAGATAGTGTTGATCTAATAAGCAGGAAAGGATTTTATAGAGAAGACAGATGAAAATTGAAAGTATTATAAATATAATCTGTTCTATAGCGGCATTAATATCAACAATTATAATAGCTGTTATTCAATATAAACAAACTCAAAAAATGAATTTTCTGGAGAAGCAATGGAATCAACGAGATGAAGAAAGACATGTAGAAGAAGTGAAATCAAAGGCGCTAACATTTCTTTCCGAAAATTCTGAATATCGTGATTTGATTCCTTTATGTGTAATGGCTGCTATGTATGATGACATGCATTGCTATCATCGTAAAATGTATAGAGACTTTTGTTGTTTTACAAAAGAAATACAAAATGAAATTTTAAAATTTTGTAAGTTAGATTTATGTGTAGAATGTATACAAGATTTTTTTAGAGTATGTTGCAAGGCAGTAGTTGATGTATGTGAACAATATTTCCCAGAAGATATAGATATTTTTTATGATGGTGGAAAATATATTGAGCGTAGTGTGACTAGATATGGGGAAAATACGATTCCGATTGATAGGATTCAATATGAACCTTCTTATATGCATGGTACATTTGGAAAAAGCTTATGGAAAAATTTTGATAAAACTTCTACATATGAAATGGCTATTATAGATATATTATCAGATGCTTTTAATAGCAATGATCCCAAAAACACACCGATAAAAGCTTTGTCACAGATATATGATTTTCGAGACGTAGAAGAAATAGAGGCCTGTCAGTTTGCAACTACAATCGCAAAATATGTTGCAATATATAATCCAAAAGTAAAAACAACAAATAAATTTTATGGCTGTGTGGAGGATGGTTCATGGGCTATAAATACGATGGAAGATTTATTTCTATTTGCTATGTTTGAAATATATATAAATTTAGTTGTTGACTAGAAAATCATAGAAGGATGTGCAGGTAATATATTCTATATAAGCATAGTAAGAAAGAAGTGTTGGATAGTCGCAGAAAGGAAGTGATGGCATGCTGAATATTTTTTATGGAGACATGAAAGACGCTGTATATAATACAGCATCTTATTTTAAATTTGATTATGAAGATGAGTGGATTACAGATCCTTTTGTGAAAGAAATGATCTTGGACGTGGACAAGTCTGTTGTTTTGGACAGTGGTGTAATAGACAGTCCTGTTTTAGGAAAAATACCGCCAGTTGGTTTGTCAGGAGGAGTAAAAACATTAATTCTGGTTAAGTTTGAAAAGGATAAAATTTTTAATGTATCTACTTGTGGGGATAATTGTGCAAGGTGGTTATTGAAAATTGCTGAATCAGAAGATCGAACGGTTAATCTTCGCCATCTAATGGATTTTGGGGAAGATTCTTTTACGGTTCGTATTTTGAATACAAATCAGATTGTTCATTCTATGAGAGAATTGGTGCCGATAGCTGGGGAGTTTGTTTAGTGGGGGTGTGGATAGATGAAGGGAAAGCATAGGATTATTATTTCTACAAAACGTATAAAATATGATTTTGAGATACGGAGAAATCTGACTGTAATTCGTGGAGATAGTGCAACAGGAAAAACGACACTTGTAGATATGATACGAGATTATGTGAACAATCCATCGGGAACACCGGTTGAATTAAGCTGTGATAAGAAGTGTTATGTTTTAGAAGGATCATTTTGGAAAGAACAGTTGTCAGCAATGTTTGATAGTATCGTATTTATTGATGAAGGAAATGATTTTATTAAAACGCAGGAATTTGCAAGTGCAATTCAGGAAACAGATAATTATTATGTCATTATATCCAGAGAATCTCTTCCTACATTGCCTTATAGTGTGGAAGAAATTTATGGGATTCGTACTTCTGGAAAATATGGAACTTTAAAACAAAGCTATCATGAGTTTTACAGAATATATGGTGTTGATGTATATCGTAAAAATATAGAGCCGGAGGTTGTCGTTACAGAGGATAGTAATTCTGGATACCAGTTTTTTGATAATATATGTAAAGAAAATATGTTAAAGTGCGAATCAATGAATGGAAAATCAAATGTTTTTCATTTTCTGAATCATCATAAAGATGAAAATGTACTGGTAATTGCTGATGGTGCTGCATTTGGTTCAGAAATTGACAGAGTATTACAGTTGATAAAAAACAGGAATGATATTGCTATATATTTACCAGAATCATTTGAATGGCTGATCTTGCACTCTGGAATATTAGAAAATAATGTCATAACTAAAATCGTAGATAGTCCATACGAATATATAGAAAGTCAGGAATATTTTAGCTGGGAAAGATTTTTTACGGCATGTTTAAGTAACGAAACAAAAGGAACCTATCTTGCATATGCAAAGAAAACGTTAAATCCGGCATATCTGACGAAAAATGTTGAGACAGAAATTCTTTCACAAATGGATAAAATTAATCTCCATTGGAAAACTGAAAATCTTGAATAAAAAAGACTGATTTTGATAAGCAGTTGAACTGTTCTAAAAGTTAGAAGTGAAAATCTAACGATTGTGGGAATAGTACCATCTTGTTATCAAAATTAGTCTTTTTTATATAATATGTTCTTCCTGATGTTACCTACTCCGCCAACCCCAGCATATCCTGAAAGAATCCCGGATAGGAGATATCTACGCAGGAGGCATCGGAGAAGGTTGTTTCGCCATCAGCATTTATGCCGGCTACGGCAAAGGACATGGCGATGCGGTGATCCATATGGGTCTGGATCAGTGCACCGTGAAGCGGTTTCCCACCGCGTATGATCATGCCATCGTCAGTCGCTTCGATATCGGCACCCATGGCTTTTAAGTTTTCGGTTACTACGGCGATACGGTCAGATTCTTTGACTTTCAGTTCCTGCGCATCTTTGATGATCGTGGTGCCTTCGGCAAAGCATGCCATGACTGCGATGACCGGAATCTCGTCGATCAGTGTCGGAATCAGGTCGCCGCCTACTTCGGTGGCTTTCAGATTGCTGGATTTAATAAGCAGATCTGCTACCGGTTCGCCGGAAACGGTACGCTCATTCAGCATTGTTACATTGCCTCCCATAGCTTTTGCAACCTGCAGGATGCCGTCACGGGTCGGATTGGTACCCACATTCTGGATCAGGATTTCGGAACCCGGAGTGATCAGTCCGGCTGCAATAAAGTAGGCAGCAGAAGAGATATCGCCCGGTACAGCGATTTTCTGGCCGGTCAGGATTGGGTCTGGCTCGATGGTAGCAGTTGTACCCTCAGATATGATCGTTGCTCCGAAACCGCTCAGCATCAGTTCAGTATGGTTTCTGGATAACTGTGGTTCTGTGATAGAAGTTTTTCCATCTGCATAGAGACCGGCTAAAAGAATGCTGGATTTTACCTGTGCGGAAGCAACGGGAGAATCGTAGTGGATTCCATGAAGATTGCCGCCGTGAATGGTAAACGGGGCACAGTTATTCTTGTTTTTGCTGTCAAAAGACGCACCCATCAGAGAGAGCGGTGTCATGATCCGTCCCATAGGGCGTTTCTGGATGGAAGCATCGCCGGTAATAGTGGTGTCAAACGGCTGACCGGCGAGAATACCGGAGATCAGTCTGGTTGTTGTGCCGCTGTTTCCAGCATCCAGAATTTCTGTCGGCGCTGTCAGACCGTGCAGGCCTTTGCCATATATTTTTACGGAGTCTGTATTATTTTCAATCTCAATGCCCAGTTTCCGGAAGCAGGCAATGGTAGAGAGACAGTCGGCTCCCTGCAAGAAGTTCGTTACCTCTGTCATGCCCCGGGAGATTGCGCCGAACATAACGGAGCGGTGGGAGATTGATTTGTCGCCGGGAACTGTAACCGTTCCCTTTAATGCTTTTGTTGTTGTAATCTGCATATGTTAGTTACATCCTTTAAGTAAGTTTTTTGTAAATTGGATAAATATTAGTTATGAAAGATTTTTTTGAACATTTGAGCTATCCATTATTAATTTGAAAATATATGAAAAATAAAAATATCGGCAGTGACCAGATTTCATCAGTCCCTGCCGGTAATCATTTTTCGATAATCATTTAAAAACAGAAAACCAATTTATTCATATACAGTATAATGGTATTTCCGTAATAATTCAATTGCCTGTTTGCATGCGGCATAGGTATAAAATTCGATGCTCAACACGCCCTGTTCGTATTCTCTGTTGTGGGTAATACCGATATTTTTGATATTGATATTGTTGGTGGAGAGGATGGTGGCAACGGTTGCGATGCCGCCGGCTTCGTCTGTCAGGTCGCAGAACAGATGGAAGGACTGGCTGATCGGTCCGGAAATGCTTACGGAGAAGGAATCCCGGTAATCTTTGGCGCTTTCAAAGAATGCGTAGATGTCTTTGCCATTGCCCTCTGCGATGGTGTTGCGGATCTCCTGTATGGATGCCACATAAGTGTCCACAAGTTCCAGAATCTGCTGTTTGTTTGCTTGGCAGATGTTTTCCCACATCAGCGGTGAGGAAGAGGAGATACGTGTAATATCTTTAAATCCTCCGGCTGCGATGGTACGCATGGTGCCGTCTGCATTGTCCAGATGTTTGACCAGGTTCACAAGGGTAGCAGATATAACATGAGGCAGATGGCTGACAGAGCCTACCATGAAATCGTGCTCTTTGTAATCCAGTACCATGGTTACTGCATCCAGAGAAGCGGTAAAAGTCTGGAATTCCTGTACTTTTGCTTTCGACGTTTTGGCTGTTGGTGTAATGATGTAGTAAGCATTTTCCAGCATATAGGCAGTAGAATAGGAAAATCCGGTATGTTCCGTTCCGCACATCGGATGTCCGCCGATGAAGTTTTCTTCCATACCCTGTTCGATGATGGCTTCGTGGATGCCGTGTTTTACACTGCCCACATCGGTCAGTAGCAGGTCTGGATTTTGGGCGATCAGTTTTTTCATCGTTGGAAGATATTCCGTATTAATAAGAACCGGTGCACACAGATAGATGTAATCGCAGGATGCGAAGTCATCTGTGATCTCGGAATAACCGGTTGTGATCAGACCGGTTTCCAGTGCCTCTTTTAAGGTATCTTTTGAAGTGTCAAAGGCGATCAGCTCGATGCCCGGGTAGATTCTGTGGATTGTTTTTGCCACAGAACCGCCGATATGTCCTAATCCGATAAAACCTATTTTAGATGGAATCATTTAAAACACCCTCCCTGCCAGAATGGTAAATGTACGAAGCTCTTTCATGAACTGCTCAAATTCCGGAATGTTTAAGGACTGTGGTCCGTCGGAAAGTGCACAGGACGGATCTGGATGTACTTCAATGATCAGTCCGTCAGCACCGCAGGCTACCGCTGCTTTGGAAAGTGGCGGGATATAGCTTCTTACGCCGGTGGCATGGCTTGGATCTACGATGACTGGTAAATGGGTTCTTTCTTTTAATACGCAGACCGCACTGAGATCCAGAGTGTTTCTGGTGGCTGTCTCAAAAGTACGGATGCCGCGTTCACATAAAGTTACCTGCTCGTTGCCGTAGGACATGATGTATTCAGCTGCGTTTAACCATTCATCAATGGTAGCAGACAGTCCACGTTTCAACATAACAGGAAGTCCTGCATGTCCGATTTCTTTTAACAGCTCGAAGTTCTGCATGTTCCGCGCACCGACCTGGATCATATCCACATAGTTTACGGCAATCTCCAGTGCTTTACAGCTGGTTACTTCGCAGATAGTATCAAGTCCGGTCTCTTCGGATGCCATTTTCATCAGTTTCAGTCCATCTTCGCCAAGTCCCTGGAAAGAATACGGACTGGTACGAGGTTTGAATGCGCCGCCACGGAGCATGGTTGCACCGGCTTTTTTTACGCCTCTTGCAGCGGCAAGGATCTGCTCCTCATTTTCAACGGCACAAGGACCTGCCATAACGGTAAGGTTTTCCGGCCCGATGGATGTGTGTGGAAGTGTTAAAGTAGTCGGTTCCGGATGGAACTTTATGTTTGCGAGCTTATAGCTCTCTGTAATATTTACGATTTTTTCTACGTCTGGCATTGCCTGAATACAGTCTTTATCTAACTTTGTTTTATCCCCAACAACGCCGATGATTGTAACTTCTTTTCCTGCGGACAGGTGGGCATAAAGTCCTTTGCCCTCGATGGTCTGGATGACCTGTTTTACTGAAGCATCGGATGCCAGTGGTTTCATTACTACAATCATGAACGTTTCCTCCTTATTAATATGTATGTCATTTGCAGAATCTGGTATTTTTTTGAGAAAGTGGCTGTTTTAGCCATTTGATAAGTATTCTGCCATGTCGTCTATGATAATGGTTTTTACTAAATATGTCAACACTTTAACGTGAAAAAGTGCATGGCAAAATACTGCCAGAGAAAACAGGTAATTGACAAAAACTTTCAGAAAAATTCGAGAAAATAGTGTTAAAAATGCATAAAAAGCTTGTAATTATTCAAAAAGTTTAGTACAATATACCTAAGATTTTTGAAGGGCATGGAGGTATTTAACTATGAATGTTTACACCACAGACAAGATCCGCAACGTTGTATTACTGGGACATGGGGGTTCCGGAAAGACTACAATGGTAGAAGCAATGGCGTATCTTGCAGGGATTACCAATCGTATGGGGAAAGTTGCTGATGGCAATACCATCAGCGATTATGATAAAGAAGAGATCAAAAGAGGATTTTCTATCAGCACATCTGTCGTACCGATCGAATGGAGAGATGTGAAAATTAATCTTCTGGACACACCGGGATTTTTCGATTTTGTGGGTGAAGTGGAAGAAGCAGCCGCAGCCGCAGATGCAGCGATCATCGTTGTAAACGGTAAAGCCGGTGTAGAAGTTGGCACACAGAAAGCATGGGAGATCTGTGAACGTTATAATCTTCCGAGAATGATCTGGGTTACCAATATGGATGATGACAATGCAAGCTTCCGTCAGGTCGTTGTAGATCTGCAGGAGATGTATGGAAAGAAGATTGCTCCGTTGCATTTGCCAATCCGTGAGAATGGTCAGTTCGTCGGATATGTAAATGTCATTCAAATGAAAGCAAAACGCTGGAAAGAAGATGGAACGGTAGATAAGACAGATGTTCCTGATTATTCTTTCGAAAATCTGGAGATTTGCCGGGATGCGCTTCTGGAATCCGTAGCTGAGACCAGTGAAGAATATATGGAACGCTATTTTGCCGGCGATGAATTTTCTGAAAATGAGATTCGTCAGGTATTACATACCAATGTGTGCGATGGTTCTATGGTTCCGATTTCCATGGCTTCCGGCACAATGGCAAAAGGCATCTATACATTATTAGATGATATTGTAAAATATCTGCCAAGCCCGGAGAAAAAAGAGTGTAAAGCGATCAATATCAAATCTAACGAAGTATACGATGCAGATTTCAATTTTGCAAAAGCAAAAAGCGCCTATGTATTTAAGACGATTGTTGATCCGTTTATCGGAAAATATTCTTTGATCAAGGTAACTTCCGGCGTTATCAAGACCGATGATGTTTTATATAATGAAGAGCACGGTATGGATGATAAGATCGGCAAAGTATATGTACTTCGCGGTAACAAACCAGAGGAAGTGCAAGAGCTGCATGCCGGCGATATCGGAGCACTGGCAAAATTAGGAAAAGTGCAGACTACGGATACATTATCTACCAAGGCGACACCGCTTACCTTTATTAAGACTGCCGTATCCCGTCCATATACATACATGAGTTACAAACCGGTAAATAAGGGGGATGTGGACAAAGTATCCCAGGCATTGCAGAAGATGATGCAGGAAGACCTTACCTTAAAGGCTGTCAATGACAGTGAGAACCGTCAGTCATTGCTTTATGGTATCGGCGATCAGCAGCTGGATGTGGTGGTAAGTAAATTAAAAGAAAAATATAAAGTAGAGATTACACTGGAAAAACCGAAAGTTGCTTTCCGTGAGACAATCCGTAAGAAAGCAGATGTAGAATACAAATACAAAAAACAGTCTGGCGGACATGGGCAGTATGGTCATGTAAAGATGACATTTGAGCCTTCTGGAAACCTGGAAGAATCCTATGAATTTGACCAGATTGTTGTTGGTGGAGCTGTTCCGAAGAATTACTTCCCGGCAGTAGAAAAAGGTATTCAGGAATCTGTGGAAAAAGGTCCGATGGCTGGATATCCGGTCGTTGGTGTTAAGGCAGTTCTGTATGATGGATCTTATCATCCGGTAGATTCTTCCGAGATGGCATTCAAGATGGCTACGATCCAGGCGTTTAAACAGGGATTCATGGAGGCTTCTCCGGTACTGCTTGAGCCGATTGTATCTTTGAAAGTTGTTGTTCCGGATAAATATACAGGCGATATCATGGGTAACCTGAACAAACGCCGTGGTCGTGTTCTCGGCATGAATCCGATTGAAGGCGGCAAGCAGGAGATCATTGCAGATGTGCCAATGTCAGAACTGTTTGGCTACACCACAGACCTTCGTTCCATGACGGGAGGAAGCGGCGATTACTCATATGAATTTGCACGTTATGAGCAGGCTCCATCTGATGTACAGGAGCGTGAGATCGCAGCGAGAGCAAATGCTTCCGATGCAGTTTAAACAGATAGAACTATAGAAAAAATAATCCAGACAAACGTATAGAAAATAGCATACATGTATCTTCATATCGGATGCTTTTGCTCGGGTTATGAGTTGAAGCAACGGTAAAAGATATTTCACACACGAACTCCCTTCGCAGAGCAGGATATGTCTCCTTTCCTGTTCGCAAGGGAGTTCGTTTTTTACTGTTAAAGTTTCTGAAAGACCTTTGTGCAATGTGTATATAAATGTAAACTGAGCTGACAGCAAGAACAGGAAATTGTGTTTTTTCCCTTCGGTATCATGTTTTTCACAGATGACTGCCCTTGACAATTATCATGGGTGTGATAAAATTCTTATCGTATATGTATTCTTGGTGCAGTGTTTTCAAAATTAGTGTTTGACAATGAAAAAACGATTGTCGGTATCAATTTTGGATACGGAATAGGACAGGTTTTTACAAAAACATAGAAAGTCAGACAAAAAAAGGCAGGCTGACAGTTGATTTTGAAGAGCAGAACCATAATCAGAGCGGATTCAGAATGATGGTTTGATTTATTTTGGATCAGTGGGTACATATTGATAAAGATACTTGTGGTTTTTCACAGTCGGGAAACCATTGAGATATTAGGAGGAATCGTAATTATGGCTATACCATACAATCACAGAGAGATTGAGCAGAAATGGCGTAAGAAATGGGAAGAACATCCTGTCAACGTCAATGATGGAAAAAAACCGAAATATTATTGTCTGGACATGTTCCCGTATCCTTCCGGAAACGGACTGCATGTAGGACATTGGAGAGGATATGTTATTTCTGATGTCTGGAGCAGATATAAAATGCTGCAGGGATATTACCTGATCCATCCGATGGGTTGGGATGCGTTCGGACTTCCGGCAGAGAATTATGCTATCAAAATGGGCGTACATCCTGCAAAATCCACAGCAGATAACATCGCAAATATCAAACGCCAGATCAAAGAGATCGCAGCAATCTACGACTGGGATATGGAAGTAAATACCACAGATCCGAATTTCTACAAATGGACCCAGTGGATCTTCGTAAAAATGTTCAAAGCAGGACTTGCTTACCAGAAAGAGATGCCGATCAACTGGTGTCCTTCTTGTAAGACCGGACTTGCAAACGAAGAAGTTGTAAACGGAAAATGTGAGCGTTGCGGCGCTGACGTAACAAAGAAAAACCTGAACCAGTGGATGTTAAAGATCACTGCATACGCAGACCGTCTGTTAAATGATCTGGACAAACTTGACTGGCCGGAAAAAGTTAAAAAGATGCAGACAGACTGGATTGGCAAAAGCTATGGTGCTGAGGTTCAGTTTAAAGTCGATGGAAGAGACGATGAGATTACTGTCTATACGACCAGACCGGATACTCTTTACGGCGCAACATTTATGGTACTTGCACCGGAGCATGCACTGGCAAAAGAGCTGGCTACCGATGATACCAGACAGGCTGTAGAAGATTATATTTATCAGACTTCTCTGAAATCTTCTGTAGACCGTCTGCAGGATAAAGAAAAGACCGGTGTATTTACCGGATCTTATGCGATCAACCCGATCAATGGCGCAAAAGTGCCGATCTGGCTGTCTGACTATGTACTGGCTGACTATGGTACCGGCGCGATTATGTGTGTACCGGCACATGATGACCGTGACTTTGAGTTTGCTACAAAATTCAATATACCGATCATTCAGGTAATCGCTAAAGATGGCGAAGAAATCAAAAATATGACAGAAGCTTATACCGATGCAAAAGGTACCATGATCAATTCCGGTAATTGGAATGGTATGGAGTCTTCTGTATTGAAAAAAGAAGCTCCGCACATGATCGAAGAGATGGGCATTGGTAAAGCGACAACCAATTATAAGCTCCGTGACTGGGTATTCTCCCGTCAGCGTTACTGGGGCGAGCCGATCCCGATCGTACACTGCCCGGACTGTGGCGCTGTACCGGTTCCGGAAGAAGAGCTTCCGCTGTTACTGCCGGATGTAGAATCCTATCAGCCGACAGGTACCGGCGAATCTCCGCTGGCCGGCATTGAAGACTGGGTAAATACGACCTGCCCATGCTGTGGAAAACCTGCAAAACGTGAGACTAATACCATGCCACAGTGGGCTGGTTCTTCCTGGTATTTCCTCAGATATGTGGACAGCAAAAATGATAAAGAGCTGGTATCCAGAGAGAAAGCAGACAAATACCTGCCGGTAGATATGTATATCGGTGGTGTAGAGCATGCGGTTCTTCATCTGCTGTATTCCAGATTTTATACAAAATTCCTGTGCGATATCGGCGTGATCGACTTTGATGAGCCGTTCCACAAACTGTTCAACCAGGGTATGATCACTGGTAAGAACGGTATCAAGATGAGTAAATCAAAAGGCAATGTAATCTCCCCTGATGATCTGGTAAGAGATTATGGCTGTGATTCCCTGCGCCTCTATGAACTGTTCGTAGGACCGCCAGAACTGGATTCTGAGTGGGATGACAGAGGAATCGATGGTGTATATCGTTTCATCAACCGTCTCTGGAAACTGGTGCTGGACAACAAAGATGCTGGCGTAAAAGAGAGCAAAGAGCTGTTGAAGATCCGTCATAAAATGATCTATGATATCACAACCCGTCTGGAAAGCTTCAGCCTGAATACTGTTATCTCCGGATTCATGGAGTACACCAACAAACTGACTGATATGGCGAAAAAAGACGGTGTGGATAAAGAGACACTGGAGACACTGGTTGTACTTATGGCACCGTTTGCACCACACATCGCAGAAGAATTGTGGAGTCAGCTTGGACATGAGACCAGCGTATACGAGTGTCGTTGGCCGGAATACGACAAAGATGCAATGGTAGATGACGAGAAAGAAATCGCTGTTCAGATCAACGGTAAGACAAAATGCGTCATCAAAGTATCTGCAGACATCAGCAAAGAAGATGCTCTGGCTGCCGGAAAAGAAGCACTTGGCGATAAACTGTCAGGAAATATCGTTAAAGAGATTTATGTACCGGGCAGAATCATCAACATTGTTGCAAAATAATTGCAGAAATATAAAGCTCTATATCATGTATGATGAATAAACATAGAACATGGAATGAGGGTTGAGTTCCTTTATGCGAACAATGGTTTGAATGAGACCTGCAAGATGTGGGATAGGTTTTATGGAGAGTAGATTGTATATGATATAAAGATAAACGGTTTGTTTAATATCTTGCCGGAACAAAATATCAAGTATATTAAAAAACAGGAGGATCGTCGTTAGAAAGTAATTACTTTCTAACGATGGTATCTCCTGTTTTTTGCAGCTTTTAATAAAAAATCTGACTGGAATTGTGCGTTAAGACATAAGGTTGCCCATGTAACAGGACGCTTCCAAGGTATGCTCCGCTCAGTTTTTTCTGTGAAAAAATCGCAGCATCATATCTGCTTTTTTCTGGTCTGCTTCGGACATGTTACTTTTCAAAAGCTGTATCAGCAATTCGGTTTCATTCGGGGTAAACTGAATGCCTTTCTGCCGTGCCTGCTGCATCATCTGCATAAAAAAGGGCGCCGCTTGTTTGGAATCGGATGGTTTTGCCATTTGATGAAATTCCTGTATGAATCTTAATTTTTCCGGAGCAAGGCTCTGGAAGAGAGGATTGTTAAAAATATCTGAATTCATAAAAAGCCTTTCTATAAATTTGTTTGATGGAATTTAAAGTTAAGTTCTTTGATATAATTACAAAGTATATTTTGAAGAAAGTTTTTAATCGGTAGTATGAATATTAATATTATATGTATTTTGGGGGAATCCGGAATGGATTTCTTACTGTAAATTTTGCCTTATATAGAACATTAGGGGAAAGTAGGGTTATGAATGGAACATCATATCATACCCGGTGGACATATCCAGAAAGTTCAGGATCATGTCAATGTTTTCTGCTTCTTTCTCGGTAAAAAAGCCGCGGATGGCCTGTAGCATTTTTGACAATCGTTCCGTGTCGGATTCGCCTGCACAGGCATGCAGTTCCTGCGATGCATCGTCATCCGGAGTATCAAAGAGGGCAGCTGTTTTCTGCAACTCCATAAATTTAATGAGGATTGCCATATTTTTTTGCTGAGATTCCTGCATATAGGGAATCACTGTTTTTAAAATCTGCAATTCCCGGCTTTCAATCAGTGTATCCAGTAAGGGGCGTGTGGTAGTTTCTTCCATAAAGTGATAACCTGTCTTTTTTATTAAACATATGCATGAACGGGATAAATATGACAAAACATGGGTTCGCTGCATATATTATATAAGTGGGAAACAATATTTTGTGATGCATTATCAGCGATGACAGAATGAACGAAAAAGGTAAGGAGGAAAAGCCATGAAAAGACGCCTGATCCAGGACGAAGACGGAGTTTATATGATAGATGAAGATTGTATCCGACGAAAGGAAGAACAGGAGCGGCAGAAGGAGATGCGCTGGCAGAAGCAGAAGAAAGGGAAGCCGATTGTGTCATTGACCAGACATTATAAAAAAGAAGATTAAAAAAGGGAGCATTTCGCTCCCCTTTTTGTTAGAAACAACCGCCGTTGTTTCCGTTGCCGCAGCAGCACAGCAGCAGAAGGATGATCCAGATGTTGTCACAGCCGCAGCCATTATTGCCGGAGAATGGAGAACCATTATTTCCACCGCAGCAGCACAGTAACAGGATGATCCATAACAGGCTGTTACAGCTGTTATTATCTCCGCAGTCACATCCACAGTTTGTAGCAGCTAAATCACTCATAGTAAAACCTCCGTTTTGCTTTTACAATTACATACTATGCAGTGTGCTTGTCAGTGTTTCTATAAAAGAAAAATATTTTCAGAAAAATATATTTACCATATAAGGATGGGGATGCATAAGGTCAGTAAAACAAGGCTGTTTTAATGTGTGGGAAATATTATAAATGAGAATCGTTTGTGTTTGAGAAAGCTGTCAGAATCAGTGGAAACATTCAGTATGCGGGAATTGCCATCTACTTAAAAATGAGTAGGTACGGGGACTTTAACGATAATTGACAGAAGAAATAAAGGGTTTATAATTAGAATCAATGGCGAATAGATAAAATGAGGAGGATATAACGATGGATAAAATTAAAATGACCACACCGTTAGTAGAAATGGATGGAGACGAAATGACCAGAATCCTCTGGACATATATCAAAGATGAACTTTTGATCCCATTTATTGATCTGAAAACAGAATATTATGACCTTGGTCTGGAGCACAGAAATGAAACTGATGATCAGGTTACATTTGATTCTGCAAATGCAACATTAAAATATGGCGTAGCTGTTAAATGTGCAACGATCACACCGAATGCTGCCCGTGTCAAAGAATATGACTTAAAAGAAATGTGGAAGAGCCCGAACGGTACGATCCGTGCGATCCTGGACGGAACCGTATTCCGTGCGCCGATCAAAGTCAAAGGCATTGAGCCATGTGTAAAGAACTGGAAACAGCCGATCACGATCGCACGTCATGCATACGGCGATGTATATAAAGCATCTGAAATGAAGATTCCGGGACCGGGAAAAACAGAGCTTGTTTATACTGCAGAAGATGGTACAGAGACAAGAGAACTGATCCACGACTTTACCGGAGCAGGTATCATCCAGGGACAGCACAATATCTGCAGTTCCATTGAAAGTTTTGCAAGAAGCTGCTTTAATTATGCGCTGGATACAAAACAGACACTGTGGTTTGCTACAAAAGATACCATTTCCAAAAAATATGACCATACATTCAAAGATATCTTCCAGGAAATCTATGATGCTGAATACGATGAAAAATTCAAAGAAGCAGGCATTGAATATTTCTATACACTGATCGATGATGCAGTAGCCCGCGTTATGAAATCTGAAGGCGGCTTTATCTGGGCATGCAAGAACTATGATGGAGACGTTATGAGTGATATGATCTCCTCTGCATTTGGTTCTCTTGCAATGATGACTTCTGTACTGGTATCTCCGTCAGGCGTATATGAGTACGAAGCAGCTCACGGAACCGTTCAGAGACATTATTACAAACATCTGAAAGGCGAAGAGACTTCTACTAACTCCGTTGCAACCATCTTTGCATGGACAGGCGCGCTTCGCAAGAGAGGTCAGCTGGATAACCTGCCAGAGCTGAGTGCATTTGCAGACAAGCTGGAGAAAGCCTGCATAGATACGATTGAAAGTGGAAAGATGACCAAAGATCTTGCCCTGATTACCGAAATTGAGAATCCGACTACACTGAACAGTCTTGAATTTATTCAGGCAATCAGAAAAACACTGGAAGGCATGCTGTAAGATAAAATTGTCTGAAAGTATTGACGGATATCATAAAATGAGGTATGATATTCTTGTTATTGAAGTTACACTTATGTAACGGATATTTCATTTTGTATAGTTTTTGTATAAAAACTCCTTTTGTTTAAGAGCACGGAGGCGGTAGTTTACTACCGCCTTTGTGTCGTGTTGGAGATCATATAGATACGGAGGAAGTACAATGATTTTATCCTGCCAGAATATTTGCAAATCTTTTGGAGAAGAAGATGTATTAAAAAATGTTTCATTTGGCGTTGAAGAATATGAAAAAGTGGCGATCGTAGGCATTAACGGCGCCGGAAAATCCACATTGCTGAAGATTATCATGCAGGAGATGTCTGCGGATGATGGAAGCGTAACTCTTGCAAAAGGCAAGACGATTGGATATCTTGCACAGCATCAGGACATTTCGTTTCATCATACGATCTATGAGGAAGTGCTGGAAGCAAAGCGGTATGTGATCGATATGGAAGAACGCATCCGGCAGATGGAAGCGGATATGAACCGTTTTCAGGGAAAAGAACTGGAAGAACATCTGGAAAGCTATCATAAACTGCTGCATGAATTTGAGGCGTTAGATGGATATTCCTATCACAGTGAAGTGACTGGCATCTTAAAAGGTCTCGGATTTGCGGAAGAAGAATTTTCCCATCAGGTAGAAGCATTGTCCGGTGGACAAAAAACAAGAGTTGCGCTGGCAAAGCTGCTGGTTACCAGACCGGATGTGATCCTGTTGGATGAGCCGACCAACCATTTGGATATTGATTCTATTTCCTGGCTGGAAACATTTTTGCTGAATTATAAAGGAGCAGTAGTGATCGTTGCACATGACCGATATTTTCTGGATCGTGTGGTTACGAAGGTAGTTGAGATCAGCATGCATAAGTCCATTGTTTTTCAGGGAAATTATAGTGCTTATGCGGAGAAAAAACAGCAACTTCGGGATGCACAGCTAAAAGCATATCTGAACCAGCAGAGGGAGATCAAACATCAGGAAGAGGTCATTGCAAAACTGAAATCCTACAACAGGGAGAAATCAATTAAACGCGCGGAAAGCCGGGAAAAACAACTGGGAAAAATGGATGTACTGGAACGGCCGACGGAAGAAAATACGGAGATTCATCTGAATTTGACTCCCGAGATCATCAGCGGTAATGATGTGCTGACGGTTACCGGACTTTCCAAATCATACGGTGAAAAGAAGTTGTTTTCTGATATTAATTTTGAAATCAAGCGCGGGGAACGTGTGGCTCTGATTGGACAGAATGGAACCGGAAAGACGACAATCTTAAAAATATTGAATGAGCTAGTGCCTGCAGATGCCGGAGAATTCCGACTTGGTTCCAGAGTAAAGATCGGCTATTATGATCAGGAGCATCAGGTATTGCATATGGATAAGACGATTTTTCAGGAGATCGCTGATGCATATCCAAAGCTGACTGAGACCCGGATCCGTACATTGCTGGCAGCTTTTTTGTTTACAGGAGATGATGTCTATAAACGGATTGAGGATCTCAGCGGTGGCGAGCGGGGCAGGGTTTCTCTGGCGAAACTGATGCTCTCCGAAGCAAATTTCCTGATTCTGGACGAGCCGACGAACCATTTGGATATTACTTCTAAAGAGATTTTGGAATCTGCTCTGAATCAGTATGAGGGAACGGTGCTGTTTGTGTCCCATGATCGGTATTTTATCAACAAGACAGCGACCAGGATCATGAATCTGACCGGCAGACAGATCATTAACTATATCGGAAATTATGATTATTATCTGGAGAAAAAGGATAGTCTGGAAGCTGTATATCTGAAACAGGAAGAAGAGACGGAGATTGTAGACCGACAGGAAACTGCCGGAAAACAGGACTGGAAGCAGCAGAAGGAAGAGATGGCGCGTCAGCGAAAAAAAGAAAATGAGCTGAAGAAGACGGAGCAGCGTATTGAAGAGATCGAAGAAAAAATGGCTGAGATTGATGAGAGATTTGTCGATCCGGCTATTGCAACCAATTCTGCAAAGCTAGGAGAATTACAGAAAGAAAAAGATGCTCTGGAAGAAGAACTGGAAGCATTATATGAAAAATGGGAAGAACTTGCGTAGGCAGGTTCTTCTTTTTAGTTTGCACACCATGGGTGCGCTCTAAGAGATGATAAGAAAATGTTTGACTGTAAGAGAGTGTAACGGAATATGGTATTTTGGTACCAGGTATAACGAGTCAAGGACTAGAGGAAAAGGAATCTTGTTTAAGACTAGTCTTGAAAAGTCACTTTTTTCTTCGCCAGCTGCTTGTATCAAAAGTATTGATGCGAGAATTAAAAAACTTGAAAAAATAAATTCGAAAATGAGAAGCTGTGGTATAATTAAGAAATGGTTCGGCAGTTATGCTGACGCGATTATATCTGCCGGAATGGCAAAAAATATTATAAGAGAGAATGATTATGAAAAAGATACATACTGCAGTTACTCTTATAATTATCTTCTTTATGGTAGCTGCATTATATATTTGCGGGAGATATGAGAATGTTCCCGACAGAATTTTTACAGGAAAAGTAAGTGCCCCGGAAGGTGAGTAGACGATTGATGCTTCCGACGGTGTTACGAAGGCGGAGGTTACCTTCAGCCTCTCATTTTCCCAGGAATGATTTCCTACATAATGATGGATGCCAACAATCTGAAGAAGATAAATGACAGCCTGGGACATAATAAAGGTGATGAGCTTATTATCACGATCGCAAAGTGTATGAGAGCTGCCGTTGGACAGAACGGTCAGTGTTACAGAATCGGCGGTGATGAGTTCGTGATTATCCTGAAAAACAAGACAGCCGAAGAAACAGAAGAGATCATAAGGCAAGTCAGAGTGGAGATTGAATTTGCCGATGAACAAAGTGACATTCCTATCTTTGTTGCAATGGGATATGTCTGGACAGATGCAGAGGAAAAGAATCTGCCGGAGCTGATCCATTGTGCTGACGAGAAGATGTATAAAGATAAAAAGAGGATAAAAGAAAATACATCTTCTGCATAAATGATAGGTTGGAAATGCTAGAAATGTGCAATATATGATTACGAGGTAACGTATGAAATTACTGGTGACCGGAAATATCGGATATATTACAACAGAATTTATC
>CAJJOP010000005.1:0-136534 GCA_905193415.1 uncultured Roseburia sp.
GCGGACGTTTCTTTTCCATCATCTTGAGCTTACCCGGAAAGAATTCAGGGTCAGCGAAATCATCAATCATATGCCAGCGTTTCACGTTGTTGCGGGCATAGCAATATGTACACCCCACTGTGCAGCCAATGACGATATTCATGTTCTGAATCTGATCTTTGATACAAATACTCATGACTTCTGCCACTCCTCAAGATTCTTTCTGATGCGGTCGAGGCATTCCTCAAACCGGGTAATTTCTTCCTCTGAAAAACCTTTGTAGTAAATACTGCCCATCTCATCAGATACAGAATCGTACTCGCCCTTTAAGGCATGTGCTTTCTCAGTCAGAAACAGGAGTGTTTTCCTTTTGTCCGTTTCAGACTGAACACGGCTTATCAGCCCTTGATTTTCCATTCTTTCCAGCATCGTAGTAAGAGATGTTATCGCTAATCCGCATTTAGTCGAGAGTGACCTGATTGAGATACCATCCTCCTGCCACAGCACATAAAGAATACGTCCCTGGGCTCCATTAAACGCATCAATATTCTTTTCACTGAGAATCTTCTCGAAAATCCGGTCTCCAAGCTGTTTTATTTTGGTGACAAGAAATCCTCCATTCATTTCCATACAAAAGCTCCTATATAGTAGTTTATTAAAAACATACTATATAGGAGCTTTATTGTCAAGAGTTTATATGTCTTAATAGGTAAATTCCGTTTTTTTCAATTCTCCAAACTGGAATTTGAATTTCTATAAATTATGACCTCTTAACAGAGGTTATAGGTTATCAATAAAATCCTCCAAAAGCCTTGGAAATAAAGGATTTTTCGCTGTGTGCTCGCCTTATCCCTTTATACGATTTCACTATTGTTTATGCTTCCCTCGTGACCTCATAAGGGAAAAATCAAGGGAAGAAAAAACTCGTAACACAATATAACAAAATGTGGTAATCAGGAAACTGTGACATATGTGCGAATATATTATACTGGAGGATTTTATAATGGACAAGTACATTTACGATAACAGCAACGGCTTATGGTATGAATTACAGGGAGATTATTACATCCCCTGTTTGGTATTACCTGCCGAAAAAGAAGAAAGGCATATCGGAGTATGGGGACAGCGGCATTTGCGGTATATCCGTGAGCATAGAAAAGTGTTCTACATCAAGCTGTTGACAAGCGGCAAACTGCAATCCCACCTTGCCGATGTTGAAGAACAGGCACAGGAACTGTTTGACCATCTTATGAAACAACGGGCAGAGCGTGAGGGCATTACCGAAAAACTGAAAGCAGACAACCAAATGGAATGGGTTGGCAGAATGAGCAATCTGCGGTCTGCGGTTACGGAAACTGTCAATGCCGAGGTGATCTTCGTATGAGAAAACGGAAGTATTACCTTTACCTCACAGCAGAGGAGCGGCGGTATATCTTCAATGCTTTGCTTGCTTTCCGCAACAGACTGATAGCACAAGGCAGATATACGGATGCCGTTGACGAGGTTATGATAAAGTTCGCAAAATGAGACTGTAACGCCAAAATACACAAAATCGAGGGGTAAGGTACAAACACCTTACCCCTCTGTTTTTGCGGTCAGAAAATAGCTTGAAATATGGCTTTTCATCCCATTTTCGTTACTTGTCTACTTTCTCTAACATCGCATCATAAATTGCCTGTGTTTCTTTTGGATCGCTCATTCCAATGACAAGAGTTTTCTCGCCGGAAGTCAAGATAATATGCTCTTTAGCACCTGTATAGGAATATAAGGTGTATGATCCAAATTCATCATTTTGGAAAATGCCCATAGATAGTTTGGGAGAACCAAAACCGCTTGTTCGCACTCCTACATCTAAATTCTTACGGTATTCAATGGTCTCAATTTCGGAATAATCGATCTCCAGGTCTGTCCAATAGGTTGCATTGATCGTTAATGCTGTATCTTCGCACTTTACCTCGATGTTACCAGTAAACATTAAAAGAGCAACACCTAATAAAATGATGGGTACTATAACTGCGGTTATTCTAAGCGCAATTTTTTCCGCACCGCTTTTGGGCGCTTCAGCATATACAATTCCTTCCTTTTGATGCTGTTTGTAAATGAAATAAGAGTAAACTATAGGAATAATCGCCAAAGCAGCAATCACACATACTACAACCCATACCATCACTTTTAGAGGAAGAAAAATGGAGAGCAATAAAATAAGTCCTCCAACTACCCAGACCTTACCGCCAAATCTATGCGTTTTATTCCAATTCTCCTCGTTATTCAACGCCCAAGAAATCTTGATACCCAGCGTTCTGTTTTGTTTAACTTTGGGTAAGTAATTGCCTATAAAGATGAACATTACTCCGAGCATAGCCGGCATAAAAAATGCTAAATCAAATTCTTTGCCAAAAGCTGCACGATACATTATTCCGTTTGCGAAAAGGGATATAATCGGAAGAATCCAAAAAACCATTCCCAATGCTTTTTGATTTTGATCTTTTTGTTTTTTATCCAATGAAGTAAAAAGCAAACAAACAAAATGGAAAATCAAAAGTATGATAGGTGTACCAAAGACAGCAAAGACCTTTCCGCTTAATCCGTCCGCATTGCCGTCAGCTCCCCAATGGGTTGTAATAATGTCAGGCAAATCATTCCACATAATGATCCCGAATAAAGCCGGAAGTAAAATAATAATTGACGATATTATAACCTTAATCTTGTTCTTTTTAAGCATTATCATTATCCCCTTTCAAATCTGCAATCCATAGCATAGTTTCCTCCAAAACAGAGGTGTTGATTTCATAGAAAATGAACTTTCCTTCTCTTGTATCTCTGATTAAGTCAGCATCCTTCAACACCGATAGATGTCTTGAAATCGAAGGTGCTGTTACAGAGAAATGGTTGGTAATCTCTCCCGCAGACATTCGCCCCTTTTTCAGCATATTTAGTATTTCACGGCGAATTGGGTCAGCAAGAGCTTTTAATGTCTGTTGCAGTCCCATTTGACATCCTCCCTTAACATTTAACCAAATTGTTAATTATATTATACGCATAGAGACTATAATTGTCAATAGGTTCGCTAAGATTTTCATACAAATTGAAAGGGGCGGCTTTCTCTTTGCCGCCCGTAATATGTAATCCCGCAAGGCAGGGAAACTGCCCTGCGGTGTTGTTTTCGGTGTTAAAGCTATCTTTCTCTGTCGTGGGATCGATGCTTGGGTTTGGTCTGTCTGCCCTCTGCCTGCAACCGTCTTAGCTGGTCACGGACACTTTGCTTTTCTGGCGGTGCATACCGTTCTTTTTCGGCGGGTCTGCTTTTTTCTTTGACCTTGCGTTCCCATTCTGCAAGCTCTCGGTTGTAGTTATTAACTATGACTTCTGCCTTGCAGTAGGTTGCCATAAATGCTTGCACGTCGGGATAACCGTCATCTTTCAGAATATCGGGTATTGTTTCAAGCATAGCGGAGATTTTTTCTTCCCTCTGCTGTATCTGCGTTTCCAACGCCTTTCGCTCCTTGCCCTTGAATATACCCTTTGTTTCGGCAAGCTGTGCCTTTAACTTGGGTACTTCATCCTGCAAGCTGCGGATTTCTCTTGCCCTGTCCTGCACCCGTATCATCAGCTTCTGCATTGTGCGGAACTCTGCCATATCCATATTGAGTACCGGTTTGGGCGGTAGTGCCGTCTGCCTTATCAGGTTCTGCAAAAATTCCTTTGCCTTGCCCACAATACTGCGGAACAGATTTGGCAGCCATCCATTCGCTTTAATGGATTGACTTGCTTTTTGGTGGATCTCATCTTTCTTGATTTCCAGTATCTTGGCTTCTTCAATCCCTGATATGAGTGCCATATCCGCCGTTCTGTTCCATTCCTGCCTTGCGGCATTGTCTGCTTCAATTTCTGCGGCTTTGGGATTGTTCTTGCCAATCTTCTTGGTTGGCAGATAGATACTGTCGGGATTGAACACCTTTAGGTGCTGTTCGGGGTCTGAGATATGCCGATTGATAAGGGCGGTATAGATTTCCTTTACTTCCCGAAGAAAAGGGTCGCTTTTGAAGCGGTCATCCTTTACGGTGAAAAGGTGCTGTTCGTATATGCCGCCTTTGGGGATAACGGTACAGCCCTCACGGACTTTGCCGCTTTCATCGGTGATCTCTTTCTTGGTGCGTACCCGCTTGCCCGTTTCATCATAGAATACGCTTCGGGTGGCGATCTTTATATCCGGCTCGGCAAGTAGCCGCCTTTCACTGAATATAAGGTGGATGTGGTAATTGGTCTTTCTCTTGTTGTGGTGGAGTGCCGATACACATTCCACATTGTACCGTCTGCGAAATTCCTCTGTGAAATCTTCAAGTACCTGTTGCGGCTCATAGGTGGTGTAAACTTCGGGCAGGGCAATTATCAATTCCCTTGCTTCGATACACTTCCCCGGCGAGTTGCTTCGCTTAAATTCCTGCTGACATTCTTTTGCAAGGTTTCGCCAAAAGGAATTGTCTGCGGTGCGGTAAGTGGCATAGAGGTTTTCCTGTCTTGCATGGCTTGTAATATACGATATTCTTCCCTTGACATTATACAGCTTTGACATCTGAATAAAGCTGTGGCGTGTCATAAATCATCTCCGTTCTGTGTTGTAAAGGTGCGTTCTCATTTTGCAACCGACTTGTCGGTTGCGGCTGTTTTGGCGGCGGGTGCTGACGAGACAGCCAATGAAAATTGCGGCAGCAATTTTCTCTGTATCATAGCGGCGGTATATGCCGACAAGCTGTGATACAGGCTCCCTGCAAGGGCGAAATATCACTTGAACAAATCGTAGATTTGTGCGAGGGGTGTATTTCGCTCTCAAACGCCGAGGGCTTTGAGAACGGTTTACTCTACCTTACGGACATCATCCTGACACAGTAGGTTTCTGCCCTGATTGACGGTCATAAAACGCTCTAAGGTATCCCTGCGGATAATGGTTTTACGTCCGACCTTCAGAACAGGCAGCTTGCCCCAGTCCACCAACTTTCGCATTGTGTTTCTGCCGATGCCGCTGGTTTCTGCCGCTTCTTCGATTGTCATTCCCATTTTGATTGCGTTCATAGTGCTGTTCTCCTTTCTTAAATACTCAAAATGCAACTTTGGTATTATCATTATACTTATTTTGCCATCACTTGTCAACCTGTTTTGCAACCTTTTAAGGATTATTTTTAATATTTTTCGGAAATAGGGGTTGCAAATTGAGCTTGTTTGTGCTATACTGTACTCAAACAGGAGGTGAATACCTTGGAAGAAGAAACAATGTTTACCCCAAAACAAGTCGGGGAACGCATTAAAGAGCGTAGAATAGAACTCAAACTTTCTATGCCGGAACTTGGCAAGCGTATCGGCGTGAACAAGTCTACCATTCAAAGGTATGAAGCTGACGGCGTTGATCCGAAGCGAACAATGATTATCAACGGTCTTGCCGAAGCACTTCTTACCACTCCCGAATGGCTGACAGGTCTTTCTGATGATAAGGAATATGACAGCTATACACTCTGCCAAAAGGACATTGAGCAGCACATCAAGAAATATCTTGATACGGTGTCCTCTACCGTAAAGGGTGAGCCGCACCAACAGATGCTCACTACATTTCTCGGGAAGATAATTGATTTGTACTCTGTGCTTTGCCACTACTTTTCCGATGCTATGACAGAGGTTGACCGTGTGGCAAACGATGAAGGCTTGAAGCAATCGCTTATGCGATACGCTATCGAGTCGGGAGCGATTACCGAAAAGGTCTATCGCAACGAAATGGAATTACCTATCGAAGATATGAAACGATTTCTTGACGGGATTTTACATATCTACGATGAAGGTCGTACCGCTGTAAAGATGGGCGATCTCTTCGAGATAGTGACGGAAGCTGAAAAAAGGCTATCCGAAAAGAACAATTCCGTGGCACCTTGACAATTAAAAAAGCCGATTGAAACCAATCGGCAGAAGTGACACTATTTACTTTACGCACACCATATGTCACAGTTCCGATTGCCACGGATAGAAAGGAGAAATTTTATCTATGGCAAAAGGTTCTGTAAGAAAGAAAGGCAAAAAGTGGTACTACCGCTTCTATATCGAAGATGAAAGCGGAAACCGTGTGCAGAAGGAGTTTCCCGGCACTGAAAGCAAGGCTGAAACAGAAGCCCTTATGCGAAAGGCAATGGAAGACTACGAGGAAAAGAAATTCGTAGCCAAGTCCGAAAATGTTACGGTGGGAACGTTGCTGGATCAATGGGTGGAAGAAGAACTGAAGCCCGGCAATCTGAGCAATGGTACAGTAATGGCATATCAGGGTACGGTAAACCGTATCAAGCAGTACCCGATTGGGGAACGCAAGCTGAAAACTGTAACTGCTGACCATTTACAGGCATATATCGACTTCCTCAGTTTCGGTGGCACAAATCCCGATGGCACACAGGCAAAGGCTCTCAGCAAGGGGTATCTGCGATTGTTCTCGGCAGTCCTGCAAGGGGCGTTCCGTTTTGCGGTGTTCCCGAAAAGGCTGATTTCCTTTAACCCGATGCAGTATGTAGTGTGGAGGGGCAAAAAGGAAGAATACGAACTGTTCTCAGACGAGGACGGGAATGTGACTTCCGCCCCCACAATCAGCCATGAGCAGTATCTGAAGCTGGAGGACTTTCTGAAAAAGAAAGACAATCCGGCGTTGCTGCCCATTCAGATTGCCTACTACACGGGGCTTCGAATCGGCGAGGTTTGCGGCTTGACCTGGCAGGATATTAACCTTGAAGGTCAGTACCTTACAGTACGCCGCAGTATGCGCTACAACGGGGCAAGGCACAAGACGGAAATCGGAGCGACCAAGCGAAAGAAAATCCGTACTGTGGACTTCTGCGACACACTGGCAGAAATTCTTAGAACAGCCAAAGCCGAACAGCATAAAAACCGCTTCCGATACGGAGAGTTGTACAGCCTCAACTATTACAGTGAGGTCAAAGAAAAAGACCGTACTTATTACGAGGTTTACAGTCTGCCGAGAACGGAAGAAGTCCCGGAGGGATACAAGGAAATATCCTTTGTCTGCCTCAGACCGGACGGGGCGTTTGAATCGCCGAGTACGGTAGGGATTATGTGCAGGGCGGCAAGGAAAAAGGTCGATGGGTTGGAGGACTTCCATTTCCACCAGCTTCGTCACACATTCACAAGCAATCTGCTCTCAAATGGGGCTGCCCCAAAGGATGTGCAGGAGCTTCTCGGACACGCTGATGTCAGTACCACAATGAATATCTACGCTCACGCTACAAGGGAAGCGAAGCGTACTTCCGCAAGGCTGCTGGATAAGGTAGTCGGCGGCGAATAACAAAAAGTTTCCCTTGTTTTCGCTCATAAGGGCAAAAACAAGGGAAAATACATAAGGTTTGAGAATTACACTGGCGAAAAGCCTTGAAAATACAGAGTTTTCAGAGGGTTAAATAGAAAAACTTGAATTTGGCTATTTCGTTGCAACAATACTTATCCAATGATTTTTTGCATTTGAATACGTTTTGATCTCTGTAAAACCCGCTTCTTTCAAAGCGGCAACAAGTTGTTTAGATGTGTAAATCTTCATACCATTGATCATCTTTGTCCATTTTTCATCTGCGGCATTCGTTCCGTCACTCTCGTTACAAATCAGGAATATGCCTTCGCTTTTCAGCACACGGTTGACCTCGGAAAAGCATTTTACTAATCCTGGCCAAAAGTAAACTGTTTCGAAGGCAGAAACATAATCAAAAGTCGCGTCAGAAAAGGGTATAGCAGATACATCTCCTTGAACTACATTACATTTCCCTTGTTTAATGGCGAGGGCGTTCAATTTTTGAGATTCTGCCACACTAACCTCAGAATAATCCATTCCTGTCACGTGGCCATTTCTACATCTATCAAGCCAGACTGCAATATTTGCTCCGCCGCCACAGCCGACGTCCAGAACTTCAGCATCAGACTTCGCGGAGATATTTGAGAATCCCCATTGCGATAATTTGGCGTGACCGCTGTTCATCATCTTCGTCATCAATTTTCCGCCGAAGCCTTGTGGCTTACGGGTATTTTCAAAAAATTTCATTACAGAATTCCTCCTCCACAAATACCGGTTTTCTTAATTCGACAAACCGGTATTGCTCAATCGTTTTTCTCCGTTAGGAGAATATACAATCCATAAATAAAAAGAACAAGGAATAAAACCGTAGGAATCAATAATCCATTTTCTAAAATACTTACAATCATTCTTCCAGGTGGCGTTACCCATTCAGTTGCTGGATTTTGCATTGCCACTATTATCATTCCTACAATACCAACAACACCACTTAATGTTAAAAAACCACTTTTTATATTTCTACTTATAATCATTACCTCCTCGTTAAGTACCGATTTGTATAACAGTAGTCTAACACATGTTGTTTAAAAATACTACAGCCAAGCTAATGTCTGTAATTTGCCCTAAAATTTCATTTTATGGAATTTGGACTACTTGATTTTCTAATTGCATACGTAATTCGTGAAATGTGTGTCTGAACCAGGGCGAAGCATATGCACCTGCAGAAATAACGAGAAAGTCTGTCTGCATGAATGAAGATATCGGAGAAGTCCTGAAAGAACTGTAGTTGTGATAAAGGGCGGCTGTGAACGGAGTGAATAGTGACAAAAGAGAAAGAAAAATCAGAGAAATGTGGAAATCTGCAGATGACGGCAGTTCTTTTATGGACATGATAAATCATGAGTGCTATAATAAAAAAGTTTCAGTAAATTTTTTACATGGAACTTTTTTTACATTAAATTGAGTAAAGTTATGAAATTAAAAAATACTTGGAGTATCGGCTGTGGCCGTATTGTTATTTGTACACAGACAGTTTATAATCCTGATATCAATGATGTGATATCCGGCATTTTCCGTCAGCCGGTATGAATGCGTATGTTTCAAAATCAGTTGATATGAAGAGGTTGAAAAAACGATAAGAAGTATAACATCCGGCGGGAGGTACTGAAACGCAGGTTACGGAACAGTGATAAAATGGAAAGGAACGGGATATGAGAAAAAATCGAAAGAGCGGCTCCCATACCCATGGAAAAAGAATGTGCATCACAGCATTTCTTCTGGCTGGAAGTCTTATGCTAGGAGGATGTGGAGTAAAGACTGGGAAATCTGCGGATAGTGAACTGCCGGAGATTGTTATCGGAATGGATTATTTTGAACCCTACAGTTATCAGGCAAGTGATGGTAAATACAAAGGCATTGATGTGGAACTTGCCAGGGAAGCATTTCACAGGCTGGGATATCAGCCAAAGTTTGAGAATATCATCTGGGAAGACAAGGATAAACTTCTGGCAGATGGAGCAATAGACTGTCTGTGGAGCGGTTATTCCATGAATGGAAGGGAGGACAAATATCAGTGGGCAGGTCCGTACCTGTACAGTCGTCAGATGGTGGCTGTAAGAGCTGAGAGCGACATTCAGGCAGTTCAGGATCTGGAAGGAAAGAGAGTTGCAGTTCAGGCGACCACAAAAGCAGAGGATCTTTTCCTTCATAATATTGTGTCAGATCTTCCACAGATGGAGCAGGTCAACTGTTTTTCTACGACGAATGAACTTTACGCTGCACTTAGAAAAAATTATGTAGATGCGATTGCCGGTCATGAGGCAATGCTGGGCAGCCTGGTACAGGATAGTAAGGGAGCTTACCGTATGTTGGAGGAAAGTATTTATACGTCAGAACTTGGAATTGCTTTTAAAAAAGGAACACATGAGGATGTGGCAGAAGATCTTACAGAAACTCTCAAAGAGATGCAGGATGAGGGAATTACTGGAAAAATAGTTGAAAAATACGGATTGGATGCGGATGAGATTCTGCCTGGAGGGGAGAAATAAATGAGCAGACAGATAAGAACGCAGATTCCGCAGACACAGGAAAGGGAAATTAAAAATGCAGAGAAGAAAAAGAAGTTTGACAAAAATGCATGCTTACTGGTGTCTATCCTTATTTTTTCCGGAATCCTGATATTTTTTCTGCTGACAGCGAGTGATAATAAAAAACTGAACAGTACGCTGAATGAGACATTTGATTTTGCGAAAACCCGGATTGAAAGGTATGAGATTTATAATACTAATGATCAGGTAAAGAGTCTGGTACGTCTTATGGACAAAACAACAGAATTAAGCCGGGTCATAGCTCAGGAAGGAGATCTCAGTGCGGAGATGCTGGATGAATATGCCAGGGAACAGCGTCTGAACGGAATCCTTGTACTGGATCAGAATCAGACAGTAGCAGAACAGACTGCGATAGATGGAGATGCTATGCCGCTGTGGCAGAAACTGATTGAAAGTGATTATGTACGGGATATCGCAGACCATCCGGAAAAGACTTATACGACACGCCTGAGAAATGAAGGAAAACTTTATGATTTTGCTGCGGTGGCAAGACAGGATGCAGCAGGTATCCTGATCACATATGCACAGAAAGAGGAAGTAAATGAGCTTGATGGCGATCTGACGATGGCATCATTATTTTCGGATTTTCCTTTTGAGATGAATGGAAGTGTTGTGATCTGTGATGATAACAAGGTTGTCAGTACTAATAAACAGGAGCTTGCCGCTCAGTCAGTAGAAGATTCAAAGAGTCTGTATGGAAATGAATTTAAGGCAGGTGGACATGGAATTGTACGCCTTCATTCAAAGACCGGGAACTGGTATGGTCGTCAGGAGAAGATCAAAGACTATGATGCATATATCTTTTTTCCTGAACGCCAGGTTTATATTTCACGAAATATTATATGTTTGATCTATGTGCTGCTTGCACTGCTTCTTTTCTTGCTTTATCGAGTGAGCAGGAGTCGAACAGAAAAGAGAAGTATCCTTCAGGATCAGAAAAGACTTCGCGTGATTGATGCGCTTGGCCATGCATATGCTTCTATTTCTCTGGTAAATATAAAAACAGAGAATGCCGAAATCGTAAAATCTTCGGGCAGCATAAAGCCGGATCAGAAAGGGGATATGCTTTCAAAAGCGTATCTGGAAGAAGTGATACAGCAGGTTATTCCAGAACCTTTTCAAAAGGCATACTGGGAATTTGTCGACATGAGTACGGTGGCAAAGCGTCTGGAAGAACGTGAGACGCTAAGTTATACAATTCAGACTGTGGATGGAAGATGGATGACGATACTCATTGTGCCGCAGAGTTATGATAAAGATGGAAAATTGTGTACAGTACTGATTGCGAACCGTGATGTGACAGAAGAAAAAGAACGTGAGTTAGAACAGGATAAGAATCTGAGAAATGCACTTGCAGCTGCAGAACATGCGAACAGGGCAAAGACAGCATTCCTGAATAATATGTCTCATGATATCCGAACACCGATGAATGCGATCATTGGATTCACTGCACTTGCGACAGCGCATATTGACAGTAAGGAGATTGTTCTGGATTATCTGAAAAAGATTCATACATCCGGACAGCATCTGCTCAGCCTGATCAATGATGTGCTGGATATGAGCAGAATCGAGAGCGGCTCTGTCCGGATTGAATATACTGTGGTACATCTGCCGGATGTTCTGCACGATTTAAGAACCATCATTCAGGGATCTGTACATTCCAAACAGCAGGATCTTTATATTGATACACAGGATGTAATTCATGAAGATATTGTTACCGATAAGCTGCGTCTGACGCAGGTGCTTTTGAATATTATCAGTAATGCGGTAAAGTTCACACCAGTGGGCGGCATGATTAATATTCGTGTTTTAGAGAAACCATGCAGAAGAGACGGCTATGCAACGATAATATTCAGCGTGAAGGATAATGGAATCGGAATGTCCACAGAGTTTCGGAAGCATGTGTTTGACTCGTTTACAAGAGAACATACCGTTACGGAGAATGGGATCGGAGGAACCGGCCTCGGAATGGCTATCACCAAAAATATTGTGGACATGATGGGCGGAACGATCCAGGTTGAAAGTGAAACTGGAAAAGGAACAGAATTTACAGTTATGCTTGAATGTGAAACATCAGGAGAGACAGTGAAACGGGAAGCTGTTCCGGAACTGAAAGGCGCCAGAGCACTTGTGGTGGATGATGATGCGGAAACCTGTATGAGTGTAAGCAGGATGCTGCGTGAGATCGAAATGACAGCAGACTGGACTACTTCGGGAAGAGAAGCGGTACTTCGGGCAAAAGAAGCTTATGAACAGAATCAGGAATTTAAAGTGTATATCATTGACTGGCTGATGCCGGATATGAATGGAATCGAAACAGTCCGCAGAATCCGTATGGTGGTTGGCTCAGAGTATCCGATTATTATCCTGACCGCTTATGACTGGTCAGATATTGAGCAGGAGGCAAGGGAAGCCGGAGTAACCGCATTTGTGTCGAAACCACTGTTCCTTTCGGAACTGCGGGAAGTTTTGATGAATCCTGAGCAAAGAGAACTTCTTAAGAATGAGAAGCAGAAGAGCCAGATAGAAAGCAAGAGGAGTTATGCAGGCAAAAAAGTCCTTCTTGTAGAAGACAATGAACTGAACCGTGAGATTGCAACAGCAATCATGGCGGAAATTGGTCTGGATGTGGATATTGCGGAGGATGGTACAGACGCTGTGAATATCATGTCATCTGAAGAAGGCAGAAAATATGATCTGATCTTTATGGATATTCAGATGCCGAAGATGGATGGATATACTGCAACCCGGGAGATACGTACGCTGAAAGATACAAAATGTGCGAATATACCGATCATTGCAATGACTGCGAATGCTTTTGAGGAAGACCGACGAAAGGCAATCAGGGCAGGTATGAACGGTCATATTGCAAAACCAATCAGTGCAAAGATAATTCTGGAAAATCTCGATCAGATTTTTGGGAGATAAAAAGGAATCAGGTATTTAAAGGAGAAGAAAATGAGATGGATATATGAACTTTCGTGGTTATGGAAGTCAGTGGGGATCATTCTTCTGATAGTTGCCATATGTGAGTGCTGTGCAGTTTTGGCTTTCAAAAGGATGAAGAAGCACTATGGAGTAAAGGCGGCCATATGCGTTGCAGTTGCAGCAGCGGTCCTGTCTGCTGTTTGTATTCTGCTGCTTGCAAGGATACCGATGCCGTTGTAAAGGAAGAAAGGCTGGTGTTAATAAATGAAAATTGTTTTTTTAGATGCAAATTCAATCGGATCTGATATAGATCTTTCTGATTTCTCAAAACTGGGAGAGGTGGTTCGTTATGGATATACGGATGAGTGTGACATGCCGCAGCGTATCATGGATGCGGATGTGATCATCGTAAATAAAATGGAAGTAAATGCCGAGACCGTGGGCGAAGCGCCGAAACTGAAGCTTGTATGCGTGACTGCTACCGGAACGAACAATCTGGATAAAGAGTTTCTGGATGCCCGGGGCATTGCATGGAGAAATGTGGCAGGCTATTCTACAGAGAATGTGGCGCAGCATACCTTTGCACTTTTATTCTCCCTGCTGGAGAAAATGAGCTATTATGATGCATATGTAAAATCCGGTCGCTATGAAAATGATCGAATGTTTACCCATTTTTCAAATGTGTTTCATGAACTGTGTGGGAGTACCTGGGGCATTATCGGTCTGGGAAATATCGGACGGCGTGTGGCGGATATTGCAAAGGCATTTGGCTGTCATGTAATCTATTATTCTACTTCCGGCAAACACGAGGAAGAGGGATATGAGAGAGTGGATCTTGATATCTTATTGAAAACGTCTGATATCGTATCTGTGCATGCACCTTTAAATGAGAACACATTGGATTTGATGGATAAGGAAGCATTTGCCAAGATGAAAAACAGTGCGATCTTTATCAATGTTGGACGCGGTCCCATTGTGGTGGAAGAGGATCTTGCCGATGCGCTGGAAAAGGGCGAGATTGCCGCAGCCGGTCTGGATGTGCTGAGACAGGAGCCGATGGCGTCAGATAATCCGCTGAGAAGGATCAAAGACAGCACAAAGCTGATCATTACCCCTCATATCGCCTGGGCCAGCATCGAAGCTCGTACTCGGTTGATGAAAATTATCTGGGGACAGATTCGTGATTTTTTTATAAATGTGATTATATAAAAAGAAAAGGGATTGCAGATTTGCAATTCCTTTTCTTTTTGCTGTGCAAAAATAATAAAAAATATACCATATTTTCAGAAAAAAGTACGATGTGAGGATAAAATGTTTTTGCTATACTAATAGAAACAGGAACTGTAACAGTATTTTTGAATATATATATGACGGAAGAGAAAGAAGATAGATACGCATGGCGGCACAAGAAATCAAGTCAGAGAAGAGAAAACAATATAGTTCTGAAGATATATCAGTAAAAGAATCTGTGAGTTCTCCGGGAAAACGGCTAGAGAGATTGTGTGAGATCGAAGGTATGTCACGGAGTGAACTTGCTAGGCGGTTGAATGTCGCACCATCCCAGATCAGCAGAATATTAAATTGAGAAACAAAGTCCATCAGCAGCGATATTCTGATTCGGGCAGCGAAGGAATTTCAGGTAACGACAGATTATATTCTGGGATTGGACGTGGAATCTGCCGGTAAAGGAGATGCGGAAAAAGAACAAAATGGGATGAAGAGTGAAAAAAGCAACATTTACATTCCGATGCTTCTCATGAGTACCGCTTTTCGGCCAGGGCAGTGTCTGGATATGATCGAGCAGCTTGAGGATGTAGATGTCAAAAAGATGGCATACTGCGAATATTATTATTTTACCGGGCAGCATGACAAGGCAGTAGATCTGACAGAACTTTACCTGAACCATTCGGATCCGATGCTGCGTTTATCAGCCTGTCTGATCCATACATTTGCCAATCTTTCCTTGAACCGCATACATGCGGCAAAAGGCGGACTGGAGAGCCTGAAAGAGAATCTGAGCAAGGTGTTGACGACAGAGACCGATCGAAAAACAATGGCAATGGGAATCTTTGTAGCTATGGCGGCAAGCACGCTTTTACATTTGCCGGTGGGAGAGATTCCACCATTATCTGACTATCTGAACGAACTTCCCAAAGGGATGCGGCTGTGGGGATGTTATGTATTGGCTCACAAGGCCTATCTGGAACAGGAGTATGAAAAATCTCTCGGAATCGTACAGACCTGCAAGATGTTCAGCACAGAGATCTATCCTATTGCACTGATCTATCTGAATCTGATGGGTGCTATGGCATGCATGAATTTAAGAAAATCAGATGAAGCAAAAGAATATTTTATGGAAGCATGGAAGATCGCACAGCCGGATGGTCTGATCGAAGGTATCGGAGAACATCACGGATTGCTGCAGGGGCTGATCGAAACATGTCTGAAATCAGAGTACCCGGAAGACTATAAGAAGATCATTCAGATTACTTATCAGTTTAGCTATGGCTGGCGTAGGATCCATAATCCAGTCACGAAAGAAGATATTGCCGATAACCTGACCACAACAGAGTTTACGATTGCCATGCTGGCAAACCGGGGATGGACGAATGCGGAGATCGCAGATTACATGGATATGACGCTGCGCACCGTGAAGCAGCATCTGTCATCCATATTTAATAAGCTCAATATCGACAGCCGAGGACAGCTGAAAGCTTATATGTTGAAGTAGCCATGGCGCTTATATGAAATGGATGGCAGCTATGTCTGATATATAATTTTATAGAAGTAATAAAAAACAATTACAGGAACGTGAAATAAAAATAGAAGGGAAATTATTATGAGCCAAAAAGTAATCGAAGAAGAAAAACGTATTCATACAGAGCAGCGAGTAGAAGCACTGATTAATAACAGTTAGCGAAAGATAAGGGGGGAAGAAAAATGAGCACGAGAAAAGCAGACAGAACACTGCACAGAAAAACACATAAAAGAGTAAATCGAAAGATGCTTGTTTTACTTACAATGTGCATGATGCTCGGCAGCATCCTGTTCGGGCAGCAGACCGTATGGGCGGCGCCGGCATCACAGACTGTATCGGATGTGACTGTAACGGTAACGACGGACAGGGAAGACTATCAATCCGGAGATACAGTAAAAGCGACAGTGACAATCGAGAACCATTCCACGAATCCGATCAAAAATATCGAGAGTCAACTGATCTTACCGGAGGGCCTGTCCCCGAAGGATGGATCCGTTACGGATTCCTGGACAGAAGTGAAGGCTGGAGAACGTGTAGAACATGTCACGGAAGTACAGGTAACCAGTGATGATGTGACGACAATGAATCTTGAAGAGGACGGTGTGACAGATGAGAAAAGTGAGACTGCGATGGCAGCCCGCAAAACATCTTCCCATACATATCTGATCTGGATCATTCTCGTGATCATTGCAGTGCTTGTGATCCTGGGAATCATAATCTACAGGCAGAAAGGCGGCAAAGGAAAAGGCAGCAATGAAAAAGACGGCAAAGGAAAAGGCAGCGGCAAGAAGCTGTTATCCCTGTTCTTATGTTTCCTGATGCTGTTCGGTTCTATAGAGTTTGGAAATCTTATAGATGCACAGGCGAAGACCAGGACTGTGAGGCAGTCGATAGTTGCAGAAAAAGAAGTGACATTGGATGGAACGGCACAGTCCATAAAAGCAAATGTTTCTTTTGATCAGGAGATAGAGGAAGCATCACAGGACAGCGACCAAAATGATGCGAAGAATGCCACAAAGAAAAATCCTGTAAAAAATGCCATAGCAGGCATTAAGGATAAATTTAATAAAAATAATAACACAAAAGAAGTTGCAAATAACATTACCGATGAAGTCGATAAAGTCAAAGAAGAGATAAATGCCGGTTCAAAGGATAATGGAAACACCGGCGATAATTCCAAAGATGACGGAAAAGACAATAACGGAGGCGGATCCAAGGATGACGGTAAAGATAACCCGGATCCCGACACCAAAGAGGAGCAGGTTACAGTAACCTTTGACAGCCAGGGCGGCACACCGGTAGATCCGGTCACAGTGACGAAAGGGACGGCGCTTGACAATATTCCGCAGTCCTACAAGACCGGACAGGCATTCCTTGGATGGTATGAAGATGCAGAATGTACAACACCGTTTTTTACCGGTACGGCAGTGGAACAGAATAAGACGCTGTATGCGATGTTCAAAGATTCTGAGGATTCTGTAAACATTCAGCATCAGCCGGATTATTACGAGGAAGACTGCCCGACAGATAAAAAGGTCACACTGATCAGTTCTACACCGATCACTGCAGAAACGCTCGGCAATTTTGTGACATTAGATATAATCACAGGAGATGATATCCAGGGATTTACCGTTACTGCAAATGGAAATGAATACACCATCGCTCCGATCGGCGGCTATATGGAAGGCGGTCTGTATACTATGACGGCAGCAGATGGGGTTACCTTTAAAGGGCTGGAATCCTATGTGCGCGAGTATTCCTTCCGGATCTATAAGGCACCATCAGAGATCGTAGAAGTAGATCCCGGCATCATTTATCTGGATGAGAGCAAGCTTCAGGAAAGCAATGATGATTATATCTATCAGTATTCTCTCAGCAAACAGTATTTTGATGAGAAAAAGCTTGCAACCGGCAAGACTGTCTGCATTGGCGACGGAACGACGAATGTTACCGAAGATATCCTTTTTCTGAATATTACGGACTGTTATCAGGATGAGGATGATGCGGATAAATGGTATATCATCTGCGAAGACAGTGACATTGAAGATGTCTATAAAAATGTAGATATCAGCTTTAAGGAAGGCGCATACAATGAGCTCCTGAAAGAAGGCATTGATACCGAAGCGCTGATCCAGGAATTATATGCAAGTGAAGGCATCCAGCAGTTGAATCTGCTCATGGCAGCGATGCTGGCGGACAGCGAAGAAGTACAGGAGCTGCTTGGCGGAACATCTCTGCTTTCCAATAGTAATCCGTCCCTTCTGAATTTTGCGGACAATGCGAAGTTAAAAGATGATACACTGGTGGATCTGTCTAAGAAGCTGGGGCAGCATCTGCAGATCGATGTAAAGATCGGGGAAGCGCAGAATGATAACTTTGCGGATTGTAATCCGGATTACTGGAGCGCGATCACATTTACCATCAGTTACAAAGGAACGCTGAAAAAGAAATTAAAGATTGATGCCACTGTTACCATTAAGGAATATCTGAACATTTCTTTACAGGGTTACAAATCCCTGAAGCTGAAAAAGAAAAATCTGGAATTTAACTATGCGGTAAACGTATATTCCCAGACAGATATCGGCTTTAAAGTACTGGTAGCATCCAAAGACGGAAAATGGAAAGATATTTCCTCTTCTGTGGACAAGATGTTTGGCAGTAAAGAAAAAAATGACCCCAACAGTTTGGTAGCAGAAGTACAGGAGATGCTTGCGAATAAGGGCGGTTACATCGAACTGTGCAGGATCCCCATGTTCCAGGTGGTAAAACCTCTCATTGATATATTCCCGCTGTTTAGCATAAATCTAAGTCTGGATTATATTGTGAAAGTGAATTTTGCGGCAGGCATCAGCAGCCAGTTTTCTGTACTGGATGCGACACAGATCGGTATTGCCGGAAATTCAAAGACTAATACCTTCCGAAGCTATAAAAACAAGCTGATCGGAGCAGACCGTTACAGCTTCGATCTGACAGCCTGTGGTTATATCGGTATCCGCACCGGTCTGGAAGGTTCTATGACATTATCCTTCTTCGGATTAAAGAGACTGGGCGAAGTAGGCATGTCCATGGGCGTGGGTGGATATTTTGATATCTATGGATATGCGAAATACCATATGGTAAAACCGGAACAGTATTACGATACCGTATATCGAACGCTGGCGGGCGGATACTATCTGGAAGGCGGCATTTATCTGGAAGTAAGCGCCATTGCCAGGTCGCAGATCTTCCGGGTGGAAGCGAAGCAGACGCTGGTAGATCATACGTGGCCACTGTTTTCTATGGGAGATGAAGAGGTTCTGCTGGCTCTGGATCAGCCACCGACCTTTTATATTACGACGGATGATCCGAATGCATATATTACCAGAGTACAGACAAAGGATCTTCCACCGCTGACAGGTACGGTATTTAATATTGTGACTGGAGAAACCATGGAACATGCGACCATTCCATGGTCAAAGGTACATCTGAAGTTCTCAAACAGAAATTTTGGCATGTATTACGGAGCGGATAGGCAACCCTTCCTGGCATTTCAGAAAAATGTAAGCTGGGATGTTCCGAGTGAGGAAAGTTCGGCAGAAATCTATTATAAAGGTCAGTATCTGCAGTTTACACAGAGCAGCAGTGATGATTATAACCGGACGACAACAACGGCAAAAGTAATGTTTGTAAACACCTCCAAGGTTTCAGTGGAAGATGCAGGTAAGTTCTTTACGGCAAAGATCTATACGGAAGTGGACGGTGTGAAGACGCTGGCCAGCACAAGAACGGTATTGGCAGGAAATTATGTGGGTTATATTCAGTACGATGTTACAGACGAGAAAAAAATCTATAACGGTTCCTGGAATATGGATCCATATACGACGCCGGTCAACCGGGATAATATGGAATTTATCTATTCCGGACAGAAACCACAGGGACTGTCAGTGTTCAAATACCGGGAAAACGGAAGCGACACCTGGGTGGCAGAGATCCGCGCGGCAAATATCGGAGATACTCCGAGATGTCCGTCAAACACCGGACATACGTATGTGTATTTGTATGACTGGAGACCGGATACCATGAGTGGATACGGCCCGAAGAAATTGCAATGGTATCTCTTCTGGGAGGACAGAGATAAGATTGTTTCCGGTTATCCTACAGACGAGGCAGTCTGCAAAGTAACCGGAGATTCTCCGGAAACTGTAGATGCTGAACTGAAAAAACTGTATCCGGAAGAATATGAGAAAACGATATATCACTATACGGGACATTATTCACAGAAAGATGTACCGATCAGAGTGGAGGGACTGAATGAAGCCGGAAGAGGATATGTATATTATATCGGTGTGCCATACGGAAAACAGATTGACCGCCTGACGTGTCTTGGCGGTCCATGGTGGAAACCACTGGAAGGATTTTCATTGCAAAAAGATGGCGAGGTTGTGTACAAGTCTCTCGACGATGTGACAGTTACCGAACCGATGGAGCTATATGGTGTTTATAAAACGGTTCAGCATACGGTTACGATCAAGATCTATGATGATACGATCCATGATTATGTGACGTATAAGACCTTTACGGTAGACAAAGGAGATCGGATCTCCGGAGATATTTTCGATGAGGCGAAAGCAGCAGTGCCTCAAAGAGAAGGCGTGACATGGAACTACTGGGGATGGGCGGATCAGGACAATACAAGCTTTGTACCGGATGGCACCCGTGTTTCCCAGGATACAGTACTCCGTATGCGGTTTGACAGAGAGGTGGATATCACGTTTGATCCGGGAGAGGGTACGCTCGTTGCAAATGGAACGACTGTTTCCTATTCTAAGGATGATTATAATGTGAGACTTTCCGGAATTGTGCGCAAGGAGTCAGATGCTTACAATACGTATAAACCGGTGGGTTGGAAAAATAATGCCACTGACGAAACGTATGGATATCAGGATATGGCAGTCATAAAAGATCCGGTTACCCTGACAGCAATCTACGAGGCGACACCAAAAGAGTATAAAGTAAGCGTGTATACTGCGTTTGGCGTGCTGAAAAACGGTCAGCAGACAGATTCCTACATCGGTGGTTATAACGGTTATCTGGAGTTCTTGGAGAAATATAATGAAAACTGGAAACCGGATACCGTGGTAAATCCGGACAAAACCTACACCAGTGAAGGCCGGCAGATCCGTACACTGGATGATGGACTGACTACAGAGATTACCTACAGGTGGAATTATACGGACAATCAGTATACACTGACCTTTGACGCCAATGGAGGTAATCTGAAGGGTGTTGCTTCCGTAAAAGAATATTATGGAAGACAGCTGAAACTCTCTGATCTGGCAACTGCTACAAAGTCCGATGGGGCAAGAGACTATGTATTAAGCGGCTGGATGGATGAAGACGGAACTGTTTATGGCACAGATGATGTCATTACGCTTACAAAAGATACGAAGCTGACTGCTATCTGGGTAGATGGAGCTTACAAAGAGTATAAGATCACATATATTCTTGATGGAGCGAAGATTGCTGAAAAGATCATGCATTATAATGATGCATTGACAGATCCTGGCACACCGAAGGAAGCAGAAGGACTGCATTTTGACGGCTGGGAATGGTGGTCCGGTTCAGAAAAACTGACAGAGATGCCAAAATCTATGCCGGCAGCGGATGTAACTGCTTATGGAACGACCACAAAACGATATGTATCCTATGAACTGGATGGAAGTGTATACAAGACCAAAGAGTTTGCAGCTATTGGAAGTACGGTAGCGGTCGCTGACACACCGGTGCTTACCGGATATGATGTATCCGACTGGACCGCAGAGATGGCAGATACAGCGGAAAGCGTAACGATCACAGACGGAAGCTTTGTGATGCCGGATGGAGATGTGGTCTTAAAAGCAACGACAACGCCGAAGAAATATCAGGTAACGGTAAATGTGGATGGACAGCCGGTTACAGGCAGCCCGTTTACGGCAGAATATTTCAGTAGATTTGCATTGCCGGAGCTTCCGGCAAAAGAGGGCCTGACATTTTACTGGGACAATAATACCACAGATTTTTCTATCATGCAGGAGAATGGAATCTATTATGTAGACCCGATGCCGGCGCAGGATATTACGATCAACGGCTATTATACGCAGAGTGTTCATGACATCTACTTTATCGTAGAAGGAGAAGCGGTGGGAGAATGGGTACCGTATAAGATTATCAAAGACCAGGTAGTCGGTACCACGATCTGGAGTGGAGATATCATACCAGAGTTAAAAGAAGAAGATGCAGCTGCCGGTAAGAAGTTTTTGGGATGGGTATGTTTTGAAACTGAAAGAAGTAGAGAAGGTTCCTTCCAAATGCCGGATCATGACGTATATTACTTCACACGCTGGGCATCAGAAGAAGTTACAAATACTTCTGTTGGTATCGAGTTTTGGATCGGAGATCCGACGGAACAATCAGAAGTGAAGCCAACAGTGCTTGGCTGGTGGAATGAGATTTACCTGAAAAAAGGCGAGATCCTGCAGCTGCCGGATTATCAGATCGAAGGCTATACGCTGAAATGGGTCGGCATCGATGATACGGATAAGCGATATGTGTATGACCCGATCAAACATACCTTTAAGTTTGATCAAATAGAAGATAGCGATACCATAAGCATGTATCTGTATGCATGCTATATGAAAAATGAGGAGTGATCTGTCAGAGGTTGTCTCTGTAAAAATCAGAAAGTGATTAAAAAGATTGCTCTGGCGAAAGCTGAGTGGGAGATCGTCAAAAATACCATGTAACAGATAAGAACAGTATAGAAAAGGGACGTTCCGTGATGGAACGTCCCTTTCTTAGGGTATATAAAAAATGTTAAAAGTATAAGAAAATGTTTCAGAGTAAAAAGGATTTTATATCCGGAAAACGAATTGCCTGCGAATATCAATCCTTATTAAAAAGTTTATCCTGTCTGCCTTCATACGGAGCTTCGATCAGAAGTGGTTTCAGGAAAGCAGATACTTTTTTTACACCATCCATGCGGCTCATGGTAACATCTTCATGTTCATAACTCAGGACGCCATCATATCCCACCAATGAAAGCTCTGTGAGGATGCTCTTCCAGTCAATCTGCCCCCATCCCGGGATGCGGAAACGGTAGGTATGATCCAGCGCACGCATATTTCCATGCATTAAGGTACCGCCTTTTCCAAGGTTGTGTTTTGCAAGCTCGGCATCTTTGGCATGAACATGGTAGATACGATCCTGAAGCGTATCTATCAGGGTGGCGGGATCGATCATGAGATAAAGAGTGTTGGCCGGGTCGAAGTTGTAACCAAGGGCTGGATGATAATTTACCAGTTCCAACGCCCGGACAGCCGTATTAATATCGTACACGAAGCTGTTTGGATGTATTTCTATCGCAAAGCGCACGCCGTATTCCTGAAATTTATCCAGAATCGGTGTGAATCTTTCTACAAACTGTTCTTCATATTCGCTCCATCCCTCCCCATAAGGGAAAAAGAAAAAACGTCCCCAGTTTTCTACACCGGGATAACCTACGACGGTAGGCACTTCAAGGGCGTTTGCGGCCTGTGCAGTACGGATCAGGCTTTCCGTGCCGTGTTTGATTTTTTCTTCCGGTGTGCCCTGAAAAATAAAATCGGTATCTTTGCCGGTTGGTCCCATGATCAGAAAAGAATCGGAATGATTGCTCAGGGCACTGATGGACATGCCGTGTGAAGCTACCATTTTCCGGATCTCAGAGGCGCGGTTTCCGGTTAAGATATCTTTGGTCTCCAACTGTCCATTCCCTTCATATGCCGGAATCTCCAGTGATTCATAACCATATGGCTCAATAATCTGAATGACTTCTTCTAATGACTTTTCTGTGAAATTGGCTGTAAAAAACCCTAACTGCATAAATTCCCTCCTCATTTATGGAATATGCTTCGGAAATACTCTTTAGAAATTTTCAGAAGCATATTGACAAATATGCCCGAATACTTTTGAATTATGCTTATTATATCATCTGTATTTTGTAAAGTCAATTTAAAAACACAAAAACAGGCATAAACAAACATAAAAAACTACATAGTAAAAAAATGCAGGAGAAGTGATAAAAGAAAACAGAGTTGCTGGAAAAATATTGCACAGGAAAGGAACTGAGATGAAAACGCAGATGAAGTTCGGATAAAAAGTGGTAAGAAGTAGATAATCGTAGGTTTCAGGGAAGAATTTGAACGATAAAAAATGGATAATTTACCTGAAACTATAACAGAGAGTAGAAAAATATTGGGATATTATGTTATGATAGTACTATAAAGCGTTATAAAACAGCGATTTTCAGACGCCTGAATCGTTCAAATGGTCAGGTAAAAGTCTGGATAGAAATTATGGAAATGTCTGTCAGAAAGTATTGCGAGAACATGAATCCTAATTAAACGAAATAACAGTGAAGTAGATATTAAAAAACGAAAATATAAAATTATAAAAATAGTTACGGGGGGGTAAAACATGGTCACAATGAAAGATGTTGCAAAACTGGCGGGAGTATCTCATGGAACGGTATCAAATGTTGTAAATGGCGTAAAGAATGTCAGTGTAGATAAGATTAAGAAAGTAGAAGCTGCCATGGCGCAACTGGGATATAAGCCTAATCTTGCGGCGAGAAATCTGAAAATGGAATTTACGAATCAGATTGATCTGGTTCTTCCGGAGATCGTTTCGGCAGAATATACACAGATGTTTGAAGTTATTCGAAAATGTGCGGTAACTGCAGATTATACGCTGAATCTGAAGGTAACGGGCGGCGTTCCGGCAGAGGAAAAAAGGATTCTGAATGAATCACTGATGAACAATGTGGATGGCGTGATACTGGTAACCTGTCAGCCGTCAAACAAGGAGTTTTTTCATGATATGCAGAAGAAAGGGCTGAGGATTGTATTTTGCATTGCAGATCTGACGGACGGCAACTGTAATTTTGTAGGTTTTGATATCGTTGAAGCGATTGATAATGTTCTGCGTTCTTATAAAAGTCAGGGAAAACGGATTGCAATGCTTACCGGCGATTCCGAAAGCTTTTATCATGACCAGCTGATCAGTACATATTGTAAGAGTCTGATCCAGGAAAATCCGGCAGCAAATGACCGTTATATGGAGATCATACAGGTCAGCGAGGAATTTGCGGCCAAAGGTGCGGCAAGGCTGTTCATGCTGAATCCGCCACCGGATGTGGTAATCGCTTCCAGTGAAAATATTGCTGCGCAGATTCACAGAATGAAATATCTGCTGGATGGCGACAAACCACGCAATCTGAAAGTTGTTTCCCTTTCTTCCAGAAAAAAAGGGGAACAGGATGATGACAATATTGCATTGCCCTACGCGGATGTATGCAAGACGGCTTTTGATATGCTCATGAACCAGATTACAGGCAAACAGACATCGGAAAGTCGCAGGATACTGATACCGCCAGTTCAGGACGAGTACAGGGACAAGGAACTGAGACAGGGGCGTCCGGGAAGAAAACTGCGCGTGCTTCTGAATGAAAGTCCGAGCAGTGAAGCGATTCGATCCCTGATTCCCAATTTTGTCCGGCGGACAGGGATTGAAACGGAGATTGTGACACGGACGATCCATGAGGTATATGACAGCGTCAAAGCCGATCGAGAGAACAGGGAATATGATGTTTACAGTATGGATGTTCCGTGGATGAGTGAGATCGTAGAAAGCGGTATGCTGGAAAACCTGGATACGTTTGTGGAAGAGAACCGTGGAACATTTATGCAGTATACACAGGATATCCGCAAGGCGTTTTCTGTGGTAAATGGTTCTGTGTATGCCATGCCTTATGTATTTACCGTGCAGCTTTTGTATTACAGAAAGGATCTGTTTGAAAAGATCAAAAATCAACGTCTGTATTATGAGTGGTATAAAGAGGAGCTGAAAGTTCCGGAGACATGGGAAGATTTCAACAAGGTTGCAAGACTGTTTACGAGAGAATACAATGGGGACTCCGAGACAAAATATGGAATTACCCTTGGCGGAACGGCATTCAATGGTTCTGTCTGTGAATATCTTCCGAGATTGTGGAGTCTTGGCGGCGATCTGTTTGAAAATCAGGGAAGTGAGCAATGGTATGAAACCATGCAGGCTGCATTGGAAAACTATGTGGAAGGTTTTCGATATGCCAATCCGCTGGCGAAAAACTGGTGGTGGGATGAACAGGCAACAGAGTTTATGAATGGCAATGCAGCCATGATGATGCTGTTTACCGATCATACCAGTACACTTTCTGAAAAGAAACATTCACGGATCTCCGGAAAGTATGAAGTCGTTTCACTCCCGGGGAAGAGCAGCGTTCTTGGAGGCTGGTCACTTGGAATCCGAAAAGATTCCGAGTGTAAACCGGAGGCAATGGAGTTCCTGAAGTGGATCGGAGAGCAGGATCTGCTGGAAGAATATGTATTGCAGGGGCGGGTTCCGCCGCGGTTTGATCCGGTTTCCAGACAGATGATCAGTTCCCTGTATAACTGGTATAATACCGCAGTGGATGCGTTTTCTGATGTAAAGGCGAGACAAGTGCCAGATTCCTGGAAAGCGAAACATATTTCAGAGATTACGCTGGAACAGATTGTAGGAAAAAATGTACATGAGGCTGTTATAGGGAAGGTAAGTCCGGAACAGGCGATTCAGAGCATGCGGCACGATCTTGCAAGAATGGCATAGGCGCAGGACTGCAGAAATGTGTTGCCAGTGACTGCATCTGAAGGACAGATAAATATTTTCCGTATAAAAAGAAAAACGACAGTCAAATATTTGGGGCGTACCAATAAAAATATGCCTAAAAAAGATAATTGGTTCAATTAAAAATTAGGATTTAAAAAAGTCATTCTCTTATGCACAAAAAAGAGGATGGCTTTTTTTACGCGTAAAAATGGGACGGTCTGCAATGATATGATAGTGCGAAAGATGTTTTAAATGCCATGTCGGCGACTTAAAAGAAGGTTTTTCTCGTAGAAACAGGTGGGAAAGAGGAAAGTGAAATGAAAATGAACGATTTAAACAATGTTAAATTAATATCACAATAAAAAATGAAATAAATATTGACACGTACCAAAAAATATAATACTATAGTTGTGAAAAGGGTATAGAGAAATTTGTTATACAGTTCGTAAATTGTGTAATTTATACAAATAGGTGGATTGTGTATAAATTTCATTAAACAAAAGGATGTTTATAATTCAAACAAGAAGGTATTTGAACATGTGAAAGGAGTTTGGCAATGAAGTTAGGGTTTTTTGCAGCGAACTATGCACACCTGTCCATTGAGGAAGTGGCGCAGATCGCAAGTTCTAATGGATATGAGATGCTGGAATTGCCGGCATACATAGATAATGGTCAGCTGGATTGTGATGAGATCCTGAAAGGAAATAATGCTTCTAAGCTTAGGCAGATGATAGAAAGCTACGGACTTGGAATATCGGCATTATCCAATCATGCAGATTCTCTTTTGATCCTCGGACCACATACCGAAGATACAGATGCTATCTTTAAGGGAACTCCGGAAGAGAAGATCCGCTATGGAACAGAAAGCCTGCTCAAGACTGCTCAGACAGCCAATGCGCTTGAGGTTCCGGTGGTAAATGGTTTTACCGGTGTTACAAACTGGGGAAGATATTTCCCGTTTCCGAGTGCAAATGGCTGGAGTGAGATGGAAAAATTATTTGTAGACCGTTTCCTCCCGATTATGGATAAATTTAAAGAGTACGGTGTGAAATTTGCTATGGAACCGCATCCGAACAATATTATCTACGATCTCAATACGGCAAAGAGGGCGTTAGAGCTTCTGGATTACCATCCAAGTTTCGGATTCAACTTAGATCCGGCAAACATTATGGCCACCGGCGGGTTGCTGGTAGAGAACTTTATTGATGAGCTGGGAGACCGGATCTTCCACGTACACGCCAAAGATGCTGAAGTCGTAAGACATAACATTCAGCGTGGCGGTATCATGATGCAGGGCGACTGGCAGCGGCTCGATAAAGCGTTCCGTTTCCGTATCCCGGGTTGGGGCGATGTTCAGTGGAAGAAAGTGATCACGGAACTGTCACTGGTAGGATACGATTACGTACTCAGCTACGAACATGAAGATGTAACCATGAGTGTGGGCGATGGTGTAGAGAAAGTTGCCGCATTCCTGAAACCGTTGATCATCAAAGCACCGTATGAAGGAAGAAGAGACAAAATCTTCAATCAGCCGTGTGATTAGTAATAAGGAGGGATACAGATCATGCCGAAAATGATGAAAGCCCAGATCGTAAAAGCACCTTATGAAATGGAATATACAGAGGTGCCGGTTCCGGAGATCTCAGATGATGAGGTCCTGATCAAAGTAAAGGTATGCGGAATCTGCGGGTCTGATACAAGTATTTATACAGGAAAATATGCAAAAGATAAATTGCCTCTGATCACGGGACATGAGTTCTGGGGTGAGATCGCGGAAGTTGGAAAAAATGCGAAAGGTCTGAAAGTCGGAGACAGAGTGGCAGTAGATATCTGCATTACCTGTGGAACCTGTTACTTCTGCAGACACGGGGATGGACTTCTCTGTGAGACATTTACCCAGCTTGGCATACATACTGACGGCGGTTTTGCAGAATATGTGAAGGCACCGTGGAAAAACTGCTATCATCTGCCTGATGATATGGATGATTATACGGCAGCTTTCGTAGAGCCGCTGACTGCAGTTGTCCATGCATCCCAGAGAATGAATGCTCCGATTGCATCCAGTGTGGCAGTCATCGGATGCGGACTTGGCCTTTTACATGCTCAGGTGGCAAAAGCCAGAGGATGCGCGCCGGTTATCGTGATCGGAACAGATGCGGATGAGAATCGTTTTAAGATTGCAAAAGAGATGGGTGCGGATTATGTGATCAATGCCAGCCAGACAGATCCGGTGGAAGAAGTTATGAAGATTACCGGCGGCATCGGTGTTGATAATGTTATAGAAGCAGTTGGAAATCCGAGAACTTACGAGCAGGCATTTAAGATGCTGCGCAGAGGCGGTAAACTGGAAGCTTTTGGAATCTGCGCGGAAGATGCGGCAGCACAGCTTGAGCCATATCAGTTTGTGCTGGGAGAGAAAAAAGTAAGTGGTTCCTGTGCCGGCATCGGAAACAACTGGGCAGAAGCCATTACATTATTGCAGTATGGCGTGGTAAAACCACAGCCGATGTTTTCCATGGCAGTCCCGCTTTCTGAACTGGAGACAGCACTGGAAGAACTGAAGACAAATAAAGATCTTACAAAAGTCTTTGTTTGCCCTGAACTTACCGAACGTAAATACTTTTAACATACGTTACAAAAATTATTAAAGGAGGAAGGAACATGAAAAAAGTATTGGCGCTTTTATTGACTGGAGTACTCTGCCTTGGGGTTTTGGCAGGATGCGGTGGAAAGTCAGATGGAAACAACGGAGCAACATCAGCAGGAAATGAGAAGAAGACAGAGGCAAGCGGGGATGACCTGATCTGTATTTCTGTACCGAAAGCATCTACAGGATGGACAGCAGCATTGACATTCTATGCTGAAAAATACTGTAAAGAGAACAGTATCAATTACAAGATCGTTCAGGCTGAAAGTACAAATGATCAGGCAAACCAGATCGATGATCTTATTTCCATGAAACCAAAGGCAATCGTATTGACACCGATCAATGATGAGCTTGCAACAGCAGCACAGAAGATTATGGATGAAGGCATTACATTAGTAAACTTCGACCGTACACTCGGAAGCGTTACACCGGATTACTATTATGCAGGCGACAACAAACAGTGTGGCGCATCTGGAGCTGACTGGTTAGTTGAAACACTTGGAAAAGACTTTTCTGTAGCAGTTGTTTCTGTAACAAGCTGGGGCAACATTGCTGAGGAGCGTAAAGTTGGTTTTGAAGAGCGTCTGAAAGAACTCGCTCCGGACGCTAAGATTGTAAATGAATATGCATCTGAAAGCGCTTCACAGGAAGATGGTCTGAAAGTTATGGCTGATATCTTACAGGCTAATCCGAAACTTGATGCTGTATTCTGCGTAGATGATGAGCAGGCATGTGGTATTCTTCAGGCAATCAGCGAAGCAAACCGTACCGATATCAAAGGCTTATTCGCAGCCGGCGGCGGTGCTACAAACTTCCTGAACAAGATCGAAGACAGTTCATTCCCGATCGCATCCGTAACTTACTATCCGTCTATGATCACAAGTGCAATCCAGATTGCAGTAGACGTTTCAAATGGCAAGACACATGATGCTAAGACAATTGAGCAGCCGGTTATTATTGATGCTAAGAGTCTTGATCAGGTAAAAGAAACTCTTGGATATGATCCGAGTTCTCCATACTAAAGATATGTGAGTCGGAATATTCATTTCCGGGATAACATGACAGAGGAGGATGGGGCTTTTGCCCCATCCGATTCATAAGAGGGTAAAAATATGGCAGAATTAGCAATCAAAATGAGTAATATTGTAAAGAGCTTTGGCGGCGCAGCTCCTGTACTGAAAGATGTGACGCTGGAGATCGGGGTTGGAGAGATTCACGGACTTCTGGGAGAGAATGGTGCAGGAAAGTCTACCTTAATGAATATCCTCGGCGGCGTTATTCCCATGGATTCCGGAAAAATTGAGCTGTATGGAAAAGAAGTATCGATTTCCAATACAAAAGAATCTCAGGAATTGGGCGTAGCCTTTATTCATCAGGAGTTGAATGTTGTCAATGATATGCCTGTATATGAAAATATGTTTCTTGGGCATGAACTCAGAAATAAATGGGGATATCTGCAGAAGGATGAGATGTGCAGACAGTCACAGGAAGTCTTTGACCGGATGAATGTGGATCTGAATCCGCGGGATATGGTTGGGGATATGACCGCATCTTCCAAGCAGATTCTTGAAATCGCAAAATCGTTATTGAGAAAAGCAAAAATCATTATTATGGATGAGCCGACCACATCCCTTACCGTACCGGAGATCAAGAATGTATTCCGGATCATGCGGACACTGACACAGGAAGGGGTTTCTATTATCTTTATCTCTCACAAACTGGATGAAGTGGTGGAATTCTGTGATAAGTATACGGTATTAAGAAATGGCGTAAAAATTTCTTCAGGATTAATTACCGAAAATGGTAAGACGATCACACCGGAAGAGATTGCCAAAATGATGGTCGGAAAAGAGGTACAGGGTCTGGAGATCTACAGACCGAGGGAAACAGGTGACATAGTTTTGAAGGTAGAAAACCTGTCTTCCGGAAGATATTTCAGAAATATTTCATTTGAAGTACATAAAGGAGAAATCCTTGGTTTTACCGGATTATTAGGAGATGGAAAGGAAGAGCTGGTACGGTGTCTGTTCGGGGATATTCCACCAACAGAAGGAAAGGTATTTTTACGGGGGAAAGAAGTAAAGATCAGATCGCCAAAACAGGCAACAAAAGAGAAAATCGGGTTTTTGCCATCAAATCGAAAAGAAAATGCAATCATCAAGGATTTAACGATTACAGAAAATATGACGATTGTTGCATTGAATAAATGTGTGACGGGTATTTATCTGAATCACAAGAAAGAGAATGAGGTTGCATCTAAATATAAAGAGAAGCTGCATATCAAGCTTGGAAAATTTTCTGATCTGATCACAAGCCTGTCAGGTGGAAATCAGCAGAAAGTTATGCTTGCAAAGGAAATGTTCCTGATGCCGGATCTGCTGCTTTTGTGTAATCCTACACAGGGTGTGGATATCGGAGCCAAGAATGAGATTTACAACCAGATTTTTGACATAGCCGAAACAGGGGTGGCTGTGGTTGTGACATCCGGCGAGGCGCAGGAAGTTATGAAACTGTGTGACCGTGTAAAGGTAATGTACCACGGCGCTATGAACGGAACTCTGGAAAGAGATCAGTTAAATGAAGAAACGATTATGATTCTTTCCACCGGAGCAAAATTGGATAAAGGAGAGTAATGATGGGAGAGAAGATGCAGGAAAAACAGGGAGGAAACAGCGGTATTGTAGCACAGTTTAAGCGTTTCTTTTCCGGATACAGTGTAATCGTAATTACAGTAATTCTGTTTATCGTGGCAGGAATTTTCCAGGGCCAGAACTTCCTGTCGCCACAGAATATCATCAATGTATTGAGAAATAATGCCGTACTCGGTATTCTGGCTCTTGGAATGGCATTTGTCATTATCGTAGGCGAGATTGACCTGTCGGTAGGAGCAGAACTGGTTATTGTAGCTTCGATCTGTCTGGCAGTACTGAATGCAACACAGAATATCGTGCTTGCTGTAATCGTAACAATGGCATGCGCCATCGGATTTTCTACAGGAATGGGTGTTATCGTTGCAAAAGGAAAAGTACCGTCCTTTGTAGTGACGTTGGGCGGCATGTACATATTCCGTTCTGTATGTCAGTATTTCATGGGCGGCGGTGGTTTCTATGGTACAAAAAAAGAGTTTGGAAATATCTCTAATGCAACTATCGGACCGATCCCGTTACCGATTATTTATCTGGCAATTGTATTTATCGTATATCTGTATATTTCAAAACATACGAAAATGGGTCGTCATTTTTATGCAGTTGGTTCTAATGCAAGAGCAGCGAAGTTATCTGGTCTGAGCGTTGATAAAGTTAAGATCCTCGCTTTTGTTATCATGGGTGTTTCCGTTGGTCTGGCAGCAATCATCGAGTCTTCCAGAATGATGTCTATCAATGCATCTTCCTCCGGACAGTCTTATGAGATGTATGCCATTGCAATGACCGTTATCGGCGGCGTATCCATGAAGGGCGGCCGGGGTAAGATGGTCTGTGTACTGTTTGGTATTTTCATCCTGGCGATCATCAACAACTTCCTGAATCTGATGGGCGTAAGCGCATTCCTTGTAAATGCGATCAAAGGCGCAATCATTATCTTTGCAGTTCTGCTTCAGAAGAAGGATGACATGTAAGCTTTTAAAGGCGCCAGGCATCAGTCTGGCGCTGTTTTATTTCAGGGTGTCCGGCAAAGCTGGGCCACACGGTTTAATGAGGGGAAAGAGAGCGAAGCCCTCTAACCTGCTCTGCCGGGGATAGTAATATAGTTAGCAGAAAGCAGAAACACTGTCTGTGGAGATATTATAAAAGCAGAAAACGTTTGAACATGTTTCGGATGCAGAACAGTGTAGAATGGAGATAAAAATGAAGACAGGAACGGTAGATCATATCGGAATCAATACGATCGATCTGGAAAAATCAAAAAAATTTTATGAGGAAGTCATGCATTTTCCTTATGCGGGAGAAGCGCAGCTTGGAGATGATTTTGTCACTTATATGAAAGTAGATGAAAATTGTGCAATTGAGTTGTTTTTGACAGATGGCAGTCTTTTGGCGCATGGGGTCAGTGAGGAATATGTGGGAGTGAAGCATATTGCATTTTCTGTGGATTCTGTGGATGAGTGGCATGAGCATCTGGTAAAAAACGGGTGCAGGATCACTCTGGAGCCTACAGATCTGGAACCGATCCGGAAAAGGGTATTACTGTTTGAAGCGCCGGATCACGTGATTATTGAATTGAGCCAGAATATGATTTAAATGAATATGCATAAAAATAACAGAATAATTTAATAAACACATAAAACAACATATAACAACAAAAAACAAACAAAAATGTGATTTTTTATTGCATATCAGAAAAAAATATAGTATAATAACAACATAAACAGTCAATAACAGACATAATCAGAATAACAAATGTGGAGAAGGAGGAATATTTTCTATGGCATATGAAAAATTACTGGAACCGGTAAAAATCGGACCAAGAGTGGCACAGAATCGCTTTTTTGTACAGGCGATGGAGACCAATATGGAGGATCCGTCAGGTAATCCTTCAGAAGAAACGACACAGCGTTATTGTGACCTGGCTGCAGGGGAAGCAGGACTGATCACACTGGAAGCGATCACAGTTACAAGAGAGAGCCGTGCAAGAGATAATCAGCTGACGATCATGCCGCAGAATCAGGAACCGCTGACAAAATTCATGGATAAAGTACATGCAGCGAATCCAAAATCACTGGTCGTATTTCAGCTGACTCATTCCGGAGAGTTATCTAATCCGGCATTTTCCAGAAGAGTTACACCGAATCCATTACCTGGATATGGCGGAGATGTGCTGACAGAGGATGACGTTGCTCATATCATGGATGATTTTGTACAGGCTGCAAAGATTGCGTATGACGCAGGTGCAGACGGAATCGACCTGAAACTGTGTCATGGATATTTTGGCTCTCAGATGATCCGTCCATATAATGACAGAAACTGGAAATACGGTGGAAGCTGGGAAAACAGAACAAGATTCCCGTATGAACTGATGGAGCGTATCCGTAAAGCTGTTCCGGATAAAAACTTCCTGATTGGTTCTAAGATCTCTGCATGGGAAGGTTTCCCTGGTGGATTCGGAACAGAAGGACCGCATTCTCCAATCATGGATCTGACAGAGCCGTTGGATCTGATCAAAGGTCTGGAAGAGCGTGGCGCAAGCTACATCGTACAGTCAGCAGGAAGCCCGTCGATTACTGTAAGTCTGACTCAGGCAGACAAACATGTCCCATATTTTGCATATCTGCATCAGTACTGGGCAAAAGAGTTCCGCAAAGCATTAAAACCGGAGACAGTAGTTATCGGATCTAATTTCTCCCCGTTCAGAAGTGGCAAAAACGGACTTTGCGCAGTCACAGAAGAAGAGAGCAATCTGTTGAACTACAGCGAATGGTGTGTGGAAAATGATGTTTGTGATATGATCGGACTGGGAAGACAGTCCTTTGCAGATCCGTTCCTGCCGAAGAAAGTACGTGAAGGCAAGCTGGACGAAATCAAGTATTGTCTCTTATGTGACAGCTGTCTGGAATTGCTGATCCAGCAGAGTAAAGTCGGATGTGTAGCTTTTGATAAGAAAGCGCATGAAGAGCTTGTAAGAACAAGAAAAGAAAAAGGTCATTTGAGGGTTCATCATACCTAAAAAAATCACAATCCAAAATAAAAAATAATCCCTTCATTTCAAATTTAAACACTGGTCGCCCCAAACGATTACAGAAGCCCCCTCTTGTCAGATGTTGTCAGGTCTGGCAGGAGGGGGCTTCTATATGTCAGAATGATTAGCGAGTGTTTTGAAAGAGGAGGAGCTGTGTGGGAATTTAAGAGGGGCGACATTTTATGCCGCCCCTTAAATATTGTTCATTATTATTTATGAACTTTTTATTGTACCTTGATCCATTGCTGTTTTTCATTACTTTCGAAGATCTTTTCACAGAGTACCATTTCATGCAGACCGTCTTCAAAGGTTGCATAATGATAGGTGCCGTTTTTATCTTCGATACTCTGGTATACTTCACGGAAACACTGTTTAAAGGCGTCCGGGAAGCCTTCTGCATGGCCAAATGGATAGGAAGCCAGTGGCCGACTCTCCGGATGGATGGTGGATTGCCCTTTTTCTACATGGCGGATACAGTCATCGCGGATGCCAATGTCCAGACTGTTGACATCTGCGCTGTTCCACTCGGCAGACTCTTTGTAACCGCCGATCAGCAGGTCGATGGCAACGGATTTGCCGGCGATGACCTGAGAGAAGAATGCGCTGCCTTTCGCCCCGCCGGAAAAACGGAACATAACGCTGGCATTGTCTTCGGTGTGGATCGGAATTTTTGTGTAATCTTTTTCTTCAAATATTTCATTGGAAAAAGCATGTACGACTTTGTTTGGCTTTTTGCGGAACGGGTGGATCGTGGAGAAATCTGCGCATACTTCAACAATCTTCTGACCGCTGACAAATTCAGCCAGATCCATCCAGTGGGAGCCGATGTCTGCAATAACTCTGGTATCGCCGGACGTTTCGGTCTCCAGTCTCCAACTGTAGTCGGTATCGTACAGCAGCCAGTCTTGACAATAGCTTCCGGAAATGGAAAATACATTGCCAAGCTCGCCATCTTTGATGATATGCATCAGATGATTTGTCATAGGATAGAAACGGTTGTGGAAGTTGATCGCAGCAACCAGACCGGTCTCTTTTGCTTTCTTTACAAGCTGTTCTGCTTCGGAAACCGAAGTAGTCATCGGTTTCTCACAGATGACGTTTACTCCGTGCTCCAGGGCATACATGGCAATCTCGAAATGGGTGTTGTTTGGGGTGCAGATATGGACGGTGTCCAGAGACATGGTATCGATCATTTCTTTATAATTTTCAAAAGAATTAGGAACATGCAGTTCTTCAGCAGTCTCTTTTGCCATATATTTGTCTGTCAGAGCGACAACATCAACGTTCCCCAGACGGCGTAACGTCTCGATATGTACCTTTCCGATAAATCCGGTGCCAATAACACCGGCACGATATTTTTTCATAGTGAACTCCATTCTGCCGCCTTTGTTGCGGCGAAAGATGTTATAAAAAGTTTCAGAAAATTATTTCAGAACTTATGCTGATCGGGGCATGGTACTGTGATGTACCGTGGAAAAACGGTAAATGCATTTTCTACATCAGGCGGAGCAGGGATCAACATAAGTTCTGATATATCGGCTTTTCCTGATGGCAGGATCAGCCTTTGGGGTAAAATTTTTCGATATATTGCTGATAAAGCACATCCCAGTTGCGGTCAGGCATTGGTTCATATGTCTGTATGGAGACATTTTTCTGAATCAGTTTCCGACCTTCGTTTACCGTGGAAATGCAGCCATGAGCCAGCATCTGTACCATGGCATTGCCAAGGGCAGTAGCATCGTCCGGTCCGGCCAGAACCCGGCGGCCGCAGATATCAGCGGTCAGCTGGCACATGAGCCGGCTTTTGGAGCCGCCGCCTACGACATTTATCACAGGCAGTCTGTGACCGGTCAGTTTTTCCAGTTTTTCGATACTGTAGCGGTATTTAAATACAAGACTGGTATAGACGCAGAAAATAGTCTCGGACAGATCAGAAGGTTCTTTCCCGTAGGATTTCCGGCAGAATGATTTTACCTTTTCTTCCATGTGTCCGGGCTGATAAAACATGTCATTGTCTGCATCTATAAGGTATTCCGTGCAGGTGTGTGCAGCAGCCATTTCATCCAGCTCTGCATAGGTAATGTTTTCTCCTGCAGCAATCCGCTCCCGCAGGATTTCCTGAATGATCCAGGTGCCCATGACATTTCGCAGTAACCGGTGATGTCCGGGATAACCGCCTTCATTGGCGATGTTGCCGGAAAAGGCAATGTCAGAAATGATGGGGGCTGAATGTTCAGTCCCTACGAGACACCAGGTACCGCAGCTGATAATTGCTGCAGGCTCTGTGCATACAGAAGCCAGAAATGCGGATGCGGTATCGTGCTGGCATACTGTAGTTACTGAAAAACCGTGGCTTCCAATCTGCCGGTCAAATTTTTCAGTGGTATCTCCAAGGTTGATTCCTGGCATCACGACCGGTGGAAACAGTGATCTGCGCAGACCGTACTTTTTGTAAATAATATCAGACCAGTCGCCTTTTATCATGTCATACAGCTGTGAAACAGAAGCCGTGGTGTATTCTGTTACCAGACGGTCTGTCAGCAGATAGATCAGCAGATCGGAAAGAAACAATGCATGGTAGCACTGATCCAACAGCCATCCCTGTCCTTCACAGTTCATGGCATCTAACTGCAAAAGAGTGTTAAAAAGGGCGTTCTGATTGCCGGTAGCAGTATATAATTCTCCTTTTGACATGACAGAATAGGTATGTTCCTGACAACGGGCTGTCCTTTCGTCGCGATAACAGCGGATTGGTGTCAGCAGATTGCCCTTTCGGTCGATTAGGGCGAAATCATTGCAGAAACTGTCAAATCCAATGGAATCAATATTATCCCGGGTCTGCAGAACCGCTTTTCGCAGTCCGGTGCACAGTTCATCATAGATATGTATAAAGTCCCAGTACAATCCGCCGTTGATGGAGACCGGTGCATTTTTGAACTGATGAATGCAGGATATTTTCAGTTTATGTTGGCTTGCCGTGATTAGAAACAGTTTTCCGCTGCTTCCGCCAAGGTCAAATGCAAGAAAGTTCATAGATGATCGGACCTCCTTTTTGTCGTGTGCTCTCAAAATTTTTTGACAGACTCTGCTGTAAATAGGGATATGTTCTGTTTCACAGAAGTATCTGACAGAGATGAAAAGATTGAGGGCATGTTGTTGCTAAACTCTTATTTCAGGGTAGGGATGCATTCGTCTACGGTAGACATGACAGCGCCTCTGGACAGGTTGCAGAATGCATCACATTCGATGCGCTCCAGCATGCTGTAGGCTTTGTAGATAGTATCTCCGCTGCATACGATTCCGTGATACTGCATGATGGCTCCGATTGGTTTCCGGACAGCAAGTTCACGATGTTCTTCGTAATATTTATATACATTTTCGGAAAGTTCTTTGGTAAAAGCCTGTGTCCATGGGATAACGCCTACTTTTCCCCGGCCCATAGTAGCCTCTGTTACGTTTGGAATCTCTTTTCCAAAGGCAACATATGGCATGCAGTAAAATGGATGCGCATGGATCACGGAGCCGATTTCTTTAAAGTTTTTCAGGATCAGGACATGCATCAGTGTCTCGCGGGACAGGCGGCCGGTTCCTTCCAGAATGTTTTCATCATAATCAATCAGGAGAAAATCTTCCGGTTTCAGGTCACAGTGCCGTTCTTCAGACATCATGGAAGGGGAGAGCAGAATGCGGTTATCATCTACGCGAACAGAGAAGTTTCCGCCGGCAGCATTTGTTAAACGGCGTTCAAACATAAGCTTTGCGATTCTGCACATTTCTACGCGCATTTCATAATAAGATAAGTTCATAATCATTATATCCTTTCTGTTAAATTTTGTCTTTCTGAAATAATCCGTGCTGCCATCTGAAAGCGGCAGCATGGGCATTAGTGTGAAAACTATTTTTCATGACTGTTTGTATACAGTTGGGAAATTGGCGGAGTGGCTAGTGAAAAATACATGTTCGTGACTATTTGCGCCACTGGGCGAAAGCTATGGAATAGACATGAATATGTATATCATGCTTGTATGCTGACCAGCTCTTTTAATACTTTGGCTCGTTCCATATCAAAACCAACCGAAAGCTCGGACTCTGCCGTTGCTGCGGAGATTGCAGTGGCAAGCTTTAAGGTTTCTTCGTCAGAAAGCCCTTTATATACGCCATAGATCAAGCCGGACAGGAAACAGTCTCCGCATCCAATCGTGTTTTTTACCCGTATTTTTGGCGGGAATACACGATAAATTTTATTGTTGATACGTACCATAGAACCGGAAGAGCCTAAAGAAACGGCAATGACAGGAATGTGATAACAATCCAGGGAAATCAGCGCTTCCCGGATATCGTTTTCACAGTTCAGTTCTTTGCCGCACAGATAAGAAAGTTCATCCTGATTTGGTTTTATCAGGTACGGTTGTTCCTGAATACATTTTTTTAATGTTTCGCCACTGGCATCTAAAAAGACTTTCAAATGTTTTTTTTGCAGATGCTGCATGATCTTGTTATAAACAAAAGCATCCGGGCAATTAGACGCATCTCCGGATAGAATCAGAAAATCTCCTTCTTGAATCTGTTGATCCAGATATTGAATGAAACTGGAGATATCCTCATCTGTCAGAGGAACCCCCTTAGAAGAAAGACAGGTACATGCGCCGCCATCTTCAATCAGGAGATAATTGGTTCGGGAATCCTGTTCGGTATAATGTTGAAAACAAACGCGAATGCCCTGTGATTTCAGCATTTCCATAATCTGCGTTCCAGTTTCTCCGTGAGCAATCCCAAGGGCGGTGTTATCAATTCCGAGAAGTGCGAGATTGATGGATACATGTGTTCCTTTTCCGCCGAGCCCGCAGACTGATCGGGTTAGTCTGTTTGTGACTTCCGGGTGAAACTCAGGCAGATACAGGATCTGATCCAGAGCCGGATTCAGTGTTACTGTGTGAATATGTGGCATAGACATCCCTCCTGTTTTTAAAATCACACAAAACAACAACTAAAATGTGATAATATGACTGTATCTGTTTGGATTATATCATATAAAAACATGAAAAGCAACATATTCAAAAGATATATAACGTCAAAATGGATAAGAACAGACGCATACGGACAAATATAAAAAAGAAATCCTCAAACGTATGCTTATTTTCCGGAAGAACAGATCTTGATGCCTGCGTTTTCCAGAAATTCCAGTGATTCCCGGTCGGCTTCAGAGTCCGTGATGATGCAGTTTACACTGTTGAAGTCTGCAAGGAAGAACTGGCCGTTGGTATCGAATTTTGTGTGATCCGCCAGCAAAAATACTTCTTTTGCTGCATCGATCATATATTTTTTTGTGCTGATCTCATGAATACTCGTATCTGTAAACATTCTTTCCTGGCTGATTCCTGCACAGGAAATGAAACATTTGTCCGGGTAATATTCATTGCCGGAGAGCAGGGAGGCTGTGTCGTAAGTAGAAAGGTTACTTGGATTGAACACTCCGCCAAGGCAGATGAACAGTTTGTTGGAACAGTCGAATTTGGAAGCTTCTGCGAGAAACTTCAGGGAATTGGTAATAAAAGTAACGTGAAGTTCTGCGGGAAGAAACTGTACCAGATACATGGAAGTGGAGCTGTTGTCCACAAAAATCGTATCCCCATCTTCAATGAAAGAAACCGCATATTTGCAGATATCCTGTTTTAATGCGTAGTTCTGGATGCCGCGAATTGCTACCGGATATTCCTGGATGCCATCGTTTGCCCGGTTTTTTATGTGGGTGGAAACGGCTCCGCCGTGCGTTCTTGTCAGTATTCCCTGGGTTTCCAGATCTTTCAGATCCCGTCGGATCGTTTCTTTGGAAGTGTCAAAATAATCAGCCATTGCGCTGACCTCTATTGTGCCGTCCTGTTCAAGAAATTTTATGATTTCTGCTTTTCGTTCGATACTGTACATGAAGTTGTCTCCTTTTCGATAATATATGGAAATCAGTATGGAAAATATTTTTTCTGCCTGAGTCTATGTAATCAGAGTGTTCTTAAGTTATCTTACTATAAGTATAAATAAAAAAAGTCATAATGTCAATTTAAACAGTCATAATCAGACACAAACAGTAATAAATGGTGTGGGGATTGAAAAAGAGACAAAAATTTTCTTTCAAAAAAAGGAAAAGAAATGTTGATTTTAAGAATACAAGTTATTATAATGATATTGGAACGTATCAAAAATATAAAATACCCTTTTCAATAACATAAAACAGCAAAGATCAAGGAGGAAGTTATGACATCGAAGGAAGCGGCTCGCATGATTGACATCAGTGCAGTACGGACACCCCATGGACTTGCAGATATCAAGTACGTAGTAGAAGTTGCAAAAAAATATGGTTTTATTAATGTACATTCTCTGCCGTGCTGGACAAAAACGGTCAGTGAATTGTTGAAGGATGAGCCGGATATTTATGTAGGAGCACCGGTCGGATTTCCGGGCGGAGCCCACAAAACCGCAGTAAAACTGCTGGAAGCAGAGGAATTGATCAAAGATGGCGTTCAGGAAATGGATATAGTGATGAACGTAGGGAAATTTAAAAGTGGCGAATATGATTATGTTCTGGATGAACTCAGACAGATCATTGCGCTGGCTCCGGATGATGTGCTGACCAAAGTAATCATAGAATTAAACTGTCTGACAGATGCGGAAATGGAAGATGCATGTAAGCTTGTGATCGAGAGCGGTGCAGATTTTCTGAAGACCGGTACCGGCTGGGTACCTGGAAATGCAAATGTAGAACGTATCAAAAAAATAAAAGAGCTGACACAGGGGAAAGTAAAAGTGAAAGCGGCAGGAGGTATCCGGACGAGAGAAGAGTTTGATGCTCTCTGCGCAATGGGAGTGGAACGATTCGGGATCAATACAAAATCAGCTCTGGAGATTGTATCCAGCTTCGATTAAATTCCTCAGAGTTGTGTTTTTTGAAAACACCGTTCAGAAAATATAGATAACAGGGAGAAGGAAGGAGAGGAAAGGAGAAGGTGAAAGAAAAAGAAAAAATCATAGCGTATGATCTTGGAACCGGGGGAATAAAAGCGTCGTTATTTGACGTGGCGGGAAAATCATATGCGCATACATTTCGGGCATACGATACCCGATATGAAGAAGGAGATATTCATGAGCAACGGCCGGATGACTGGTGGGAAGGTATCGTAGAAACGACAAAGCTGTTGCTTGGCAATACTGGAGTTTCCGGACAGGAGATTGTGGGGGTCGCGATTTCCGGTCATTCCCTTGGGGTAGTGCCTATTGACAGGGATGGAAATCTTTTAAGGGAATATACACCGATCTGGTCCGATAAAAGGGCAAAAAAAGAAGCGGAAGCTTTTTTTAAATCGATACCGTATGAGCAGTGGTATATGACTACCGGAAACGGCTTTCCGGCAGAATGTTATTCCCTTTTTAAGATCATGTGGTATCGGGATCATGAACCGGATATATATGAGCGTACATATAAGATACTGGGATCGAAGGATTATTGCAATTTCCGAATGACGGGCAGATGTTGCACGGATTATTCATATGCATCCGGCTGCGGAGCATACAGTTTGAAAAAACACGAATATGTATCTGCGTATATTCAGGCTGCGGCAGTGAAAGAATCCCTGTTCCCGGAGATTCTGTATTCCCATGACGTGGTAGGAACAATGCTTCCGGAAGCTGCAGCAGAACTTGGACTTTCCACGGAGACAAAAGTTATCTGCGGCGGCGTGGATAATTCTTGTATGTCTCTTGGGGCAAGGGCTACGCAGGATGGAAGAACCTATGTATCGCTTGGATCTTCCAGCTGGATAGCAGTTGCATCAGAAGAACCGATCCTGGATGCGAAGCAGAGACCATATGTATTTGAACACTGTATTCCGGGGTACTATATTTCTTCCACAAGCATTTTTTCCGCAGGAAACAGTTTCCGCTGGGTGCGGGATGTGATCTGTCCGGATCTGGTGGAGAAAGAAAAAAGCGGAGAAATCAAAGATGCCTACGATGTCATGAATGAAATGATCGTACAATCGCCAATCGGCGCAAAGCATCTGCTTTTTAATCCGAGTCTTGCCGGCGGTTCCATGATTGAAGACAGCCCGGATATCTGCGGCGCGTATGCCGGCCTGAATCTTGGACATACAAGAAATGACCTTGTGCGGGCTGCCATGGAAGGAATTACGTTTAATCTCTGCTACGCTATGAATATATTAAAGAAATATCATACTGATATTCCGGAGCTGCTCTTAGTAGGCGGCGGAAGCAAAAGCAGGATCTGGCGGCAGATGTTTGCAGATATTTTTAATATGAAGATTATAAAAACGGTAATTGATCAGGATGCAGCATCTCTTGGCGCAGCGGCTCTGGTGGCATATGGTCTTGGATACTGGAATTCTTATGACTGTATGGATCAGCTGCATGTGATCGAGAGTGTGGAAGAACCGAATGCGGGAAATGTTGCTCAGTACAGCAAAATGTATGAGATCCACAGAAAACTTGCCCATGATATGTCCGATGTGGGCAGCACACTGACGAAACTATAATTTACTATATAAGCAGGAAAGGAAGGTTTTGTAATGAACACTTATGTACCGGCTACACAGCCAACTATCTATTTTATCGGAGTAACCACAACACAGTCATCTATCATGCGTGTATTTCCGGAATGGGCAAAAGCCCTGGGATTGAAAGATGCTGTGATCAAAGGCATTGACTTTAAACCGCATTCTTCCGCGGAGGAATACAGAGAGGCGGTAGAATTTATCAAAAACGATCCGCTTTCTCTGGGCGCGCTGGTTACCACGCATAAGATCGATCTGTACAATGCCTGCAAAGACCAGTTCGAATATCTGGATCCATATGCAGTGACCCTTGGGGAAATCTCTTCAATTTCCAAGAAAGATGGCAAATTATGCGGTCACGCAAAAGATCCGATTTCCAGCGGGCTGGCATTGGAAAATTTTGTACCGGAAAATTACTGGAAAGACTATGACGGAGATGTATTACTTCTTGGAGCAGGAGGAAGTTCTCTGGCAATGTCCATGTATCTGACACAGGAAAAATTCGGAGATAATGTTCCAAGCCGTATCATTATCGCAAACCGAAGCGTGCCGAGACTGGAATCTGCTAAAGAGCTGCTGAAGGGATTAAACCCGGCGACAAAGATTGAGTATATCCATAATCCGACTCCGGCAGATAATGATAAGACGCTGGCTTCCTTAAAACCGCACTCTCTGATCGTAAATGCTACAGGACTTGGAAAAGATGCGCCTGGTTCACCGCTTACTGATGACTGTGAATTTCCGATGGACAGTCTCGTATGGGAGATTAACTACCGTGGAAATCTGATTTTCAAAGATCAGGCAGATGCACAGAAAGAAGCCAAACACTTACACGTGGAAGATGGCTGGATTTATTTCATCCATGGCTGGACACAGGTAATCGCAGAAGTGTTCCATATTTCCATCAAAGGTAAAATCCTGGATGAATTAAGCGAAATTGCAAAGAATGTACAGGCACAGAAGAAATAGGAGGCATCAGATATGAATCAGTTTAACTGGGATACAAGTTTTCTCGTAGATTTTGACCTTGAGACCGCACGTTCCAAAACTGCGGAGACAAGCAAACGTACGTTATCACAGATGAAAGATATGTTTCATGATACAAAAGCAGCAGAAGAGATTCTGAAGACAGAAGATCCTGTCATTTACGAATGGCATGAGCTTGGCTGCCCGGAGCGGGCCGGCGATTTGGCATTTGGAACAACAATTCTCTATCCGGGATGTGTAGGAGATGAATATTATATGACAAAAGGACATTTCCATACGATCCTGGAAACCGCAGAAGTATATTATATGCTGGATGGCGAAGGCTATATGGTTATGGAAAATCCGGAAGGCGATACCATTGAGATGCCACTGAAAAAAGGCGAGGTCGTATATGTCCCACGGCGGTATGCCCACAGAACTGTAAATACAGGAACTGTGCCGCTGCGTACCTTCTATGTGTTTGATGCGGATGCAGGACATGATTACGGAACGATTGAGACAAAAGGCTACCACAAGATGATTGTTGAAAGAGATGGTAAACCTGCGATCGTAGATAATCCAAACTGGAAATAACGATGAGAGACATCGTTACAGTAACAGGATTACTGCCAAAGTCGGAAGTCGGATTTTGTCAGTTCCATGAGCATCTGCTATTGCAGAAAGGAAGATCTTATGAGATTAATCCTGCACTCTGTATGGAAGATATTTCTACCAGCGCAAAAGAAGCGGCCAGATTTCATGCGGCGGGAGGACGGACACTGATCGATGCCCAGCCTCCCGGCTGCGGTCGTATGGCAGAAGGACTTGCGGAAATCTCCCACATGACAGGCGTACATATCATCTGCTCCACAGGGTTTCATAAAATGATCTTTTATCCGGAAGAGCACTGGATCTTTAAAAAGAGCAGACATGAGCTGGAAGCGCTGTTTGTGCAGGAACTGATCTATGGTGTTAATAACCGGTGCGAAAAGATTTTTACTGATCATGTGGGAGAACAGAAAGCCGGAATCATCAAATGTGCGCTGGATCAGGAAAATCTCAGTCCTCAATATGAAAAATTGTTTCTGGCTGCCGCCGGGGCTGCAAAGCAGACCGGACGCGCCATGATGGTACATATTGAAAAAGGTTCAGATCCGTTGTTGCTGCTGGATTTCCTGCTGGATCAGGGAGTGCAGGCGCATCAGATCGTCTTCTGCCATATGGATCGGGCAATACCGGATCTTGCAGTTCACAAAAAGGTTCTGGATGCAGGCGTATATCTGGAGTTTGATACCATAGGAAGATTAAAATACCACAGTGATGAACAGGAGATTGCATTGTTTCAGACCTTGTTGGATCAGGGGTATGAGGATCAGCTGTTGTTTTCACTGGATACGACAAGAGAACGACTGAAGGCGTATAATCCGGACGGGGTTGGCCTGGATTATATTTTAAAAACATTTTGCCCGGCAATGCGTAACGCAGGCATTACCGAAGAGCAGATTGAAAAGATATCAAATAAAAATTGTATCAATGTATTGACAAACGGGGATTAAATATTTCTGTTGTTTGTCTGGCAGAACGGAGGAGAAGATATGAATCAGACAAAAATGTTACAGGCACTGGAAGAGAGAAAACTTGTACCGGTGGTAAAATTGGATCGTGTGGAGGATGCAAAACCTCTGGCAGAAGCATTGTGCAAAGGGGGACTTCCGGTTGCGGAGGTTACCTTTCGTACAGATGCGGCAGAGGAATCCATCCGCATTATGAAAGAAGAATTTCCGGATATGCTGGTAGGGGCAGGAACTGTTGTAAATGCAGTTCAGGCACAGAAAGCTCTGGATGCAGGGGCATCCTTCCTTGTATCTCCGGGAACGAACCGCGAGGTTATTGAATTTGCCATTGCCCATGAGATCCCGATCTTCCCTGGCTGCTGTACACCATCGGAAGTAATGACTGCTATGGGATACGGACTGGAAGTTGTAAAATTCTTCCCGGCAAAACAGTATGGCGGACTTCCGGCGATCAAAGCGCTGGCAGCTCCATTCCCAAGTATGCGTTTTATGCCGACCGGTGGTGTAAATCAGGAAAATATTCAGGAATTCCTGTCTTTTGACAAGATCATTGCTGTTGGTGGCAGTTGGATGGTAAAAGATTCCCTTATTAAAGAAGGAAAATTTGATGAGATAGAGCGCCTGACAGCAGAAGCTGTTGCACTGATTGAACAGGGGGAAAAATAAGATGAAAATACTGGTAACACCCACCTCATTGCAGCCGGAGAAAGGAAATGCGGCACTAGAACAATTAAAGTCTTTTGCAGATGAGCTTGTGTTTAATCCGGTAGGAAGACCTTTAACAGAAGATGAACTGATCCCGCTCTTAAAGGATTGTGACGGTTATGTGGCAGGTCTGGATTTTGTAACGGAAAAAGTGATCAAGGCATGCCCGAATCTGAAAATGATCTCCCGCTATGGCGTGGGATATGACCGTGTAGATGTGAATGCAGCGAAAGAACATGGGATTACCGTGACGAACACGCCGGGTGTGAATTCAGAAGCTGTAGGAGAACTGGCATTTGCTCTGATTCTTGCGGTGGCAAGGAAGATTCCGTATCTGGATCAGGATACGAGAAAGGGTGGATGGACACGGTCTACCGGTTTTGAATGCAAGGGCAAGACAATCTGCATCCTTGGTCTTGGCTCCATCGGAAAAGTAGTGGCACGGTGTGCGCAGGGATTTGGCATGACCGTATGCGCTTATGATCCGTATATCAATGCAGCATATTGTGAAGAGAATGAAATCGAAAATGTTTCTTTTGAGGAAGGAATTCAGAAAGCAGATGTGATCAGCCTTCATCTCCCACTGATGGACAGCACAAAACATCTGATCGATGGAGATGCCATTGTGAAGATGAAAGATGGAGTTGTGATCATCAATACTTCCAGAGGCGGAATTATTGATGAAGATGCAGCCTGTGAAGCCCTGAAGTCAGGCAAGATCGGTGGACTCGGTCTGGATGCATTTGAGCAGGAACCGCCAAAAGATTCTCCGTTATTTGCATTTGACAATGTGGTTGCAACACCACATACGGGAGCACATACAACAGAGGCTACCAACAATATGGCATCCCTTTCCGTACAGAATCTGATAGATGTACTGGAAGGAAGAGCATGTAAGTTTATTTTATAAGACAGATAAAAAACGTTTTGACAGCTATTTAAAAAAGAGTATCAATTTCATGTAATGTAACATACAGGCGGCAGTTCTCTGATGCCCTCCAGAGAGTGCCGCCAGAATTGGAGAAGAGCTTATGATAGATGGAAAGATAGGAGTATGTGTAGTAGGAGCCGGCAGAGCTGGTATGATACATGCGGTAAATTTCAGAAAACAGATTCCAGGCGCAACGCTGGTGGCAGTTGCCGACCCGGTGGAGGAAGTTGCGAAAGCATCTGCAGCAGAACTGGGACTGGATACTTATTATTTATCTCATGAAGAGGCGCTGAACAATCCGGCAATCGATGCTTATGTGGTAGTATCTCCTACGAAATTTCATGTAGATATTGTAAAAACTATCGCAGCAGAAAAAAAACATATTCTCTGTGAAAAGCCGATGGCAATGACAGAGGCAGAATGTGATGCAATGATAGTAGCTGCGAAAGAAAATGATATCAAGCTGCAGATAGGATTTATGAGAAGATTTGATGATAGTTTCCGCCATGCGAAAAAAGTCATTGACTCCGGCGAGATCGGGGATGTGGTCATGGTAAGATCCAATACCAGAGGTCCAAGCATCCCGCGGCCGTGGATGTATGACATTAAGAAAAGTAATGGACCGCTGGCAGAGGTAAACAGTCACGATATTGATTCTATGCGCTGGTTTACCGGCAGTGAATTCAAATCACTGTATGCCATTGGCGGTAATTACAGGTGTCCGGATGCAAAAGAACAGTATCCTGATTTTTATGATAATGTAGTCATGACGGCTCAGTTTGAAAGCGGAGCCCAGGGTATGCTTGACGGAGCCCAGGGTGTTGGATATGCCTACGATGCCAAAGTAGAGATCCTTGGAACAAGAGGATGCATTTATCTCGGCGATCTGAAAGGTGATCATGTACTTGTATGTAATTCTGAGAAACATACGGGAACCTATCCTCTGGTAGAGAGCTGGCGGGGACTTTTTAAAGAAGCTTATCGAAATGAGGATATGGCTTTCATAGAAAGCATTTTAAATGATACGGAACCGGAAGTGACCGGATACGATGGAAAGATGGCAGTAAAGGTTGTCAACGCGGGGAATATCTCTATCGTGGAAAAACGTATTGTAGAACTGTAGACAAAAAGGGGGAAGGACATATGCTTGGAGCGAGGTTGTATGGAAAAGAGGATCTTCGACTGGAGGAGATGGAGATCCCTCAGATATCAGAAGAAGAAGTTCTGGTAAAAATAAAAAGTGCCGCTATCTGCGGCACCGATGTAAGGATGTATAACAATGGCGCGAATGGCATTGATGCGGAGCATCCACTTGTGATCGGTCATGAGATGGCCGGTGTCATAGAAAAAGTCGGAAAACGCGTGCCGTTTTATAAAGAAGGCATGCGGGTGGCAGTGGCGCCGAATATGGGGTGTGGACTTTGTGATGACTGTATCAGCGGAAACAGTCATATGTGTCGGGACTACCGGGCATTGGGGATCAGCCTTGATGGTGGATTTGCAGAATATGTAAAGATACCGGCGGCAGCAGTGCGAAGCGGAAATATCGTTCCGCTGGCAGATCATGTATCTTATGCAGAAGCGGCGATTACAGAAGCACTTTCCTGTGTCTATAATGGCATCAGCCAGTGTCATATCCGGCCGGGGGATGCAGTCGTTGTCATCGGCGCAGGGCCGATCGGAATGATGCATGCCATGCTGGCAAAGATGTCCGGAGCAGGAAAAGTGTTTGTCAGCGATATCGCACAGAATCGTCTGGAAGCCTGTAAAGACATTGATCCATCATTTATCCCGGTGGGAGCAGATGTGGCTGAGGTTGTAGAGAAAATGACAGGAGGACATGGGGCGGATGTAGTGATCACAGCATGTCCGGTTCCGTCTGCACAGCAGAATGCTTTGAAAATGGCTGCAAATTATGGACGAATCTGCTTTTTCGGAGGACTTCCTGCAGATAGACAGGAAGTGCCGCTGAATTCCAATCTGATTCATTATAAACAGCTGATCGTGACAGGAAGTACAAGAGCCAGCCTGAAACAGTTCAAAGAATCACTTGGATTTGTTACAGACGGAATTCTTGATGTAAAGAAGCTGATCACAAGACATTTTCCGCTTTCCGAGATTCAGCAGGGATTTGAGTACGCAAAAGCTGCCAATGGTCTGAAAAATATCATTGATATGGATTGATATGTGTCTGCTTATGGGGGATGCCTATGAAACAAAATATAACATTTTTAGCGGTTGACCTTGGAACCAGTTTTATCAAGGCCGGTCTTTATGATACTGCCGGAAACTGCCTTGCATCGGCAAAAGAAGCAGTACAAGATGAGCGGCCGGAGCCGGGAGTTGTAATCCAGCGGGCCGAAAAGTTGTTTGCATCGGTGGTATGCTGCATTCAGAAGACAGTGAAGCTTATACCGGAAATGGCGCATACGATAGAGGCAATCTCTTTTACCGGTCAGATGGCTGGTTTTATGGGGGTGGATCAGGACTGGAACGATGTGACTTCGTGGTCATGTTTTATTGATGGACGATATGTACCTTATGCTAATCAGCAGAGAGAGCAGTATAGTATGCTGTTTCGCAGGATTTCGGGAACAAATGCGCCGCTGATGGCGCCAAAGATCACATGGTTTCGGACCGAATATCCGAAGGAATCTGAAAAGATACGTAAATATCTGATGATCAGTGGCTATATAATCGGTCGCTTCAGCGGATGTCCGGTGGAGGAAGCGGTCATGGATCAGTCGTTTTTGTCATGGACCGGACTGGGAGATGTGGCAAGGAGAGACTGGTCAGAGGAAATCTGCCGGCTTGTAGGGGTGGAAAAACAATTTCTGCCCCGGGTAGTAAAGTCGAATGAGATCTGTGGCACGCTTTCTGCTGAAATGGCCGGGAAAATGGGATTGCGCTCCGGAATTCCTCTGGTATCGGGAGCCGGAGATAAGATGTCCGGTTGTCTGGGAACAGCGGCATTTGCTCCGGGGGATATGGTGTTTGAGGCTGGTTCCTATGGAGCTGTCAGTTGTATGATAAAAGATTACTGTGCAAAAGGAGATGAGCAGTATTACGATATCATTCCTTCTGCATTGGACTTGTTTTGCGCGCACAAATATATTCCGGGATCCGGTATTACCCTGAACTGGTTTATGGACACTTTTCTGAAAGGCATGGATAAGTCTGAAGCTTTTGCTTATATGGAAGCGAGCGTTCCACGTCTTGCACCGGGATGCGAAGGACTGACAGCTGTTGGATTGCTCGGTGGAAGCGCAATGCCTTTTAAAGGAGAATTAAAAGGCAGCTGGAGCGGGTTCAGCTGGAGCCACAGGCCGGAGCATTTTTATCGGGCATTACTGGAAAGTTATGCATATGATCTGGCAATCACACTGGACAGTATCTGTGAGACTTATCCGGAGTGTGAACAAAGCACGGTAAAAGTCATCGGCGGCGGAGCACGTTCCGGAGCGTGGCTGCAGATTTTGTCTGATGTTACGGGGCGGACATTTCAGCGCGTGGACCGGGAAGATGCGGCTCTTTGGGGGGCAGTTCTTCTGGCGGGAGATGCGCTTGGGGTATTTCCGGATATCAGAGAGACTGCCAGAGAACATATCCGTGTAACCGGTACGATCTTGCCAGATGAGAGTCAGGAAAAGATATACCGGAAATTGAAAGATGAATACAGAGAAATGTTAGAATGCAATGATTCTGTTAAGAATCTGTCTCAGTAATCTTTTGTCAGAAGATACTGGGAATATATAATAAAAATAAGGAGGAGAAGGAACATGAAGATTGGTATTGACAGTTATTGCTATCACAGATTATTTGGGGAAGTTTACGACATGCAGGAGAAACCGGAAAAATTAAAGACGGTGGATGAATTTCTTGATCTGGCAAAAAGGCTGGATGTAGACGGGGTTTCTCTGGAAACCTGCTTTCTGCCAAGTCTTGAGGATGGCTATTTAAAGGAACTGGGTGCAAAACTGAAAGAAATGCAGTTTGATACAGTATTTGCCTGGGGACATCCAAACGGACTGGAACGTGGATTGAATCAGGAAGCATTTGAAGAGGTAAAACGTCTGGTTCCGAAGACAAAACTGATCGGTACGGATGTTATGCGCATTACCGGTTCTGCCTTTGACTGGAGGCATGAAAATCACAGAGATCATATCGCACGACTGGTTCCTATGTACAAAGAAATTGCCAGGATCGCAGAAGACAGCGGGGTAAAAGTAGCAGTAGAGAATCATATAGATTTTACTTCAGATGAGATATTGGAAATGATTCAGGCAGTGGATTCTCCGAATTTTGGCGTGAATTTTGATACGGGCAATTTCTTGCGTTTGCTGGATGATCCGATCAAAGGTATGGAGAAGTTGGCGCCGTATGTATTTTCAACACATATAAAAGATCTGGTTATGCACCCGACAGCCCGCCCGGATGACTGGTATTATTTCTGTGGCGTGCCGGTAGGAATGGGACTGGTTGATAATATGAAGCTGGCAGAGATCCTGAGCAAAAATAATTATCAGGGATTTCTTGCAGTAGAGATTGATGCGCCGGCACCGGAATGGCTGAATATGGAAGATGAAGCGATTGCGGTAAGTGTCCACAATCTGCGTAAGATTGGAAATGCTTATAAATAATCCGGAGGTGCATGATGAAAAAGACATTAAATATTGCCATCATTGGCATGGGATTTATGGGGCGTGCCCACAGTAATGCATGGAGCCAGCTGAATAAATTTTTTGATACAGAATATGAAATCTGTCTGAAAGCAGTTGCCGGGAAAAATGAAGAACGGACACGCCAGTTTGCCAAACGTTGGGGATATGAAAGCTATACTACAGACTGGCATACGCTGTTGGATCGGGAGGATATCGATGTGATCGATATTCTGACACCGACCTATCTGCACAAAGAGATGGCAGTTGCAGCTATGAAAGCCGGAAAGCACGTGATCTGTGAAAAGCCATGCTCTCTTACCTGGGAAGAGTGTCATGAAATGGCAGAGACAGCTGCAAAAGCAGGCGTCGTATCTTATCTGAACCACAATTACCGCAGGGTTCCGGCGGTAGCGTTGGCAAAACAGATGATCGAAGAAGGAAAATTGGGCACGATCTATCACTATCGCGGCTCGTATCTGCAGGAATGGATCATGGATGAAAATTTCCCTGTTACCTGGCAGTTAAAGAAAGAGACAGCCGGAGGCGGCGCTTTGTATGACCTTGCCTCTCATAATGTGGATCTTGCCAGATATCTGGTAGGAGAACCGGTGGCAGTTACAGCCATGCTGAAGACATTTGTAAAAGAACGTCCGGAGCCGGGAGAAAATTCAGCGGTATTTTCCGCCGGAGATACTTCAGGATCACAGAAAAAACTGCCGGTTACTGTGGACGATGCGGCATCACTTGTCCTGGAATTTGAAAATGGGGCAATGGGAAGTCTGGAAGCGTCCCGTTTTGCGACAGGCAGAAAAAATTACAACTGTTTTGAAATTTATGGAAGCAAGGGTGCGCTTTGTTTTGATCTGGAGAGGATGAATGAGCTGCAATATTATGACAATACGGAACCAAATGCCCAACGCGGATATAGGACGATCCTGGTCACAGAAGGGGAACATCCATATGTGGGCGCATGGTGGCCGCAGGGACATATTATCGGGTATGAACATACCTTTGTACATGCATTCAAAGAGTTTGTTCATGCTATAGCAGAAGGCGGCAGTATGGTGCCGGACTTTAATGATGGCGAACAGATCATCCGCACGCTGCAGGCAGCGCAGATCTCCAGCCGGGAGGGAAGAAAAGTAATGCTTTCGGAGCTGGAATAACGGGAGAAAAACCATGTGAAAAAGATATTTTTATCGCTCTTTGTTTCATTAAAAAATATGGGGAACAGGGGGAGTGTGTAGAAAGGATTTTTTGCAGTTTTTATGTCGTTAGTTAAAAGGGCGACAGAATGGAGATAAGAATGAGAAAAGCCGTATTAGCTCCCGTTTATTTTTCCCTGATCAATGAACGGGAAGCAGGAGAACTAAAAGAACAGTTAAAGGTTTTGGAGAATCTGTATGGAGATGTGGCAGATTTTCTGGAGCCTGTAGTCGTTGGAGAACCGATAGATGAGACTGCGGAAGCCATAGTGTTTCCACAGATGATATTCGAGGCATTTCGGGTGGCGGATACACTGGCTGCCTATGATATGCCGATGATCGTGCTTACGTCAAAGTATGGCACCGTGGAAATGTGGGACTGGGAGATCGTGACCTATCTGCGGGAAAAAGGCATGACCGTATTTTCGCCTTACAATATTGAACTTGCAAAAACAATCATTCGCGGAGTGACGGTAAAGGCAATTCTGAAAAACGGCGCGCGTTTCCTGATGTTTCAGGATTCTCCCGGAGAGGGAAAGCAGGCCAATATTTTTAAACGGTTTTATTGGTACGAGAAAGAATGCACACAGCGTATGGCGGATACGTTTGGAATAGAGCTGATCTATCGCAGCTGGAGTGAAGTTGCAGCTGCGGCAAAAGCGATTCCGGATGAGGATGCCAAAGCGGTGTATGACAGCTGGGAAGTGCATCAGGAAGGCGTATGTGAAAAATCCTGCCTGTCAGCAGCAAAGCTGTATATGGCGGTAAAAAATGTAATTAACGAGATCGGCGGTGTGGAAGGCGTGGGCTGTAACTGTCTGAACGAATCCATGTACTGTGATACGACACCATGTCTTGCCTGGAATATGATTTTCGAGAAGGATGACATCATCTGGGCCTGTGAAGGCGATACGTTGACATTGCTCAGCACGTTCATTCTGTACCGTTCTACCCAGGCACCGATTATGATGACAAACCTGTATCCATTCCTCGTGGGAATGGCAGCGCTGGCTCATGAGAGGATTGATAAGTTCCCGGAGATTGATGATCCGGACAATCACTGTCTGGGCGTGCATTGCGGCTATTTCGGATTTGTCCCCCGTCAGTTCTGCTCATCGTGGACAATGCGGCCGAAAGTGCTGGAAATTGTTGATGATAATGCCATCGTGATTGATGCGGAGTTTCCCAAAGGCGATGTGACGCTTGCGAAAATCTATCCGGATTTCAAACGCCTGAGCATCATAGAAGCAGAGATCGAAGATTATGTAGGATATCCGGGATCGGATTGCCTGAATGGCGCGCTCATTCGTTATAAAAACGGAAACGGCGCAGCTGTTATGGAAAATCTCTGTTCCCATCATTCACTGATTCTTGCGGGAAATCAGACAGTAAAATTACAGCAGCTGGCAAAAGTATTTGGATGGGAGACTGTTACTTTATAATACGAATGTAACTTGCAGGTACAGAAATATGGACACTTTCGTATGTAAATCGTGAAAAATAAAATCGTCCGTATATAAAAATGCAATAAAAGAGACACATTGTACAGGGGTTCTTGTTGTCCTGAATCCTGTACAGCGTGTCTCTTTGTATTATTTTTGATCCTTCTCAAGCAGAGTAAAGAGTATTTTTCCCAGTTGTTCTTTTGTTGCAGGTTTGCTGATGTGGGCGTTCATTCCGGCTGCCCTGCAGGTGACAATGCTGTCTGTAGCAGTCTGAGCCGTCATGGCGATGATGGGGATCTTTTTTGCATCCGGACGATTCAGCATACGGATGCAGCGTGTCGCTTCCAGTCCGTCCATGACAGGCATCATGATATCCATGAGGATAGCATCATAAGTTCCGGGTTCAGACTGCTGGAATTTGGTCAATGCATCCTGGCCGTTCCATACTTTTTCCACGGCAGCGCCCAGATTTGTGAGGAAAAATTCGCTGATCTCCATATTGATTTCATTATCTTCTGCAATCAGGATGTGTGTGCCGTTAAGCGTCTTTTTCGGCTCTTTTGGTAGTTTTGCATTTTCCGGTTTGTCGGCGGGAATCATCTGCTGTTGATCCGTATCTAACAGGAGTGGCAGCTGGAAGGAGATGGTTGTACCTTTTCCCGGCGTGCTTTCTACCTGTATGGAGCCGCCCAATTGCTCCAGTAATCCTTTTACAATGGGCATGCCAAGTCCGGTGCCCTTATACCTGGTTCTGGCATCTGTTTCTTCTTCCTGGGAAAAAGGACAAAACAGCTGATTCTGAACAAAGTCCTGACTCATGCCGATACCGGTATCAATGATTTTGAACTCATACGTAGCTGTCGTTTCGTCACAGGAGAGCTCTTCTGCCCATGTGTCAATCTGTCCATTGGGTTTGTTGTACTTAATGGAGTTGCTGATCAGGTTTAACATAATCTGTCGCAGATACAGCGGATTGCCGACCAGGGCAGTATGCTTTATGTTTTTCCGGTGTTTTTTGTGCGTGATTCCGGTAGCAGTAAGCTGCGCATTGACCATAGTGGAAACTTCTTCCAGGAGCTGCTCCAGATCAAACGGTTTTTGGATATTTTTCACTTTGCCGGATTCAATACGGCTCATGCTGAGCACATCTTCTACGAGCGCCATCAGATGATCTGTGGACAGCTGGATCTTATCCAGACAGTCGTCTACTTTTTGCGTATCCTGTCTGTGTGTGCGGATAATCTCCAACATGCCCATGATGCCGTTGATCGGTGTACGTATATCATGGCTCATGCGGTTCAGAAATTCTGTTTTTGCCCTGCTGGCAGACGATGCTTCTTCAAAAGCTTCCAGCAGTCGTTCGTTTTCCTGTTGTTCCTTTTTGTGGAATGCAGAAGTATTTCGAAACAGGATAATGCCGTGGATCACAGTGCGTTCACTGTTGGTCTTACTGTTGTAGCGGATTTCCTGAGACATGAGAACGATCTTCTGCAGCCAGATCCTATCCTCATTCTGTCCCTTTTCCTGATATTCGACCGTTACCTGTTTATCTCCGATGTCAAAACGATTCAGCAGTTTTTCAGAAGAGTCTACAATACAGTAGTTTTCCAGTGTCTCTTCGGAGATATACGGAATATGCTGGGCACAGCAATCATCGTAGGAGCATGGGAGCTGGAGGTTGATTTTCAGTTTGTTGGTGCCATCCGGATAGAAGACTTTTTCCACACGGTCTTCCGTAAAATTTACGGTATAGACTGCTTCTGCGGTTTCCAGCATGGCATCTACATAGTTGTCGTTTTCGAGAATGGACTGTTTCATCTGCTCGTAATAACGGGTCAGCTGGATACGTTCATTTTCGGCTTCTTCAGAACTGTCAAAGATCTCTTCAAATCCTATGATAAAGTGGTGCAGCCGGTCATCCTCTGTGCGGTCGCAGAACAGGACGGTTATACGTCCTTGTAAAAGCGTACCGTTTTCGGTTTGGCAAAATGGCAGGACGATGCGGTCGCCCTTCTTCCTTAATCGCTGATCAAGTGTGTCATATTGCAGCTGTTCCCGGAACATTTTACGTGTTTCTTTTGTGGAAAGCTCTTGAATGATCTGCTCTAAAGCACCGGAGTAGCTGCCGTCTGCAGCAAGGAAAGACCAGGCGCTGTTGCGCAGCGCGCGGTACTGATCCTGCAGGGCATCACAGTACAGGCAGCTGGAAAAAGTAAATCCCTCAGATTTGATGTAATGTAAAATCCGGAGATCCTGTTTCTGGCGTTCAGCAGTCTCCTGCATTTTGGCACGGTTTTTGTCAATGTACATATTCTGGTCTGCATGGCGGAACAGATCACGCATAGAACTGCCGGGAAATTCTGTGGACAGAGCGTAACCGGCGGCATAGCTGATAGGCAGTTCCGGATGCTGCCGGGAATATTCCGCACATTGTCCGCGGATGGCATCCAGACAGCCCTGGACGCTGTCATGATCCAGACCGGTAAGTACAGCGATAAATTCATCTCCGCCATCTCTGCCGACAAAATATTCAGCAGGGACGGCGATGCGCAGCTGCTCTGCAAAGGAGCGGATGTAGGCATCCCCTCTGTCGTGTCCAAGATTGTTATTGATGGCGCGCAGGTTATTAAGATCAAATACGCACAGGGCGGTGGATGTTGCGTTATCTGCCGTCAGTGGCTGATTCAGAATCTCTTCACATTTATTTTTATTTGGCAGTCCGGTAGCTTCATCCAGATAGACCTTCTTTTGTAGCAGACGGTTCTGGGCGGCATAATGCAGCGCTTTGATCAGCTCAAACGCAATCAGGATTACTAGAGCGATGATATCCAGGATGACGATCTTCTCCAGACGATTCAGGGATGTGGCCAGCTTCTGGGAATAAGCTTCCGCTAGTCCGGTAGCTTCATCGCAGATGTTGAAAAAATGTTCGCTTTTTTCAATGATATCTGTATTTTCATATCCTTTTTCACGTACCAGAATAATCTCAGATTTCAACTCCTGAAAATAGGCATCCAGTTCGGTCATTTTCTCCTGAAAGGCGGCGTCATCCAGTTTTACAAAATTCAGTTCATCACTGCCATTTCGCAAACCATTAATATAGGAAGAGATTGTCTCAATGATCTGATCCTGCGGCTGTCCGGTGTTTTCCAGCTTGACCAGACGCTGGGTGCCGCCCCGGATCAGACCGGCATAGTTTACGACCCGGGCTGTTCCCTGAATCCTGCCAACCATGATCATGATGCCGAAAAATAAGATAATCAGTAAGATTGTCAGTGAAGTCATGCACATACGGGTAATAAAAGTCGTTTTTTTATCATTTTTTTTCATAGGCAATCCTTTAGATAAATTTTTATCAGGTCTGTTAGGATCATGTGCCAGATTTCACATGAAACCGACGTTGAGTACTATTATTCTATCTGATTTTTGAAAATCTGACAACCGGAGATGACAAAAGAAATGACAAGAAAAAGCAAAGAGGAGTAACAGAAAAGAATTGAATAAAATTCCGGAAAATCTTATACTGAAATAAACATAATTTTTTCGCATGTCTGCAAAATGAGGAATCAGGAGCTGTGCGAAGCATGCAAAGAATATTGGAAACAAGAGATGGAAGGATTCAGAACGTGAACTTTTTTGATCATATAAAAAACGAGGATTTTTTTAAGCCGCTGACATTCAAATACCGACGGATCTATTACGAATGCATTCAGATCCTGATCCGGGAGTCAAAGAAATATCCGGTGCTGTATGAAGCGGATGCAAAGGACAGTCTTGCGGTCTATCTGAATAATCTGGAGGTGGAAAAACAACAGACTGTAACATTAGAGAAAACTGTATCTGATAAAGCCGATAAGAGACAGATTCATGAAAATGCCACAGAGTTTTTTCAACAGAACAGGTTGAACAGTATTCAAAAGGAAGAAGTTTTACAAGACCGGAGCAGCCAGAACGGATGGAAGCAAAAGGAGAGGAACAGGAAAGCAGAGCGAGAAACACCAGATCTTACGCAGGAAGATCCGGAACCAGAGACTGCCTTACAGCCTGCGGCGATCCTGGCGCTGTTTCGTGCCTGCGGCTGGCTGCGGCCGAGGGAGATGGGACGCAATGGCGAATATGTGGTAACGGTTTCTACTGCTTGCAGACGGATCATGGATTTCCTGCACAAGATGACTCAAAAAGGTGGACAGGGAACCATGTCCAACAGGATCTTCTCTATGTACGAGATCGTGAAATCTGCATCAGAGCCGGATTCTATCCGGCGGGAGCGTCCGTATTCCAATATTCTGATGCCTTTGCTGGACAATGAAAGTGAACTGAAAAATGAACTGCTGGATCTAAAGGACAATATTTCCGACATTATGAAGGCAGTCATCGCCTTTCAGGATATGAACAGTCTGGGGCAGTATATTATGAAAAATGAATTTCTGGACCGGTTTTTCAGTGAGTATTTCTTTATTAAAAACAATGGTCTGATCCCGACACAGATCGCTTATATCCGGGATCGACTGCGAACGTTCCGGGAAGATGAGCTTTATGAAAAGATGCTGGTGGAATGCTGTGAAAAGCAGGAGCTGACTGTACAGGAAGCCAGAGAACTGCTGGATCGGTATTTTACAGAGTTACAATATTTCGTTTCCTATGAGTATGAGGAAAATATGGAACTGATCGATCAGCGGATCAACAGTTATTACAATCTTGCAAATACGCGGATCATGCTCATGGCGAGCAATGGCGTCCGTCTGGAGACGATGCTGAATGATTTTCTGAATGTTACCGCAGCGCTGCCGGAAGAAGCACAGAAGGAAGCCTTTGAAAAGGCGGCGCAGTGCAGTCGTGTGACCCATCAGAGCTATGTGGGACATGCTTCTTTCCGAAAATATAAGCGGGTAAAAAATGAGGAGCAGTACACGGGACTTTCCGTTTCCACGTTGACGGACGAAGAGAAAGAAGCCCGTACCGCAAATCTGTTTGCCAGCGCACCAAACCGTTATTCCGTAGACCGGGTCAGCGATTATCTGGAAGATGCTTTCGGCCAGAAGGATGAGATCCGACTGGAAGAGCAGACGCTGGAAACCAGAGAGGAAGCGCTTATGTATGCGGCAGCCATGCTGTATTCCCAGAATGTAGAGTTCCCATATAAAGTGGAGATCCCGGAGGAGGAGACAGAGACCGGCATAGCGAGCATCAGTGCAGTTCGGATTTTAAAAAAATCCGCTAAAAAGGAGTAGAAACAGGAGAGAGAAATGCAGGATTTTAGTTTCGTAAATAAAATGACCGAAAATGAGGCATATCTTTTCAAACGCTGTATCCGCAGACTGTTAGATGTGACTTTTATTTTAGAAGAAAAAGAAGAACGGCTGTACCGTTTTATCGCAGAGGAGTCCAATCTGTATAACGTCAATGCCTATCTGTCCCTGATGGGATATCAGGTGGTACTGTCGGAACGACTGAAGGTGGCCATGCTCCAGCCAAACGATGAGGACAGAGAGACCGTCGGATTGAAAGTGGTCAACCTCTACCATTTTGACCAGAAGGAGATGCGGCTGCTCATTGTTTTGTGGCTGCTGTTTCTGGAGCGCATGGGATATGAAGAGGCAGTATATGTGACCGTCGGGGAGATCATTGACAAGTGTCATATCTATCAGATCAGCCTGACACCGGCGGAGTTTAAGCATGCATACCGGATCTTCCGGCGGTTCAGTCTCATTGATTACAGTGACGATATCGATCAGGAGGATGGAAAAGTCCGTCTGTATCCTTCTTTGCAGTTCTGCATGGATGTGGAGCAGTTAAAGCAGGTCATGGAAGAATATACACAGGAAGATTCTGATGCAGAAGAAACAGAGCTGAGTGGACTGGCTCAGGATGAAACAGCAGAGGAAGAGATCAACGAGTGGCATACACTGGAAGAAAGCGAGGATGAATACGCAGATGAATAAAATCGTGTTGTGCAATATCAAATTGATTAACTGGTATGGATTTACCAATACGACCATTCCGGTTGCCGGAAATCTGACGCTGATCTCCGGAGAAAATGAGTGCGGAAAGTCCACCATACTGGATGCCATCAAATACGCCTATACCGGCGATACCCAGTTCAACCGTTCCACCAGTGGTTATAACACTGGTGTGGGCAAGCGAAATCTGGTTTCCTACCCCCGCTGTCTGATCGACCCAAGCGCAGGGATCTATGCGAGACCGGCGGATAAAGTTCCTGTTGTATACACCCATATCGCGCTGGAATATTTTGACGAGACGGACAACCGGCCTTTTGTGCTGGGGGTTGTGATCGAGACAGCAGTGGCAGATATTCGCGGCACTTACTGGTATGCACTGGATGGCAGACGGATTGCAGATCTGGACTATGCGTATCAGGACGGAGATGTGGTAAAACCTTACGATGCATCCGGTTTCCAGAAAAAACATCAGGTACAGCTGAAGAAAAAGCAGGAGGGCATCACGCTGTTTATGCAGATGGTAGGACTGCGTCTTTCCCATCCGGAGGTTACGAAATATCAGACAAAGCTGCGAAACCTTATGGCATACAACCCGGCTGCTAAGATTCGGGAATTTATCCGGGAATCCGTGCTGGAAAAGCATGATGTGAATTTTGATAAATTAAAAGAAGCCAGAAAAAATATCGAGCAGATTAACGGCAGTCTGGAGCGGATCGAACTGGAGCTGGCCGATTTGGACAAAATCATACATGGTTTTGACGAGTATGATAAAAAAGAAAAAGCGTTGAAGGTGGATTCGGTCAAACTGCATTATAAGAGCCTTCTGGAGACGAGGAAGAGTCGCCAGCAGGTAGAAACGCGCATTTCTCAGAACCTGTTGCAGCAGGAGCATCTGGAAAAACGGCTGCTGGAGTTGGAAGAGGAGATAAAGGACGCTGACGATCAGCTGGAAGAGGCAAAGCATGCCCTCCGGGAAATGGATGTATCCAAAGCCATTCGTGCTTCAAAGGAGCAGTGCCAGACATATGAGCGGCAGAAAAAGCAGCTGCAAAAGGAAAAAGATGAGCTTGAGATCTTCCAGCGGAAAGTAGAAAAACTGCTGGATATGTTGACGGAGCTTGGCAGCAGACCGGAGAAACAGGCGGTTCTGCGTGATCTTACCGCTGTGACCATAGATGCGGCGGAAAAACAGACCTGTCTTGACCGTTTGCGGGAACAGATCAGCGATGCCAGAGATCAGCTTCTTGGAAAACGGGAAAATATTGCAGACCGTCTGCGAAAGGTGCAGAAAGATTGTCAGGAACAGAATCAGATTATCGAAGAGTGCAAACGGAATCAGGCTGATTTTTCCCAGGTAACAGAGCAGAAAGAACTGATCCGCGAGATCAACCGGGAATTTAAAAAGCAGGGAATTGACGCACAGGCAAGGATGGCATGTGAATATGTAGCAGAGCTGAAGGACGAAGCGTGGCGGGATGCCATCGAGGCATTTCTGAACGTGCACCGTTACGCCATCATCGTGCCGCCGGAATATTTTGATATTGCAAACGGGGTCATGGATGCGTCCAGGCACCGGTATGTGGAGCTGGTCAATACGAAGCGTCTCAGAAGCCGGGAATTAAAATGTGCGGAAGATGCGGTATACCATTATCTGGATATTCAAAATGATGCAGCAGCCCGGTACTTTACGTTCTGGCTGGGCGGCATTCATGCAGTGGAACTTTCCGAGGTGCCAAAATATGACAATGCTATGTCAAAGGAAGGCAAGTTGAGCCGGAACATGGCAGTTACCTATATTAATACAAAAAAGATTAAAAGCTACTGTCTCGGCAGTGAGGCCATCGAGCTGAACCGCCATCGGGCAGAAAAACTTCTGCGGCAGCTGGAATTACAGGAAAAAGAACTTCTGGAGCAGAAGCAGGCACTGAACCGTCAGATTGATTTCCTGAAAGAAGGACAGGATGCCTTCCGATCCTATCATCTGGATGCGCATAAGGAATATCAGCGAGTGGCAGATCTGCTGGAAGAGGAGAGCAGACGGTATCAGGAACTGATGGAAGCGCAGAAAAACAACGAAGAGTTTATGCAGCTTACCCAGCGTGTGGAGCAGCTGGAGAAACTGCTTGGGGATAAGAAAAAAGAGCAGAACCGTTCCGAGAGAAAGCGTGCGGAGCTGGATGGTACGATTGCATCTGACAGGCACTTGGCCGATAGCCTGAAAAATGCAGAAGCAGCAGAGGAACAGACATTGGAGAATGCACGGATTGCAGGCAGATCCAATGTGGAGATCGCGGTGGCAGAGTATGATGCGTTTCTTACCGGCCGGCTGGAAACCGGGGATGTTCTGTCAAAAGCGGATCATGAACAGCTGGAAGAGAAGGCTGCTGAGCTGAAAACATCCGTGCTGGCTGCCCAGCAGGCGTATAACAACCGGAAAGCAGCAGAGGACCGGCTGCCGGAAGGGCTGGATCAGGAAGCAGAGTATCAGGGGCGCCGGGGACGGATCTGGATCTCTGACCTTCAGGGTACCCAGAGTAAATTGCAGGAACAGACCGGTAATTATGAGCGGATCTTTAAACGGGAGTTTGTGCTCAAGCTTTATGAGGCTGCCAAAGCGGCAAAACAGGATATTGCAGAGATCAATAAAGAGCTGCGCAAATTGCAGTTTTCCACAAAGTATCAGTTTGAAGTGAAACTGTTGGATGATAAGTCTGATTATGCGAAGGTACTGAGGTATGCGGAGTATCTGCAGGAGACGAATAATCTGGCAGACGGTCAGTTTTCGCTGACCGGACTTATGGGATATGATGATGACGAGGTAGAAAAACGGGAAAAAGAGATCCGGGATCTCATCAACCGTATGATTGACAGTGACGATAAGACAGAGATCGAAAGCTTTGCGGATTACCGCAATTATATGAGCTATGAGATTATAATTAACAATGATGAAGTAAAGGATGGAAAGCTTTCACGACAGGTGGGGTACAATTCCGGCGCCGGAACTCAGATTCCGTATACGATCATTCTGTCTGCGGCATTGTCCATGCTTTACAATGCCCGGCCGAAATCTGTCCGCCTGCTATTTATCGATGAGCCGTTTGAAAAAATGAGTGACCATAATATCAAACTGATGCTGGATTTCTTCCGGGATCAGAACTTTCAGGTTATCTTCTGTGCACCGCCGAACAAACTGGAATCTATCGGATCAGAATGCGGCGTGATCATCCCAGTTCTGAAAAATGGAAACGATGACATGCAGATCGGTAAAGTGAAGTTTCATGACGAGGACTAAAAAAAAATTTTTGGCTGGTCATAAAATAAGTAATTGATGGCGTATGAGAAATATATGTTCATAGTTATTTGTATCGCCAGTCAAAGGATGCAGAATGAAAATGTAGATTCGTATTAAAAATATAGAAAGTAGAGGAAAACACACAAATGAAATTTTGGACTGTTCAGAAATATGCAACATTAAATACCGTTTTAAAGCAGGGTATTTACCAGCCGGATTTTTCTAAGAGCTGGTACGCATCCAAGGGAGAAGACAACGCGGATTTTTATGATTGTGTGCGTAAATATTTTAATCATGCTAATGAGACCGGTTATCCTGGGCTGATTTTTGCGTTTGCACAGAATAAGACCAACAAATATATTGAAGAATTTACCAATTACGTGGAGTTCTATCAGTCTATCGGTTCTTCCAAAAATGCGATCAAGAGTCTGTGGAAGCAGATCGCCACACCGGATGCCTGCGTGCTGGAACTGGAATATGATACCACATTATTTAACCCATTGTTCATTGATATTAATGATTTTCAGGCACTGATGCCGCCGGTCATGTTCATGCCGCCATATACAGAAGAGAATCTGCACAAAGTTGCAGAGAATTTTTATGATGGTGTGATCGCACCGTCCGTATTCCCTTCCTATCTGATTCAGGCGCATGCGCCGTTTATTAAACGGGAAAATATCGTTGGCGTGTATCCGATCTTTGATATCTGATGATATGAGACAAACTGTCTGCATATGGTAACCGTTTTTTCTGGAAAGAAGATTTTCCGAAAAGGCTGGCTACGATATGGCAGACAGTTTTTTTGTCAATTATTTCATAATCTGGTTCATCTTATTTACTTTTATCCATATGGAAATGTAGATGCTGAACCAGATTACGGCAAATATGATGACAAAGATCAATGTGAAGTTCCAGATAGCCGGGGATCTTATCCGTGATATTTTCCATCAGAACAAGTCTTTCTATCTCATCGATCAGAGGCGTTCGCTCGTGAACCTTTGCGCTTACCTCTTCATCACAGTTTTTATCAATATGTAATTTAAAAATCATTGTTCCCACCTCCCGTATCTATACTGTACATGTAAAATGCGATTTTGTCCTGAAAATCCGGTAAACGGCAGAAAAAATCCGGTAAGTGGTAGATTGTTTTTGAAAATAATTATTGTGAGGTAAGACAGTGTTAGAAAAACAGAGAGATTTTCATAAAGAAGATAGTTGAAAAATACTTGTAAAAAGAACCGGAAAAAAGAAATTTTTTTCCAGTGTAAGATAAATAAGCACAAAGAAATGAACGAAAGAAAAAGCTGCCCGGTTCCGGGTTTTAGAAGGAGGATGCAGTATGGATTTTACTTACAAGCAGCCATTGGAAAAGATTTTACAAGATCTGAAAGAAACACAGCAGGTAGAAAAGATAAAATCAGCATCAAAATCATTGAGTGATTGGTTTGTGACGGTCTACATCGAAGAACTGATCAATAATGAAAAGATGATGGGAGAATTTGTCCGTCAGAATCCAGAGATTCAATACGGGATGGAGATCAAACAGGTGCTGCAAAAAGCATATCATCATCTGAAACTGTATGAAAAAAATCATGATGAACAGAGCCTTAAAAAAGGTCTTTCTATTATGGTGCCGCTGCTTCGGGTGTTTATGCAGCGCCCCATGTATGACAATGTAACTCCTGAGAAGACACAGAAGAAGAGAGGGTAAGCCATGAGTAAATATTATGTACCAATGCCAAACATTTTAAAAGAAAATCATGCCGGGGCTTCAATCCGTACCTGTCAGGATGAACTGTTTGAACAGCGTACCATTCATCTGACCGGAGATATTGACATGGCTTTGGCTGGAAATATCATTGATCAGCTCTATTATCTGGAACGGCAGGATGCAGATGCTCCGGTCATTATGCGGATCAGCAGCCCCGGAGGGGAAGTGACCGCAGGCCTTGCCATCTATGATGCCATGCGGGATGTATCCTGTCCGGTACAGACAGTGTGCGAGGGTATGGCGGCCAGTATGGCAGCAGTATTGTTTACTGCAGGAAACTGGAGGGTCATGATGCCCCATGCAGAATTGATGATTCACGACCCGTTGATACAGAATACCGGCGGCAGCGCTACCGCAATCCAGCGTTCAGCAGAACGTATCATGTATCTGCGCAAACAGACTTCTCAGATCATGGCAGATCACACTGGCAAAACATTAGAGGAGATCTATCAGCTGACACAGTCTGACTATTATATGTCAGCAGATGAGGCAATAAAGCTTGGATTTGCCGCTTTTGTACGAATCCCGGATAAACCCCGGTTCATTCCCTGCGATATGCGTTCAGAACCGGAACAAAAGAGTTCGGCTGTAACTTATTTTACAGACAAAGATATGGAAAAGATTGCTGCAGGTGCTCAGACAGAAAGTGAGGAATATGATTATGACAATGAAATCCCAGACCCCGACACAGACTTCGACTTTGAAGAACTTCCCTTTGAATAAATCAGAAAATACGAAAAAAGAGACCAATTCAAAAGAAACCTACCGCATTCTTGCCGATGGTATCATGATCTCCAATGATACCACAAGAACCCATATCAACAACAATGATATGATTATCGGTCCTACGGGTTCCGGCAAGACTCGGTATTACTGCAAACCGAATATCATGCAGGCGAATGAGTCCATGATCATCACGGATACAAAAGGCGTCCTGTATGAAGAGATGGCATATTCTCTCGAAAAAGCCGGATACAAAGTACTTCGGTTGGATTTCGACAATGTAAAAAATTCCTGTGGGTACAATCCCTTTGATTACATCCACAGGGACAGTAAGGATAAATTCAGTGAGAAAGATATTCTTACTATGGCAAGCTGCCTGGTCCCACTGGAATGTACGAAAGATCCGTACTGGGAGCTGGCAGGTCAGTTCCTGATTTCCAGCGTGATCGCTTTTCTGTTGGAATTCTGTAAAAAAGAGGACTGGAATATTTCCAGTATGATGCGTCTGTTCAGGGAAACTGCTACCGACACAAAGATGCGAGGTGCTAACAGCAGTTACCAGCTTCTGATCAAAGAGCTGGAAAAGAAGCATCCTGACAGCTTCGCTGTAAAACAGTACAAGATGGCAGACTGCACCGCAGAAAAAACAGCATCCTGTGTGCGCTCCATCTGTGCGTCACACCTGAGATCACTGGATTTTGACGGTATCCACCAGATCGTCAACAATCCGAAGAAAGTAGATCTGAAGGCGTTTGGCCGACGCAAATGCGCGTTGTTTGTAAATGTATCTGATACGGACCGCTCCATGGACTGTCTGGTCAATCTGTTTTATACTCAGGCGCTGCATGTGCTCTGTTATGAGGCAGATCATTGTTTCCGTAACCACAGACTTCCGGTTCCGGTAAGATTTTACTTTGATGATTTTGCTGCCAGTACATTTATCCCGGATTTTGATAAGATCATTTCTGTTATCCGCTCCAGAAACATTGCAGTAAGCGTGATCCTTCAGAGTATTTCCCAGCTGGAGCATTTATACGGATCGGCGGCATCTGCTACGATCTTAAATGGCTGCGACACCATGCTGTACCTCGGCGGTCAGGATGTGCAGACCAGCAATTGGGTGGCGCAGAAAGCCAACTGTCCCCTGGGAGATGTGCTGTATATGCCACTGGACAAAGCATATCTGTTCGTTCGTGGCAACCGACCGAAGATCGTTTCCAAATACGATTTGACCCATCATCCAAAATATCCGGAAGTACGGGAAGCGGTCGTTTAATGAACACTATATTTCCGAGAGTATACGATATAAGAAAGGAGAATCTATCATGCTGACACCGCCACAACCATATACGGATACATTATTTGAACTTTCTAATGGATATTTTATTTATGTGGAAGTCGATGCCCCCATTGGCTGGCGCTATACATTGTATAATGCCAGTGGAACAGCGTTAAGCGGAGGCGATATCTACGGATTCATACCGGATCCATTTGATATTGTGTGTACTGCTCAGTGCGCAGAAGATATGGATGATGCATCTGTCCGGGTAACGCCTGTAACGTTGGAAGAGTTACTTGCAAGAAAGAAGCGTCCGGATGACTCGGATTTTTTATAAAAATGATTGTATTTTTTTATAAAATCAGATATTATGCTTGAGGAACTGCTTTTCAGAAGGATATATATGCTTCTGAAAAGCAGTCTTTCTGTGCAAACAGAATCGTGTATGGAATACAGACCAAAAAATATTGCATGAAATATAGAAAAATAAAAGAGGAAGCAGGACCGTGAAAAAAACAGGATCGATCATAGAATTTATTAAGAAAGAAAAAGTATTGGCGATAGCAGCTGCTCTGGCAGTAATATCCATGTTTTTTATCCATCCGAATGCGGAATATGCAGGATATGTCAATTATCGTGTACTGGCAATTCTGTTTTGTCTGATGCTTGTTGTAAAAGGATTTCAGGATGTGGGGCTGTTCGATCTTATGACAGAAAAACTGTTTGGCAATCTTTCAGGAAGCAAAAGATTATGCATGCTTCTGATCTGGTTATGTTTTTTTTCGAGTATGCTGATCACAAATGATGTGGCGCTGATTACATTTGTACCTTTTACGATTATGGTTTTGAAGAGATGTCATCTGGAAAAACAGATGATGCCGGTCATCGTGTTGCAGACGATGGGCGCTAATCTTGGCAGTATGGTTACACCAATTGGAAATCCCCAGAATCTGTATTTGTTTTCTGTATCTGAAATGGAGATTGGAGAATTTTTCCAGACAATGCTTCCGTTGAGCATGTTTTCTTTTGTGATATTGAGTCTGGCAGGATTACTGCTCCTCCCAAATGAAAAGATACAGGTTGGAATAAAAGAGAGGCCTTCCAACAGGATCGATCGGATTTCGTTGCTGATGTACAGCGGACTGTTTATATTTAATATTCTTGTAGTACTACATGTTGTCCCTTGGGGAGTGGCGGTCGTAGTAACGGTTGTGGGAATCTGCATTCTTCGAAAACAGTATCTGTTGTGCAGGGTGGATTATGCATTGCTTCTGACATTTACCGGATTTTTTATATTTGTGGGAAATATGGGAAGGATTACGATTATAAGAGAGCTGTTATATCAGATTCTGCATGGAAAGGAAATTCTGGTAGCTGCAATCGGAAGCCAGTTTCTCAGCAATGTTCCGGCTGCAATACTGCTGTCCGGATTTACGGATAATTATAAAGGTCTGCTTCTCGGAACAAATATAGGAGGACTTGGCACGCTGATCGCATCCATGGCCAGTCTGATCTCATATAAATTATATATGAACGAACCGGAGGTAGAAAAAAAAGGATATGTGACAACATTTAGTATTTATAATGTGATTGGACTGATATTGCTTCTGCTCTTTGCGGTAATTTTTTACCGATAGAGGTATTTTTGAAATAAGGCTATCGCAATCCCACTGGCTTTATTTAAACGTACTCAGTGTCATACTAAAATGTGTAAAAAACAGGTGTGTAGCAATAAAAATCAGATAATTTAAAAATAAAGATAAAATTATAGAAAAAGTGTTGACAAATACATATAAATGAGTTACTATAATGTCAACAAAAGAACTAAGAAACAGAGGTACAGTCCAATGAAATAAGAATTTTTCCTTTATAATTTAAGAACAGGAGGTACAGTCCAAAAGGAACATAAGTAAAACTTTATAATCTGAGAAAGTTGAAGGTGTAGATAATGAAATTACAGGAAATTCATTAAGAGCCCGGTCGAAGGAAAAAATATCGATCGGGCTTAAATTTTGCCTGTAAACATTAGTTAAAACTTTTTTGTTAAAGAGATAATGCTTTACTGGCGGCGATATATAAATATGACCGGACAACACAGGAAAAGAATCTTGTATGAAAAAAACAATTATAGAGAAATTACAATAAAAATATGTTAGAATAGAAGAACTTGATTCCCTTTTGGAGAGGAATCATATTTATTAAAAATAAAAAGATAAAAGAGAAATAAGGAGTAAACGTAAATATGTCAAATACCGTCTATATTATTGTACTGGTGCTGCTGGTAGCGGGGTCTGCATTCTTTTCCGCTACGGAGATGGCATTTTCCAGTGTTAATATGACAAAGTTAAAATTAATGGCTAACGATGGAAATAAGAAAGCAAAGCTGGTGTGTGATCTGTTGGATGAGTATGATAAGCTGCTTTCCACGATTCTGATCGGAAATAATATTGTAAATATCGCGATGTCATCTATCGCAACTGTAATGTTTGTAAAGATGCTGGGAGATGGCGGAGCGACGATATCAACAGTCGTTGTTACGGTTGTAGTACTCATCTTTGGCGAGATCTCTCCAAAGAGTATTGCAAAAGATTATCCGGAAAAGATTACGATGGGGGCTGCAACGGCAATCCATGCGCTGATCGTGATCCTGACACCGGTCAATTTCCTGTTTACCCAGTGGAAAAAGCTACTTTCTAAAATGTTTCATCTGGAATCAGATACAAAGATGTCCCGTGAAGAACTTATGCTTCTGGTAGATGAAGTGGAAGAGGGCGGAAGCATTGATGAGGAAGAAGGCGATCTGCTGCGTAATGCCATTGATTTTACAGAGCAGGAGGCAGAGGATATCCTGACCCACCGTGTGGATCTGGAAGCAGTGCCGCTGGAAGCGACCAAGGCGCAGATCGCAGAGCATTTTGCAGAATCCCGTTTTTCCCGTATTCTTGTATACAAAGAAAGCATTGATAACATAGTTGGCGTCATTCATCAGAAAGATTTTTATGTGGGACATGGCATTACAGAGAAAAGTATTGAAGAAATCATTACACCGGTCATCTTTGTTATGCGGCATGAGAAGATCAGCAGTCTGCTACGGCAGCTTCAGAAGGCCAATACCCATATGGCGGTAGTCCTGGATGAATATGGCGGAACTTACGGTATTATAACGATGGAAGATATTCTGGAAGAGCTGGTAGGCGAGATATGGGATGAGCATGATGAGGTGGTGGATTCTTTCCACAAGATCTCTGATAGTGTGTACCGGGTAGATGGAAATGTGGATCTTCACGAAGTCTGTGACTTCTTCCATGTAAAGACAGATTCGGAGATGACTTCTTTCAGCGGCTGGATCATGGAACTGATGGATCATATTCCGGCTGTCGGTGAGAGTGTGGAATATATGGGACTCAAGATTGTGGTTACTGCCATCGAATCTCATCGTGTGGTAGAAGCTGAGATTACCTGTGAGGCAGCCCCGGAAGCTGAGGAGGGGAAATAGTTGAAATTTTTTCACCTGTCAGATTTACATATCGGATTAAAATTGATGAATCAGGATCTGCGGGAAGATCAGGAATACATTTTAAAGCAGATTGCTTCTCTTGCAAAGCGGGAACAGCCGGATGCCATTTTGATTGCTGGGGATATTTATGATAAGTCAGTTCCTTCAGCAGAAGCGGTGGAGATTTTTGATCATTTTATGGCAGATCTGACGGAGGCTGTTCCGGCGGCAGCGATCATGCTGATCAGTGGAAATCATGACAGCGCGCCCCGTGTCAACTGTTTTCGCAGTGTGCTGTCCAGACAACGGTTATATATGATCGGCAATCCGCCACAGCAGGAATATGAACATATGGAAAAGGTAACATTAAAGGATGCATATGGAAAAGTGAATTTCTATCTGCTTCCTTTTGTGAAACCTTCTATGGTAAAGGCTATTGTCGGGACGGATGAAAACGGCAATAACCTTTCTTATGATGCCACATTACGGGCGTTGATCCGGCGGGAAGAGATTGATGAGAATGAGAGGAATGTACTGGTCAGCCATCAGTTTTACCTTCCTTTCGGACAGGATGCGGTATCGGTAGAACGTATGGACTCTGAGGTGCGTACCGTTGGAAATATCGATGCGGTGTCGGCGGATATGTTGAATATCTTTGACTATGCAGCTTTGGGACATATCCATAAGCCGATGAAAGTGGGAAGTGACTGTTTGCGTTATTGCGGGACGCCACTGGCCTGTTCAGTCAGTGAGGCAGGACAGGAAAAACAGGTGCTGATGGTAGAATTATCCAAGAAGGAAGAATCCTGGCAGAACTGGATTCATATTACGGCTCTGCCGCTCCATCCGCTGCGTCAGGTGCGCGTGATCCGTGGAACGCTGGAAGATGTTCTGGAAAAGGCATGTGAAGATTATGTGACAGTGATCTTAACAGATAAGGAACTGACGCCGGGACCGGATATCCAGGATCGTATCCGTATGGCATTTCCATATCTGCTGGAAATCCGCAGGGAATATATGCGCAGTGCGGTATACGAGGATGCGGTTAAAGCAGAAGAAATCCTTGATCCCTACGCATTGTGCTGTTCTTTTTTGAATGATCCGGATAAAGAAGAGCAGGAGATTCTGCAGGATGTGATCAATCAGGTGCTTTCAGAAGATTCAAAATAAAGACATAGAGGGGGATTTATATGCGCCCGTTAAGATTAAAGATGCAGGCCTTTGGCTCATATGGAAAAGAAACGGTCATTGATTTTACCAATGTGGATCAGAATCTGTTTCTGGTAACCGGAGATACGGGAGCCGGTAAAACGACGATTTTTGATGCCATCGTATTTGCATTGTATGGGGAGGCAAGCTCTACAAACAACAGAAAAGAAGGCGTTGTATTACAAAGTCAGTTCGCAGATGTCAATGTGGAACCATTTGTGGAACTGACTTTTTCTGAGCAGCGTGGAACAGAACCGGAAGAGTATGTTGTACGCCGGGTGCCGAGACATTTGCGGGTCATTACCCGTGGCGCAACAAAGGGACAGCGGAGGGAGACGACCGGTTCTGTCTCGCTGCAAATGCCCGACGGGACAGAATATCCTCCGAAAGAAGCCAATAAAAAACTGGAAGAGATCGTAGGTCTGAATAAAAATCAGTTTATGCAGGTAGCTATGATTGCCCAGGGGGAGTTTATGGAGCTGCTGCGGGCAAAATCAGAAGATAAAAAGGTTATTTTCCGTAAGCTGTTTCATACGGAACTGTATGAGAAAATCGTAAAAGAATTGTATGACAGAAAGCAGGCGCTTGGAAAAGAACTGGCTGTGATCAAGACTACATTTCTTACGGTAATGGCACAGGTAAGAATCCCGGAAACCTATGAGCGATATGAGGCGGTTTTCGCATTTAAACAACAGATCGAGCAGGAAAATTTTGCAAATGTGGACGCCTTTATGGAGGAACTGCAGCGGCTGTGCGTATATCTGGAAGAGCAGGAAAAGGCAGCCGCTGAGAACTGTCAGCAGATGCAGCTGCTGCGGGACAGGAAAAAAGAAGCACTTACCCAGGGGGAAAATCTGCTGAAATGGTTTGCACAGCTGGAAACAGCAAAACAGGAATTACAGGAGTGCAGAGAAAAGCAGGAAGAGGTGCAGCAGAAAGAACAGTTACTTGTACGACTGGAAGTTGCTGAGAAGGTTCAGGTTGCGTATCAGAGTTTTGCAGAAACAAATCAGCAGAGGAAACATCTGCAGGAAGAGCTTCAGGAACAGGAGAAGCAGTTTCCATTTTTATCTGCAAAAGAAAAAGCAGCGGCAGAACAGAAAAAAGAGAACTGGGAGAAATGTGAAACGGAACGGGAACGCTTTCATGTTTTTTCACAAAAGATCCGGTGTTTTTTGGAACTGCTGGAGAAAAACAGAAATGCACAGGCAGATGTAAAACGTTGTGGAAAAGCAGCAGAGGAAGCGGCTGCGCTTGTGGAAAAACAGCATGATATGCTGCTTGATCTGGAAAAACAGGAAAAAGAGTGGAGGCAGAAACAGGAAGAACTCCGGGAAGCAGGTGTACAGCTGGCACATTGGGAGGAGAAAAAGGCACGGGCTGATCTGACTTTGGCAAATGCGAAAGATCTCGTACAGTCTGAAAAGGAGCTGCAGAAGCTGGAAAAGGAATTGGGAAAGCTTCAAAAAGAGTATCAGAAAAAGACGCAGGAGTATCAGAAAGAGCAGAATCTGTATGAAGAGATGCGCGGCGCCTTTCTGGATCATCAGGCAGGCATGCTTGCCGCACGATTAAAGCCGGGGGATCCATGCCCGGTGTGTGGTTCACTGGAGCATCCTCGTCCGTTTCAGGTAAAAAGTGTTCGGATAAAACAAAATCTATTGGCAGAATCTGCGAAAACGGAGTGGAAGACAGCTGCGGATATGGGAAACGATGATGGAACTGAGCTGACGCAGGAACAACTGAACGAGCAGGAAAAAAACGTACGAAAGCTTCGTGAAGAACAGACATCCCTGGCAGTGAGGGCCGGTGCGGCAGCGGAGGCTGTAAAAGGACAGAAAAGTGTTCTTGTGAAAGAGCTTTTCCATGTGGCAGGGCAACTGCAGGATACGGCAGGAATGGAAGCCGCAGGACAACAGACAGCAGGAAATCTAAAACCGTTGTCTTTGTTGGAATATGGAAAATATTTATCGAAATGTGAAATAGATTTATCGGAAAACGAAACAGATGCACCAGAACAGGGCATTGAACAGTATGTTAATGAAAATCTGTCAAAGATGATTTCTAATATACAGACAATCATTGCCCGGCAGCAGGAGCTTTTGCAGGCAGAAGGACAGAAATGTAAGGCGCAGGTAAAAGCCTTTGATCAGACACAGAAAAAGCTCGAAACTATAGAACAGAAAAAAGAAATCCAGCTCAGAGATATCAAAAAATCGGAAACACAGGCATCAGATGCTGCAGCTGATCTGAAAGCGAGTCAGGCAATACTGGAGGAATGTGCTATCCCAACAGATATCCCATATCCGAACGAAGATGCAGCAAATCTGGCATTGGAGGAAGGAAAGAAACGCCGGCAGCAGGCAGAAGATGCTTATGAGGCTGCTGCAACATTGGCAGAACAATGTGGAAAAGAAAAAGAAGCACTTCGGGCGCTGATCAGGAAATCCCGGCAGGAGCTTCCGGTTAAAGAGCAGGAATGCAGAGAAAAACAGAAAAGATACGAAGATTCCATGGAAATATACGCATTTCAGGATATGGAATGGCAGGAACTTCTGTGTAACCATGGAACAGAAAAAAAGCAGATCCGTGAGCAGCTGAATCAGTTTAAAGGGAAACTGGAGGCTGCGAAAAAATTAATAGAAGCTGCATCTGATGCTGTCAGGGACAGAGAGAAACCGGATCTGGAACAGTTGAACCTGGAATGTGAAGAGGCTGAAAACAGCTGGAAACAGGCAACGGAAATCCTGGGGCATTGCAAAAATGATACAAGAGATAACGTTTCAGCCTATGAACAGCTGGCACCCTGTCTGAAAAGCCGCAAGCAGACGATGGAGCGGTATGGAAAGCTGGATCAGATGTATCGTATTGCATCCGGAAATGTCAGTGGTTCCAGGATGGATCTGGAGACATATGTGCAGCGGCATTATCTGGAGCAGATCCTGCAGGCAGCGAACCGGCGTTTTTATAACATGTCCGCAGGGCAGTTTGAATTTCGCATGTATGATCTGCAAAAAGCCGGAGAGGGGAAAAACCACGGATTGGATCTGATGGTCTATTCTCATGTGACCGGCCAGGTGCGGGAAGTGCGGACGCTTTCCGGCGGCGAATCTTTTATGGCTGCGCTCTCTCTGGCTCTTGGAATGGCAGATCAGATTCAGAATGGTTCTGCATCTATTCATCTGGACATGATGTTTATTGATGAGGGATTCGGTTCTCTGGACGAACACTCCAGAGAACAGGCAGTGCGTGTGCTGCAGGAGATGGCAGAAGGATCTCGTCTGATTGGGATCATTTCCCATGTGACAGAGTTAAAACAGGAGATAGAAGACCAGCTGATCGTATCCAGAGACGAACAGGGCAGCCATGTGAAATGGCAGATCAGCTAGAAATTATAATTGTGAATAAAAACAAGAGGAGAATGTTATGGAAAATATGAAAGCTTTTCTCAAACGAAAAAATATTGAGATCTCTCTGAAACGCTATGGCATTGATGCTTTGGGTGCTATGGCGCAGGGACTGTTCTGTTCGCTGCTGATCGGAACTATCTTAAATACGCTTGGAACCCAGCTGCACATACCGTTTCTTTCAGCGACGGTCGCAACGATCAACGGAACGGCATATACAGTAGGTGGTTTGGCCTCTGCTATGAGCGGTCCGGCTATGGCTGTGGCAATCGGCTATGCATTGCAAAGTCCGCCGCTTGTTTTGTTTTCCCTGATAACGGTTGGGTTTGCCTCCAATGCCATGGGCGGCGCAGGAGGTCCGCTGGCAGTTTATGTCATTGCCATTATTGCAGCAGAGCTTGGCAAAGCAGTTTCAAAGGAGACAAAGATCGATATTCTTGTCACGCCGCTGGTTACGATCGGGGCGGGTATTCTGGTGGCGGCCGGAATAGCACCGGCACTGGGCGCAGCGGCAATGAAGATTGGCGCGCTGATCATGGCAGCTACGAATCTGCAGCCGTTTTTGATGGGAATCGCTGTATCCGTGCTTGTGGGAATTGCACTTACGCTTCCAATCTCTTCTGCTGCGATCTGTGCAGCCTTTGGGCTGACCGGGCTTGCCGGCGGTGCGGCTGTGGCAGGATGCTGTGCGCAGATGGTAGGATTTGCAGTTATGTCTTTTAAAGAAAATAAAGTGGGCGGACTGGTCTCTCAGGGAATCGGTACTTCCATGCTTCAGATGGGAAATATTATTAAAAATCCGAAAATCTGGATTGCCCCGATTCTGACGTCAGCCATTACAGGTCCGCTTGCTACCTGTGTCTTCCATTTACAGATGAATGGAACACCGGTATCCTCTGGTATGGGAACCTGTGGATTTGTAGGGCAGATCGGCGTCTATTCCGGATGGGTCAAAGACATCTCAGAAGGGACGAAGGCAGCTATTACAGCACAGGACTGGATCGGACTGATTCTGATATCTTTCGTACTTCCGGCAGTTATCTGCCCGCTGATCAATCTGATCCTTCGCAAGATCGGATGGGTCAAAGACGGAGATCTGAAGCTTGAATAAACATCCGATAAGTGTTGCATGTACTTGTTGTGACAACTGATAAAAAAGTTGGAACGGAAGAGAAAAAAATTCATTTATTATGTGATTGGCGCTTTGCATGTTTTGTACAGGTGAAGCGTCAATTGTTTATTTTTAGATATTTACATTGAAAATAATCGTGTTATGATAAAGAACATGGGCAAAAAATGTCAGTGTATATAAAAATGCCTCAGAAATTTTTATTTTAAAAGATATCGAGAGTATATTTGTTGACACGGGAGGAGTTTGTTAAAATATGAAAAAACGTGTACAGTGGATCGATATGGCGAAAGGCATCGGACTGATCCTTGTTATGTACGGACATATTCAGTTTCGTCCGTATCCATTTTACGTATGGCTATGTTCATTTCATATGCCATTATTTTTCTTTTTGGCCGGCATCACATTTCAGGTAAGACAGGAAGAAAAGTTTTTTTCATTTTTCAAAAAAAAGGTAAAAGTGCTGCTGATCCCTTACATGATCTTCGCATCTGTGACATGGTTTTATCGGCTTGGAGTGGAAATATGGGACTATTTCAGAAAGGGAACAGCCATCGACTGGGGATGGCTTATGCATAAAGCACTGGGCATTCTGCTGCAGGTGCGGGGAAGTGAGTTTGGTATCGGCGTATGGTTTTTGCCCTGTATTTTTGTAGCATTTATTATATTGTTTGCAATCATAAAAATCTCAGGAGGCAGGAAAGAAGTTTCTGTTTTGCTTGGAAGTATCTGTCTGATCATTGGATTTTTGTACAGCACGCGGATTGGAAAAGAACTTCCATGGTCTCTGGATGCGGCGCTGGTAGCGGTCTTTTTTATGGCGATAGGAAATGTTTTCTCAGAGAAACTGATGGATCTGGAGCGAAATCATTGTGTGCGCTTTAATATGAAAACTGTATTGATCGCGCTGATCGCTATTGTTGGAAGTCTGCTGTTTTCCTGGTGCAATTATGGTGTTTTGGATCGTGCAGTGGGAATGTGGAGCAACAATTATGGCGATTTTTGGTATTTTATACTGGGCGTTGTGGGAGGCATTGCCATTACGGTTATTTTTTGTAATGCCTGTCATATCAGTTTTTTAAAACAGATTGGTAAAAACAGTATTTTTTATTATGGTATTCATGGGCTGTTTGTAGAGCGGTTCAGCAGGATTTTTCGTCAATTTCCGGGTGTGGATGGAAATGGCGGCCTTGCTTTTCTGTATGCGACAGTTATGGTTGCTGCAATTCTGATCATATTAGGAGCGCTGTTGCCGGCATATCAGACCTGTTATCAGAGAACAACAGATGCCGTAGCCATTCGCTGGAGGATGTTTCGCCAAAGAGGTGTTATTCACAGGACAGGCAGATGGCAGTGGCTGGTAAAAGTAAGAAAATATAGCAGGTAATGGATGGTTGAAGCAAAGCATGTCCTGATGAAACTCAGATAAGAAATATCATTTCTGAAATAGTAATATGAAACTGGAGATAAAATAATGGAACCATATTATTACGGCAAGATGAATAAAGTGCAGCAGGCTGCATATCATGCCATGCTGCAGGGACTGAAAAATCTGGAGGATGAGATTCAGATTCCACGGCTGGAAGCGGAGGAACTTTATAATGTATTTTTTCAGCTGCGGCTGGATCATCCGGAGATCTTCTGGACCAGCAGTTATAAATACCGCTGTCATCCGGATTCGCCCAATGTGGTGCTGCTGCCGGAATACATTTTTCAGAAAAATAAGATCCGGGAGCATCAGAAAGCGCTGCAGTCCCGTGTGGAGAAACTTGCGCGTCAGGCAAAAGACTTTTCTGAATGGGAAAAAGAAAAATATATACATGATTTTATCTGTGAAAATGTGCGTTATGATAAATTAAAAAAGCCATATTCCCACGAAATCATTGGCCCCCTTGGACAGGGCGTGGGTGTCTGTGAGGGAATCGCGAAATCCGTAAAGATCCTTTGTGATGCGCTGGGGATCTGGTGCATGGTCGCCCTTTGCGGAAATAATCCGGAGAAGGGGATCAAATACCGCCATACCTGGAATATCGTGAAGATAGGTGGTGCGTATTATCATTTGGATGCCACTTTTGACAACAGTCTGCGCCGGGATAAGGTGGGAGATATCCGTTATGATTATTTTAATCTGGATGATAAAAATATCTTTCGTGATCATGAACCGCTGATCGCGCCTGCGCCCCGATGTGAAAATGGCGATCATTTTTATTATAAGGAAAAGAAGCTGTCTTTTACGAAGACGGAGGATGTCTATAAACGGGCGGTTCAGATGGCGAAAAAGGGCAGGACACTGACTTTTCACTGGAGAGGCGGTTATCTGACAAGGGATGTTCTGGACCAGCTGTTGGAACTCATCCGCAAAGCCGGGGAAGAACGTGGAAAAGTGTCGAAGGTCAGTCTGAACTGGCCACAGGCAGTGCTGCGTTTTCATTATGAGGAGCAGCAGGAGACAGAAGAAAATGAAGCGGATGTCACGCTGGATGCTGCAAATGAGGGCGAGGAAATATCGGATGTACAGCAGGAAACGGCATCTGTGGCAGGAAAGTAGAAGGATGTTGGTGTGAGATTATTATCTGATAAGGTGGAGAAATGGATCGTAACATGACAGGACTGGAATTCTCTCAGAAGGTCAGCGACTACTGGCAGGGGATCTGTCCGGACACATTTGAAAAATTAAAAGAGCTGTTGGAGCAGGAACAGTTTGAATTACTGCCGGGATATCGCATTGTGTATCTGATGAATGATGCCGTGGAAAGCTTTCTCGTATTTGAAAATGCCCGGATGACGGGAACATATCTGAAGGAGTTTGACGGAGATGTGTTTGCTTTTCTGGACCGGAAGGAACCGGGATATGTGCTGGCTGTGCATCAGGGGAAGAATGTCTGCACCGTATTTTTTGATGATCTGAAACTGGAAGTGCAGCTGTATGAATATGGCACGGTAGGACATTTCTGGGTAGATGGTTACGAATATCTCCGGGTATTGGAATATCAGCTGGCAATCATGCGTGACAAGCTGGATTATCTGGGAGCAGATTACTGTACGGAAACGGAGCAGGAACTGGCTGCGCTGGTGGACTTCCCGCCGTTGAACTACAGCTGTTATCCGGCGGTTCCGGAGAAGTATATTGTACCAAGAGAGGATCCGTGGAGACCATCAAAGGAAGCTGTTGCGGTCATGTTGAGGCTGGCAGAGGAGAGTGGAGATCAGAAACTGTATCGCTGTCTGGAGCAATATCGTTCTATATGTCCGCAGGAGTTTGAGACAGGATGGACAGAGCCGAAAAAAGTCCACAGGATGACGAAAAAGCTTGCCGGGATGATGCGTAGAACCTGTCACAGCAAAACGGTAGATCTGCTGGCGCAGGAGATACGTGAGGCAACAGAGATTTATCCGAAACGGGTATTTTCTGGCACAGAAGGCGACTACTATCGGAAAGTCATGCAGGCGGTCAGACAGCGAAAAGAAGAGCTGGCTGCACAGCAGATGGATGTGGTGGTTTTTCGGCAGGAACCGTTTGTGACTGCACAGGATTCCATTGAATTTAAAGGATATCTGATGATTTGGAAACCGGGAAGGAGAAATCGAAAGGTTAGGATCGAAGAATTCGGATGATGCGGGGGAATCTGAACGAAAAAAGCATTTAGATGTTATAACGAGAGTGAAATTTAAAATATAAAACATGAAATTGTAATAATTTTCAAAGAAACACAGGTAGAATCCATTATATATCTGTGCTACAATAAGAAAAACAAAACATATGTTCTAAGAGAGGGAGGAAAGAAACATGGATCATAAGAAATGGCACGCGATCAGTTCTGTAATGATGATCGTATTTTGGGTTATCTGTATCATTTCCGGTCATAAGATGGCGCAGGAAAAACATAAGAGGGAAACGGTATGAAGCTGATCGTATGTATCGATGAAAAAAAAGGAATGATGTTCAACCATCGCAGACAGAGTCAGGATCGTGTACTGCGGGATGATATCCGAAAAGAATGTCAGGGCAGCATTCTCCGGATGAATGCGTATTCAGCCGGGCTTTTTGAAAAGGATGCGGATGTAGAAACTACGGTTCAGATATTCAGCAGCGAAGATTTTCTGGCACAGGCTTCAGAAGATGACTGCTGTTTTGTGGAAGACCAGGATATAAGTCTCTGGCTGGAGCAGGCAGATACTGTTGTTTTGTATCAGTGGAACCGGCATTATCCGGCGGATCTTTATTTTACAGCAGAATTGTCTGAAGATACATGGCAGATGGAGCGGCAGGAAGACTTTGCAGGAAGTTCCCATGAGAAGATCACAAAGACGGTTTATGCAAAGAGACATGTGTAAATATTTTTAATATATGTGAAAACGGGGATTGCCAGTCAGATATAGAAAAAGAAACGAAAACAGAAGAGGAAATAACATGATAAAGAAAAAAATGCGCAGCTTATGCGTGATCGTAGCTGTCTTATGCTGTTTGCTTTTCAGTGGCTGTACGACGGAGATCAGTGCTACAGATAATACACAGACGACGCAGCAGTCCGACGCAAAGGCAGATCAGAGTAATACCAATGGAACCAGCAGTCAGTCAGCCAGTGGACAGATAACTGCATATCAGTCGGCGATTACCTTATCTTCGATTCCTGCATACAGTGGAACGCCGTATGTAGCCGTGAATGACAATGTTCCGTCATTTACAGACGATGATATCACACTGAATGCTTTTGAAAATTACAGTGATCTGGACAGTCTCGGACGTTGTGGCGTGGCTTATGCCAACGTGTGTCAGGAGACGATGCCCACAGAAAAACGTGGCGATATCAGCAAAGTAAAACCTACCGGCTGGCACAGCGTGAAATATGATTTTGTAGATGGCAAAAGCCTTTATAACCGCTGCCATCTGATCGGCTATCAGCTGACCGCAGAAAATGCAAATGAGAAAAACCTGATCACTGGAACCCGTTATATGAATACGGAAGGAATGCTTCCTTTTGAAAACATGGTGGCTGATTATGTAAAAGAGACAAAGAACCATGTATTGTATCGTGTCACACCGATTTTTGAAGACAATAATCTGGTGGCATCAGGGGTTCTGATGGAAGCACAATCAGTGGAAGATCATGGCGAAGGAGTTTCGTTCTGTGTGTATGCATATAATGTGCAGCCAGGTGTAACGATTGATTATGCAACAGGAGACAGCAGTCTGGCTTCCAACAGTGACAATTCTGGAGCATCCCAGAGCAGTTCAACTTCTCAGAACCAGACAAACAGCAGTGGCTCTCAGTCGCAGACAACTACAAAAGGATCTTCCAATGCAGGAAGCAGCATTTCTTCACAGGAAGAGATTCGTGGAAATTCCAAATCCAAGATTTATCATTGCCCGGGACAGGCTTCCTATGATGAAATGGCAGATTCCAAAAATCTGATTATTTTTCATTCTGAACAGGAAGCACAGGATGCAGGATATCGCAAGGCAAAAAAATAGAGGATTTACAATTTTGTAAAATCAATGAAATAGTTAAATTTTATAAGTGTATCTGAGAGATACGATACGAGGATAACGTTTATGAAACAGTCAAAAGTAACGGAACGTTTTTTGAAATATGTAAAGATACCGACAGCCAGCAGGGAAGAAAGCACGTCTGTCCCAAGTACTCCCTGTCAGTTTAATCTTGCGCATTTTCTGGTGGAGGAGCTTCATGAGCTGGGCATTTCCAATGCATTTGTAGATGAAAAATGTTATGTCTATGCAAATCTTCCGGCCAGCGAAGGCTGTGAAAATGCTCCGGCTATGGGATTTATCTCTCATATGGATACGGTGTCAGATTTTGCAGATCATGGAGTAGAGCCGGTCATTACAGAGAATTATGATGGGCAGGATTTTCCGCTGGGAGAAAGTGGAAGAGTTCTGAAAGTGACAGATTTTCCGCATCTTGCCACATTAAAGGGACGGACACTGATCACAAGCGATGGAACGACAATTCTTGGAGCAGATGATAAAGCCGGAGTGGCAGAGATCATGACGATGGTAGAGGAAATACTGGAAAAAGATATCCCACATGGACCGATTTCCATTGGGTTTACTCCGGATGAAGAGATTGGATGTGGAGCGGATTATTTTGACGTTCCCGGTTTTGGAGCGGACTACGCTTATACCGTAGATGGCGGCACAGAAGGCAGCATTGAATATGAAAACTTCAATGCAGCAGGTGCCGAGCTGACTGTGCATGGTTTTAATGTACATCCGGGGGATGCAAAAGACATCATGGTCAATGCAGCGCTTGTGCTCATGGAAGCCAATGCCATGCTTCCTACTGGAGAGACGCCCCGGGATACGGAAGGTTATGAGGGATTTTTCCATCTTACAGATATGAACGGCAATGTGGAAAAAGCCCATGCTTCTTATATTGTGAGAGATCACGATGCACAGCATTTCGAAAAACGTCTGGAGCAGATGCAGGAGATTGTAAAGAAACTGAACCGAAAGTATGGAGATGGAACGGTAACACTTGAGATCAAACGCCAATATAAAAATATGGCGGAGAAGATCCTGCCCTGCTTTCATCTGGTGGAGCGGGCGCAGCAGGCGATCCATGAGAACGGTCTTGAGCCTGTTACATTGCCGATAAGAGGTGGTACAGATGGAGCGAGACTCAGTTTTATGGGGCTGCCCTGCCCGAATCTCGGTACAGGCGGTCATGCATTTCACGGACCGTATGAACACATTACAGTTGAGGGAATGGAGTCAGTAGTTCAGATTCTGTTGACGATTGTTTATATATACAGTGGTGTGGAAAAATAAGATTTTTATGTAAATTGTTTGCATGAGAAAGATATGATGATATGCAAAAATAATTTATATTAGAGAATATGGTTTTTGGAAATTGATAAAAACAGGTTGAGATGCAGACCATTGCAATGATAGAATAGAGACATATTATGGATGAGATCAAACAATTTTTAAAGATACGAAAAAAAGCAAATCTGACCATTGTCATTATCAATATCGTTGTATTTATAGTGTTGTCGATAATTGGTGATACGACAGATGGGCAGTTTATGGTTGATCATGGCGCGGCATTTACCCCTTATATACTGGCAGGGGACTACTATCGTCTGTTTACCAGTATGTTTCTGCATTTCGGATTGTCGCATATTGTTTATAATATGCTGTGCCTGATCTTTCTTGGCGACATTCTGGAAACGCTGGTGGGACCGGTGCGGTATCTGATTATTTATTTTGTGGGTGGTCTTGCCGGAAATCTGCTTTCCATGCAGATGGATATCAGTCATGGTCTGTATCGGGTTTCTGCCGGCGCTTCCGGAGCGATTTTTGCAGTCGTGGGGGCGATCTTTTATATCCTGCTGAGACATAAAGGACGGATCGGAACGATCACGTTGCGGCGCCTTCTGCTAATGATCGTGCTGACCCTTGGACAGGGATTTACAGACAGTGGAACGGATAATGCAGCGCATATCGGAGGACTTGTGGCAGGATTTGTGGTCGCTGTCCTTGTACTGATAAAATATCCAATGAGGATGGTGGAACTGGAAAAGAAAATGGAGGAAGAGGGAAGACAATGATAATCAGCGAAAGAATATTTCATGTATTGGAAGAAAAAAATATCTCGCAGAAAGATTTTTCTGTGAAAACAGGGATTGCCCAGAGTACCATCAGTGACTGGAAACGGAAAAAGACCAATCCGGCATCTGACAAGATCATGGTTATCTGTGAGGTGCTTGGCATTACGCCCTATGAGCTTTTGAATGGAACAGAAAGCGGTGGAAGATCCATTGATTATCTGGTCATTTCTCCAGAATCTGAAGATTATTCTATATTGGAACAGTATCATGCGCTTTCTGAAAAAAAGAAAGGGCGGCTGCTGGGCTATCTGGAGGCGATTTCAGAAAAATAAAAAGTCTGTCTGCTGAATGAAAAGAGATTTTTGAAAAATAGGAAAGCTGAATGTACAGATACAGGTGGTGTTTTTCTAAAAAGTGGAAAGACAGACGATGCTATGTGACAGGATTGCAGACACGTTTGATTTTATATGAGATAGAATTTTTCTGATCAGAGAGTGAACAAGAAAGAACGTTACAGAAGATAAAGTTTAAATAGATATGAATAATTTTTAACATTTTTATCCAATCTCTTGACGTTTTTTCTTTTTTACCATATGATACGTATATACAAAAGATAAAACGCATAGACAAAAGATGCGGAATACAGACACGGCAATATTTGACTCAAGGTGTTTCCGGATTTTTTCAATGAAGATTCAGGGAATACAGAATAAGAGAAAAGGTGGGAGAGAAAGTGGAACTTGTTTTAAGAGACCATGAGATCGCAGTCTGTATGGATGTACTTGATTTTTATGCAAGGATCTTTATCGGACAGTATGATGAGATTGATGATGTACTGAGTCAGAATCTATGCTGGAGTTGCGGCATAGAGACGAATCGGTTTGAGCGGACATTGCTTTACACAGCGATGCGGAGTCTGGAGATTCCGGAATTAAAGGGGTGGGAATTAAATGGTAGCCTTGGCATATGGAATGAAGTTACGGATATCCGCGCAAAGAATGCCTATGATATGAAGCAGCTCATCCGTTACCACGATGCCTGGGCGCAACAATCTTCCGGCAGTAGAGGGCGACAGATTGAAAAACCGGCATTTTACGGGAAGATGCCGGAGATGGATTGTCAGTGCCGGATTACCAATACCGGCGTAGAAATCATGAAACTGACGATGGAGAATGAACAGTATCAGATTTTACAGGATGCGGCAAGGGTGTACTGGTATATGCTTAATTATCAGATCCGTCAGATGATGCAGTATTATACAGAAAAGAAACTGGTGCTGGATCTGGCTGAGATTGTGGAAAAATTATATGATATAGAGGCGCCGGAGGATGATCCGTCCAGTATGGAACGTCTGGAACAGATCCGAAGTTTTGTCGGCAGGATCGCCGGGGAAGATGTGGTGGAAGACAGCTGTTATCCGGAATGTGTTGAGCTGGCAGACGGTAGTCTTATTAGTTGCGGAGCCTCATTTGTTCAGCCATTGCATGCCTGATGTATGTGAGTTTACACAATAGAATGGCATGGTTGATATAAGTAAAATATATAATAGAATGTGGCTGTGTGGTTGAGTATGAAATAATATAAAGGAATCCTGAGGCAAAAAATGTTGGATATACAGGCAGATTTTGAGTGACCATTAGAGAGAAAGCGAAGGTAGACAGATGGAACGATTTCGTTTGCGAAGAATTGATGAACCGGATTTTGGATGCGAAGGCAGACCAGATGGGAAGCCGATCATGGACAAAGTGTATCTCCGTTCTGCACAGGGAGCAGAACAGGTTGTAGAAGTGGCGGATGCACTGTTATATGAAAGGAATCTGAATGAGGGAGATATGGTTCTCTGGGATGGAGAGCAGGAACTGGTAAAAGCACCGGATAAAGTGGCAGTATTTTTCCCGGGAATCGGGTATCACTGTGATAAGCCGCTGCTTTATTACGCGAAGCAGCTGGCAAGAAAAAAAGGGTATGAGATTCTTGAGGTTCCCTATGGAAAGTTCCCGGTGGGAGTCAAAGGAAATGCAGAAAAAATGATGCAGGCATTTTTTTCTGCACTGGAACAGGCAGAAGAGATTTTAAAAGAAGTCTGCTGGGAAAATTATACACAGATCTTGTTTGTATCCAAGAGCATTGGTACGGCAGTCGCCGGAGCCTATGCGCGGCAGCATGCACTGGAAACATGCAACATATTTTTCACACCGGTAGAGCAGACCTTCCAATGCATCGGTCAGAAAGGAATCGTGTTCCATGGAACTTCTGATCCGTGGGCAGAGACAGAACAGGTGGAAAAAGAATGTGATGCCATGAATCTTCCATTATATAAGGTAGTCGGTGCAAATCATTCGCTGGAAACAGAGGATGCCATCGAGAATATCCACAATCTCGGTCGGGTTATGGACATTGTGAATCGCTATATATAAATTGTGTATTAAAAAATAAATATAGAAGAGATTTTGTTCAGTGTTTGCGTTTAGTTAGATTTAATGAAATGTATTACAAAATGATGCATATACACTGTATGATAATGAAAACTATTACAATCAGAGGCTGCTGAGGAACTAAGGTATGAAAAATACTTTTTCATGACGATTTGTGTTGCCAGAAAATTGGCGGAGGATATTATTGTGGAAAAGCGTTTATGCAGATCGAAGGAGAAGTGTCAGATGAATGAAAAACTCTTTATTAAAAAAACAATATGGCTGCTGCCACTCATATTGGCGATCATCTGTTTTATTTATAGCGGAATCATCTATGGAACACATTCCGGAACAGCATCATTTCTGCTGTGGATTGGTCTTGGCATCCTGTTCCTGCTGTGGATGTTACTGATCAAAATCCATTTCTTTCAAAAATGTTCTGTGCTGTTTCGGCGGATCCTTTACGGTGTGATAGTTGCTGTTCTGGCGGTGTTTGTTGTGACAGAAGGCTGCATCTTAAGTGGTTTTTTCCAGAAAGGAGCGGCAGGGCTTTCTCATATTATTGTACTGGGAGCACAGGTTCGGGAGAGCGGGCCAAGTCTTGTATTGAAATACCGTCTGGACTGCGCATTGGAATATCTGGAAGAAAATCCGGAGACAGTCTGTATTGTTTCAGGAGGCCAGGGAAAAAATGAACCGTGGAGCGAGGCACAGGGAATGTATGAGTATCTGGTGGAAAGAGGCATCTCTTCGACACGGGTCATAAAAGAGGAGAATTCTTTTACTACAGATCAGAATCTTAAAAACAGTAGTGAATTGCTGGTTAAAGAGCGGGATACGGTAGGTATTATTACAAATAATTTTCATGTGTTCCGGGCGGTTCGCCTGGCAAAACATATGGGAATCTCTCAGGCAGAAGGAATTGCGGCTAAGACAAAACCATTGTATCTGCCCAATAATATGCTGCGTGAATTTTTTGGAGTTATGAAAGATCTGGTACGGGGAAATCTCTTTCGCGGGTAAAAAATGACCGGAAAATCTGTAAGATGTACGATTCCTAAAAAAGTCAGATCAAAACGCTGATTATTAGAGAACTGTGCAAAAATACATATTTTCCGGTCATTTTCCCTGATTTGATTTAAAACGCAGTATTGCAATACACCTGTTTTAAAGGTACTTTTTAGAAAATGTCATTTCCGTTGATGGATGTTACATTTCCTACATCATGGTTTACGATATCCCAGTGTTCGGCAAGTTTTCCATCTTCAAGACGATAAATATCGCATACTTTGTTGATGCTGCCATTTCCGAGGGTACATTTGAAAAATACATAGACCATATCTTCATCAGCACCGATTTTGATGATATCCATGTGCGGTTTCATTGCAAGAAAATGTTCTGCAAATCTCAGAAAACCGTCTTTTCCGTTTTCAGCGGTAGGATTGTGCTGGATGTAGTCATCTTTCATGTAGTCATCAATGTTGGATACATCCCAGTTGTTGAAGACTTCCTCGTAAAATTTTAATACGATTTCTTTGTTTGTCATGTTGCTTATTACCTCCATTCCATAAATTAGACCTTTTTGTGTCTGACGAGATTCAGACACGTTTTTATTTTACAGGAATTTCTGGTTACAGTAAAGTTTTTTACAGTAGTAAGCGAACGGTAAGTATATTGTTTTTTCCAATTAGATACGGTATGATAGAGCAATCAGGGTTGTACGGAAAATAATACAATCAAGAAGTTTGAAATTGGGATGGAGAGTGAGAAAATAAAATGAAAGAAGCAAATGGTAAGAAACAGCCGGATGCACAGGGCTTTCTGTATGGACTGGAAGAGAAAGTTCCGTCTGCCCAGTGTGGCGTCTATGGCTTACAGTACCTGATTTATTTCCTGGCCGGAAGTGCGATCATGCCGGTTATCATTGGCGCATATCTGGGACTGGATCAGGCAGAGATTGCTCAGATGTTGCAGCGTACGTTCCTGCTCAGCGGCGGTGTCTCTATTTTGCAGGCAGTGCTTGGGCATAGATATCCGATCATTGACGGACCTGCCGGACTTTGGATGGGTCTGCTGATCATTCTGGCGGGAGCAGCGACTTCTTTTGGAAAGGATCTGGCAGTACTGCGTACGGATATGGAGCTTGGTATGATCTGTGCCGGTATCATGGTTATTATCGTAGGTCTGACCGGTCTGATGGAGAAGATACTGAAGATATTTAACCCTATTGTAAATGGAACATTTCTTATATTAATGGTATTGCAGATGAGTGCTACCGTTATCAAAGGCGCTACCGGTATTTCTTCCGGCTATACGACAATTCAGCCGAAGTTCCTGCTGGTATTTTTGATCACGACGGTAATCATTGTTGTGATCAATCTGAAGGCGAAAGGCTTTTTACAGTCTATCGCAACACTGATCGGAGTAGTATGTGGATGGGTACTGGCTTATGTGCTTGGTATCTCTCCGGACTTTATTTCTTCCGGAAGTGGAATTCTTGCTGTACCACAGCCTTTTGCATGGGGAACGCCGACCGTTGATCCAAGTGTGATCATTACCTGTCTGATCGGAGAATTTGTGCTGATCTCCAACTTTGCCACAAGTATCAATGGCATGTCAGAGCTTCTGGATGTGCCTAACACACCGAAGATGATCCGCAGAAGTACCGTATTATTTGGAGCGACAGCTGCACTGTGTGGTATCTTCCCTGTTACGGGATTTGTACCGTTTGCATCTGCGCCAAGTACTACAAAGCTGACAAGAGTGGCAGCCAGAGGACCATTTATCCTGGGCGGCATATTTATGATGATCCTGGGTGTGATCGCGCCGGTATGTACCTTTTTTGCAGCGATTCCGCCTGCAGTCGGATATTCTGCGATGATGATCGTATTTGCACTGATGCTGGCACAGGGAATAAGGGAATTTTCTAAAGTACAGTTTACAAATAGAGAAGGATTTATCGTAGGCATTTCCTTTATGGTAGGCGCCGGCATCATGTTCCTGAGTTCTGATGCATTTATGGTACTGCCGCAGATGCTGCGTTACATTGCTTCCAATGGCCTGATCATGGGTCTGATCATCGCTATACTGATGGAACATATTATACTCAGAAAATAGACAATTTCTCCAAAATGTATTATTAAAACATATTTTGCTTGCTTTTTTGCATGTTTTATAATAATATTTGAAAGTATGAAATGGCAGAGTTATAGTTTAGCGTACCGTTGATAAAGGAGAGAAGAAAATGGCAATAGATTTGAAACATGCCGCAGCAAGGAAGTCATTCGAACTTGCCTTTAGCGGTGTATACAAATACATTAATAAAAACCGTGAAGAGAACCTGGTAAAATTAATGAACCTGGCTCAGAAGATCGCAGGAAAGAACTTCCCGCAGTATTTCTGGGACAATGCAAATGAAGTACTTGGCAATCCGGATGAGAAATGGACACAGATGATTTACAATGCACTGGAGAGACTTCATCCGAACGTTGTAAAACAGCATGTCCTGAACATGGGATTTGAAGCAGGTCTGACCGGATTCAAAAAAGTAAAAGAAAACCGTGAAAAATACGGTTGTAACGTACCTTGGGTTATCCTGATGGATCCGACCAGCGCATGTAACCTGAAATGTACAGGATGCTGGGCAGCAGAGTACGGACATCAGCTTCAGCTGACAAATGAGCAGCTTGACAAGATTATCACAGAAGCAAAAGAGCTGGGCATTCATTTCTTCGTACTTACCGGTGGAGAGCCGCTGGTTCGTAAAAAAGATATTCTGATGCTTGCTGAGAAACACAATGACTGCGCATTCCACATCTTCACAAACGGAACTCTGATTGATGAGCCGTTCTGTAAAGAAGTACAGAGACTTGGTAACCTGTCCTTCGCCATTTCAGTAGAAGGATATGAGGAGACCAACGATGACAGACGTGGACAGGGTGTATTCCAGAAAGTTATGAACGCTATGGATCTTATGAAAGAGTATGGCCTTCTGTATGGTACATCTATCTGTTATACAAGTAAGAACTACAAAGTCGTTACATCTGATGAATTCCTTCAGATGCTGGTAGACAAAGGAGCAATCCTTTCCTGGTTCTTCCATTATATGCCGGTAGGAAAAGATGCATCTGTAGATCTTCTTCTTTCTCCGGAACAGAGAGAATATATGGTTCACAGAGTTCGCTTCATTCGAAGCAGAAAATGTCCGATCAAACTCTTTACCCTGGATTTCCAGAATGATGCAGAGTTTGTAGGCGGATGTATCGCTGGTGGTAAGAACTACTTACATATCAACCCGAACGGAGATGTAGAGCCGTGCGTATTTATCCATTACTCTAATATCAACATCAAAGAGCATTCACTCCTTGAGTGTCTGCAGCAGCCGCTGTTTATGGAGTATCATAATACCATGCCGTTCAACGACAACCAGTTACGTCCATGCCCGATGCTTGAGAATCCAGAGATGATCAAGAAGATGGTAGAGGCATCTGGCGCTCATTCTACCGATATGCAGGCAGAAGAGCCGGTTGATGATCTGATCGCTAAGACAATCCCGTATGCAGAGAACTGGAAGCCGATGGCTGACAAACTGTGGCAGGAACGTCAGGATGAGATCGCTGAGATCAAACGTGAGCGTGTAGAGAAATACGGCGAATAATCGTATTATCCGTAAAATATAAATCTTAGCAGAATGTTTATCATTTCGTTAAGAAGTGTTAAGAATTCGACTAAAAAATAGCAAGAACTCCCCGCTATACTGAGTGAGAAAGATAAAAAGTATCACACAGTGAAAGCGGGGAGTTTTTGTATGGAACAAGCCACAAGAATAACAAACTGGATTATGTTAGGAATCCTTATTTTCTGTTTTGCTTATCAGGCATATTATTTTATGCTGATCTGCTGGAAAAAATGGGAGCCGTGGAAGCGGCTACAGAAAGCTCTTGGGAAAGATACAGAAGATGTTTATAAGATTGCTACATCGAACGATGTTGGTGACTGTCAGGAGCTATATGGAAAAGATCAGTTGCTGGAAAAACCATGCAAGCGTGGCAGTCTGAAAAAATTAGAAGTTGCGAAACAGGAAGGATCTGCTGATCTAAAAAACGATATAGTAGTGTCGCATCAGGATATATCTGGCGAAACAATGCACAGATTTGCCATTTTAGTAGCAGCCAGAAATGAAGAGAGCGTGATCGGTCAGCTGCTGGAAAGCATTCATCTGCAGGAGTATCCGGCGGACTTCATTGATACATATATTGTAGCAGATAACTGTGACGATGATACGGCGGAGGTCGCGCGGGAAAATGGCGCGATCGTATATGAACGTTTTAATAAGATTCAGGTTGGCAAAGGATATGCGCTGAAATATCTTTTAGATCAGATGAAGGAAGAAGGCAAAGACAGAGATTATGATGGTTATTTTATTTTTGACGCTGATAACTTACTTGAAAAAGACTATGTCAAAGAAATGGACCGGACATTCCGACAGGGATACCGCATCATCACAAGCTACAGAAATACGAAAAACTTTGGAAGCAACTGGCTGACCAGTGGATATGGTCTCTGGTTTTTACATGAAGCACAGTGGTTGAATAAGGCAAGAATGCTTCAAGGAACAAGCTGTGCCGTTTCCGGAACTGGGTTTTTCTTCTCCAGAGAGATTCTGGAACAGATGGGAGGATGGCACTATTTCCTTTTGACGGAGGATATCGAGTTTACGATTTCGCAGATTCTGCAAGGTGAGACAATTGGTTACTGTGAGAGAGCCGTTTTTTATGATGAACAGCCGGAAAACTTCGTAGCTTCCTGGCATCAGAGAGCCCGTTGGGTCAAAGGTTATCAGCAGGTGTTTTCTAAATATGGTCAACGCATCTGGAATGGCATTACAAGAGAAAGAAGATTCGCATGCTTTGATATGACCATGTCCATCTGGCCGGCATTTGTACTGATGATTGCATCTGTATTTATCAATATCGGTCTGGTAGCAGTCGGTCTGGCAACAGACAGAGACTTGTCCTTTGTCTGGTATAATGTGGGCATGAATCTATTGAAGACCTATGTGGCAATGATGGGACTCGGTGTATATACACTGCTTTCAGAATGGAAGATGATCCATGCATCGACAACGAAGAAACTGATGTCTATCGTGACATTCCCAATCTTTATGTATACTTTTGCTCCGATTGCTGTAGTGGCGCTGTCCCGAAAAGTAGAGTGGAAACCTATCAAACATTCCTGCACGGTGCGGATGTCACAGCTCCGTTCACAGGTAAAATCCTGATTTGTCGCGCCGATTGCATTATTGGCTTCGGAAAGGTGGCTTACGGAAGAGTGTGAAGGTCGGGACACCGGACAGGACTCCAACGTGACCCGCTTCCGCTCGGGCGCTGCTGCCAGCGGTACTAAGTTCCCAGCACCTCTTACGAGGCACTGCTCACTAAGTGCCGGGCGCATCACACGGTCACTTATGGAGTCCTGTCCGGTGTCCCGACCATGTACGTTTCCTGTTCCCTGGCAATAATAAGAATAAGAAAATCATGTGATGCCGACGGTCCTTAGTTCGTGTGCTACCGTTTTTGCAGCACAGGAACTTATGTACCGCTGCGAGCAGCGCCTGAGCGGAAGCGGGTTTTTGTTTCTTATCTTTTTTCGGTGGTGCTCAATACAATGCTAAATCAGAATCTAGCCTATATTCAGAAAATAACAAAGTCTGAACAAAAACATAACCGATATTTTGCTTTACGGAAACTGAAAAGATTGCTATAATCAAACAAGGGTTTTTATTTAGCTGAAAAATAAAAATATTTTCCAGTTAAATAAAAGCCCTTGTGGAGCGTTCAGGAAAATAATCTGATTTTCAACAGATTGTGGAATGCTGACTCAGCATTGCAGGCTTTCAGGAACACTTCTAAAAATCGTAGAAAGGCAGGTGTGGAAGTATGTTGGCAATATACAAAACAGATGATTGCGTGTTACATGAGCTGGAAGAATTTGAAGACGGTGCATGGATCAACATGATCAATCCGACGATGGAGGAGAGTCAGGAAGTCGCGGAGATGTTTGGCATTGATATGGTTGATGTACGGGCCGCACTGGATGAGGAAGAGAGTTCCCGTATCGATCTGGAGGATGGCTATACGCTGATCCTTGTGGATATTCCTGCCATGGAAATCCGACATGAGACAAAGACCTACACGACAATCCCGCTGGGTATTATTCTGACACAGACAAATCTGATCACGGTCTGTACGGAAGAAACACCTATCCTGCAGCATTTTATCCAGCGCAGGGTCAGAGAGTTCAGCACAAAGAAAAAGATGCGTTTTGTATATCAGATCCTGTTTCGCACATCTGCATTGTATCAGGGAAATCTGCGTATTATAGACAAGAAGCGTACCGAGATCGAAGAACGTGTCGGAGATAACACGGAAGAAGAAGATCTGATCAACCTTCATGAGCTGGAATCCACGCTGGTATACTTTGCCACTTCTCTGCGTGCCAACAGTGTTGTGTTGGAGCGTCTGTCCCGGTATAAACGTCTGGAACAGTATCCGGAAGATAAGGAACTGCTTGGCGATGTCATCATCGAGAACCAGCAGGCGATTGAGATGACCACGATCTATCGAGATATCATAAATGGTACCCGGGAGCTGATGTCTTCCGTTATCGACAACCGTCTGAACAGCTTGATGAAATATTTAACAGCCATTACACTGGTTATGGCTATCCCGACCGTCATCTCTGGTCTGTATGGAATGAACGTCGATACCAAAGGTATGCCATTTGCTGGAAGCGTGTATGGATTTGTTGTAATCTGTCTGATCACGGCAGTAGTATGTATGGTCGTATGGATTATTCTTAAGAAAAAGAAGATGATGTAAAAAGACTATCTCTATGATAATATGTTTTGAACACATTACCATAGAGATAGTTTTTGTTGTTTTAGAGAGTGATAGCTAAGAATTAAGAATCACTGCGATGGTTAAGCATAGAGATAAAAACAGGTTTATTCCTGTTATCAAGTCTGTGTTAGATAAATGGATAGTTTCTTGTTAAATGTTTAGTTCTGATCAAAATAAAGTTCCCGATATTTAGACGGAGAACAACCGGTTCGTTTTGCAAATGTATTTTTAAAATGATTTACATTGTCATAACCGAGTGAAAATGCAATTTCTTCCAGGGATTCATTCGTACTGATCAGTTTCCATTTTGCTTCACACAATCGACGGCTGATTAGATAATTAATAGGAGAGACAGAAAAATATTTTGTAAATTCATGAGATAAATGACTGGGACTGATATGAAAATGTTTTGCAATACTTTCCAGTGTTAATTTATACATGTAATTTTCATTTAGATATAACATGATATCTTTTGCAAAATGATTGCAGGAATCCGGGATAATGAGTTCGGTATCTTCCTGCATATCGTACAGAAGTGATATGAACATACATAGAGCAAAATTCACGATTTTAGAGGCTTCATAGCCTTTTTTTTGATACAAAAAACGTATTTCATGTAATAGAGATTGAACAAATTCCAAATTTTCTTTCATCTGTAATATCAGATAATTTCTGGATTTTAATAAAGCATTAGGTTTCAACCCTTTAATTTTGAAATTTTTCGCATGAATGACCCAGATACTGGTAGGATCTGAGGTGCTTGAGGAAACAGCATGCAAAGTTCCAGGGTTGATAATAACAACTTCGCCGGCTTTTGCTGTTACACTATTCATATCAATTGTGTAATATGCGATACCTTTTTCTATAAAAGCAATTTCTAACTTATCATCATGAAGATCAATGGGCGAAGTCCACTGGTAATCGTCTTTACTTTGCGAAATTCTTGCAAGAAGAGGTAATTGATTATCCTCAAAAATGTGCACTTCTGATTTTTCAAATTTATAAACAAACATAACTCCCTCCGATTGTTATGACTATAGATAAATTTAATCACAAAGAAAATAGAATTGCAAGATTTTTTGGTTACCTTTCGGTAATTGCAGTGGAGTTTTGCAAGATAATTTGAAAAAATATATAAATTCTGTAAAAAAAGATTCCAGGTAATACAAAAACATTTAAATATGTAATCAATCAAGAAAAAATTTTTGCAAGATATTTAGATTTGCAAAAAAATATTAGGCAAGATAGAACCTGTTTGCTAAAAAGTCCTGCACCTATAATAAATGTATAAAGAAGAGACATACAGATTTCTTCAATTGGAAAATATGAGACAGAATAAAAAGAGAACAGGAGGATTATATGAAACCAGATATTTATGATTTAAGATCGGCAATAGAATTTTTGAAATCTATACCTGGAGAGTATGCAGAGACAGATGTAGAGATTGATCCGTGTTGCGAGATTACCGGCGTATATAGATATTTAGGTGCGGGGGCTGCCGTAAAGCGTCCTACAAAGAAAGGACCGGCTTTGATGTTTAATAATATCAAAGATCATCCGGGGGCAAGATGTTTTATTGGGGGTCTTGGCTCCAGAGAGAGAACGGCAAAAATTCTTGGTACTACGCCAGAAGAAATTTCTTATTTTTTAAAAGACTGTGCTGAAAATCCAATCTGGCCGGTAGAAGTTCCAAGGAGTGAAGCAAAACAGACAGTAACACATTATGCAACGGAACCGGATTTTCATATTTTAAAATATGTTCCGGCAGCGCAGGCTACCCCGGAAGACAGCGGTCCATTTATCACACAGGGGCTTTGCTATGCTAATGATCCTGTGACAGGCGAATCAGATGTAACGATTCATAGAATGTGTATCCAAGATAAAGATACAATTTCATTTTACATAGTACCTGGTGGACGTCATATTGGAGCTTTTTTTGAAAAAGCGTGTGAACTCAATGAACCATTAATGATGTCAGTAAATATTGGATTGGATCCGGCAATCTATGTAGGTTCCTGCTTTGAACCACCAACAACGCCGATTGGATACAATGAATTGGGAGTTGCGGGAGCCATCAGACAGAAACCGGTAGAAATTACAGATTGTCCATCTATTAAACAGAAGTGTATTGCAAATGCAGAATTTGTTATTGAAGCAATGTTACTTCCAAATGAAACGATAGCGGAGGATTCCGTAACTCATACAGGAAAGGCAATGCCGGAGTTCCCGGGATATACAGGACCGGCGCTTCCAAAACTTTGTAAGATGAAAGTTATTTCTGTATCTTACAGGGAAAGCCCGATTATGCAGACGATTATCGGACCAAGTGAGGAGCATACATCTCTGTGTGGACTTCCAACAGAAGCCTCTATTATAAAAATGATTGATACAGCTCTTCCGGGAAGACTGAAGAATGTATATGTATGTTCCTGTGGTGTTGGTAAGTTGATGGCGATTCTTCAGGTAAACAAGAGAATGAAAAGTGATGAAGGGCGGCAAAAACAGATGGCATTGTTAGCGTTTGCAGCTTTTTCGGAGTTAAAACAAATTATTCTCGTGGATGATGATGTGGATCCTTTTGATTATGAAGATGTACTTTGGGCAATGACCACTCGATTTGAAGCTGATAAAGATATCGTTACGATACCAGGTATTCGCTGCCATCCGTTGGATCCGTCACAGACACCGGAATATAATATGCTACTGGAAGATGTTGGATGCACATGTAAGACAATTTTTGATTGTACTGTACCATATCGTTTGAAGAATAAATTTGAGAGAGCAAAATTTATAGATTTGGATCCGAAAAAATGGTTTCCAGATCTGTGAGAATAGAAAAAATTAAATTTTAAAGAAGAGATGCGGTCTTTGTATAAATATATAGGAATCTCATGTTATGGAAAATGCAAGAGGTATACGCATCTTCTATTGAAAGAAGGCAAAAATCATATTGTAGCAGAATTATAAAAAAGGGAAGGGGCAGAAACGATTATGAAAAAGAAAAAAATCATAAAATTATTGGCAGTGGCTGTAGCAGCAGTGATGACAGTATCTTCATTAACAGCCTGTGGAGGAAAAACAGAAAATACAGGTGGTTCCGAAGGTGGTGGAAAATCCAGTTCAGCAAAATATACATTAAAAGTTCAGTCTCAGGATCCGGAAAATGGCGCAACAGGAAGATTTTTGGAAGAGTGGGCATCAGCTGTTGAAGAGGCATCAGATGGCAGACTGGAAATCAATATTTTTCATGGTGGAACATTAGGACCGGCAACGGAATCCTATAACATGGTTGAGTCTGGGGCAGTTGATATTGCATGGGGACTTCCATCTATGACAACAGGTAAATTCCCGTTAACGGATGTTGGAGCATTACCATTTACGGCGGAAGATTCGCTTCAGGCGAGTTATGCATTATGGGATTTATATGAATCAACAGATTATCTGAAAGATGAATGGAGTGGCGTACATGTGATATTGCTTCACACAAACTGTGATTCTCCGTTGCTTTTGGTAAATAAAAAAGTGGAATCATTAGCTGATATCAAAGGACTTTCTGGAAGATTTATAGGTGGCGCTTCTACAGATTTTGCAAATCTTGCAGGTGCAATTCCATCAACCATGGCAGTTAATGATATTTATACCAATATGGAAAAAGGTGTTGTGGATGCAGCGGCAAACTGTGGATGGGATGTTGTGGATTCTTTCCGTTTGTATGAGCAGGCAAAATATATTTTGGACTGGCATTTGAATGTTAATCCATATTTTCTTGTTATGAATAATGATTCCTACAATAAGCTGCCGGAAGATTTACAGAAAATTATTGATGAGTATTCAGGATATAAGGCGTTGGAATATGTAGGAACAAAATGGCAGGATATCAAAGCTTCCTGTATGGAAGCGAATAAAGATAAAATCTATACATGGAGTGACTCCGAACAGCAGAAAGCAGATGAACTTGGCGAAGAGGTTGCTCAGGACTGGATTAAGAAAGTATCTTCTTCTGGCGCAGATGGACAGGGGTTGTATAATGCTTGGATAGATCGATTACAGAAATATGAAGATAAAATTGCCAAATAGTAATTAAAATAGAGTTCTCCTGTAACAAATCGCTGTTGCATTGCGACAGCGATTTGTTACAAACAAGGTTTTCTGGAAGATTTTTTGCTGGTTGCGAGGGATATTAACCATAAATATATGGTTAGATAGTAAGAAGGGAGGATAATGACATGTCTATGACTGTATTAGCCATCCTGGGAATCATATTATTGATCGTTCTGCTTCTTGCGGGAGTTCATATTGGATTCGCCATGATGCTTGTAGGGTTTGTAGGTTATGTGGCAGCAGTCTCATTGACTGGAGGAATAGGTATGTTGAAATCTATTCCGTTTGCCCAGACTGGAAATTATAGTTTGGCGGTAATTCCGCTGTTTGTATTGATGGGACAGTTTGCTTTCGCTTCAGGGTTGTCGGGAGATTTATATGATGCCTGTTATAAATTTTTTGGACGCATTCCAGGCGGATTAGCTGTTTCTACTATTGTAGCAAGTGCTGGATTTGCAGCAATTTGTGGTTCTAGTGCAGCAAGTTCAGCTACAATGGGAGTGGTTTGTTTTCCAGAAATGAAACGATATAAATATGATGATGGTCTGTCAACGGGATGCCTGGCAGCAGGAGGAACACTTGGTATACTGATCCCGCCAAGTGTGGGTTTTATTCTTTATGGAATTGCTTCCGGAGAATCTATTGGAGCATTGTTTGCAGCTGGTATTATTCCTGGTATTTTGCTTACCGGTTGTTATATAGGTGCAATCGTAATCCAGGTTGTAAAAAATCCGGCAAAAGGACCAAAAGGAGAGAAGTTCTCGGTAAAAGAAAAAATGCAGGCATTGATCAAGGTTATTCCAATCCTGATTCTTTTTGTAGTAGTTATCGGAGGTATTTTTATTGGATTTTTTACTGCAAATGAAGGTGGAGCAATTGGCGCTTTTGGAGCAATGTTATTTATGCTTTACAGAAAATGGGGCAAATGGAAAGAATTTTTCAATGCTGTTTTTGAAGCGGTAAAGACTACCGCAATGATCTTTCTGATTGTAACAGGAGCTTATGCATTTGGATATTTTCTTACAGTAACAATGCTTCCTACAATGCTTGCATCTACGATTGCAGGTCTGGCAGTTCCAAAATACGCTATTTTAATCTTGATTCTTTGTGTATATGTGGCATTAGGATGTATCATGGATTCATTATCAATGATCGTTCTTCTGGTTCCGATATTTTTACCAATCGCACAGCAATTAGGATTTAATACAATCTGGTTTGGAGTACTAATGGTTATGGTTATGGAAATGGGGCAGATCACACCACCAGTTGGTATCAATGCATTTATTATTGCAGGAATTGCAAAAGATGTTCCACTTGGAAAAGTATTTAGAGGACTGGTTCCTTTTATTCTGGCATTGGTTGTGGCTGTTGTGATCGTATTGCTTTTCCCGCAGTTGTCACTGTTTATTCCAAATCTGATTTATGGATAAGGGGGCATAGGATATGAAATGTTATAAAAAGGTGTATGCGGTTTTTTATAAAATCAGTAAAATACTGGCATATATTTCGGTAATAGCTGTCCTTTTTATTACTGTTATGACGACCATTGATGTTGTCCTTCGGTTAATTTCTGAACGCACGCCGTTAAATATGTTTGTCAAAGGAACGTATGAATTTACACAGTTATTTTTAATTCTGATCGTATTTTTTGCATACGCGATTACCGAATTTAGCAATGGACATGTAGGGGTGTCTATCGTTACCGATAAGTTACCAAAGACAGTGAGAGAAATTGTAGGTATTGTGGTAAATGCAATTGAAGCTGTATTTTGTTTTATATTAACTTATGTATGCTGGCTTCAGACAGCTGCTCATATCAGTAGTAAGATGACATCATCGGTACTGTTTATTCCATTTTCCCCATTTTCTTTTTGTATGACGGTCGGTGCGTTGCTTTTTGCTATTAGTCTTGTGCTGAAATGTATTAATAATATTATTTCTTTTATAAAACATGGGGATGAGTGGGAACAGGAATTGTTACACTAAATAATGAAATATACAAAACCTCTTTTAAATAATAAAATAAAATCCATAAGGAAAGCCGGGTAAATTACCCGGCTTTTTCTTGTAAATAAAACATAATAATGTGTGTAAATATAGAGTAGAAACAGCTATTAAAAATCTGTTTTTAACAGGAAGGATTTATACCCAAAAGCTTGGACTGCTAAAATATGGATATGATTTTATTTACTCACAATCTTATAATAAGCTCTTGCAGTCAGAAAGTATACCAGAATATAGATCGCAGAAAAGACAGCAAATGTTCCGATCAGGCAGATGATAAAGCCTTTTGTGTTGACCATTCCTACGACTTTCAGCAATCTGGAGACCATTGGAAAAGCAAATGCGGCATGGATGCCTGCGGTTACCAGAGGAAGGAAGAAGACCATCAGAATCTGGGAATGGATGCTTTTGCGGATCTCTTCCAGGGAAAGTCCGACTTTCTGCATGATCTCGAACCGTCTGGCGTCCTGCAGTCCTTCTGAAATCTGTTTGTAATAGATGATCAGGATTGTAGCAGCCAGGAATACAATGGTCAGGAAGATGCCTATAAAGAAGATGCCACCGTAAAGATAGTACATATTTCTGGATGCGTCGGCCTGATTTTTGACAGAATAGTTATTGAAAAAACCATCTGTTTCAGGCATTACACCGGAGATTCCCTGTGCGCTGACCTGATTTTGAAAGTCTTCCTGAATGGCAGGGACAGCATCGGTATTTTCGATGTCTGCTCCGAAATAGTAGGAAATCGTACCATAGTTTACTTTGTTTAACTCTTTGTCTCTTTCATAAATGGAGAAGAGCGTGTCTTCGTCTTTTACGACAATATACCATGTCGTATAGTTTGGATTTACTGTAACGCTATACACCAGTTTGGAAACAGGAACGACTTCTTTTACGGAAAAACTCATGGTATCCAGCTTTAAGGTGTCGGAATTCAAGTTCAGTTTTTCAGAACAGAACAGGAGGACTTCATTGTCCTCCAACTCCTTTTTAGAATTGGTCAGGCGGTTATAGTCGTCCAATGTCAGAACACTAATCATGCACATATTATTGATTTCCTGCGGAGAAGATGACAGATATACTTTTTCGGTGTTCAGTTCAAAATGGTTTCCGCTGCGGAGGGATGTCAGTATCAGGCTGGTGCAGTGCAGGGAATCCGTTGGCGTTTCTCCGTGTTTCTGAATCGTCTGCTGCAGCTGTCCGGCAGCTTTCTGGAAAAGACTCGTGGATTCATCCAGTGTTTTCACAGGGGAAGTATCCATACTCAGATTGATCTGGCGCGGATATTGCTGATGGATGACATCATGGCAGCCTGTATAAAGGGAAATCGTAGATGCCATCGTTATGATCACAATGGTGGACAGGATGCAGATGCTGGCAAGGCTGACAGCATTCTGTTTCATGCGGTAAAGCAGACCGGATACGTTGATGAAATGGTTTGCTTTGTAATAATAGCCTTTCCGTTTTTTCAGCATTTTCAGCCATGCGATGCTTCCGGTGGTAAACAGAAGGTAAGTTCCTGCGATGACCAGAAGGACTGCAACAAAAAACAGCGTAAATGCAGCAAGGGGATTTGTGATCTTCACAGAGATTCCATATCCGAGGATCAGTGCGACAAGTCCGATGATCGTGAGGATCCATTTTGTTTTCGGCTCTTTTTCCCCTACGTTGCCTGCACGGAGCAGTTCAATGGTATTGGAAAAATGAACCTGTCTGCAGTTGCTCAAAAACAGGACCAGATGAATGATGACAAACAAAATGACTGTTGTCATGATAACAAAAGGATTAAATTCAAATCCAAGGCCGACTTTCATTCCGAGGATCCTTAAAATGCCGGCATAAGCAAGTTTGTTGAGAAGCAGACCGGCAATCAGACCGATAATGGTACTTGCTCCGCCGAGGATCAGCGTCTCATGGAGCAGAATACGGGAAATATGCCGCTTCTCCAGACCAAGAATATTATAAATGCCGAATTCACGTTTTCGTTGTTTGATCAGGAAACTGTTTGCATAAAACAGAAAGATGAATGCAAAGATTCCCATTACTCTGCTGCAGATTGTGAGCATAGAGGATATTATTACCTGTCCAAAGAGATCTGAGATGCCTCCGTTTTTCGCCAGGGAAAATACGATAAAAAACAGTGTTGTCATAAGGATGCAGGTAAACAGGTACGGCAGATAGATCTGCCGGTTTTTCCGGATGCTGTCTACTGCAAACTTTCTGTAAAAGCCTTTTTTCATCGCTGATCACCGCCTGTCGCAAGGATTGTAAGAGTATTGGCAATCTTCTGATAAAGTTCATCGTCAGAGCTGTGGCCACGGTAAATCTGGTGGAACAGTTCGCCATCCTTGATGAAAAGGATGCGGTTTGCGCGGCTGGCAGCTTTTGTGGAATGTGTTACCATAAGAATAGTCTGTCCTTCTGTATTGATATCTGAGAAAAGCTGCAGCAGCTCATCGGAAGAGCGGGAATCCAGTGCGCCGGTCGGCTCATCAGCAAGAATCAGCTGCGGTTTTGTGATCAGTGCTCGGGCAACGGCGGTACGCTGTTTCTGACCGCCGGATACTTCATAAGGATATTTGTTCAGCAGATGCGCAATACCAAGTTTGTTTGCGATGGGTATCAGACGTTCTTTCATTTCCGGATATGGCACGCCTGCCAGCACCAATGGAAGATAGATGTTATCCTCCAGAGAAAAGGTGTCCAGCAGATTAAAATCCTGAAAAACAAATCCGAGATTATCCCGGCGGAAAGACGCCATTTCCTGTTCACGGATATCCTCCAGATTTTTACCATTCAACAGAACAGATCCGCTGCTCGGACGATCCAGAGATGCAAGGATGTTCAGAAGTGTCGTTTTTCCGGAACCGGATTCTCCCATGATCGCGATATATTCTCCTTCTTCCACTGAAAAAGAGACATTGTTCAATGCCTGTACTTTATTACCACCGAAGCGGGTGGTGTAGACCTTATTTAAACTGTGTACTTCCAGTATAGCCATATGTGTGACCTCCTTTTATTTTCATGTACTCTCGGAATCTAAATCTTTCTGGCTATATTTCCGATATACTGCTTCCATTTTCTCGTCGTACACACCGTGTATGCACTGCGAAAATGTCATTGTATATCAAAAATATATCTCAGAAATCTTCAATTAGAAGCTTCCGGGGTTCATTTTTATTTTCTGAAGTCAGTATAGCAGGAGATCGTACTTGGCTGCCATTTCTTCAGCTTACATCTTAGGAGTGTAACCTTACATTTTTGTAAGGTTGTTGGATCCTGTCCGGTGTCCGACCTTCATAACCTTTCGTAAGCCATTCTGTCGAAGCCAAAGTGTTCCGTTAGAGCCATAGCTCCAGGCACTATTCGACTGTAAGCTGTCGCGAAGCCAGCTCCAGATAAAAACTGCTGCCAACACCTGGCTGGGATATTGCCCAGATACGATGGTGCAGCTTATCCGCTGTTTTTTTGCTCAGGTACAGGCCGATGCCAGTGGAGTGCATATTTTCATGCCCGTTGTAACCTGTAAATCCACGTTCAAAGATTCGCGGCAGATCTTCCGGTGCGATACCGATTCCGGTGTCAGAGACGGACAGAATCTTCGTGTCCGGATCAACAGAAATCGTGATCTGACCGGCAGCTGTGTATTTGAGGGCATTGGACAGCAGCTGCTCCAGAATGAAAAGCAGCCATTTTTCATCAGTAAGTACGATGCAGTCTGTTCCTTCGTAAGAGAATCGAACCTTCTTCTGAATGAACAGAGGAGCATATTTTCTTACGGCTTTGCGGATGATGTCATCCAGTCGGCATTTTTTCAGCACAAAATCCGAGGAGTGTCCGTCCAACCGGAAATAACACAGAACCATTTCTGTATACTGTTCGATTCGGAAAAGCTCAGATTGCAACTGACGGTTCTGAGTGGTATCTTCTTCCTGAAGCAGCAGACGCATGGCAGCGATGGGGATTTTGATCTGATGCGCCCAGGTGGTATAGTATTCGATCAGGTCAGTACGTTCCTTTTGCAGGCGGACCAGATTCCCGGCATTGACTTTTCCAAGGATATGCAGCAGGTTCTGATAGCGGTCTTCCAGACAACTGGAAGGAGCCGGCAGAGCATTGGTCATCGTATCGATAGCGTGTGCCATACGCTGGAGTTCCAGATATTTTTCCCGATAGCGGAAAAAATGTGGGAGCAGGATCAGTATAACTACAATGATGGACAGCACCGCAGCATACAGAACCGGTTCCAGAGGCAGCTGATACAGCAGATTGATTCCTGTAAAGATGCCACAGCACAGAAGGAACAGTAAGAGAATCAGTTTATGGTCAAAAAGAAAAGCGGAAAATAATTTGTTATTCAATGATATACCCCATTCCTTTTTTTGTTGTGATAAAATGTTCCAACCCTGCAGCATCCAGACGTTTCCGCAGACGGGAGACATTGATGGTCAGCGTATTTTCATCCACATAGCAGTCGGTTTCCCACAGTCGGGTCATCAGTGTTTCTCGGCTGACGATTTTTCCTTTATTTTCGAGAAGTGTCTGTAAGATCCGATAATCATTTTTGGTCAGATCGATTCGTTGTCCGTTGTAGTCTAGGGAGGCATCGTTCATGTTCAGGATGGCTCCTTTGTGTTCAATAAAAGAAGTCTGTGCTCCAAAATCATAAGATCGCCGAAGAATCGCCTGTACTTTTGCCGTCAGCACATCAAGGTCAAAGGGTTTTGCGATAAAATCATCCCCGCCCATGTTCATTGCCATGACGATATTCATGTTGTCGGAGGCAGAGGAAATAAAGAGAATCGGATTTTTCGAGATCTTGCGGATTTCCTGACACCAGTAATAGCCATTGTAGAAAGGCAATGTGATGTCCAGAAGGACAAGGTGCGGATCAAATTCGGCAAAATCCTTCAGTACATGTTGAAAATCCGTGACGATCCTTACGTCATGGTTCCATATTTTTAAATGGTTTGCAATTTTTTCGGCGATGATCGTGTCATCTTCCACGATTAATATGCGGTACATGTAAATCCTCCTAATATTATGTGGGTTCTTAGTATTTTGCAGATTTATGCTACAAATTTAATTCAGAATCAAAAATCGTTATTTGAAAAATATCAGGTATATAGTTGTATGAAAATCATTTTCACTAAATGTGATGTAAAACAGGATATCTGAAAATCCTGTTAAATACTTATGATGATTGTATCAGTAGTATAGCACCGGAAGGAGTATTACTGCAATTTTCAAAAAAATCTTTCTGACTTATATTAGTTTGTCACATTTAGTAGACATAAAAATGTTTTTTTATGAGGGGGAGCAGTATTATTTTCGAAAAGTGTTACATTAGTATTCATATTTTGATCCAGATCACAACGATTAAGAAAATGATAAGGATTTGTGAATCCATTTTGTTACTTTTATATGGCATTCTATAACTAGCTTAAAGATGCGTATTCATAAAAAGGGTTTGTTAAAAGATGGAGTTTCTGACAGACAAATATTTACAGATTATAAGGGAATTTTGTTAGAAGTTAGAAAAAGTTGAAGCTGGTATGTTGCCTTTTTTATGATTCATGTCAGAATCTGGCTGACAAACCACACAATTAAAAATAGAAACAGAGATGGAAACAAAAAATGTATCAGGAGGTGCAGTATATGGAACAGCGCATGTATAGAAGAACTGCACGCAGACGGGGGATATTACTGGCGGTGGCATTTATCCTTACCTGTGCGTTCAGTCTTGGCTTAAAGGGAGCGGATGGTGGAATCGCCGGTTTCGCCGGTTCAAATGCAAGAACGGTTCATCAGGCGAAAAAAGTGTTGCGGGAACATCCGGAGTATCCGGCAGAATTGACTGATATGCTGAAAAACAATCCGGAAACGGCGCAGTTTATTCTTGATTATGGAACGGAAGCAGGGAAGGACCATGACACTGATATCAGCGGAGAATTGAAAACCGGACAAATCCCTCTTTTTATCCAGTGGGACGAGCGCTGGGGCTATGAAACCTACGGAAACAAAATGATGGCAGCAGATGGATGCGGTCCGACGAGCCTGTCTATGGTACTGGCAGGACTGACGCAGAATGCGAAATGGACGCCGTTAAAAGTGGCGCAGTTTGCAGAAAATAACGGTTACTATGTGGATGGAAGCGGTTCCAGCTGGGATCTGATGAAATCCGGAGCAGAACAGCTGGGATTGCATTCCAGAGAGCTGTCCAAAGATGCCTCTGTAATCTCAAAAGAATTGCAGGAAGGCCACCCGGTCATCTGTATCATGGGTCCCGGGGATTTTACAACCGGAGGACATTTTATCGTGCTGACAGCAATCAACGGGAATGGAACCGTTATTGTGAATGACAGTAATAGTGTGATCAACAGCAATAAAGAATGGGATCTTGATGATATTATTCCGCAGATGAAAAATCTGTGGGCATTTTTTAGATAAATATGGTTTTAATGATAGATGGAAAATAGATAGTTACTCATAAGTTTTCTTTTCGGATCTTTAATATACATGCAGTGAGAACCTGACTTCATATAAAGATGGAAACTTCCGTAGAATAGAACGAATGAATTAAAGAATAAAAGATATCCTTTGTTATCAATTGTTCAGGAACTGTAAAGTTGCCTGTCACGATAATGAAGGATATTTTTTATTAGAGCAAACATAATCAAAAAATATCAGGGAACAGATCAGAAAAAATTTAACTGGAGTCAAAGAAAAGAGATATGTATGATTTTTATGCAATAAGATATGGAAACAGCAGTGTATATCTGTTGTGTAAATGCAAAATCATTAGAATATAGAATAAATTTCCACAAAAGATGCACCCTAAAAACAGGTATAGATAAATGAAAGGCATTTTCAGAAGTTATGTTTTCTCTGATATTTGCACGGTTATAAATTTGTGACCAGGTTATAGAAATGTGCGTAAACTTTTTGTATTGTGTGAAAGATACAAAAAACTGTTGAAAAAATGTGCAAAAATACAAATATAAAAAATTTATTTGTTAAAAAAATATTCTTCTTGAATTGTGTGAAAAGGTTTGATATAATCCAAATTGTATTTTTTCAAATACAATCTTGTATTTTCTCAAATACAATCCGCACGTGAAAAATTAGGAAAGGAAGTGAGAGTTTGCTTCAGGAAACAATGTTGCGAGTGCAGGAGGCAGAAGAAAAAGCCAGACTTCAGATTGACGAAGCGAAAAAACAGGCAGCCGGGATCATTGAGGATGCTCACAGGCAGGCGGAAGCAATTCAGCTTCAGGCAAAGGAATCCGCAGCTGCTACAGCAAAAGATTCACTGGATAAGGTTATAAAGGAAGAGGCTTCAAAAGCCGAAGCCTATGATAAAGAACTGGAAGCCAGAATCCATCAGCAGAGTGAAAACGCGATGCTGAAAAAAGAGGAAGTCATTTCTTCTGTAATATCAGAGTTATTCTGATAGATTGCGCACCTGTGAGAGGAAGTGAAAAGGTGCCGTGACAGTGAACAACATATTTCACTGAAAAATAAGTAGTAAAGGAGGGAAGCTTCCATGGCAATTGTAAAAATGCAGCGTGTCAGTATTTTCGGACTGAACAAAGACCGGGAATCTATACTGGAACGACTGCAGGAGCTGGGCGTTGTACAGATTGATTTTCATGAAGATGAGATTAAAGATATGTCGACCCGGAATACTTCGGATGAGAAAGCGGATTACGAACGCGAGATCCAGAAGACAGAGCAGGCACTGGATATTTTAAACCATGCTGCACCGGAAAAGACATCTTTGTTGGATTCGCTGGCAGGAAAGCCACTGATTGAGAAGCGTCAGATGAATGAGATGTTGGCGGATCAGCAGAAATATAGAGACATTGCAGATCAGATCCTGACACTGGATAAAAATATCACAGAAGCCAGAGCCGAGATCGCAAGGCTGCAAAACCAGACAGAGGCCCTGACGCCATGGCTGGAACTGGATATTCCCATTGAAAGCAGTGGAAGTATACAGACAAAGATTTTTCTTGGGCTTATCGGTTCCGAGATGTCAGAAGAAGCAATTCTTACATTATTAAAAACTAACGATCCACCGGTGGAAGCCGTGGACATAGAGATCATTCATCAGGAAAAAGACCACACTTATCTGTCAGTTGTTTGTCTGAGAAACGATGCGGATACAGTAGAAGAGGTCTTGCGTAAAAACGGTTTTGCAAAACCATCCTCAATCCCCAATGGAATCCCGGCAGAGACAAAAGCCGGACTGGAGAAGGCCATCGGAGAGTTAGAGGAAGCGATAGAAACATACAAACAGCAGATCTGTAATCTTGCGGATAACCGGCAGGCACTTCGGATGCTGTCCGACCAGTGCAGGATTCAGGCAGAGCGGTCCGATATTTCCGGACAGCTGCCACAGACGGAGAAAACCTTTGCATTAAGCGGTTATGTTCCGGCGAAATACACAGAGAAGCTGAAACAGGAGTTTTCAGAAAACTATATTGCGGATGTGGAGATCGAAGAGGTAAGCGAAAAAGAAAATGCGCCGGTATTGTTGAAAAACAATGCATTCTCCAATTCTGTAGAAGGGGTTCTGGAGTCCTTTGGACTTCCGGGAAAAGGAGAGATCGATCCGACGACGATCATGTCATTCTTTTATGTATTCCTGTTTGGACTGATGTTATCCGATGCGGCATATGGAGCCATCATTTCCATTGCCTGCGGCGTCGTCTTAGTGAAATTCAAACGGATGGAACCAAGCCTTAGAAAATCCATCAAAATGTTTTTCTGGTGTGGAATCTCCACGCTGTTCTGGGGTGTTATGTTCGGAGGATATTTTGGAGATGCCATTACTGTTATCGCAAAAACATTTTTCGGAAAGACAGTAACGATCAAAGCATTGTGGTTTGTTCCGCTGGATGATCCGATGCGGATGTTGGTTTACTCTCTGTTATTCGGCGTGATCCATCTGTTTACCGGACTCGGATTAAAAGGATACCTTCTTCTGAAGGATAAAAATATCGTAGGATTTATCTGTGATGTAGTGTCCTGGTATCTGTTCCTGATCGGACTGATCCTGATGCTGCTTCCGACAGAAATCTTCCATTCCATCTCCCAGATGGACTTTAACTTCGGACCGGGACTGAACATGGCGGCAAAGGTTATGGCCATTGCGGGAGCGCTGATCATTCTGGTTATGTCTGGAAGACGCAAAAAGAAAAAGATCGGACTTCGACTTGCTCTTGGCGCATACGATCTGTATAACATCACAGGATGGTTATCCGATGTGCTTTCTTATTCCAGACTTCTGGCACTGGGACTTGCGACAGGCGTTATCGCCCAGGTTATCAACCAGATGGGAAGCATGATGGGTAAGAGCGTACTTGGAGTCATCTTCTTTATCGTAGTATTTATCGTAGGTCATATTTTAAATATGGCGATCAATATCTTAGGTGCCTACGTGCACACAAACCGTCTGCAGTTTGTGGAATTCTTTGGAAAATTCTACGAAGGCGGTGGAAAACCATTTAAGCCTTTTATGGCAAGAACAAAATATGTAGACATTCAGGAGGAAAATTAAAAATGAGTATGGGTATGGTATATGCATTAATAGGTGCAGCAGTAGCTGTTATGATGGCTGGAGCTGGTTCTGCCATCGGTGTAGGTGTTGCAGGTCAGGCAGCGTCCGGCGTTGTAGCACAGGATCCTGATAAATTCGCAAAAGTACTGATCATGCAGCTGCTTCCTGGTACACAGGGTATTTACGGTCTTCTGGTTGGTTTCATTACTTTATCGAAGATCGGTCTTCTCGGCGGCGGCGCAGCTGATCTTTCCACAGCAACCGGACTTCTGATCCTGGCAGCCTGCCTTCCAATCGGTATCGTAGGTCTTATCTCCGGTATGCATCAGGGAAAAACATCTGCTTCTGCTATCGGTATTGTTGCTAAAAAACCGGAACAGTTCGGTAAAGCAATGCTGTTCCCGGCAATGGTTGAGACATATGCGATCCTCGCACTTCTGATCTCTATCCTTGCAGTAAACGCAATCAATATTTAATTAAAGGAGCAGCAGTATGACCGGATTAGAAAAAATCGTAAATCAGATTTTGGAAGATGCGGCACAGGAATCCAAGGAAATACTGGATCAGGCGGAGGAAACGAAGGAAGATATCCTGAAACGTGCCCGTGAGGAAGCTGACAGAATTCAGGAGGAAAGTGCCAGAAAATCTGAGAGAGAAACAGAAAATTACAGAAAGCGCGCAGCCTCCGCTGCAGATCTGAAAACGAGAACTGCAGTCTTACGGGGAAAGCAGGAGACGATTGCTCTGATCCTGGAGGAAGCGTATGAGAGACTGTGTCAGGAAGATGCAGATACCTATTTTAAACGGATCACAAAAATGCTTCAGGCTTATGCACAGCCGCAAAACGGCATCATTCGGTTTTCACAGAAGGATCTGGACCGGATGCCGAAGGGCTTTGAAAGAGAGATTGAGAAAGCTGCAAAAGAAGCTGGCGGAAGCCTGAAACTGGACGAAACAGCAGCGGATATCGCAAATGGTTTTGTATTGATCTATGGCGGTATCGAGGAAAACTGTACGCTGCGAGCCGTGTTTGATGCAAATAAAGACGAACTGACAGATAAAGTCCATAAACTTTTATACAGATAAGGGGGGCTTTGCATGTCGAATACAAATTATACATTTGCCGTTGCCTATATCCGGGCGCTGGAGACGAACCTTTTCTCCGATTCCATGATGAGTCAGCTTGCAGCCTGCAAGACCTATGAGGAATGTGTCCGTTTCCTGCAGGATAAAGGATGGGGCAATGGACAGGGCAGTCAGGATGGCGATGAGATCCTGTCTGCGGAACGGGCAAAGATTTGGGCGGTAGTCAATGACCTGAGCGTTCCAATGGAAACATTTTCCGTATTGTCTTTCCCGAATGTGTTTCACAATTTAAAAACAGCGATCAAAGAATCGCTGGCTGAGGCACAACATGATGAATTTTATTATGAAAATACTTCTCCTTCCCGGGAGGAACTCAGAGAGATCGTAAAACAGAAAAGCTTTGACAGACTTCCGCCAAGCATGGAACATGCGGCAAAAGAAGCATATGAGACGCTGATGCATACGAAAGATGGTCAGCTGTGCGATGTCATTATCGACCGTGCATGCTTAGAAGCGATTCGCAAGGCAGCAGAAGACGCAGATGAAGTCATTCAGATCTATGCAAAGATTACAGTTGCCGTGGCAAATATTAAAACGGCAGTCCGTTGTCAGAAGACCGGAAAGTCCATGGAATTTATGATGCGTGCGCTGACAGCCTGCGAAGGCATGCAGCCGGAGCTTCTGGCAAAAGCGGCGCTGAATGGGATGGAAAGCCTGTGCGCTTATCTGTCGTCCAGCGGATATGCAGATGCGGCAGAGGCATTGCAGATTTCCCCATCCGCATTTGAACGGTGGTGTGACAATTATCTGATCCGTATGTTGCAGCCGCAGAAATATGAAACCTTCCAGGTGGGACCGATTGTGGCTTATATCATCGCAAGAGAAAATGAGATTAAGACAGCCGGAATCATTCTGGCAGGAAAGCGTAATGGTCTTCCGGAAGAATTTATAACAGAAAGGATTCGTGAAATGTATGTATAAGATAGCAGTGCTTGGGCCGTATGACAGCATTTATGGCTTTGCAACGCTGGGCCTTGATATATTTCCGGTCCCGGATGCAAAGACCGGAGCTGCAACGCTCCGGAAAGTGGCAGACAGTGAATATGCGGTTGTGTATATTACAGAAGGTCTGGCAGCAGAGCTTCATACAGAGATCGAAAGATATAAAGAACAGCTGCTGCCGGCGATCATTCTGATCCCGGGAATCTCCCAGAATACGGGAGAGGGTGTAGAGAATGTAAAGAAATGTGTAGAGAAAGCGGTTGGCTCAGACATCCTGTTCCAGGAGTAATGCATGCACATTTTCTGATTAGAAATAAATAGAGAGGCGAAAATTACATGAGCAGAGGAACGATTAAAAAAGTAGCAGGACCGCTGGTTATTGCTTCCGGAATGCGGGATGCAAATATGTATGATGTAGTGCGTGTAAGCAGCCAGCGTCTGATTGGCGAGATCATAGAGATTCACGGAGATGAAGCTTCCATCCAGGTATACGAAGAGACATCAGGCCTGGGACCTGGAGAACCGGTTGAATCTATGGAAGTGCCCATGTCCGTTGAACTGGGACCTGGACTGATCCGAAGCATTTATGATGGTATTCAGCGTCCGCTGGACGATATTATGAAAATTTCCGGAAACAACCTGAAACGTGGTGTAGAGGTAGCTTCCCTGAAACGTGACATTAAATGGGAATTCGTACCGACAAAGAAAGCCGGAGATGCAGTAGAAGCCGGAGATATCATTGGAACCGTACAGGAGACTGCTGTCGTACAGCAGAAGATTATGGTTCCGTATGGCATTCAGGGAACGATCAAAGAGATCAAAGCGGGTTCTTTTACAGTAGAAGAGACTGTAGCTGTTATTGAGACAGAAAATGGCGACAAGGAAGTATCCCTCATGCAGAGATGGCCGGTTCGACGCGGAAGACCTTATAAAAAGAAACTTTCCCCGAACATGCCGCTGATCACAGGACAGAGGGTTGTTGATACATTCTTCCCGATTGCAAAAGGCGGTGTTGCAGCCGTACCTGGACCATTTGGAAGCGGTAAGACCGTTATCCAGCATCAGCTTGCAAAATGGGCAGAAGCAGATATCGTTGTATATATCGGATGCGGCGAGCGTGGAAACGAGATGACAGACGTACTGAACGAGTTTCCGGAACTGAAAGATCCGAAGACTGGCCAGTCCCTGATGGAACGTACCGTTCTGATCGCAAATACTTCCGATATGCCGGTTGCAGCCCGTGAGGCTTCTATCTACACCGGTATTACCATTGCCGAATATTTCCGTGATATGGGATATTCTGTAGCGCTGATGGCAGATTCCACATCCCGTTGGGCAGAGGCTCTGCGAGAGATGTCCGGACGTCTGGAAGAGATGCCGGGCGAGGAAGGCTACCCGGCTTATCTGGGAAGCCGTCTGGCACAGTTCTATGAGCGAGCAGGTCATGTTATCAACCTTGGTTCCGACGAGAGAGAAGGCGCCCTGTCCGTAATCGGCGCCGTATCCCCGCCAGGTGGAGATATTTCTGAGCCGGTATCACAGGCAACCCTGCGCATCGTAAAAGTATTCTGGGGACTGGATTCCGCTCTGGCTTACAAGAGACATTTCCCGGCGATCAACTGGCTGAACAGTTATTCTCTGTATCTGGATAATATCGCTCCGTGGTTTGAGAAAGAAGTATCTCCGGAATGGATGGAACGCCGTCAGGCAATGATGACACTGCTTCAGGATGAGGCGAACCTGGAAGAAATCGTAAAAATGGTAGGTATGGATGCTCTTTCTCCGGCAGACCGTTTGAAGATGGAAGCAGCCCGCTCTATCCGTGAGGACTTCCTGCACCAGAACTCTTTCCACGAGGTAGATACCTATACTTCTCTGAAAAAACAGCTTCTGATGATGCGTCTCGTACTTGCATACTATGAGAAATCATCTGAAGCATTAAAATCAGGTGCAGATATTGCAGAACTGCTCCGTCTGCCAGTCCGCGAAAAGATCGGACGTTATAAATACACGCTGGAAGATCAGCTGGATGAAGAATATGAAAGCGTAAAGGGCGAACTGGATCAGGAGATCGCAGACGCTCTGGGAAGGGAGGGCTTTTAAATGCCAAAAGAATACAGAACCATTCAGGAAGTAGCAGGCCCTCTGATGCTGATCAAAGGAGTAACCGGTGTTACTTATGATGAACTTGGAGAAATCGAACTTGCCAGTGGCGAGACACGTCGTTGTAAAGTTCTGGAAGTAAATGGAAATGACGTATTGGTACAGCTCTTTGAGAGCTCTACCGGTATCAACCTGGACAGCAGTAAAGTACGTTTCCTCGGTCACAGCATGCAGCTTGGCGTATCTGCCGATATGCTGGGAAGAGTCTTTGACGGACTTGGAAATCCTATTGATGACGGTCCTGATATTTTGCCAGAGATGCGTATGGATATCAACGGTCTGCCGATGAATCCGGCAGCAAGAAAATACCCGTCAGAGTTTATCCAGACCGGTGTATCTGCCATCGATGGTCTGAACACATTGGTACGAGGACAGAAGCTGCCGATCTTCTCCGCATCCGGTCTGCCACATGCGCAGCTGGCTGCACAGATTGCCCGTCAGGCAAAAGTAAGAGGCAAAGACGAACAGTTCGCCGTAGTATTTGCTGCTATGGGTATTACCTTCGAGGAGTCAAATTTCTTTATTGAAAGTTTTAAAGAGACAGGCGCTATCGACAGAACGGTAATGTTTGTAAACCTTGCAAACGATCCGGCGGTAGAGCGTATCTCCACACCGCGTATGGCGCTGACAGCAGCGGAGTATCTTGCATTTGAAAAAGATATGCATGTACTTGTTATCATGACAGATATTACAAACTACGCAGATGCGCTGCGTGAGGTATCCGCAGCCCGTAAAGAAGTTCCGGGTCGTCGTGGTTATCCGGGATACATGTACACCGACCTTGCAACATTATATGAACGCGCAGGCCGTCAGCATGGAAAAGACGGAAGTATCACACTGATCCCGATCCTGACCATGCCGGAGGATGACAAGACTCATCCGATCCCTGATTTAACAGGATACATCACAGAGGGTCAGATCATCCTGAGCCGTGAGCTGTATCGAAAAGGCGTTACACCGCCGATCGATGTACTGCCATCACTTTCCCGACTGAAAGATAAAGGTATCGGCGAAGGTAAGACAAGAGAAGATCACTCCAACACTATGAACCAGCTGTTTGCCGCTTATGCAAGAGGTAAAGAGGCAAAAGAGCTGATGGTCATCTTAGGAGAGGCCGCTTTGTCAGACATCGACCTGATCTATGCAAAATTTGCAGATGCATTTGAAGACCGTTACATTTCTCAGGGATATACGGCGGATCGTGATATCGAAGAAACACTGGATATCGGCTGGGAACTGCTTTCCATCCTTCCACGAAGTGAACTGAAACGTATCGACGATAAATATCTGGATAAATATTATAAAGCTGCCGAATAGCAGCAGAATCGGTATGTAACGTAGATTGAGAGGTGATGAAGGTGGCAACTACGCAGGTAAATCCTACCCGTATGGAGCTGACCCGTTTGAAAAAGAAACTGGTTACGGCTGTCCGTGGACACAAGCTGCTTAAAGATAAACGAGATGAACTGATGCGTCAGTTCCTGGATCTTATCAGGGAAAATATGGAGCTTCGTCTACAAGTGGAAGAGGGCATCAAAGCGGCAAATACCAATTTTGTCGTAGCCAAAGCTTCCATGTCAAACGAAGGGCTTCACACAGCGCTGATGCTTCCAAAGCAGGAAGTATATCTGAATATGAAAAAGAAAAATGTTATGAGTGTGGATATTCCGGTCTTTGAATACAAGACCCGTACTGCAGATGAAAATGACATTTATTCTTACGGATTTGCATATACATCCAGCGATCTGGACGGAGCGGTAAAATCCCTGGCGGATGTCCTTCCGGATATGCTCCGCCTGTCAGAAGTGGAAAAAGCCTGCCAGCTCATGGCGTCTGAGATTGAGAAAACGAGACGTCGTGTAAATGCGCTGGAACATGTCATCATTCCACAGACACGGGAAAGCATCAAGTATATTACCATGAAACTGGATGAGAATGAGCGAAGCACACAGATCCGATTGATGAAAGTCAAAGATATGATGCTGGAGCAGACCCATCATTATGAAGATGGCGTACATGGTTATCCGGTAGAAGTGGAAGTGGCTGGAGAACAGCCAAACGCATTGGCATAAATGTAAAAATATACATGAAAAAGACAAAACAAAAGGAAATTTAGATAGAAACACCCTGTTCGGCGGATCATCTGCCGGGAGGGTGTTTTTTTGCTGATAACGAATAAAAGAGAAATATTTCTTTAATTTTGGAAGCATGCTATTTACATATATTAAATAGTAAGGTAATCTTTTAAAAAAGTATTCAGACCATAAGGAGAACGCAAATGAAAACAAAGTTTTGTGTAAAGAAAAAAACACAAAACGAATTCTGGGATATGAAGATTACCGGCCATTCTGGCATTTCTTTGATTTGAAATCATATTTAATTATGGTCTGTATGATGAGTGCAGGTGTGACAACATTTTTACATCACTGGCGGATGGCGAATGTTGCTCACGAACAAAAAAAGAACATTGATTGGAGATAAAAACATGTCAGGATATGAAAATGTAACACACAATTTTGCTCCTGTTTGGGATGAGCGGTCCAAAATCCTGATTCTCGGGACGTTTCCATCTGTAAAATCCAGAGAAAATCATTTTTATTACGGTCATCCTCAGAATCGTTTCTGGAAAGTGCTTGCAGCATTGACGGACTGGGAAGTGCCGCAGACGATAGAAGAAAAGAAAGCGATGCTGCTGGCGAATCATATTGCCATCTGGGATGTGATCGCCAGTTGTCAGATCATCGGATCCAGTGACAGTTCTATCCGTGATGTAGTAGTAAATGATATTCAGGGTCTTTTGCAAAAGACAAATATACAGAAAATCTATGCTAATGGCGGGAAAGCCAGTGAACTGTATAAAAAATATGTTTTTCCTGATACCGGTCGTGAAATCATAAAGCTCCCTTCTACGAGCCCGGCGAATGCAGCCTTTCGCCTGGAGAGGCTGATTACAGAGTGGGGTACAAAAATCACAATAAAATAGAGGCATCTTTCACAAAAAGGATAATCAGTTAGCTGTAACAAATTACCAATTATACAGGAAATTAGTTTCTTGCAAGTATTGTAAAAAACGACGAAATATCTGACAGTTTTTGGTGCGGACTTACAAATGTTTCAAAAATTGGGTATACTATACATTGGAAGTATTGGCGAAGCGGAAAATAAAATGACAGAAAGGATGTGTAGTATGTTTCAGGTAGGAGATGTTGTTGTTTACGGCAGCACAGGAGTGTGCGAGGTTGTAGATATCGGACCTTTGGATCTTCCGGGGATGTCAAAGGAGCGGGAATATTATACTCTCCGTCCCTTTTATGAAGAAAGAAGCAGAGTGTTTACACCGGTAGATGGACAAAAAGTGATCCTGCGGGCTGTTTTGACGAAAAAAGAAGCATTGGAACTGATTGATCAGATCCGTGAGATCGGCATTCTTACAATTACGAATGAGAAACAGCGGGAAACAGAATATAAGGCTTGTTTTTTGAAATGTAACTGTACGGAACTGGTAAAAATGTTAAACACTATCCATCAGCGGAAAGAGGAACGTCTCGCTCATGGCAAACGACCGACAGCAAAAGATGAGCGCTATTGTCATATGGCAGAAGAAAATCTTTTCGGTGAGCTGGCAGTCGCATTGAAGATTGAAAAAGGAAAAGTAAAGGAGTTTATCCATGACAGGCTGGAACATCATGTGGAAGCGGCTGGATAAGAGAGTGGAAGATTACTTATGATAATATATAGAACCGTCCTTTAACCGTTAGCTAAAAACGGATTTTTAAAGACGGTTCTTTTTTGCAGAACAGAGAGTATTTTATTTGTTTTATACTATAGTTGGTTGATGATATATGATAAAATGAAGCAGATATAAGGGTATATGTCTGTTTGCTGCAAAATAGAATCTTTATGAATGAAAGAGTGAAAAAATAGGTAAACAGACCCGATTTGTATTAAAAAGATATTTGTAGGATATTTATAAAATATGAAAATAAAAAGAAATTGTAATACCGCTCACTATCATCTTCCGGGCTTATTTGAATTTCAGGAACTGTATCGCGTGTTTCTCCCATTATTCCGTGAACATAGAGAATATTTTTACGACTGGTGTGACATCGCTTCCATCTATGGGGCACCAACAGACTGTCTCTGGGGTGGCGGGCGCATTGGTAATGGAGAATGTACCCCACAGGAAGTGTTGGATATGATGCAGGAGTACGGGATTTCAGCAAGGCTGACATTCAGCAATTCCTTGCTTGGAAAAGAACATCTTGTTGATTTAAAATGTAATGAGTTGTGTCGGTTATTTGAGAAAAACAGCGGTGTGGAGAATGGAGTTATCGTTCATTCGGACATCTTGCTGGATTATTTAAAAGAAACCTATCCGGGGCTTTACCTTGTTTCATCCACCACAAAAGTTTTGACGGAGTTTTCGATGTTTGTGGATGAAGTAAAACGGAAGGAATTCCGCTATGTAGTGCCGGACTTCCGTCTGAATAAGAAGTTTGAACAGTTAAATACGCTGTCTGATTCGGAAAAGGATAAAGTAGAATTTCTATGCAATGAATGCTGCTGGTTTGGCTGTCAGGACAGGAGAAACTGTTATGAAACAGTCAGTCGTCAGAATCTGGGAGAAAATTGTCCGGATCATCATTGCACAGCACCGAACGCTGCATATGGTTACCGTTTTTCAGAAGCAATGAAAAATCCGGGCTTCATCAGCGTGGAAGATATTCAGAAAATCTACTTGCCCATGGGATTTTCCAATTTTAAAATCGAAGGACGTGGGCTTGGCAGCGCAATTGTCCTGGAGTTTCTTCTATACTATATAGTAAAACCGGAGTATCAGTTAAATGTCAGGGAAGCAGTTTATCTGGACAGTATGCTGGATTTGTTTTAAAAAGTTTACCTTAAATTGGATTCGTGATACAATGAGCGCAAGCGTGTCAACATGCTCGCTAAAAAAGAATACAACGAGGATAAAGAACAATGGAATTTTGGGATATCTATGATAAAAACAAACAGAAAACAGGACGCACCATGAAACGAAACGACTGGTGCTTAAAGGATGATGAATATCATCTGACGGTACTTGGCGTAATCGTGCGGCCGGACAAAAAATTCCTGATCACAAAACGTGTGATGACGAAAGCATGGGCGCCGGGCTGGTGGGAAGTTTCAGGCGGAGCTGTGCAGGCCGGAGAAGAATCCGCAGATGCAGTCAGACGGGAAGTACTGGAAGAGACAGGGCTGGATGTGACAGGATGCAAAGGAGGCTATCTCTTTTCTTATAAGAGAGAAAATCCGGGAGAGGGAGATAACTATTTTGTAGATATCTATCGTTTCGAAAAAGATTTCGAAGAAAAAGATGTTGTTCTTCAGACTGCGGAGACAGCAGAATTTGCCCTTGCAACAAAAGAAGAGATTGACGGACTGGCAGCACAGGGGATTTTCCTGCATTACGATAGCATTAAACAGGTATTTGATCTGTAGGAAGCTCTTGCAGAGCAAATTTCTGATCTGTACAGATGACACATCGTCCATAGAATGTGAATGCCGTAAGTGTTAAATGATTATTGTATTGGAAAAAGATGATTTTACGCCAACAGTAAAAGTCATACCGAAATCATATGTTATCTTGCATTTACCTGTAAATGTGATAAAATTAATAGGTAAATGGGAGGTAGGTTTACTATGGTTAAAATATCAACAAAAGGACGTTATGCGATTCGTGTGATGCTGGATCTGGCGGAGAACAATACAGGACATTATATGCCGTTAATGGATATTGCACAGCGACAGGAAATATCAGAGAAATATCTGGAATCGATTGTTTCTATATTAAGCAAAAATGATTTCCTTGAAGCGCTGAGGGGAAAAGGCGGCGGATACCGTCTTCGGAAAAGCCCGGAAGAGTATACGATTGGAAGCATCCTGCGGATTACCGAAGGTCCGCTGACCCCGGTCGCCTGTCTGGACCGCAAACCAAACACCTGTGAACGCGCAGGACAGTGTAAGACGCTGAAGATGTGGGAAGGATTTGAAAAAGTGATCAATGATTACTTTGACAATATAACATTACAGGATCTTTTAGATCAAAATAACAGCGGAGATAACTATGTGATCTGATATGTGCAAGACGGTAAATGTGCTTGCATGGCCGACAGACAGAGAATGTTGCACATGAACGGTTTTTGTTCATGGCATTGAATGAAAATAAGAAAAACAATTGCAGCGCAGATTTTGTGTATGAAAAATCTGCGCTGCAATTGTTTTTCTATCAGAATTTATTGAGAAAAATATGCAATACTGTTATTGACAATTGCCTGCACAAGGAATAATATAATCATATCATTATATAATGATATGATGAAAGGAGGTAAGAGATGGAAGAAAAAGATTTATGCTGTGAAGTTGTCCATAAAGATGATGTTACCAGAGTCCAACAGGTAGTCCCGGATGATGACAAACTTCATGATCTTGCGAACCTGTTCAAGATGTTTGACGATTTTACACGGATCAAGATCCTCTATCTGCTCTCTGTATCAGAATTATGCGTCTGTGATATGGCGGATCTTTTGAAAATGAATCAGCCGGCAGTGTCCAATCATCTTCGGGTACTCAAACAGTCCAATCTGGTAAAAAGCCGGAAAGACGGCAAACGCGTTATCTATTCTCTGGCAGACGATCATGTGAATACGATACTGAGTCAGGGAATGGATCATATTAATGAGTAAAAGAGAAGGAACTCAGTACTCAACCTGTTATGTAAAAATATTCCCGGAGTTTTTCAGGATTCTGAGAGTATGTGAATGAGAAAATGGAGGAAAAGAAAATGAAAAAAAAATTTAAAGTTGTAGATGTAGACTGTGCAGATTGCGCTGCAAAGATGGAAGCGCTGATTAAAAAAATTGATGGAGTAAACGATGCTTCCCTGAATTTTCTTACACAGAAACTGATGCTGGATGCAGATGACGAAAGATTTGACGAAATCGTAAAAGAAGCAGATAAATGTCTTAGTAAAATTGATGATGGAGCGCATATCGATCTGTAAAAATGATACAGTTACGCAGAAAATAAACTTTAACAATATGAAATTATTGCAGGGTTCAGAAAACAGAAGACCGATAAAAATAGTTAAAATCGTATAGAAGTAAGAGGCGATTAGTATGACAAAAAAACAGAAAAAAATCAGAAACCGGCTGATCCTCGTAGCCATCATTTATTTTCCGCTGCTGTTGCTTGATAAGCTTGGAGTATACGAACATGTTTCCGGCATCTGGCTTCCAATTGTGTTGTATCTGATTCCGTATGTTCTGGTATCTTATGATGTATTTATCCATGCATTTAAAAATATCGGGCATGGACGTTTTTTGGATGAACGTTTTCTGATGTGTATTGCTACTGTTGCAGCATTCTGTACCGGGGAATGTTCCGAAGGTGTGGCAGCGATGCTGTTTTATCAGGTGGGCGAGCTGTTTGAAAGCTATGCTGTCAACCGCTCCAGAGAGTCTATCAAAGATCTGATGAGCATCGCTCCGGAATATGCCAACGTGGAATTGGACGGTAAACTGGAACAGGTTGATCCGGATGATGTGGAGATCGGAACAGTCATCGTGATCAAACCGGGCGAGAAAGTTCCGCTAGATGGAATCGTAGTAAAGGGAACCTCCCTTCTGGATACGGCAGCGCTGACTGGAGAGTCTGTGAAACGAACCGTAAATGTTGGCGATGAGATTTTCAGTGGATGTATCAATACCAGTGGACTTCTGCATGTACAGACAACGAAGGAATTTGATGATTGTACTGTTGCAAAGATCCTGGAACTGGTGGAAAATGCCAGCAGCCAGAAAGCCCATGTGGAAAACTTTATTACAAAATTTGCAAAATACTACACACCGGCGGTTGTTATGATAGCAGCGGCGCTGGCAGTATTTGGAAGTATCTTTATGAGTGGCGGTGTGTCTGAAGCAATCCAGAGAGCATGTATCTTTCTGGTAGTTTCCTGTCCGTGTGCCCTTGTAATCTCTGTTCCACTGAGTTTCTTTGGCGGAATCGGAGCCGCATCCAGACGAGGAATCCTTGTAAAGGGAAGCAATTTCCTGGAAGCGATGGCAAAAACCGATACCATTGTCTTTGATAAGACAGGTACGCTGACCCAGGGATGCTTCGAAGTTCAGAAAGTATGGCCGGAAGAGCAGAAAGATATTGTATTAAAATATGCGGCATTGTGTGAAGGATTTTCCAACCATCCTATCGCAATCTCCATTCGTGAAGCCTATGATGGAGACGTTGATCTGGAGCAGATCTCTGAAAATGAAGAAATCGCCGGAAGCGGTGTGAAGATCATGATTGACGGCGTGGCATATTATGCCGGCAATGAAAAGCTGATGCGTGACAATAGCATTTCCTATACACCATGCACAGAAGTGGGAACCATCGTATATGTAGCCCGGGAAAATGAATTCCTTGGCTGGGTTCTGATCGCAGATTCTATCAAAGAAGGTACGAAAACAGCGCTGGAGCACCTGCATAGTCTTGGGGTCAACCGTACCGTTATGCTGACCGGCGACCGCAAAGAGGTCGCAGAATCCGTTGCTGAGCAGGTGGGTATTGACCTGGTTTACAGTCAGCTCCTTCCGGGCGACAAAGTTGATCAAGTACAGAAACTTCTTTCAGAAGAGACGGATGGACGCAAGCTTGCATTTGTAGGTGATGGCATCAATGATGCACCGGTTATCATGCGTTCCGATGTAGGTATCGCTATGGGAAGTATGGGATCAGATGCAGCCATTGAGGCAGCAGATGTGGTACTGATGGATGATGATATTGACAAGATCGCAACGATCATCCGGATTTCCAGAAAAACCCTGCGGATCGCCAGGGCAAATATCGTATTTGCACTCACGGTTAAGCTTCTTGTTTTGCTTCTGGGAGCTGTGGGAATCGCAAATATGTGGCTTGCAATTTTTGCGGATGTAGGTGTAGCGGTTCTTGCAATCTTAAATGCGATGCGGACATTGCGGATCAAATAGTAAAAATGTACTGAAATTTAAGGACAGAGAGTACTTATTATTTTAGCGAGGATTTATTGATATCTAAACATAAGATATATGGTTGGATTAAATATTTGATAAATAAAAACAGTCTCTGGGACAAGGATATTTTAGATCATTGTCTTAGGGACTGTTTTTCTCTTGTAAAACCAGTATTTACAAGAAAGGTTTCTACAATAGTTTTGTTTGTCTGCATAAGAGTTTAAACAATGGGGAGTTTATATAAGAATATCAGTATATTCGTATGGAAAATATATTTGAGGGATTATTTGCCGCCACCGAAATACTGGTAAAATAGATATTCGTATATTTATAAGATATGTTACATTACAGTAAACAATTCAATAACTGCCTGTAGCTGCTCGTCGGTAAGTGGCAAGGATGCATCCAACAATTTTCGTTGTCTGGGTGTCAATGTAAATTCATCTTCCTCGCATGCAAAGAATTGTGACATCGTTATTCCAAAAGCAAGGCAAATTTTCTCTAGTGATGGAATGGACGGAAGCATATTTTTACGATACCATGAAGAAATGGTAGATTGCGTCAAACCGGATTTCAGGGCAAGCTGATATTCTGACCAGCCTTTTTGTTTTCTATAAGTGGTTATACGTTCTAATACATCAATCATAAATTTATCACCATTACTGTTATTATTAAAATAGCTCTCTCAATAGTTGTAGCTTATATCGTTAATATTATTCGTAATAGCGTTAAAAAGTTAATACTTTGAACCGTATATATTTAACGACAAAACGTAGCATTTGCAACAGTTTGATATAAATGACAAAATGTTTTTAGACATAAGGGTTGTAAAAATAAATATTCGCAAATCTTAAAGATTTCCGAAAAAAAGATTTTTCTTTGCATGGTAAGATGAGTTCAATGAGAGAAGCATTGAACGTTCAACAGATGAGGAAACTGGAAATGCGAAGTTGAAACGTTGCGTTTTCTGTAAACGGTAAAAGGTAAAATACCGTGTTTGAATCTAAAAATTTTAAAATATACATCTGGGAGGAGATAAAAAATGTGCAAGTATGTAGTTGTTGATCTGGAAATGTGTAAAGTGGCAAAAAACAGAAGAACAGAAAGCTTTAAACTGGGAACGGAGATCATTCAGGTCGGTGCCACTCTTCTGGATGAAAAATATGAAGTTCTTGATACATTTAATCGATATGTAGCCCCTGCATATGGTCAGATCGACACATTTATCCACCATCTGACAGGTATTGGAAAAATAGATGTGAAAAATGCACAGGATGTAGAAAAGGTATTTCAGGAATTTATGGACTGGCTTCCGGAAAGCGAAGTCAGAGCCGTATCCTGGAGCCGTACGGATGAAAAACAGATCCGAAATGAGCTGGCAGCAAAACAGATTTCCATCAAAGGTATGGACGAGCTTCTGGATACATGGATCGACTGTCAGAAAACGTTCGGGGAAAAAATGAATTCCAGACGCAGCTATAAACTGTCAGAAGCTCTGATCGCTGCTGACATTATCAGTGAAGGACAGGAACATGACGGTTTGTCAGATGCATACAATACCGCATTACTGTTTGCAAAGATGGAGCGGGAAGAGGTTCTGCAGCTTAATCCGGTGTATGCGGAAGCAATCGCAGAAGAACAGGAATCACTGAAATTTACGCTGGGCGATCTGTTTCAGGGGTTGCAGCTTTCGGATGATATTTGTGCGTAGTATAGTTGAATTGCTGCATATATTTTAAGCTGTAATATCATTTAGAAGAACCATTAACAGAAAGCAATATCAGGAATGATTGCAATGCCTGTTTTGGAAAATACCAATCATATATTCTTGTTATTTTATTGAGTATGTTGCCAAGAGTATGTAGCAGAAAAGGAGGATATTGAAATGTTGACATTATTATTTGCAATTCTTATGATAGCAGTTTTTGGAAAATTATTAATGTTTGCCATTCGGGCAGCGTGGAGCATCGTAAAGATTATTGGATTTATAATTTTACTGCCGTTTATTCTGATCCTGCTGGCAGCGCTGGTGGGCGGCGTGATCCATTTTCTGGTTCCGATCCTGATCATTATCGGAATCGTGGTCATTGTGAAAGCCTGTGTCAGCAGAGGATAAAGCCGTTGAGCGGTAGGATGTATATTACAAATCAGTAAGAGCATCCAGCAGCAGGAATATACTACAAGTCATTAAGTGCATGGAACAAAAATCCTTCTTGAAGCGGCATCGCAGAAGATATGCAGCTTAAGAAGGATTTTTGTATAACCATTTGAAAGATAAAAGCGGCAGAATGGGTTTGGGTATGATACAATAGTTCATAGATAAAAATATATAAGACAATTACTGTTTTCAAAGTAAGTATCAGATGATAGAAAACAGTTTTCTTATGAGACATGTTAAAAGCACAGCCTTCTTATCAGATATATGGAAATTTTTGAGAGTAGATAGATTTAGAACAGGAGGAAAAAGTGAGAATTTTAATGCTTGGTAACAGTTTTACATTTGTAAATGAGATGCCCAAAATGCTGGCAGAGCTGACAGGAGCGGAAGTTGTACAGCACACCCGCGGCGGCGCCCGGCTGGCCGAACAGCTGAATCCAAAAACAAAAATGGGAGGACGCACACAGGAAGCGTTGCAGAACCAGAAATGGGATTATGTGGTTTTGCAGGAAATGAGCAACGGGCCGGTAAAAACAAAGGAAAAATTTTTGAACAGTGTATCTGAATTATGTAGGCAGATTCGTGAAAACGGGGCGACGCCGGTGCTGTATGCCACATGGGCTTATAAAAAAGATGGAAAACAGCTGGAATCTTCAGGGCTGGATTATGATGAAATGTATCATGCCATGTACGAAGCTTATCATGAGGCAGCAGAGCAGACTGAAGCGCTGATCACAGACGTGGGACAGAAATTTTATGAGCTTGCAGATACAGAAGAGTTGTATATGGAAGACGGATGTCATCCAAATGAACGTGGTTCAAAGATTGCAGCAGAGATGATCGCGGAAGTGATACTGGCAGATGCCAGAGAAAAAAATTAATAATGAAAGAAAGGAAATGTCAGGTTATAAGGAATATTTTAAATGATAGTGTCGAAGAACCTATGAAAATTGAACAAAAGGAAAACTTTGGATGAATCTTATAAACAGGCAGATAAATATGTATGAAAAAAATAACACCTATCGGAAACATTGTGGATAAAAAAGAAAAACAGGAAAAGATTACAGCATATCTGGAACAGCTGAAAGATGAGCTTGCAGAATTCATCAGCGAATGTGAAGAAGACGGCGAGCTGGAAGAAAAGATTGATACGCTGACAGAAGCGTTGGATGCACTGGAAGATGCATATGAGATAATCAGTGAGTGCGAGTAACGTTTGACGGCAGAGCGATGGATTGGACAATACTTGCATAATGAGGAGTAATTTTTGGAAGGCAGAGAAGGCAGCAGTTGGAGGTTTTCTTTGTCTTCTCTTATTATATGGATATCAAAAGGAGAGATCAGATAAAGAAGGGCAAAAAAGATAGCGTAAAGGAGTCTGTGAAAAAGCGGAATCAAAGAAAATCGCACATAGAATTTTGAAAATAAAAGATATTTTTAGGCAACGTTAAGTAAGTCAAAAAAAGAGTTAATGAAAACCGCACATGGAATTTTGAAAATGAAAGATATTTTAGACAGAGTCAAGTAAGTTAAAAAACGAGTCAAAGAAAACTGTATATAGAACTTTGGAAATAGTAAATACTTTTATCTGGAGGTGGATGATGTGAAAATATGGTTAGATGATCTGCGTCCTGCACCGGAAGGATATACCTGGTGTAAGAGTGTAAATGAAGCAAAAAGAATCATTGTGTCAGCAGAAAAATCAATTTCTGTTATAGACTGCGACCATGATCTGGGAGATTTTGCTTATGATGGCGGAGATGGGATAAAACTGCTGGACTGGCTTGCAGAAAATGAACTTTTTTATCCGGTCAGACTCCATACCATGAATCCGGTTGGAAGGGAAAATATGATGCGACTGGTTGAGAGGTATTGGCCGGGGGAGGATTAAATAGGTAGATTTGTAGATAAATATAGAATTGTATTTTTAAATGGTACAAGGAGGTGGAAGATATATGTACCTTATAAAATAGGAATTCTTTTGTGTTAATAATATAGTATAGTTTAAAAGTCTTACGCATACATTGTAAAAAAGCAAACGACGCGAGGATGTATGTGAAAGATTATATTGAAGAACGAGCTATGGAGATCGCACGCTATATTATTGAAAACAATGCAACGGTTCGTCAGGCAGCGAAGCAGTTTGGAATCAGCAAATCAACGGTACATAAGGATATAACCGAGCGATTAAAACAGATCAATTATTCCATGGCAGCAGAGACGCGGAAAGTATTGGATGTCAACAAGTCAGAGCGCCATATTCGTGGTGGACTTGCTACCAGAGAAAAATATTTGCATCAGCATGGATAGATAAGTCTGGAGAAAATATTTCTATAACGGTGTATCTCATCAATTGCGTTGATGGCAGGGTAAGTGGTGTGTGAAAAATCTTCAATGACCATTTTTGCAATGTTGATAGAATGTGGTATGAAAATAAGTGAGAAAAGGCAGAGTTGTTTCTTGAGTATTGATGATATAATATAAGGTAACAACGCTGCTTTTTTATTGCATCTAATATTAGACAGAAATTATCAGAATGTTATAGAGAAATAAACATCATTGCATTTTATATGAGTATTTAACAAGATTTTTGATGACATCAGGAGAATATAGTAAAAACAGGAATATAACAAAACAACCATAAAGGATACAAAGAAAATAAAAGACCATGACAGAAAATTATAAAAAAGACCTTCTACTAAAACTTGTAGAAAACTACCGAAAAAGTAAAAAAGACCGTGGAGCAGAAAAAATTAACCGTCGGACACAGATAAAACCATCTGCTTTATACAGGGAATATTCCAAGCCAAATGGCGATCCGGACAAGATTGCCGCTATCAATGAAGCGGCAGAATACTATCGTGAAAAAGGTTTTATTTTTTATGAGCAAAAAAAATACAGCACAGAGATTTCGGTTATTTATCTGAATGACGAGAAGATCACAGAGGCAGAAGTGTATCTTGCAGAACAGTTCCAATATGTATCAAAAGATACGAAATTAAAGCGGATTCAGGAACTGATTGAGCAGTATGATGGCCAGACGCCGATTGTATCTGCGGAGTGTGGGAAGCTTCGGACATGCCTTGCCGGGCGAAAACTTCCGTCTGATTATGGAAATAAAAAAGAGGACAATTATCAGAAAACGGAGGATGTGTTCCGTGCCCTTGTTTTTATAGAAAAGAATCGGGAAATGCTGTATCTGCGGGAAGCATCTATGAAAATCTATGGCAGTTCCAAGTATTTTGAAGAGAATACATTGGGAACCGTGTGCAGTCTGATTCGGGAATACCGTCAGCAGCCCTGTCAGGAAAATGAGCTTGCAGATGAGATTCTTTTGGAATATGGCATTTTGAAAGAGGAGCCGACACTTTGCATCAAAGGCTGCGTTACGATTGAAATCGGCGGAAAAGAACTGAATCTGTCATTGTTGCCGGGAGGAATGGAATTTTGTGCGAAGGATCTGGAGAAATTGGATTACATAAAAGTACGGGATCAGCGTCTGGTTACAGTGGAAAACAAAACATCCTATTATCGTTGTCAGGAACGGGATACCGCATATTTTTATCTCGGAGGATATGCAAATCGGTTTCAGCGGGAATTTTTGAAAACGGTTTATCGAGATAATCTAAGCATTGAGTATCTACATTTTGGAGATATTGATGCTGGCGGATTTTTTATTCATGAAAATCTATGTAATGCAACGGGGATTCCATTTGCACTATATCATATGTCGGCGGAAGAACTGAAAAATCCTGCGTATGATAAGGGATTACAGCCGCTTACAGACAATGACAGAAAGCGTCTGGAAACCTTGCAACAGAAGGATTTGTATAAAGAAACGGTAACGTATATGTTAGAACATAATGTGAAGCTGGAGCAGGAAGTGATACGGTTGACATGAGATATTTGCAGAAATCGTATAGTGTCTTGCATTACTTTTATAGAGGAAATGTCGTTATAAGAGTGTTATCGTATTTATGATGGTTGACGATTTTCCCTTAGAGTGTTTATTTCGTGATAAATATTTTATGGAAGTCAACTGTTTTTGCATCGGTATTACATGAATGGTAATCCGGCAGAAAAAATGACACTGTTGTAGAGAATAAAAGGAATCCGTTGTGTATAAGTTACAACAAAGACGCTTATTTGCAGCTGAAAATTTCTGCTGACAGGATGACTATCTCTGGAAAACACTTGCGATGTGTCGCCGGTGTATTATATAATATAAGTTAATGACATAGAAAATCAATGAATTGATACAGCTTACGAAGGAGGATTTCAATGAACAGAGAAACTGTCATTGTAATAGATTTCGGCGGTCAGTACAACCAGCTTGTCGCTCGTCGTGTGCGAGAGTGCAATGTTTACTGCGAAATCTATTCCTATAAAACAGATATCGAGAAGATCAAAGAGATGAATCCGAAAGGAATCATCCTTACCGGTGGTCCGAACAGCTGTTATGAGGAGGGCGCACCTACTTATACAAAAGAACTGTTTGAACTCGGCATTCCGGTACTTGGATTATGCTACGGTGCACAGCTGATGCAGCATATCCTCGGCGGAAAAGTAGAACGTGCAGAGGTTCAGGAATACGGTAAAACAGAGGTGTTTGTAGATCCTAATTCCAGATTATTCGAAGGTGTACAGCCGACGACGATCTGCTGGATGAGCCATTTTGATTATATTTCAAAAACAGCTCCTGGATTTAACATCTGTGCGCATACTGCTGACTGTCCGGTGGCAGCCGCTGAGAATCCGGAGAAAAATTTATATGCGATCCAGTTCCACCCGGAAGTTCTGCATACGATAGAGGGCAAGACAATGCTCTTTAACTATGTTCGCAACATCTGTGGATGTGCAGGCGACTGGAAAATGGATGCATTTGCGGAAAATACGATTAAAGAGATCCGTGAAAAAGTCGGAAATGGCAGAGTCCTTTTGGCACTTTCTGGTGGCGTGGACTCTTCAGTGGCAGCAGGTCTGCTTTCCCGTGCAATCGGAAAACAGCTTACCTGTGTGTTCGTAGATCATGGTCTTCTTCGTAAAAATGAAGGCGATGAGGTAGAGGAAGTATTTGGACCGAACGGTCAGTTTGATCTGAATTTTATCCGTGTCAATGCACAGCAGAGATATTATGACAAGCTTGCCGGAGTGACAGAGCCGGAAGCAAAGAGAAAGATCATTGGCGAAGAGTTCATCCGTGTATTTGAGGAAGAAGCAAAGAAGATCGGTGCGGTAGAATTCCTGGCACAGGGAACCATTTACCCGGACGTTGTAGAAAGTGGTCTTGGCGGTGAGTCTGCTGTCATCAAATCCCACCACAACGTAGGTGGCCTTCCGGATACTGTTGATTTCAAAGATATCATCGAGCCACTTCGTGATCTGTTCAAAGATGAGGTAAGAAAAGTAGGTCTGGAACTTGGAATCCCGGAGGCACTGGTATTCCGTCAGCCGTTCCCGGGACCGGGACTTGGAATCCGTATCATCGGAGAAGTGACCGAAGAAAAAGTAAAAATCGTTCAGGATGCAGATGCAATCTACAGAGAAGAGATCGCAAATGCAGGTCTTGATAAAGAAATCAATCAGTATTTCGCAGCATTGACCAACATGAGAAGTGTCGGTGTTATGGGCGATGAGAGAACCTATGATTACGCAGTTGCGCTGCGTGCAGTAAAAACAATCGATTTCATGACCGCAGAGTCAGCAGAGATCCCGTATGAAGTGCTGAATAAAGTAATGAGCAGAATCATTAACGAGGTTAAAGGAGTAAATCGCGTATTCTACGATCTGACGAGTAAACCACCTGGAACGATTGAGTTTGAATAAACAAAAATGCTTAGTGAATCCAGCGTTTATGCGGGTTTGCAGCACTTTTAAAAGTCTTTTGATAACAATTTGATAACGGTTGCATGAGAGCCATTATTCTTGTAATCCAGTGGTTTTGGGGTTAGAGAGTAATTGACAGGTGGTTGTGCAACAAATAATCCATATTATAAACGAAGCCCTTAGCTGTGGGTAAAAACTCATGGCTAAGGGCTTTTTGTCGTGCTTATTTATCTGGCTTGAGTCGGTCTTGGAACATTTCGACCAGAGCGTCGCTAAGTGCCTGTGATGGGACTTTTGCCCATGTTTGCGTAGTATCAAACTCCGGGTAGTGGTAACGCCACTCATCGTATTTGTCTTTACTGATCTCTTCAGAAGATAGCTTGTCAGCCTGCTCTTTCCAGGCATACAGCATTTTCCGGAGTTCGTGAGCGTCTTTACCTTTGGAAGTATCGACTTTCAGACAGATTTCTCCGTCTGCTGATTCACTAACAGTCAGACCGTACAAATCTTCAAGGGTAAACAAAGTGTGCATCAGTCCGATATAGCTGTCAATGTCAGGCACATCGAGGGCATGAGGGGAAACATCCAGAGCCTGTGCCAGTGCAGCAGTAAGTTCCGCTTTCGGTTTTCTTGTTCCTGTTTCGTATTGTGCTAAACGTACATCGGCACTTCGCTCAGGAAAGCCGACAATCGTACCAAGATATTTTTGTGTCATCCCACGCAGAATGCGGAAAAAATGTATTCTCTCTCCAATCGCCATAACGTGTCCACTCCTTGTATGTATTTTACAATGAGTATAGCAGATATGCTTAGGAGAAGTCAAGGTAATACAAAACAAAAAAGTTTAATATTTTCCGAAAAGCCACTTGACACAAACAAATATGCTTAGTATAATAAGCTTGAATTAAACAAATAGGTTTAATGAAAACAAAATGACCGTCCGACAGTATAAACCGCAAAGACCTTGCCAGACAGCAAGCGAGCGCCTGACATATTACGATATATCGGGACAGCACAGTGCCGAACAGGGAATACCTGCTGGAACTTCATTCGGATAGAACGGCAATAAAAACGAAAGAAAGGGTTGATTATATGAAAAACAGATTTATTTGTGCCGAAGAAGTGGCACAGGAACTAAGCGTATCAAAGCCGTATGCTTACAAGCTAATCCGTAAGTTGAATGAGGAACTGAAAGCAAAAGGCTTTATTACCATTTCAGGACGGGTAAACCGTCAATATTTCTATGAAAGGCTCTACGGAGCAGGAAATCCCCAAGGGGATACCACTATGACCTACAAGGCAGGACAGGAATAAGGAAAGGAGGATGAATAATGCCAGTATTCAAGAACGAGAGCAATGGAACATGGTATGTGATGGCGAGATATGTCAACTGGAAAGGCGAGCGTAAACAGAAATGCAAGCGTGGCTTTGCTACCAAGAAAGAAGCACAGGAATGGGAGCGAATGTTCCAGTTGCAGAACTCCTCTGATATGGATATGAGTTTTGAAGCCTTTACCGAACTGTATATCCGGGATATGAAAAGCCGTCTGAAGGAGAACACATGGCTGACGAAGGAGCATATCATCCGCACGAAGATTTTACCTTATTTCGGCAAGATGAAAATCAGCGAGATTTCCACAAAAGAGGTTATCGCATGGCAGAATGAGATGCTTGCCTATCGGGACGAAAAGAAAAAGCCATACTCACAGACCTATCTGAAAACGCTGCACAATCAGTTGTCCGCTATCTTTAATCATGCGGTGCGGTATTATGAGCTGCGTTCCAATCCTGCCGCCAAAGCAGGAAATATGGGAAGTGAGGAACACAAGGAAATGCTGTTCTGGACGAAAGAAGAATACAAGAAATTCTCATTTGAGATGATGGACAAGCCAGTTTCCTTTTACGCTTTTGAAATGCTTTACTGGTGCGGTATCCGAGAAGGAGAGCTACTGGCACTGACCGCCGCCGACTTCGATTTTGAGAAAGAAACGGTTAGAATCAACAAGTCCTATCAGCGGTTACACGGAGAAGATGTGATTACCACACCGAAAACAAAGAAAAGCAACCGCATCATCAAAATGCCGAAGTTCCTTTGTGAAGAAATGCGGGAGTATTTGCAGATGCTTTACGGATTGAAGAAGAAAGACCGAATCTTTACGGTCACAAAGAGTTATCTTCATCACGAGATGGACAGAGGTGCGAAAGCCGCAGGAGTAAAACGAATCCGTATCCATGATTTACGGCACAGCCACATCAGTTTGCTGATTGATATGGGATTTTCAGCGGTGGCGATTGCAGACCGTGTGGGGCATGAAAGCATTGACATCACTTACCAGTACGCTCATCTGTTCCCGTCAAAACAGACGGAAATGGCAGATAGATTAGACGATTTAGGAAAAGGAGAGATTGAAAATGTCAGCTAAAAACAGAGATAACAAAAACCGTTGGAGAAACATTACAGTAGGGTTTCGGGTATCGCCCGAAGAAAATGAACTCATCAACAAGGCAGTTGCCTTATCAGGACTGCCGAAGCAGGAATACTGTTACCGCCGTTGTCTGAATCAGGATGTAGTGGTACAGGGCAATCCCAGAGTATTCAAGGCTCTCAAAACGGAACTTGCTGCTGTCCTTACAGAATTAAAGCGGATTGAAGCAGGAAACGGTGTGGATGAGGAACTGCTGAATATCATTGAGTTAATCGCCGTTATTCTTGGCGGTCTGAAAGGAGAGGATGAGGATGGAAAATAAAAAAGAAAAGACTGCCCCGGATGTATCTGTTGGCGCAGATACGGAGCAGCCGATTTCAAAAAAACCTATAAGTAGTATATCCGAGAATGGTGGAAATATCAAGAGTTTTGAGGAATTGCAGAGAGAAATGCAGTTGCGATCAGACCCGTCCTATCTCCAGACCATTTCCATGAATGAACTGTTTGACACACAGTATCAGAGTAAGCAGCCGTTGATTGACGGACTGCTCTACCCCGGCACTTATATCTTTGCAGGTTCGCCCAAACTGGGAAAGAGTTTTTTGATGGCACAGCTTGCCTACCATGTCAGCACGGGCACACCGCTTTGGAATTATACCACCCGAAAAGGAACGGTGCTGTATCTGGCACTTGAAGACGATTACCGCCGCTTGCAGGAGCGTTTGTACCGGATGTTCGGGACGGAAAGTACCGATAATCTTTACTTCTCTGTTTCTGCCAGTCAGCTTGGAAATGGACTGGATGAACAGCTTGCAAGATTTGTGGCAGAGCATAAGGACACAAAGCTGATTATCATTGATACACTTCAGAAAGTGCGTGAGGTTGGCGGCGATAATTACAGTTACGCAAATGACTATCAGATTATGGCAAGACTGAAAAATTTTGCGGATGCTCACGGACTTTGTTTACTGCTCGTACACCATACAAGAAAGCAGAATGCGGATGATAAGTTTGATATGATTTCCGGGACAAGCGGACTGCTTGGAGCAGCAGACGGAGCATTTCTTCTTCAGAAAGAAAAACGGACAGGCAATGCCGCAACACTGGAAGTATCGGGCAGAGATCAGCAAGACCAGAAGCTGTATCTTGTCCGCAATACAGAAACTTTGTTGTGGGATTTGCAAAAGGCAGAAACAGAATTGTGGAAAGAACCGCCAGAGCCGTTACTGGATGAGATTGCGGAGCTTGTTATGAAAGACAATCCTTATTGGGAGGGTTCTCCAACGGCACTTGTTGCATTGATAAATGTGGACATTCAACCTCATGTTATCACAAGAAAGCTGAACATTCTTGCAGGAAGATTATATGCAGAACATAGGATTCTCTTTCGGAGTGAGCGTGTCCATGAGGGACGGAAATTAAGACTCTGGAAAGACAATACAGAAAATGCGTGACAGTTCGTGACAGTCGTGACGGTATTTTTGACAGAGGGGCGGTATCAAAATAACCGTCACGACTGTCACATACTGTCACGGAAAGGATGGATGAGATGGGAAATGTGCAAATATCACAGGAATTATTTATGCAGTTGCTCCGCTTTCATTTAGTTGAAGATGAGAGCTGTGAGAAAGAAATCAAGCAGGGGTTAGAGAAGAAACTGGACAAGATGGTCATGCGTGACCTGTACGGAAAATTTAAAACTGCCCCGACAGAGGAAGAACGGGAACGGGCGAGAAAGGAATATCTGGACAGACGAGGAGTGCCGGAGAGTTTCCAATGGTAATGCTTCCTTGATGATAAGAACAGGAGCGTGGTACGCCCCTGTGGATAGCAGACAAGGAGAAATCTGGAAAGGAGAATCATGCAATGAGAGAAGGAAGATTAGGTTATAACTGTGAAAATGGCAGATATGGATTGCTGTCAATGGACTTGTGGGTTGATACGGGATTTCACTGCGGAGAGTGTATGGAAGTTCTTGTGAACGACCAGTGGGTACGGACAAGGATGGAGATGAATCCTGCAATGGAATGGTATCTGGTTGGAACGCCCTACTGCGGCGATCTGGAATATGTGCGGGCAAGAATACCAGAATAAATCAGATAGAAAAGTAAAGAATCGGTTTGCTGTCAGGGAAAAAAATAAGCCCGGATACGGGCAAATAAAAAGGGCGGATACGCCCAAGATGAAAAGCAAAAGCCGAAACATGGTAGAGAAAGGTAGCACCTTATAAAGCCCTCGGCGTTTGAGAGCGAAATACACCCATCGCACAAAACTAAAGTTTTATGCTCTGTATATTTCGCCCTGCCGGGAGCAAACCGCCGACAGGCGGATAGGTTCGTAAACAGGTGCCTATGCACCTACTCACAATAAAGTCGGCG
>CAJJOP010000006.1:0-125469 GCA_905193415.1 uncultured Roseburia sp.
ATTAATCGAAAGAAAAAATCTATAACGAGAAGTAGTGTGAAAGTTGCTTTAAAAGTGATATTGGAGAAGAATGGAAAGATAAGCGGACCGAAAAAATTAGAAGTATTTGGTGCGAGTTATTTATATTCGATGTTCTTGAGGTTTGGGTTGATTGATACAGATCAGCTTTTGTGGGAGTATTGATATTGGTATGCATGGGATGGATTTTAGATACAGCACATGATCAACTAGGTACAAAAATATTTTCGTATTATGGTTGGTGGAAAGAAAAACAAAAAAAATCTACTTTATATGGGTTAAAGTATGAAGTGCTAATATCAGGTATTTTGTCTCGAATTACTGGTTTACACGGCATATGGAACATTTTTGGTACATATGCATTAATAAAAAAATATCTCCAGATATTATTCATTTACATAATCTTCATATGTGGAATACAAATGTCCCTATGGTGGATATTGTCTGCCGAAGGATACGAAGCAGCTATTGGCAAATTATGCGGATGTGCCGCAGAACATGATGTCTGCCATTGTGGAGTCTAACCGGACACGGAAGGATTTCATCGCAGACCGTGTATTGCAGATGGCGGGATATTATGATTATAGCGAGGATAATAATTATGATGCCTCTATGGAAAAGGAAATCGTGATCGGCGTATACCGACTGACCATGAAGTCCAATTCCGATAATTTCCGTCAGTCCTCTATTCAGGGTGTCATGAAACGGATTAAGGCGAAGAGCGCAAAGGTCGTGATCTATGAGCCAACGCTGGAAGATGGCAGCACTTTCTTTGGAAGCCGTGTGGTAAATGATCTGGAGAAGTTCAAAGAGGATACACTTCTCTCTGTATGCACCAATACAAGAGAGGAGGAACGGTAAATGCCTAGTGAGAGAGACAAGTGCTGTAAACGCAGCTTATATAGAAGCCAGAATGAAACAGTTTAAGCTGGTCAATATGCGCGAACAATATCAGGAACTTATACGTGTAGCTTCAGAACAGTCTATGACGTATGAAGATTTCCTGATCATGCTGTTACAAGTGGAGGAAACAGGAAAGAAACGCCGACAGGCTGAACGCCTGACAGATGCAGCTAATTTCGACTCTGATAAACGGCTGTCTGACATTGATTACCGCTTCAATCCAAACCTGGATGCGGCAAAGATCCAATCTTTGGGCAGGCTTGAATTTATGGATAACCATGAAAACATCATAATCATTGGGCCTCCAGGAGTCGGTAAAAGTATGATTGCCACCGGGATTGGCCGGAATGAATGCGAAGCCGGATATAGGGTCCTTTTTGTGAATGCAAAAAAGACAGCTATCGTGTCAAAGGGCCAAAAACTGAGTATTAAAAAAGAAAGGCATAAAAACGAGTATAAAAATCACACCGGATAAATATCCGCAGATCATAGAAGTTTACAATACAGAGGGAAAAACAGCTGCATATGACCTAATTCGGAGCTGTTATGAGATCAAAAATCCAACTTACGTTATGAAAAGGATGAAAGCAGACAAGAGTCTTGGATATAACTATGATACCGACCGTTTTGAATCAAACAGCCGTAAGGAAGACGATATTTTTTTAAATTTAGAAGCTCTCTGTGAAAACAAAGTCGAAACAGAAATGTGCCTGCGGAGCACAGAGAATTCCTGCAGGAACAGTTAAAACAATACAAAAAAGAAATGACCCACTTGAAAATCAGGTGATTTCTGAATTCAGGTGGGTCAGAATTAAACGTAAAAGTGGGTCAATTTTACTTGACAATCAACAATGTGCATAAAAAAATTTGAGGATAGCATTATATCACTATAAAAAAGGTACTATTAAGTAAAATGATTAAATATAAAAAGCTATTATGTGATTTTTAAAAAAGTTATTTTGCAAAAAATATGCAAATTAATTGACAGAAAAGAAAAAATAATGTATTTTCTAATTATATAACTAATAAAATAATGAAATCAAGTTAAAACTGAAGGAGGGTATGTCATGTTATTAGAATATACTTGTTCTAATTACAAATCAATAAAAGAAAAAATCGTGTTTTCAACTATTGCGGGGAAGGATATTCAGTATGCGGACAGACTCATTCCTTATGAAAAATACAAAGTAATACGTTCTTCCGTGATATATGGTGCAAATGGTTCTGGTAAAACGAATGTATTAAGTTCGCTTGGATTTGTTCAAAATTTAGTAATTAACAGTATAAATCATCAACCTGGGCAAAGAATCTTTCAGACTCCGCATAAGTTAGCATTATCTGGAACACCCAGTGAGTTTTCTATGCAATTTGTTAGGAATGGAATTAGATATGCATATGGTTTTTCATTGCTAAATAATGTTGTTAAAGAAGAAAATTTATATTATTTTCCATTAGGTAAACAGGTAAAAATTTTTGACAGAGAAGGGCTTTTGATCAAGCCGGGGAATCGATATAAAAAATCTTTTGATTTAAGCGAAACCGTTCTTAAAGAGAATCGACTATTTCTTTCATGTGCAGCCAATTATTCTAACCTAAAGGAAGTTGAGGAAGCTTTTTTATTTTTTTCACAAGATATTGTGTTCTATAATAGAGAAAATAATAATTGGATAGAATATTCCATTCAACTTATGCAAAACAATGAGAAAATCAAGCAATTATTTCTTAAAATGCTTCAGGACTTTATGACTGGTATTAAAGATGTTCGGGTAAAACTTGAAAAAATTGACATTCAAGGTAATATTCCACCAGAATTGGAACAGTTATTATCCGGGAAAATGAATCGGGTTGAAGCAAAGGTTATATATGATGACTTTGAAACGGATCTCATGACAGAGGAATCCGAAGGTATAAAAAAATTATTTGAAATGTTGTGTCCAATCATTGATATTTTAATGAAAGGAAAAATCCTAATCTGTGATGAAATAGAAAAAAGTTTGCATGAAAATCTTGTGGCAAAAATTCTTGAATTATTTCAAAAGGCGTCCAGTGATAAAACGGCACAAATTATTTTTTCTACACATGATACCAGTCTTTTGAATAGTGAACTTTTTAGAAGGGATCAAATTTGGTTTACTCAGCTTACTGAAAAAGAACGGGCAACAGATTTATATTCTCTGGTTGAGATAAAGAATGTACGTAAATCAGAAAATCTTGAGAAGGGATATATAAGTGGGAAATATGGTGCAATTCCGATGATGAATCCCAATTTTGTAGAAGATTTCAGTAAGGAATTTTAATCGGGGGTGTTGCATTTGGATAAGTCTTTAAAATTATCGGATAGAAAAGAAGAAACAAGGGTTATTGCTTCCCCAATTCGTGTAGTAAAATATGAACTTCAAGAGATTAAACAACATTTCGATGAAAGTATATCTGTAATTCAGGAGCAATTTGATGTCGCAGACTATCTTGCTGAAAATGGAAAACAAGATCAAGCGTGTCATGTATGGCGGGCTCAGGTAGTATTTTTGGAAAGCGCTTTTGATTTTTTTATGCATGAATTAACGAAGTATGGATTAGGTCAAATATATGACTCAAATTGGAAAGCTACAGATAAATATAAAAATATTCAGATTGATATGAAAACTGTTGCCCGTGCACTAAGAGATGGAAAAGATTCCGACTGGTTTCTTGAATATATCAATGGATATTATGCTGGAGATACATTAGTTTCATATGATTCATTTAGACGCCAAATGAATCTTTTGGGATTAAATATACAAATGATAGCAGATGAGGCTTTTTATGCCAGAAGAGCTTCTGAAAAGACAAAAGAAAAAATAAAAAGAGTACTAAATCAGCTGTTTACAAGACGAAACTTGATAGCGCATCAGTCGGATCGTCGTCATGAAGATGCCGTTACTAATATGATTTCGAGGGAAGTTGTTGACAGATTTATAGCTGATATGAATAAAATTGTAAATGCTATTATAAAAGTGGCATCTGATATGTAACTTATGAAAATGTAAATTTAAACTGTTAGGATGAAAATAATATTTAGTGAATATTATTATTTACATAAAAAAATCGACTTGACAGATACCGATGTGATGGAGAATGTCCATCTGGTCAAAGCGGCAGACACGTTTGTTTTCTTATTACAAAAAAGTGCTATCAAGGAAGATATCGCTACGCTGATCATGGGATTTAGGGAGGATGAAGCGAGCAAGCTGTTTGCCAATTCTACCTAGCGCTTCGTGTTTCTTGTTTTAATGAGTTGAACACTTATGCGAAGATGAAAAGGGTTGAGCCTGTCTGGATGACGTGAGAGAGAAGGTTTATACGAGAGATCTGTATGGGAGAGATTAGAGAATCTTGAAATTGAATATGTGGGATAAATGGAAGCAGGAGCTGGAGCTCCTGCTTTTTTAAATCATATTTCAAAAACAGCTTATGAAAAATTAATATTTAGATAGAATAAAAGATTTATCATTTTAATAATTATAAAATATTGTGTGGATTATATATGTATGATATTTTATATATGGAACGATTTTTTTAGAAACACATGATAAAGAGGGGGATATATGAAGATTTCTATTGGAACAGCATCCAGCAATATGGAATTTGAAGAAGATTTAAAACTAATAAAGAGTTCATTGCTTTATGCGGATGAAATAGAACTCATTGGCATGGCAGAATATGCAGTTTTTAATTATTTACCAAAGTGTTTAACAAATGCAAAAGATATTGACGATATGATAGAGAAGTTACTTCCTTTATTCCGGTCGTTTGATAGTAAGGAAACGAAAGAACTTGAAGAAAAACTTTGTAGTTTAACGCAGATGTTAGAACCTGTCAGACCTTATTTAAAGAAGAAAAACGGTAGGAATAAACAAGAAATTTGGGCTCAGTTAAAGATGCAACAGGTTTTCAAACAATGTAATGAATTGCTAGAAGAAGCTTTACATGATGTGATGACTGAAGAGGGGACTAGAACAATCCAACAACTGATTGATAAGAACATTATATCTGTGTTTGATTATTCCTATAATGGATTTAGTATCGATGAATTAACAGGGGGATATTTTGCAAATCTGTTAGGTACTGTAAAATCGGGAAGTTCATTCCCACTATTCGATAATATTTGCTCATCTGTTGTAAAGTCTGTAATAAATGAAAAAATATTAGATTTTAGTAAGATAGATAAGGAAATTATTCGCCATGCAGGAATTGCAAATAATATATTAGCAACGTTACCTACACTTGAAAAAGCATCCATTGATGAAATCTTAGATTTCAAAAAAGAACTGCAAAATCCGTTAATTAATTTTCGAACAGCTATTTATAAGTTTTCCGAACAAGTTATATCTATGCCGTGGGACATAAATTTTCAATATGAATGTTTAAAACTGTATGATACAGAGGTTATGCCTCGTATAAATGAATTGAATGAACTTTCAAGTGAACCAGGTGTATTAAGAAATTTTGGCAGAAGGGTTTTGGCTGATGGAGAAGCGCGTAGAAAATTAGGATATGTTGGTGCAGGACTTGCTACTGCAATAACAACAAGAACTGATATCATAGAAACTTTTGGTATTTTAGAAAAATACCTTCAGTCTGGAGTTAAGATTGGTTTGTCAGCCGCAGGAATTGCAGCTTTTTTAAAAACGGCAAATTTATTTAAAGAATCAGTCGACGCAGTGAACGCACAAAAATCCGTGATTGAGGGAAATGTCATGTACTATTATTATATGGCATCCAAAAAGTTATAGTTAAATGGATTATTTGAGGCTGGCGGGATGGGGAAGATATTATTCAAAAAATGTTTAAACTAATGTTGTGTAATTGAAAAAGACTATGAATTAGTTCACTTTTCTGGTAACATTTACACTACCAGAACACACGATAGTTTGAAAATATCAAATGGGTGCAGGTTCTGTCTGGATGATATGTTGGAGAAGGTTTATACGAGAGAGATGCCTTAAAAGTCTTTCCTTCAAAAATTCTGCCAGGAAAATCTAAGAAATGTTAATCAATTCTATAAAGAGCAGAAAAAATCAAGTTTTTAGAATTGATTACAAAAACTTGATTGCAACAAAAGATACCGTAAAAATACATCCAGATTACAGAGAGAATGAAAGAGGAACAATCAAAAAAATTTTTTTCCCCCATGTTAGTATGATTTCAACCTCATGAAATCTACCAAAAGGAGCATTCAAAATATGAAAGTACTCGTAATCCCCGATGTTCATCTCAAACCGTATCTTTTTCGTCAGGCTTCCGCCCTGATGCATCAGGGTATTGCAGACAGAGCAGTCTGTTTGATGGATATCGCAGACGACTGGAACATGCAATATCAGATCTCGCTATACGAAGAGGTCTATGATGAAGCGATCCGTTTTGCAAAGCGATATCCGGATACGGCATGGTGTTATGGCAATCATGATCTGAGTTATCTGTGGCATTGTCTGGAAACCGGTTACAGCAGTATGGCTTCTTATACGGTACAGAAGAAACTGTTGGATCTTCGTGACGCTGTTCCGGAAGGGAATCCTATCCGTTATGTGCATCGAATTGATAATGTTTTATTTTCCCATGGAGGCGTATTGGATTATTTTGTCAGTGAAAATGTTCCGGCTTCCAAATATGATGATGTGGATGCAGTTGTGGATACGATCAATCAGTTGGGTGTCGCACAGATGTGGAAGGATGATTCCCCCATTTGGCTCAGACCACAGAAGAAAAATATACGCCTGTATAAGCCACGGAAATTACTACAGGTTGTAGGACATACTCCCGTGAAATCCATTACAAAGGAGAACAATCTCATTTCCTGTGATGTATTTTCTACAGACCCGGATGGAACCCCTTACGGTTCCCAGGAGTATCTCCTATTAGATACCCTAACATGGGAATATTACGGGATAAAATTATAACGGAAGGGCAGTCATTTATTTATGGCATTATAAACGGTGGAAAAGTTAGTATCTTTTAAAGCAATCTGTGATTCTGCCTTACAATATTTTCGTAGAACAGATATGGCTGAAATAAAAACAAATGAAAACATCTGTCTGACGGACAGCGGTTTCGTTTGCTTTCTGTTTCAGCCGTATTTTTATGCCTTTTGACAAAAAATATACACATTTTTTTGCAAATACACGTTTTTTTGGATTAAGGGTGTTTCTTTTTTGTCAAAGAATGGGTATAATAACCACATAAGTTATAGTATGTGCTTTCGCTGTTTTCATATAAATAAGAAATGACACCCGGTATTTTTGGGGGATCAGTATTGAAACATCCAGAAGGACATACGTTGAAAATTGGAGGATTATAATGAAAGGATATATGAGTAACGAATTCGGTACGGTTAGTATCGAACCGGAAGTTGTTTCTACATATGCCGGTTCAGTGGCAGTAGAATGCTTTGGTATCGTAGGTATGGCTGCGGTAAATGTAAAAGACGGACTTGTGAAATTGCTGAAAAAAGACTATCTTCACCATGGAATTTCCGTATCTATCACTGATAATAAAATAACATTGGATTTCCACGTGATTATTTCATATGGCGTAAATATCGAGGCAGTGGCTGACAATCTGATTCACACCGTGAAATACAAAGTCGAGTCATTTACCGGAATGCAGATTGAAAAAATCAACATTTTTGTGGAAGGTGTCAGAGTGATTGATTAATACTGATACCAGGGAGGAGAACTTAGAAGTGGAATATACGACATTAGATGCCGCACTTCTGTCAAAGATGTTTCTGGCAGGTGCGAAAAATCTGGATGCGAAAAAAGAATGGATCAATGAATTAAACGTTTTTCCGGTTCCGGATGGTGATACCGGTACGAATATGAGCATGACGATCATATCTGCGGCAAAGGAAGTCAGCGCACTGACTGATCCGGATATGGCAGCGCTGGCAAAAGCAATCTCCAGCGGTTCCTTAAGAGGTGCCAGAGGTAATTCCGGCGTTATCCTTTCCCAGCTGTTCCGTGGTTTTACAAAAGTCATCAAGACAGAGAAAGAGATTGACAAGATGATTCTCTGTCAGGCGATCGAAAAAGCATGTGAAACAGCTTATAAAGCCGTTATGAAACCAAAAGAAGGTACGATCCTTACAGTAGCAAAAGGCGTTGCAGATAAAGCAATCGAGCTTTCCTGTGATGAAGACTGCAGCATGGCAGAATATCTGAAAGCGATTTTCGCAGAGGCAGAAGCTGTTCTGGCGAAAACACCGGAGATGCTTCCGGTATTAAAACAGGCCGGCGTTGTAGATTCCGGCGGACAGGGTCTGGTAGAAGTGCTTCGTGGCGCACTGGATGCATATCAGGGAAAAGAGATTGATTACACCATTGAAGGTGTAGAGGCGGGATCCGCTGCAACCACAGGATCTGGTATTGTAAAGATTTCTGCACAAACAGAGCAGGAGATCAAATTCGGTTACTGTACAGAATTTATCATTGTATTAAACAAACCGCTTTCTTCTACGGAAGAAAAAGATATGAAAGCTTTCCTTCAATCCAAAGGAGATTCTATCGTACTGGTTGCTGACGATGAGATTGTCAAGATCCATGTACATACCAATGATCCGGGACTGGTACTACAGAAAGCCCTTACCTTTGGTTCTCTCAGCCGTATTAAGATCGACAATATGCGTGAGGAACATCAAGAGAAGCTGATCAAGGATGCGGAAAAACTTGCCGCACAGCAGCGGGAAGAAGAGAAAAAAGCGCAGGAACCGGCAAAAGAGATGGGATTTATTTCTGTTTCCATCGGCGAAGGTCTGAGTGAAGCATTTAAGGGATTAGGCGTTGATTATATCATCGAAGGCGGTCAGACAATGAACCCGAGTACGGAAGATATGTTAAATGCTATCGAACAGGTAAATGCAAACAATATTTTCATCCTGCCGAATAATAAAAATATTATCCTTGCAGCGAACCAGGCAGCAACACTGGTAGAAGATAAGAAGATTTTTGTCGTTCCGTCAAAGACTATTCCGCAGGGGATCACAGCTATGATCAATTATATCCCGGATCAGTCTCCGGAAGAAAACCTTGCATCTATGGAAGAAGCCATCTCCATGGTCAAGACAGGACAGGTTACTTATGCAGTCCGTGACACCATTCTGGACGAAAAAGAAATCCATGAAGGCGACTACATGGGTATCGGCGATTCTGCCATCCTTTCTGTTGGAACAGATATGATGGATGTACTGAAAGATATGCTGGCTCAGATGGTGGATGAAGAGTCCTCCTTTATCAGCGTATTTTATGGCGAAGATGTGACAGAAGATGCAGCAAAAGAATTCGTTGCTTATGTAGAAGAGACCTATCCGGAGTGCGAGGTAGATCTTACCTTTGGCGGCCAGCCGATTTATTATTATGTAATATCTGTAGAATAAATTGGATGCTGTTCAACATTTAAAAACTGACTGAGTACTGGAAAGATATCATGCATCCTTTTGATGGAGATTCTATAACTGATAAGAACGGATTATATTTTCTATTAAAGATTTGTGATATGTATGAAGTCAGTGGCTAATATACATTGTATATAAAAATCCTGAGATGTATTTTAAATATGTCTCGGGATTTTGTTGCTTGATATATGCCTGTTCCTGTATTTTGAAGAAAAGAGTTTTTTCAAAATACAGGAACAGACATGACGGCAGGTTATGAATTGATATTGGTAAAATCACACCAGAATTACATTATTAAAAATATTTATTGCAACAGTATATTTAACGATATAAATGTGACACCAAAATATTGGGAGGGAAACGATGACACTGGATTCTCCAATACGGGAATTAAAAGGAATTGGGGCAAAGACCGAAGAGCTGTTTCATAAAATCGGCATATATACCCTGCAGGATCTGCTTTTTTATTTTCCACGGGATTATGAAAAGTTCCCGCCAATCTGTAGCCCGGATGAAGTTCTTGCAGATAAGAAAAATGCCATTGTGGCAAAGATCACGAAAAAGCCATCCATAGTTCCAAACAGTCGGGTGCAGCTGGTTACTACGGATCTTTGCGGCATCCAGACAAAGGTTCGATTGAGCTGGTTTCGCAGTCCTTATGTCAGGAGTCTTCTGGAGCCGGGAAAAACTTATATTTTTTATGGTACTGTCAAACAAAAAGGACGGTTGTACCTGATGGACCAGCCGGAGATCTTTACTCCGGAAAAATACGAAGCTGTCAGTAAGACATTGCAACCAATCTATCCATTAACGGCCGGGCTGACCAATCACATGTTCCAGAAAGCAATGCGGGGAAGTCTGGATGCGCTTGCGCTGGAACTGGAATTTCTCCCGGAAGATATCCGCAGCCGGCAGCATCTGTGTGAATATAACTTTGCACTGGAAAATATCCATTTTCCACAGGATGGAGAGAGCTGTATCATTGCCAGAAACCGTTTGGCATTTGATGAATTCCTGTTCTTTATCCTTGCCATGAAAGCCGGAAAGACAAAAGAACAGCAGTTACAGACAGATTATCACTGGGTAGATGACGGATATATTGATGGTTTTATGAGCAATCTGCCTTTTGCCCTTACGGATGCGCAGAAACGTACGATAAAGGATATTCAGGCGGATATCGCAGGGGGATATGCCATGCAGCGCTTGATCCAGGGAGATGTTGGCTCCGGTAAAACCATTGTTGCGTTTCTGGCGATGTTGGATACTGTTCGTCATGGATATCAAGCCGCAATCATGGCGCCAACAGATGTACTGGCAAGACAGCACTATGAGAAACTTTGCGCACTGTGTAAAGAGCACGATCTTTCTTATCCGGTAGTATTGCTGACCGGCTCCCTGACAGCAAAGCAGAAACTGGAAGCTTATGCAGTTCTGGAAGAACATTCTGATGCATTGATCGTAGGTACACATGCGTTAATACAGGAAAAACCGCAATACAATCATCTTGCACTGGTTATTACGGATGAGCAGCATCGGTTTGGCGTTAAGCAGCGGGAGAGTTTTGCACAGAAAGGCGAGTATCCGCATATTCTGGTTATGAGCGCTACACCGATTCCAAGGACACTGGCGATCATTTTGTATGGCGATCTGGATATCTCTGTGATCAATCAGGTACCGGCTTCCCGACTGCCGATCAAAAACTGTGTGGTAGATACCGGATACCGTCCGAAAGCTTATCACTTTATTGAAAAGCAGATCCAGGCAGGCAGACAGGCATATATCATCTGTCCATTTGTGGAAGCGTCTGAAACGATGGAAGGCGAAAATGTACTGGATTATGCCGAACAGATGGCAGCTCATTTTCAGGGAATCTGTACGGTAGGATGTCTTCATGGAAAAATGAAAGCAGATGATAAAAATGCGATCATGGAAGCGTTTCTGCAAAATAAGATTCAGATCCTGGTATCGACAACCGTTGTAGAGGTAGGTGTGGATGTGCCGAATGCAACGGTTATGATGATTGAAAATGCAGAACGGTTTGGTCTGGCGCAGCTGCATCAGCTCCGTGGCCGTGTCGGTCGTGGCAAAGAACAGTCTTACTGTATCATGATCGACGGTTCCGGCAATAAAAAGAAAAACAAGCGGCTGGATATCTTGAACCGTACAAATGATGGATTTGAGATTGCCGGTCAGGATCTGAAGCTGCGTGGACCGGGAGATTTCTTTGGTATCCGCCAGAGCGGAGATTTTGCATTCCGTATCGCTGATATCTATCAGGATGCCGACCTGCTGAAAGCAGCAGCGTATGAAAGTGGCCTGCTGTTGCAGCAGGAGGATAGGTTGGAAGGTCCATCCTGTGTAAAATTGAAACGCAGATTAGAATTGTATCAGAAAAACTTTAATGAACGGATCAATCTGTAAGGCTTATAAAAAAATGACAGGCATTGAAGTTTGAGGGAGCACCTCATTATTGAAACTTCAATGCCTGTCATTTAATCTGAGATCAATGTCAGTTCACTGATCCCTGGCGTGATCGCCATGGAATAGTTGGTGTAATATACTACAAAGCCCGGTTTTGCCTTATTTGGCTTTTTCACATTTTTTTTCTGGAGATAGTCAATCTCTACTTTATCGTTTCCACGTCCTCTGGAATAGTAAGCAGCGGCAGCGGCGGCCTGCTCAAAGACATGATCCGGCAGATCGCCGGTCTTCGTCTTTACAATGACGTGGGAACCAGGCATTCCTTTGGAGTGGAACCACCAATCATTTCCTTCGGCCATTTTAAAAGTCAGCTCATCGTTTTGCAGGTTGTTCTTTCCGATATAGATATCAAAGCCTTCTTTTGTCTGATAATGATACGGTCTGCTTTTCAGAGAAGTTTTTTTCTGCCCGTATTTTTTACGGATGTAACCGGATTCCACCAGTTCTTCCCGAATCTGGGAAAGATCTGCTTCACTTACAGCAAGATCCAGGGCAGTAGCGATGGATTCCAGATGTTCGATATCACTTTCCGTTTCCTGGATCAGTTCGCTCAATGCCTCATAAGTACGTTTCAGTTTGCCGTAGCGATCAAAATATTTCTTGGCATTTTCTGCAGCAGTGAGATCCGGATCAAGGGGAACTTTCATCGGTTCATTGGTGTAATAATTTACACATTCCAGCACTTTTTCATTCGGCTCCAGTCCATATCCGTAAGTGTGGAGCATTTCTCCGTAAATCTTGTATTTTTCCCGTTTCTCTGTATCTTTCAGCTGTTTTTTCTGTAACTGATATTTTTTCTGGTTCCGTTCCAGTGCAGTGGAAACCACCCGGCGAAGATCTACCGATTTCTGACGGATGCGGGTATATACGTTTTTCTCCGCATAATAAGATTCCAGAACTTCTGAAATTGAATCATATGGAATGCAGGTACAATCCGCAAATGACTGCAGCTGAACAGAAGAAAATTCCACCGGTTCCTCGCCTTTTTTGATCATGCACGGATAATATTCTCCTGTAGAAACACAGCTGAGTACATTACAGAATGTCAGATAAAGCCGTTCAAAATCCTGCTCTGTACAGGATGCCGTCGGCTGGTCTCCATCCAGATGGCAGCGGTAGCAGATCTCGTTCGCCACCAGCGGGCTGATACCGGTAAAGGAAGTATAGATCGCTTTTGCAAGCGCCATCGGTTTCTCTTTTACAGTTTCTGTAAAAAGTGTCTCACTGCATGTCAGAGGATCGACTTTGTGCTGAGTTTCCGGAATAAAATAGGTTCGTCCCGGAAGCACTTCCCGGACGGAACTGATCTGTGCTGAAATATGCTTGATGCTGTCGATGATCCGGTCGTTTTCATTACAGAAGATAATATTACTATGTTTGCCCATCAGCTCTACGATCAGTTTTTTTCGGCAGAGGTCGCCTAGCTCGTCCAGATGTTCGATCTCAAATATAGCGATTCGTTCCAGCCCCGGCTGGGTTACCGAGATGATCCGTCCATTTGCGATATGCTTTCTGAGAAGCATACAGAAATTCGGTGCTGTCAGTGGACTTGGTTTATTTTTTGATGCCAGATACATCAGTGGAAGAGACGCGCTTGCAGAAATACATAAACGTACCTGCCCGCAGCTCCCCTTGCAGGTAAGCATCAACTCGTCTGTTTCCGGCTGTGCGATCTTGCTGATACGGCAGCCGCTGATCGTTCGGTTCAGGTCATATATTAAATTAGAAATAACGATTCCATCTAAAGCCATGGTTTCATGTAACCTCCTGATTTTATTACGATACTCTCGAAATCCTCTAAACGAAGATTTCAAAGATAAATTTTTGATATACAATGATATTTTCGCAGTGCGTACACGTTTTGTACGATGAGAAAATAATATCCGTTTTTCTGTCATATATCCTGTGTAAATTACAAAAACATATTGTATAATAAAAATGACTTCATTATTTATATATCGAGTATACATTATAACTGATTGCGAAAAAAAAGCAAAGACATTCCATGAAAAATGCTTCTGAGGGTTTGACTTCCCATAAAAAAACCTATATAATATTTCAGATATGCATACCTGATATGCAAAAGAATATATTTTGACCGTTTATCAACTGTCAAAAGCCAATGAAGTTTTCGCGGACATTCATACATTTATATTGGAGTGTTTTGAAAGCTTCAGGAATACAGGAGGCACTGTATGATAAAAAGTATGACGGGCTACGGTCGCTATGAGCTTGCCCAGGACAACCGCAAGATCACAGTAGAATTAAAGTCTGTAAATCATCGGTATCTGGATCTTACCGTAAAGATGCCGAAGAAATTTAATTTTTTCGAGGCTGCCATCCGCAACCAGATGAAAAAATATATCCAACGCGGCAAAGTAGATGTTTTTATATCCTATGAAGATGATTCAGAAAATACGCTGACTGTTCATTACAACAGTGAGCTGGCTGCTGAATATCAAAAGCATCTGGAACAGATGGCTGCACAATTTCAGTTGGAAAATGATATCCGCGTCAGTACGCTTTCCCGTTATCCGGAAGTGCTTACAATGGAAGAGAAGCCGATGGATGAAGAAGAATGGGGCACATTACTGGAAAACTGTGTGGAAAAAGCCAGTGAACAGTTTGTTGCCAATCGTGTGACAGAAGGAGAACATCTCTATCATGATCTGATGGAAAAGCTTTCTCATATGGAAGTGAATGTCGATCGGATTGAGGCAAGGGCGCCACAGATCATTGCTGAGTATCGGGAAAAGCTGAATGCAAAAGTGGCAGAACTTCTGGGAGACAAACAGATTGACGAATCCCGGATTGCTACAGAGATCGTGCTCTTTGCTGATAAAATCTGTACGGATGAAGAAACCGTCCGACTGAGAAGCCATATCAGATCTATGCGGAATACTCTGCAGCAGAAGGAGAGTATCGGTCGGAAACTGGATTTCATCGCACAGGAAATGAACCGCGAAGCAAATACAATCCTGTCTAAAGCAAACGATCTGGAGACATCTGATATCGCCATTGATCTGAAAACAGAGATTGAAAAAATCAGAGAACAGATTCAAAATGTTGAATAAAGGATCCGCCTGAAAGACGGACATAAAGAGGTGTCATTAAAATGGCCAGAATTATGAATATCGGATTTGGTAATATTGTAAACACGGACAGAGTGATTGCTATTGTCAATCCGGATTCCGCGCCTGCGAAGCGAATGATCCAGCGGGCAAAGGAAAATGAATGTATTGTAGATGCAACACAGGGACGCCGTACAAAAAGCGTTATCGTTACAGACAGTGACCATATCGTTTTATCAGCGTTACAGCCGGAAACACTTGCCGGCAGATTTCAGGGATCTGAAAAGTAAACTAAATGGAAGAGGGAATGTAACATGAAGCAACGAGGACAGCTGATCATCATGTCCGGATTTTCCGGTTCCGGAAAGGGAACCATTACCCAGGCTCTGCTGGAACGATATCCGCAGGAATATGCGCTTTCCGTTTCTGCTACGACAAGACAACCGCGGGAAGGGGAAAAAGATGGTATACATTATTTCTTTCTCAGCAAAAAAGATTTTGAAACAAAAATTCAGAAACACGAATTTCTAGAGTATGCCTGCTATGTAGATAATTACTACGGCACACCTGCTGATTATGTAGAACAGCATCTTGCTTCCGGAAAAAATGTTATCCTTGAGATTGAGATCCAGGGTGCTTTACAGGTTAAGAAAAAAGTTCCGGATGCGCTTCTCGTATTTGTCACACCGCCTACCGCAGAAATACTGGAAAACAGACTGCGTGGTCGGGGCACGGAATCGGAAGATGTCATTGCATCCCGGATGTCAAGAGCTGCTGTCGAGGCAGACGGCTGTGAAGTTTATGACTATCTGGTCGTAAATGACGATCTGGATGCTTCTGTTGCACTGATGCATCAGATTATCCAATACGAAAAGGAAAAACCTGTGCAACCGGTAACACAGTGTGAAAACAGCAAAATGAAACATCAGATCGATCTGATCAGTAAAATAAGAACAGAATTAAAAGAGAAAGCGAAAGGGGAATAATATTATGATCCATCCATCTTACACAGAATTAATGCAGAAAATCAACAGTGATACAGAACCAGGTGAAGAACCGGTAATCAACAGCAGATACTCGATCGTTATCGCTGCTGCAAAACGTGCTCGCCAGATTATCGCCGGAGCAGAGCCATATGTAGTAAATTCTACCGGCAAACCACTTTCTATTGCTGTGGATGAATTATACAGCGGAGATGTTAAGATCCTTGGAGAGGATGATGAGGCAGAAGAAGACATTCCGAAGGATGATATAGAAGAATAATATGAAGATATTATTTATTTCACTTGGCTGTGACAAGAATCTTGTAGACACGGAATTTATGTTGGGACGCCTCTCCAATGAATCCTACAGTTTTACAGATGATGAGACAGAAGCTGATATCATCATTGTCAATACCTGCTGTTTTATCAATGATGCGAAAGAAGAGAGCATTTCCACCATTTTGGAAATGGCACAGTATAAAACTTCCGGAAGCTGTAAAGCACTGATCGTCTGTGGCTGTCTGGCACAGCGTTATCAGGATGAGATCCGTCAGGAGATTCCGGAAGTAGATGCGATTCTTGGCACAAATTCTACCAATGATATCTCCGATGCGATCGTCGCTGCATTAAATGGAAATGGTTATGAGTCCTTCCAGCCGATGACAACCATCGAGCCTCATGAAAAGCGTACCCTTACCAAAGGGGGGCATTCTGCATATTTAAAAATTGCAGAAGGCTGTGACAAACATTGTACCTATTGCATCATCCCATCTATCCGTGGCGCATATCGCAGCGTTCCTATGGAAGATCTGATCGCACAGGCAAAAGAGCTTGCCGCCGGTGGCGTCAGAGAACTGATCCTGATCGCGCAAGAGACAACTCTTTACGGCTTGGATCTTTATGGTAAAAAAACTTTGCATCTTTTACTGGATGAACTGAATAAGATTGATGGTCTGTACTGGATCCGTCTGCTTTATTGTTATCCGGAAGAAATCTATGAAGAACTGATCCAATCTATCAAGCGAAATGAGAAAGTCTGTCACTATCTGGATATGCCGATCCAGCATATCAGCAATCCGGTATTGAAACGTATGGGACGTCGTACTTCCAAAGAAGATATTGAACAGATCATTGCACATCTTCGGGATGAAATTCCGGATATCGCATTACGGACAACGATCATCTGTGGTTTCCCTGGGGAGACCGAACAGCAGCACGAAGAGTTGATGTACTTTTTAAATGAAGCAGAATTTGACCGTCTGGGAGCATTTACCTATTCTCCTGAGGAAGGTACTCCGGCAGCAGAAATGCCGGATCAGATTTTAGAAGAGGTAAAAGAAGACTGGAAAGATGATGTCATGGAACTTCAGGAAGAGATCATCTTTGACTGTAATGAACAGCTGAAAGATCGTATCATGGATGTTATGATCGAAGGACAGCTTACAGAAGAGCATGCATTTATCGGACGTACTTATCGGGATGCGCCGGATATTGATGGTTATGTATTTGTGCATACAGATGAAGAACTGGTTTCCGGGGATTTTGTTCGTGTAAAGATCACAGGTGCATATGAGTATGATTTGATAGGAGAGTTATTATGAATTTACCAAACAAACTGACGATGTTTCGTGTCATTTTGATTCCGTTTTTCGTATTTTTTATGCTGTTTCGGCTGTTTCCAGCTGATTTTCATGCAGCAAAGTACATTGCACTGATCATTTTCATTGTAGCCAGTCTTACAGATCTGTTAGACGGAAAGATTGCAAGAAAATATAATCTGGTAACTAATTTTGGAAAATTTATGGATCCGCTTGCAGATAAACTGCTAGTATGCTCTGCCATGATCTGTCTGGTAGAGAAAAAACAGCTGGCCGCATGGATCGTGATCATTATCATTGCCAGAGAATTTATCATCAGCGGATTTCGTTTGATCGCTGCTGATAACAATATCGTTATCGCAGCCAGCATGTGGGGAAAATTCAAGACCACATTTCAGATGGCAATGATCATCCTGCTTATTTTAAACTGGCAGATGATGTGGTTCCAGGTTCTTACGACGATTGTTGTATATGTGGCTCTGGTACTTACCATTGTTTCTCTGATCGATTATCTTGCGAAAAATAAAGATGTATTAAAGGAGCAGAAATGAGAATTATTGCAGGAACTGCCAGAAGCATGCCTTTAAAAACAATCCCGGGCATGGACACAAGACCTACGACCGACCGCATCAAAGAAACATTATTCAATATTATCCAGATTGAAGTGCCGGGATGTTATTTCCTGGATCTCTTCAGCGGAAGCGGTGCTATCGGACTGGAAGCAGTCAGCCGTGGCGCGCAGAAAGCCGTTCTGGTTGAGAACAATCGAAAAGCCGCTGCCTGCATTCAGGATAATATTAATTTTACAAAATTTAATTCCAGCTGTGATCTGAAAATCATGGATGCAGTAACTGCAATCCGAACACTGGAAAGAAAACATGTCTTTGATATTGTTTTCATGGATCCGCCATATAATAAAGGATTGGATCTTGAAGCTCTGGAAGCACTGAAAGATTCTTCCATCATTGATGAAGACACAACGATCATCATTGAAGCCCCTCTGGATGCCGACATTACAGCATATGAGATGGATGCTTACAGAGTTACACGACAGAAAAAATATAAAACAAATCAGCATATTTTTATGCATCGCATCTGAAGTTGACAGGATGCATGAGATTGACAGTCTGTATTTTCCATATAAATTCCGTATGGATCGAATCAGATTTTAGCAATCAGAAAACATGATTGTTTCATAAAAATAGAGCTGATCAAGGAGTCTAATCATGAAACGAGCTATTTATCCCGGAAGTTTTGACCCACTTACTTTCGGGCATCTGGATATGATTGAACGTTCTTCTAAAATCGTAGATGAGTTATATGTATCCGTTTTACGCAATAGTGCAAAAAATCCGTTGTTTTCTACCGATGAACGTGTTAGTATGATAGAAGAAATGACAAGCCACCTTCCGAATGTGAAGGTAACCGCTTTTGACGGGCTTCTGGTAGATTATGCTGGAAAGATCGGGGCGAATATCATCGTCCGCGGACTTCGTGCGGTCACTGATTTTGAATATGAGCTTCAGATATCACAGACCAACCGGATCGTGAATCCCGATATTGATACTATATTTCTGACAACCAGTCTCCAATATGCTTATCTGAGTTCCACCATCGTAAAGGAAGTGGCTTCTTATAACGGGGATATTTCCAAATTTGTACCGGAAGGTATCGCCCGAAAAGTATATGAAAAATATAACATCAGCAGATAAGGAGTTGTTAAAATGACAAGCCGTTTGGAAGAAATCATTGAAGAAATCGAAAATTATATTGCCAACTGTAAGACACAGCCGCTGAATCCTTCCAAGATCATCGTAAACCGGGAAGAAATCGAAGAGCTTCTTACAGAGCTCCGGATGAAAACACCGGATGAGATCAAACGTTATCAGAAGATCATCAGCAATAAAGATGCCATCCTGGCAGATGCGCAGGCAAAAGCAGATCAGATCATTGAAGCAGCGGAAGTACATACAAGCGAGCTGGTAAGTGAACATCAGATCATGCAGCAGGCTTATGCACAGGCTAATGAGATCGTTATGATCGCAACAAATCAGGCACAGGAGATTCTGGACAAAGCGACAGAAGATGCAAACAATTACCGTACTGCTGCCATTGAATACACCGACAATCTGCTTGGAAATCTGGAGGATATCATTTCTCACGCTGTCTCCACTTCCAAAGCAAAATATGACAGTCTGCTGACTTCACTGAAGAACTGTCAGGATATCGTTGTAGCCAACCGTGCGGAACTGCATCCGGAAGAAGCAGCAACAGAAGATGAAACATCCAATGTTTCCACGGAATCCGCAGCGGAAGAAGGATCACTGGATGATATCTCTATCATTTCCTCCGGAAGCGATAAATAAAACGCCTGCCGTATCGGATTCTTCATTATAGAAACGGAAAAAGGGTATAGCTGATACACATTCCCATCAACGAACAGCAGAGTTTGAATCTCACATAGGCAGCGGTGGAAAACGGTGTGTGCCGCATCATGGCCTTTGTCTGAAACAGGCCGCAGAATCCGCCAAACGGAACGATTCCGCTGATCAGTGTTAGTTTCAACCGTACCGGTAAACTGACAGCCGATAGTTTTTGTATGCCGGTTGTGATTTCACACAATCCTGCCATCAGTGCTTTTCCGGTTTCTGACACCATGGAAAGTTGTTGAATCATACCGGAGATAATGGAAAAAATGACAATATATCCGGCGATTCGAAGCATCGTTTCAAATCCGTTTATAATACCGGTATCTATGATTTTGACGTTAAGTTGAGATTGTGATACCGGTTTTTTATGTATAGAATCGGTTTTATCCCTGCTGGAAAATAGATACCACAGAAAACCTGACACCAGAGGTGGAAGATATACTGCAGGCAGCAAGAGTTTCCATCCCTGTTCCAGATGAAGCTGGGAGATCAGGGCATAGTTTACCAGAAAAGCCGGACCAAACTGGTTGCTGATGGCACACAGCCGGGTTACCTGATCGTCATGCAGATGCCCCAGCCGATACAGATCATCGGTCAGTTTGCTGCCAATTGGAAAACCGCATACCATTCCCATGCAGATAGGATACAGACTTTCGGTACTTTGACAGAATCGTTCAGGAAGTATTCGCTCCAGTTTCTGAAAAAGGGAATGATACAAGTCTGTCTGAATTATAATATAAGAGAGAATACAAAACGGGAGCAGTGTTGGCACCACCTGACGATACCAGAGTGTCAGCCCCTGTGCCGTATATAACGCTGTCTGCTTTGGGAAGATCAACAGATGGAGTAAAATACAAGTTACAATAAGAATCGTCATTTTCTTTCTCATAGTTCAATATATGAGAAAATCAAAAGGTTCATGTCATACAGGAGGGACTTTTATGCTAACAGCATTACAGCAATCTTCAGCAAAACGCGTTTTTTATTATTTTGAGCAATTATGCCAGATTCCACATGGCTCCGGAAATACAAAAGCCATCAGTGATTACTGTGTAGCGTTTGCCAGAGAACATCATCTGGAATGTTATCAGGATGCGCTGAACAATGTCATCATTATCCGTGAGGCAGCGAAAGGATACGAAGATCATCCGGCGCAGATCATTCAGGGACATCTGGATATGGTGTGTGAAAAGGAAAGTGACTGTTCCATTGATTTTGAAAAAGAAGGGCTTACCCTGTATACCGAAGATGGCTATCTGAAAGCAAAGGGAACAACGCTTGGAGCCGATGACGGTATCGCTATTGCCTTTGCACTGGCACTGTTAGAAAAAGAAGATCTCAAAAGTCCGCGGTTGGAGGCTGTTTTTACCGTAGATGAAGAGACCGGAATGTATGGTGCAAAAGATATCGACTTATCCGTGTTACAGGGAAGGCAGATGTTAAACCTGGATTCTGAGGAAGAGGGCATCTTTCTGTGCGGATGCGCAGGCGGCATGCATGCGGATGCAATTTTTTCCTTCCAGAAAGAGGATTTTACTGGAATTCCCGTAGAACTTTCCGTTCACGGTCTTACCGGTGGACATTCCGGTACAGAGATTGGCAAAGGACATGGCAATGCCATTCAAATCCTGGGACGCGTGTTATATGAGATGCAGCAGATTATTTCTTATGGTGTATGTTCGATAAGCGGTGGACAAAAGGAAAATGCCATTCCACGGGAAACGATTGCACAGCTGATGATTACACCGGAACAGCTTACAGAAGCACAGAACTTTTTAAACAAAATAACCGAGACTCTGAGAGAGGAATATCATGCAGCCGACGCAAAAGTTACCATATCGCTTACCTTAAAGGGAAAGACCTGCCAAAAAGAGGTTATCTCTGCGAACGACTGGAAACAGATCGCCGCATTCCTCTATCTGATGCCAAATGAAATGCAGATGATGAGCGCTGATATCCAGGGATTAGTCGAGACTTCCCTGAATGCCGGTATCCTGACAACAAAAACAGATAGCGTTACTGTTTGTTTCAGCATCCGCAGCAGTGTCAGCACACAGAAGCGCCTGCTGGCAGACCGCTTAAAAGCACTGACAGAAGCACTCGGAGGCATGTATCAGGAGGACAGCGATTATCCGGCATGGGAATTTAAGACAGTTTCTCCACTGCGTGATCGTATGGTAAATGTTTATGAAGCGCTTTTTGGCACCTGTCCATCTATCGAAGTAATGCATGCCGGTCTGGAATGTGGTCTGTTTCTGGAAAAACTTCCGGATTTGGACTGTGTTTCTTTCGGTCCGCAGATTGATGAGATCCATACCACAAGAGAGCGGTTATCCATCGCTTCTACGGAACGGTTATGGAGTTATATGTTAAAATTACTGGAAAAGGGCAGCCTTTGCTGAGAACTCCTGTACGGAAGCGAAATTTCTTTTATTACAGAACACCCTTTCGAAAAAGAAGGAATGCATTCAGACGAAAACGCAATGGTTACAGATTTTATCTGTCAAAAACCTCTCTAACAGACAGGGAAAGAAACCGCAAAAGAAAACGGCATTTTTACAGTACCTTTTTACTGATAACAGTACTATGGTGCATCGTTTTACAGCACTATATTTTTCATTCTGATGCAGATCCGATATTTGGGCACTCTGAGAAGAATGTCGCTATAGATGAAACAGAATTAAAATATTTTCCTCTTGCAGATCTGAAAGATTCTGAGACCGGAACCGTATTTTCCTGGGATTTTGCGGACAGCTGGCATACGGAACGTACCTTTGGCGGCAGTCGCAGTCATGAAGGCTGTGATATTATGACAGAGAAAAATCTGCCCGGTCAATATCCCGTCATCAGTATTTCCGATGGTGTGGTGGAAAAGATCGGCTGGCTGAAACTTGGAGGATACCGTATTGGCATCCGTACCTCCGCCGGACTGTATCTGTACTATGCCCATCTGGAATCTTATATGCCAGAGCTGCAGGAAGGAAGTATGGTAAAGGCTGGTGACTTCCTTGGATTTGCCGGGAATACCGGATATGGACCGGAAGGAACCAGTGGCAAATTTGCCACGCATTTACATATGGGATTTTATGTTACAGACAAAAATGGAAAGGAAGCAGCAGTCAATCCCTATCCGTATCTCATAAAACTGAAACAACATACACTGACATATCATTATCCAAAAGACTGTTATGACAAAAACAATACGACTTGATAAATTTCTGGCGGACAGCGGTATCGGAACCCGCTCAGAAGTAAAAAAACAAATAAAAAACCAGATGGTTACCGTAAACGGTGTTCCCGTTAAAGACGGCAGTATGAAGATTTCTCCAGATACAGATGAGATTCTGGTTTCCGGGGAAAAAATCTCTTACAGTGAGTATCAATATATCATGTTTCACAAACCGGCAGGATGTGTCACGGCGCATACGGACCAACTCCACAAAACCGTTATGGATTATCTGCCGGCAACGCTTCATAAAAAGCTTTCGCCGGTGGGACGTCTGGATCTGGATACGGAAGGGCTGCTTCTTATTACCGATGATGGGGTACTTTCTCACAATCTGCTGGCTCCTGGAAAGCATGTTCCCAAAACATATTTTGCACGGATTCAGGGAATGGTAACAGAACAGGAAATTCAACGATTTGCCGAAGGGCTGGATATCGGAGATGAGAAGCAGACACAGCCTGCAAAACTGGAGATTCGGTCCACGGACAGTCTGAATGGACAGTCTGAGATTTTGCTTACGATCACAGAGGGACGTTTCCATCAGGTAAAACGCATGTTTCAGGCAGTGAGTATGGAAGTCATTTATCTGAAGCGGATGTCCATGGGATCCCTTTCCTTAGACCCAAAGCTGGCGCCCGGCGCCTGGCGTTTTCTGACAGACGAAGAAGTGCAGGAACTGAAACAGTAATTTTAAGATATTTTTATTTAAGATATAATGAGCGCAAGAGAGTCAACACACTCGTATGATTGACGAACGGCGAATGTTGATCATGAACTGCTTTTGTTCATGATATAATAAGTGCAAGAGAGTCAACATACTCGTATGGTTGACGAACGGCAAATGTTGGTAATGAACGAATTTTGTTTATGAGATAAAATATATGAGATAACGAATATAAAGGAAAAATCACATGTTAGAAAATAAAACAGCTGTCATCTTTGACCTAGACGGAACCATGGCTGATTCCATGACCGTCTGGACCGAGATTGACCGGATCTTTTTTGAAACGAGAAAAATTGCAGTGCCTGATACTTTGCAGAAAGATATCGAAGGTATGAGTTTTACCGAAACAGCACAATATTTTGTTGATACCTTTTCCCTGCCGGAAACGGTAGATGAACTGAAGGTCATCTGGAATCAGCAGGCAATGGAACAGTACCGCGATCAGGTAAAAGTAAAACCCGGCATTCCAGAATTTCTGAAATGGCTGAAGGAGTACCATATCGCTGTAGGCATCGCAACCAGTAATTCCAGAGAACTTCTGGACGTCTTTTTGCAGGCAAGACAGCTGGATCCGTATATCGATGTTGCAGTTACCAGCTGTGATGTCTGCGCCGGGAAACCCGCACCGGATGTGTATCTGAAAGCGGCGGAACTTCTTCATGTCAATCCGGCAGACTGTCTCGTATTTGAAGATATCCCTATGGGTATTCTGGCTGGGAAAAATGCCGGCATGACAGTATGTGCGGTAGAAGATGATTATTCCATACATATGACCGAAGAAAAAAAGGAACTGGCAGATTATTATATCCGCGATTACTTTGATATTCTGGAGCAATTACAAAACACGATATGCCCGTTGTAGCAGGCATTACAGCTGCCTCAGCGGCAGAACGGAGAATATATGAAAGATTTTTTACCTATCAGCAGAGAAGACATGGAAAAAAGAGGCATTGAACAGTTAGACTTTGTCTATATCATCGGCGATGCCTATGTAGATCATCCCTCTTTTGGACATGCTATTATAAGTAGAATACTGGAAGCGCACGGATACAGTGTCGGTATCATTTCCCAGCCGGACTGGAAAGACCCGAAAAGTATCACAATCCTTGGAGAACCGAAGCTTGGCTTTATCGTGACCGGCGGCAACATGGATTCTATGGTCAATCATTATTCTGTCTCAAAACGACCACGTCAGAAAGACGCATTTACACCGGGCGGTGTCATGGGAAAACGACCGGATTATGCAACCATTGTATATTGTAACCTGATCCGTCAGACTTATAAAAAGAATCCGATCATCATTGGCGGACTGGAAGCAAGTCTCCGCCGTCTGGCGCATTATGATTACTGGTCCAATAAAGTGAAACGTTCGATCCTGCTGGATTCCGGTGCAGACCTGTTGCTTTACGGAATGGGAGAGCGAAGCATTGTTGATACGGCTGATGCCCTTGCCAGTGGACTTTCCATTCATGATATTACCTATATCGATGGAAGCGTTTATAAGACAAAAGATCCGGATAGTGTTTTTGACGGTCTGATGCTCCCGGATTACTATACGATCTGCAACAGCAAACATTCTTACGCAGAGAGTTTTTATACCCAGTATTGCAATACCGATCCGTTTACGGCAAAACGTCTGATTGAACCTTACGGAAATAAAACGTATGTGGTACAGAATCCACCGGCAAAACCATTGAGCCAGAGTGAAATGGATGCAGTCTATAGCCTTCCGTTTATGCGAAACTGGCATCCGTCTTACGCAGAAGCAGGCGGCGTTCCTGCCATTGAAGAAGTAAAATTCAGTCTTGTCAGCAATCGTGGATGCTATGGTGGATGTAATTTCTGCGCACTGACCTTCCATCAGGGACGTATCATACAGACCCGAAGCCATGAATCTATTTTACAGGAAGCCTCCCAGATCATCTGGGACCCGGATTTCAAAGGTTATATTCACGATGTTGGTGGTCCGACTGCCAATTTCCGGGCGCCATCCTGTGATAAACAGCTGAAATACGGTGTCTGTAAAGACCGGCAATGCCTGTTTCCCACACCATGTAAAAACCTGAAGGTCGATCACAGTGATTATCTGTCTCTCCTTCGAAAGCTTCGTGAACTTCCAAACGTGAAAAAAGTCTTTGTCCGTTCCGGTATCCGTTTCGACTATCTGATCTGTGACAAAGATAAGACGTTTTTCCGGGAACTGTGTGAGCATCATGTCAGCGGTCAGCTGAAAGTTGCGCCGGAGCATATTTCTGACGCTGTTTTGCAGAAAATGGGCAAACCGCCGGTGGCAGTTTATAATAAATTTGTCCGGGAATATAAATCCATCAATGAAAAGCTTGGAAAAAACCAGTTCCTGGTACCGTATCTAATGTCCTCCCATCCGGGTTCTACGCTAAAAGAAGCGGTAGAACTGGCAGAATATCTCCGGGATCTTGGATATATGCCGGAACAGGTGCAGGATTTCTATCCGACTCCATCCACCATATCCACCTGCATGTACTATACAGGACTGGATCCACGGACGATGGAGCCGGTGTATGTTGCGAAAAATCCACATGAGAAAGCAATGCAGCGTGCATTAATCCAGTATCGCAATCCGAAAAACTATGATCTGGTCTCAGAAGCACTGCATCTGGCGCACCGCACGGATCTTATCGGATACGATAAGCACTGTCTGATCCGCCCGCGAAAAAACAATGGTAATTATAACGGTTATCATGGAAATACCGGAAACAGCGGACATTCAGATAATCGGAAAAACAAAGATACCAGATCCGGTCAGGGAAAAAATAAGTCCGGGAATTCCTATAACCAGAAAAAGAAGACCATCCGCAACGTGCATAAGAAAAAATAAAAAGGACAAGAAATGAAAGAATTTGAGATAAAATCCCATGAGGCAGGAATAAAGCTGGATAAATATCTGTCCCGAATACTTTCCGAAGCCCCAAAGAGCTTCCTCTATAAAATGCTTCGCAAAAAAAATATTGTTTTAAATGATAAAAAAGCGGACGGACGCGAAACACTTTGTAAGGGTGATAATATTAAAATTTATTTTTCCGATGAAACCTTTGAAAAGTTTTCCGGGGGAAAGCTGTTATCTGGTTCAACTTATCCTGTTTCGGAGAATATCGGTTTCCCAAAAGATCCATCAGAAAATAGCTTTCAAAATGTTTCAGAAAAAGACAACAATAAAAAAATGAACGCTTCTTCAAGAATTGAAGAAACAGTTCAAGGTTTGAATAAAAATAGAAGCCAGATTGCCAAAAACATCTCCAAAGAGAAAAGCAGAAAACAAGAGCCCGAAAAGAATGCTGTTTTGCCGGAGATTATTTATGAAGATTCCGATATCTTGATTTTAAATAAACCTTCCGGTATGCTTTCTCAGAAAGCCGTCCCTTCGGACTATTCCGCAAATGATTTTGTTCTTGACTATCTGTTAAACAGTGGACAGCTGACAAAAGAAGACTTATATACCTTTAAACCGTCCATCTGCAACCGTCTGGACCGGAATACTTCCGGCATTCTCATTGCCGGGAAATCCATGCACGGACTGCAGACGATGGGACAGCTGTTAAAAAGCAGAAACCTGCAGAAATATTATCTCTGTCTGGTGCAGGGAACAGTATCTGAAAAGCAGTATATCCGTGGTTATCTGAAAAAAGATCATGCTTCCAATAAGGTAACCGTAAAAAAACAGCCCTTTGCACAGGCAGATCCAATCGAGACCAGTTATGAACCGATACAGACGGTGGGAAATGTCACTTTATTAAAAGTACATCTGATCACAGGACGATCCCATCAGATCCGCGCCCATCTGGCTTCCATGGGGCATCCGATCCTCGGTGATTACAAATACGGAAATCGCAAGCAAAATGACCGATTAAAAAAAGAAACGGGAATTGCGGATCAGATGCTGCATGCCAGCGAACTGATTCTTCCGGACGGCCGGAAATTTGAAGCACCGGTACCGGAAAGTTTTCAGAAAGTACTGAAACTGTATAACCCAAAAGATTCATTGAAAAAAGATATCGAACGTACATGTAATAGAAACGGAGTCATAGATTCATGAATATTTACTTTATGAGACACGGAGAAACCGTATGGAACCATATGGGAAAGATTCAGGGTTCCTCCGATATTAAGCTGACCGAATATGGCAGGCAGCTGGCAAGAGATACCAGAGACGGATTTGTCAGAGATGGCATCCGGTTTCAGAAGATCTTCAGCAGTCCCTATCAGCGTGCGCTGGAAACTGCCCGTATCGTACAGGAGAAACAGGAGGCAGAGATTACGATTGATCCTTCCATCCGGGAAATGTGTTTTGGAAAATATGAGGGGCTGGAATTAAAAAGGATTAAAGATTCTGACCCGAATATCCAGGCCTGCTTTTCTGTCCCTTCCAAATATCAGGCTGACCCAACGGGCGAAAGTTTTGATGATCTGTATGCAAGAACCAAACGCTTTCTGACGGAGCAGCTGCTGCCATTAGAATCGGATACATCTGTTCAGAATGTTCTGGTAGTATGCCATGGCGCTGTGATTCGTGCATTTCTTACGCAGATCCGCCAAATGAAACTGGATGAGTTCTGGACGCTTCATCAGCCGAACTGCAGTGTCAATCTGGTCACACTGAAACATGGCATCTTTACCAGCGTAAAAGAAAATATCATCTATTATGAAGCTGAAGAGATGCTGCACCGGGGGATCTTATAATGGCGACCTGGAATTCAAGAGGACTGCGTGGCTCCACACTAGAAGAGCTGATCAACCGAACCATTGAACTGTATCTGGAACACGGTCTGGCACTGATCCAGAAAATCCCCACACCCATAACCCCCATTAATATAGATAAAGACCATCGCCATATCACGCTGGCTTACTTTGATCAGAAAAGTACTGTAGATTATATTGGAGCAGTGCAGGGAATCCCAGTCTGTTTTGATGCCAAAGAGTGTGCCACGGATACCTTTCCGCTGCAAAATATTCACCCCCATCAGATCCGCTTTATGCAAAATTTTGAAAAACAAAATGGCATTTCTTTCCTGCTGATTTATTTCACACACCGGGAAGAATATTATTATCTGACCTACAGACAGATCATGTCCTTTTGGGAACGCATGCAAAATGGCGGTCGCAAAAGTTTTCGTTATGATGAACTGAATCCCCGGTTTTTCTTTTCACGAAAAGGAAATCTGTTGGTTCCGTTTTTGGATCCATTGCAGCTGGATCTGAGTATACGAGATTCTTAAAAAGTATTAAATGATATCGTCTATTCACAAATAAAGGATTTTATAAGCAAATATAATGACTGTAATATAAAAAATATACATTTATAATCTTCTTTTGCATATTCTTTGCATAGTTACAGCTCCTGTAGCAGAAGTAAAATCATAGCAAGCCTATTATAATTATATGCAAAAGAAGTACATCTTGACTTTTCCATATAAATGCAATATAATAAGCAGGATTTAACGTATTAGCACAGTAGCACACTAAAGTGAATGAAGAACGAACAATTACAGGAGGAACGGTTTGAAACAGGAATTATTACATACCCCAGAGGGTGTACGGGATATTTACAACGAAGAATGCGAGCGAAAGATTTCCCTCGAGACAAACATCATGTCTTTGATGAAGGAGTATGGCTATCACCCGATTCAGACTCCGACCTTTGAATTTTTTGATATATTTGCAAAAGAGATCGGTTCCACGCCATCCAAAAATCTGTATAAATTTTTTGACCGGGAAGGAAATACACTGGTACTGCGACCGGATATCACACCGTCCATCGCACGGTGCGCATCCAAATATTACATGGATGAAAATGTTCCGCTGCGGTTCTGTTATCGCGGAAATACATTCATCAACAATTCCAGCTATCAGGGACGACTGAAAGAATGTACCCAGTCCGGTGCCGAGCTCATCGGTGACAGTTCCGTAGATGCCGATGCAGAGATCCTTTCTCTTGCCATCCAGCTTCTGGAAAATGCAGGACTGAAAGAGTTTCAGATCCGAGTAGGACATGTTGATTTCCTCGCAGGACTCTTTGAAGCAGCCGGATTTGATGAAGAGACTGAGACCAGCATCAAAGAACTGATTGTAAACAAAAACTTTTATGGTGTGGAAGAGATCATCAGTAAAATGGATCTTGACCCGGATCTGCAGGAGCTTTTCGGCATGCTCAGCGAGTGCGTGATCACAATGGAGCTTTTAGATACGGCAAAAGAAAAAGCTGCAAATTATCCAAAGATCCGTGCATCCATCGAACGATTACAGGAACTGGATGAGTTGTTAAAATTATATCGTGCAGACCGCTATGTGTCTTATGAACTGGATATGATGTCCGAGCTGGCTTACTATACAGGCATTATTTTTGCAGGGTATACATTCGGAACCGGTGAAGCAATCGTAAAAGGCGGTCGCTACGATACACTGCTGACTTATTTTGGGAAACATGCGCCGGCAACTGGTTTTGCCCTCGTGGTAGATCAGCTCATGATGGCGCTTTCCCGCCAGAACATTTCTATTCCGGTAGAAGAACAGACCGTGTGGATCGTATACAATGCCCAGAACCGTGCCAATGCTATTAAGATCGCGCAGAAGATGCGAAAATCCGGTGAACATATTGAGATGATGCGTATTGAAGCAGATACCAGCCGGGACGATATGGAAGCAGCGGCAGCCCGTTTCCACATCAAAGATGTTATTTACTGTATTTAAGAAGGAGTTAGCACCTATGAGATATTTAACATTTGCACTTGGAAAAGGCCGTCTTGCAAATAAGACACTGGAAATGTTTGAAAAGATCGGCATTACCTGTGAAGAGATGAAAGATAAAGATACGAGAAAACTAATCTTCGTCAATGAGGAACTGAAACTGCGGTTCTTCCTGGCAAAAGGACCGGATGTTCCTACTTATGTAGAATACGGTGCCGCCGATATCGGTATCGTAGGAAAAGATACAATCCTGGAAGAAGGCCGGAATATTTATGAAGTTCTGGATCTCGGATTTGGGAAATGCAGAATGTGCGTCTGCGGACCGGAATCTGCCAAAGACCTGCTCCATCATCACGAGCTGATCCGTGTAGCCACAAAATATCCGCGAATCGCAAAGGATTATTTTTACAATCAGAAACATCAGACCGTTGAGATCATCAAATTAAACGGTTCTATCGAACTGGCACCGATCGTAGGACTTTCTGAAGTCATCGTAGATATCGTGGAGACCGGTTCCACACTGCGCGAGAATGGGCTGACTGTATTGGAAGAAGTATGCCCGCTTTCTGCCCGCATGGTAGTCAACCAGGTAAGTATGAAAATGGAACAGGAGCGTATCCTGAAGCTAATCTCAGACTTACGCGGTGTATTAAAAGAAAATTAAAGCGGTTTCCTGTGATGATGCTGTTCCTCACATCAAGATATGGGACAAAAACGAAACATGGAAACAATATTTATAAGAGAAAGTCAAAGGAGATTCGCAATATGCGTACATTAGAACTTACCAAAGATACGATTCAGAATATATTAACAGACCTCTTAAAAAGAAGCCCGAACAACTACACCGAATTTGAAGGCCGTGTCAATGACATCATCGAAAATGTCCGTGCCAACGGAGATGATGCTGTGTTTGATTATACAAAACGTTTTGACGGTGCAGACATTACTGCTGAAACGATTCAGGTAACAGAAGAAGAGATCGCAGAAGCTTATGCTCAGGTAGACGATGAACTTCTGGCAATCGTCCGCAAAGCAAAAGAAAACATCCGCGTATATCACGAGAAACAGAAACAGTACAGCTGGTTTGACAGCACGACAAACGGAACGATCCTCGGACAGAAAGTAACACCGATCGCAAGAGCTGGTGTCTACGTTCCGGGTGGAAAAGCTGTATACCCTTCTTCCGTACTCATGAACATCATGCCGGCAAAGGTTGCAGGTGTAGAAGAGATCATTATGACAACGCCATGTGATAAGAACGGAAAAGTAAATCCGACCACACTGGTCGCAGCAAAAGAAGCCGGTGTCGATAAAGTATTTAAAGTTGGCGGCGCACAGGCCATCGCTGCCATGGCTTTCGGTACTGCATCCATTCCGAAAGTAGATAAGATCGTAGGACCTGGAAACATTTATGTCGCTCTGGCAAAAAAAGCGGTCTTCGGCTATGTCAGCATTGATTCTATCGCAGGTCCAAGCGAGATTCTCGTACTGGCAGATGAAACTGCAAATCCGAGATATGTGGCAGCAGACCTCCTTTCTCAGGCCGAGCATGATGAGCTGGCTTCTGCAATCCTGATCACTACCAGCAAAGAACTGGCAGAAAAAGTATCTGCAGAAGTAGATAAATTTACTGCAGAGCTTTCCAGAAAAGAGATTATTACAAAATCACTTGAAAATTATGGATATATCCTGATCGCTCCGGATATGGCTACAGCTATCGATACCGCAAATGAGATCGCATCTGAACATCTGGAGATCGTTACTGCAAATCCCTTTGACGTCATGACCCGCATCAAAAATGCAGGTGCCATCTTCCTCGGAGAATACAGCAGCGAACCGCTGGGCGATTACTTCGCAGGACCAAACCACGTATTACCAACCAACGGAACTGCAAAATTCTTCTCCCCGCTGAGTGTCGATGACTTTATTAAAAAATCCAGCATTATCTCTTATTCCAGAGAAGCGCTGGAGGCAGTACACAAAGACATTATCCAGTTTGCAGAAAGCGAGCAGCTCACTGCCCATGCAAACTCGATCCGCGTAAGATTTGAAGATAAATAATAAGCAGGAGGCATATTTATGGAAACACCTCGTATTGCAACGATTTCACGAAAAACAAAAGAAACGGATATTTCCATTACCCTGACCTTAGATGGTTCTGGTAAGACAGATATCTCCACCGGTATCGGATTTTTCGACCATATGCTGGATGGGTTTTCACGTCACGGATTCTTTGATCTGACTGCAGAGGCAGACGGTGATCTGGATGTAGACTGTCATCATACCATCGAAGATGCAGGCATCGTACTTGGCACCGCCATCAAAGAAGCAATCGGAGACAAAGCCGGCATCCGCCGCTATGGCAGCATGATCCTTCCCATGGATGAGACACTGGTCTTATGTGCCATTGATCTGTCCGGCAGACCGTATTTCTCCTTCGACGGTGCATTCAGCTGTGAGCGGGTAGGAGATATGGATACTGAAATGGTAAGAGAATTTTTCTACGCCATTTCCTACAGCGCAGGAATGAACCTGCATATGAAAGTTCTGGACGGAGTAAATAATCATCACATCATCGAAGCACTGTTCAAAGCTTTCGGAAAAGCACTGGATCAGGCGACCTCCATTGATCCGCGCATTCATGGAATATTATCAACGAAAGGAAGTCTGTAACCGTTTTATGAGACAGAAAAGTTTAATCGCAACCATATATTTAAAGCATGGCAAAGCCGTAACAAATGCAGAGGATCTTTCTCCTGTTGGAAATTTATTTGATCTCGTACGAGGATATAACGATAATGGGATTGACAAGATTTACGTATTTGATCTTTCTAAAGATGAGGAGGAACATGAAATCAACCTTCATACTTTAAAAGAAATCAATCATATGTCCGAACTGCCTGTCTATGCCGGTGGAAATATCAACCGTATGGAAGATATCAAAAAAGTCCTTTACACAGGCTGTAAAAAAGTAATCCTGAACGGTTTAAAACCGGTCAGCTCTGAACTGACCAGAGAAGGCGCCATGCGTTTTGGTAAAGAAAAGATCACGTTATCTCTGTTTAACGTAGATATTTTATTCAAAGAAAAAGAGATCATTGAAGAAAATGTCAGTGAGATCATTCTCCTGAACGAAAAGCTGGTGGGCACCATTGAAAATGTAACAGAAATTCCATATACACCGGTGGTAAACAATGCTTCTTTTACAGAAATGCTGGATGTTCTGACAAAGGACGAGACCATCAACGGTCTTGCCGGAAATATGCTCAGCGATCCGACTGTAAACATCCTTGCCTTAAAGGACGAACTGGAAGCACAGGGAATCCCGACCGGTCATTTCGGTTCTACCTTACAGTGGTCAGAGTTTAAATTGAACTCCGATGGTATGATCCCCGTTATCGTACAGGATCATAAGACCAACGATGTGCTGATGCTCGCTTACATGAACGAAGAGGCATTTCAGAAAACGCTGTCTCTTGGGAAAATGACGTACTGGAGCCGCAGCCGTAATGAACTCTGGACGAAGGGACTGACTTCCGGACATGTGCAGTATGTCAAATCTTTATCCATTGACTGCGATAAAGATACGATCCTTGCCAAAGTATCTCAGGTAGGTGCCGCCTGCCATACCGGCAACCGGACCTGTTTTTTTACAAATCTTACATCAGACGAATATCAGGAAAAAAATATCCTGAAAGTGTTTGAAAAAGAATATGATATTATCCACAACCGAAAAGTAAATCCAAAGGAAGGTTCCTATACCAATTACCTGTTTGACAAAGGGCTGGATAAGATCTTGAAAAAAATCGGTGAAGAAGCAACTGAAATCGTGATCGCGTCTAAAAACCCGGTACAGGAAGAGATCAAATATGAGATTGCTGATTTCCTCTACCATTTGATGGTTCTTATGGTAGAAAAGGGCATCCGCTGGGAAGATGTCATGGATGAACTGGCAAGACGGTAATAATAGTAAAAAACAAAACAGAATCTAGTATTTTTACAGACTGCTGATTTTTCAATCAGCAGTCTTTTTTCGTATTTTATGTGAGTGCGATTCATTTTCTGTCATAAAGGCCTAATATTCTGCGTAAGTATTTACAGATTTGTAATATTTGCGAAAAATCTGTATGTCATGTGGGAGGTATTATTATGGCACAGGAACCAATGAACCGGCAGGAATATATCCGACAGGTTCGCGCTCAATTTCATGCTTCAGAAAAAGAACAAGTACAAACAGAATCAGTAAAAAAGCAATGGCACAAACAGGACGAATCAGAGCAGGCAGCTTCTTCCAATCCCCATCCAACTTTCTGGAAAGCCAGACTTTTTGTGGCGTTTTTATTATTCCTGGGATTTGTGGCACTCCGACAAACGAATACACAATGGCATTTTCTGTCGAAAGATTCCATTGTCCAGCGGATCAAAAGTGATGATCAGTGGAAGCAGCTGACCAGTCAGTTAAAAAAACTGGATATTGTATCTCTTGAAAAGTAAAACATCACAACAAACCTGCGATTTTCCAGTATGTTCAATATATTTTAAAAGGTATCACGATATTTATTATGAAAAAGTTCATTTTGTATAAATATATAAAGCTATTTATTTAAGAAATATCTCTTCATAAAAGTATACTATGCACTGATTGGTATACTAAAAAAGTTCATTTTGCATAGTGCTGATATCTGGCATCCTAATTTCCTTTCAAGTTTATTTTTTTATATGTAGTTCAATTTCTAATAATTTTACGCCGGGAGTTTATTTTATGCTTGAACTTTTCTAATCGCTGTGTTATCATAGATTCCAGAAATTGAACTTTTGAACAGCACTTTCAATTTGTTCTGAAAGGAGCACTTTTATGACAGAATCTATCTTTGCAAAACGGTTCCGTGAAGCGATGGAAGAACGAGCTATGAAACAGGTGGATATTCTTCGAGCGGCACAGGGACAAAATATAAAACTCGGAAAAAGCCAGATCAGTCAGTATGTCAGTGGAAAATCTATACCACGGGAAAATGTGGGACAGATTCTTGCCCAGATCCTGCATGTGGATATTAACTGGCTATATGGAAAGGATGCAAGCGATCACACATCCACAGAGAACAATACTGGCAATGAAACCAATCCGATAATACAAACAGAACACACCTCTGTAACTGGCACAGTTGCAGATTCAGACTCAGAAGGGAAACAGCAGACCATGCGTGAATTTAAGAAATCAACCAAACTGGATAATGTATTATATGATGTAAGAGGACCTGTCGTAGACGAAGCAAACCGTATGGAAGAGAGCGGCGTACATGTCTTAAAACTGAATATTGGAAATCCGGCGCCATTTGGCTTCCGTACCCCGGATGAGGTCGTTTATGATATGCAGCAGCAGTTGACAGAGTGCGAGGGATATTCGCCGGCACAGGGACTTTTTTCCGCAAGGAAAGCCATTATGCAATATGCACAGATCAAACATATTCCAAATGTAGCGATCCGTGACATCTATACCGGAAACGGGGTCAGTGAGCTGATCAATATGAGTATGTCCGCATTGCTGGATAATGGAGATGAAGTACTTGTTCCATCTCCGGATTATCCGTTATGGACAGCCTGTGTCACATTAGCTGGTGGAAAGGCCGTCCATTATATCTGTGACGAACAGGCAGAATGGTATCCGGATATGGATGATATCCGCAAAAAGATCACACCGAACACAAAAGCGATTGTTATCATTAACCCGAACAACCCAACGGGCGCGCTTTATCCGCGAGAGGTTTTGCAAGAAATCGTGAATATTGCGAGAGAACATCAGATGATCATTTTCTCTGATGAGATTTATGATCGTCTCGTTATGGATGGTGAAGAACATGTATCTATCGCATCTCTGGCACCGGATCTGTTCTGTGTTACCTTCAGCGGTCTGTCAAAATCACATATGATTGCAGGATACCGTATCGGATGGATGATACTCAGCGGTAACAAATCCATTGCAGATGATTATATTCAGGGTCTGAACATGCTTTCCAATATGCGTCTGTGTTCCAATGTTCCGGCACAATCCATCGTACAGACAGCTTTGGGCGGGCACCAGAGCGTCAACGATTATATCATTCCGGGCGGAAGAATCTATGAGCAGAGAGAGTTCATTTACAATGCCTTGAACGATATTCCGGGCATTACCGCTGTAAAACCGAAAGCAGCCTTTTATATTTTCCCGAAGATTGATACGAAAAAGTTCAATATTGTAAATGATGAAAGGTTTGCCCTCGATCTTCTGAAAGAGAAAAAAATCCTAATCATCCATGGCGGTGGTTTCAACTGGGGCGAACCAGATCATTTCCGTGTTGTATATCTGCCGCGTATCGAAGTGCTGAAGGATGCAACGGATAAACTGGCTGACTTCTTAAGTTATTATCATCAGTAATCAGCCATCATAAAAACAAAGGAGTAGCATCATATATATGGGCTTTTTATTTGTAGGCCTTGGCGGAGCATTGGGAGCAATGCTCCGTTATGCGCTGAGTCTCATAACCGTAAAAACAGAATTTCCGCTGATGACATTTCTGACTAATATTCTAGGCGCTTTTGCCATTGGACTGATCGTTGGTATCGCCAGTGAAAAAAAAGCGGATGCGCCAAATCTGATCCTTTTTTTAAAGACAGGATTCTGCGGGGGATTTACCACATTTTCCACCTTTTCACTGGAAACGCTGACATTGTTTGAAAATGGCTCCTGGGCAACCGGCGGACTTTATGCCGTTCTGAGTTTCATTTGCTGTATCGCAGGCGTATGGCTTGGGAAGACAGCAGCCGGACTGGTTACCGGTACCTGTTAAAATTTTAATTTTTTATGTAGATGTACATTTTACCGGGAAATTATTTGACAGCAGGAATACGAAAGCTTATTATGAATAAGATTGTGTAAAGACATGTTAGCATCATCTGTCAGTAAAAGACAGAATCCATACTAAACAGGCAGCAGGAGGAAAATAAGTGACCCGAAAATCATATATTCAAACAAAAAAACTCCGGAAGATTGTTCTTTCCGGTCTGTGTATCGCAGGACTGATATTTGTAGCAGCAGGCTGTGGTTCAAAAGAAACATCTCAGCAGGATCCGGTGGTAAGTACATCCGATTCCCACAGTGAAATCTCTGCAACTACGGAATCTTCTGTCCAGGAACCGGAACAGAATACAGAGAACGACAATGCAAATGCAGCAACTTCCAGTAAAAATTTTCTGGATGCCAGAGTAGATTTTGCCGCACAGCCAGGAAAACCGGTTGGGACAACCGAGCAATCCGAAGAAAAAGTTGTTTACCTGACACTGGATGACGGACCATCTGAAAACACACAGAAAGTTTTAGATATTCTGGATCAGTACAACTGTAAAGCAACCTTCTTTGTAACAGGTGAAATGCCGGAATACAAGGATATGATCAAAGTTGCATATGACAAGGGACATACGATCGGCCTCCATACATATTCCCATACATATTCCAAAGTCTATGCATCTGTAGATGCTTATTTTGAGGATTTGGATCAGATTGGACAGATGGTAAAAGATGAAATCGGTTATGTCCCATGCTTTATCCGTTTTCCGGGTGGTTCATCCAATACTGTCTCTGCAAAATATACGTCCGGTATCATGTCTGAACTGGTAAAAGAGGTTCAGGATCGTGGATATCAGTATTATGACTGGAACGCTAGTTCCGGTGATGGCGCTACTAAAACAACACAGGAACTGATCCAGCAGGCAACCAGTTATCATTCCAATAACCTGATCCTGCTCTGTCATGATGCACAGGCAAAGGATACGACAGTAGAAGCATTGCCATCTATTATCGAATATTACCAGTCTCAGGGATACGTTTTTAAAGCCCTCGACCGCGACAGTTTCGTGGCTCATCATTCTGTCAATAATTAGTAATATCTCTTCATAAAAAAGTAAGAATTTAAAGTCGACAGATACGTTGACAAAAGCATTCTTAAGGACTATGATTAATGTCGAGTTTTGAAAAATCCGCAGTAAAAACTGCGGGTTTTTACTTATATAAAATACAGTATTTTATGCAAAAGGGGAGTTCCTACATGTTTGATAAAAGACGCGGTCCGTTTGATCCGAAAAAACAAAAATTATTAGTTCGCGGAGGAATGGCATGTGCATGTGTGATCATTGTCATTGTTATGATATCTGTCGGTGTGCATATGTCGAAAAGTTCTGCCGCTTCTGAAATCACAAAAAATAAAAGCGAAAATGCACAGGACATTTCTTCGGATACGGAAAAAAAAGATTCTGCAAAATCTGAAGAAGAAAAACAGGCGGAAGCAGAAAAGGAAAAAGCGGAAGAGGAAGAAAAAGCACGTCAGGAGGCTCTTGCAAAAGACCCGCGAAGCGATTTTGCCGTGCAGCCTGGAAAAACTGTTGGAACACTGGAAAAAACTGAAGAAAAAATTGTTTATCTAACATTCGATGATGGTCCATCCGGTAATACCCAGAAAATTTTGGATATCCTGGATCAGTATGGCTGCAAAGCAACCTTTTTCGTAACAGCAGAATGGCCAGAATACAAAGATATGATCAAAATCGCTTATGATAAGGGACATACGATCGGACTTCATTCATACACTCATGACTATTCGCAGGTATATTCATCAGAAGATGCTTTTTTTCAGGATCTTAACCAGATTGGTCAATATGTAAAAGATGAGATCGGCTATGTACCATGCTTCATTCGGTTTCCAGGCGGATCCTCTAATACGGTTTCCAAAAAATATACCCCTGGCATCATGTCTTCACTGGCACAGGATGTTCAGACACAGGGATATCAGTATTATGATTGGAATGGCGATTCCGGCGATGGAGAAGAACATAAATCCGTAGACCAGCTTGTAAAAAGCGCAACCGGTCTTAAGGCCAGCAATATCATCATCCTTTGTCATGATGCACAGGCAAAAGTAAATACTGTTACCGCACTTCCGAGAATCATTGAATATTATCAGGCACAGGGATATACTTTTAAAGCTATTGACCGTAGCAGTTTTGTTTCCCATCATACGATCAATAATTAGATTCCCCGACAAAAAGGCAGGAAAATAATTCCTGCTTTTTTTATGACCAAATCTATGGAAGACAAAATATGCCATATCTGTGCTGCCATCGCCAACAGAACAGCTATACCATATATCATCAGATATCAATACTGTATATAATATAAAAATACTATACAAGCAGTGAAAGCGAACTTGCAAACAATGAATCATTTACATACAAAGAAATATTTCCTTATGAAACACCTCTTTTTGAGCCTTGCGGTTCTGGCCTTAGTGTTAACTATCACAGGTTGTGAACAGCCATTTTCAAAAGCAGAAGTTTCCGGCAATCTGTCTTCCAATGATACGGAAGGCTCTGGTGTCCGGCTTGAATACGGAAGTGGAACCGTATGTTCTGTTGATTTTGTGCGAAGTCTTGTATTCGTTCAGCCAGAAGCAGAACTTCCCGGGTTTAAGACCATACCTTCTCAGATCATCCTAGAATGTGAATATCTGGATATTACAGCCGTTGTCCCATATGACCATGTCGTGTTCTATTACCACAAAGAAAATATTTCTTCAGATCAAATCAAAGTGAATACTTTGCTGGACTACGGGCAGGACACGGATTCTGCACAGCCATAGATATATTCAGATTCACTCATTATAAATCATCTTTTGATCATGACAGAGATTTTCCGTCTGTACATAACATAAAAGTGGAGAGCATTATGTCTGAATATCTGATCCGAATAAAAAACGGGGAAAAAAATACCTATCGTAAACGACGATTTTTAAAAAGAAAAGGGTTTATTGCCCGAAATTCCCACTGGGAAAAAATTGTGGATGTTTCCGAAATCCGCAGATGGAAACGGTTTGCCCGCAGAAAAAAATTCAGGTTTGACTATGTGGATGCCAAATATGCCCGCAGCACCAACTACCGCCGGATTTTTTTCTCTCACTATGAACCATACCGCAACGGAAAATATTTCTGTATCTACTGCGGGCGACTTCTCCCAAAAGAAAAAATACAAGTAGATCATATCATCCCGGTGCATGCAGCTCAGACGGAATGGTTTATCCAACGCTATCTGAAACGCAATGGATGGGAGAGTATTAATGATTTCCATAACCTCGGCGCCAGTTGCAAGCGCTGCAACAGCCGCAAAGGTGCAAAGATGGGCTGGTGGGTCTGGCGTGGTTTTCGTGGAAAGTCTAACCGATTTCAGGTAATTCGTAGAACGGTAAGACGAATACTTGTGTTGATCGTCGTTATCATCATCCTGATACTCGTACAAAAATGGATACCAAATATAGATATATCAAACATACATATTAGGATGTTTTAAAAAGATATGATTATGAGAATCCTTGATGGATTTTCTATTTTGATGCGGTCTTGCAAAAAACGAAAAAATAATTTATAATGACAAAACAGTTAGCATCTTATGAATTGTTATGATTCATTAGATTGACAACCTTGTGAATATTTTTTCATACGATTTTGTGCTAAAACTTTATGTTTCCATAAGGTTTTAGCCTTTTTCTTGAACAGACATTTACAGCCTTACGTTGTTTACTGATAATGGAATCCAACCAAAGCAGCATATTTATCAAAACAACCTAACAACCATTATCTATAATAACCAGCAGCATTTTATAAATGACTGCACTGATATAAAAAGAGAGGACATACATGAGAAAACTCGCTTTAAGTGACGAAATTTTATTAACAATAGACAAACCTGCGCGCTATATCGGCAACGAGGTAAATGCGGTCTGTAAGAACCCGGAGGATGTGCAGGTCAGGGTAGGCTTTGCATTTCCGGATGTGTACGATGTGGGCATGAGCCACCTCGGTCTTCAGATTCTTTACGATATGTTCAACCGCAGAGAGGATGTATTCTGTGAACGTGTCTACTCTCCATGGCCGGATCTGCACCAGATCATGAAAGAACAGAACATTCCGTTATTCTGTCTGGAATCCCAGGATCCGGTAAAGGATATGGATTTTCTGGCTATTACCATCCAGTATGAGATGTGCTATACAAACATCCTTCAGGTACTGGATCTGTCCCAGATCCCGATGTATGCCAAGGACCGTACCGCTGATGATCCCATCGTGATCGGTGGCGGTCCTTGTACCTATAATCCGGAACCGCTGGCTGATTTCTTCGATATTTTTTACATCGGAGAGGGTGAAACGGTCTATGATGAGCTGTTCGATCTCTATGAAGCCCATCAGGCAGCAGGATATGACCGCGAGAAATTTCTCCGGGCAGCAGCTAAGATCCCAGGCTTATATGTTCCTGCATTTTATGAGGTAACCTACAAGGAAGATGGCACGATTGCTTCTTTTACACCGAAATATGAGGACGTTCCGACTACGATCAAACGTCAGGTAGTAGAAGCCATGTCCGAAACGACCTATCCTGAAAAACCGATTGTTCCGTTTATTAAAATTGTACAGGATCGTGTCGTTCTGGAGATTATGCGTGGCTGTATCCGTGGCTGTCGTTTCTGTCAGGCGGGAATGGTATACCGTCCGCTGCGGGAACGGGATGTAGAGATGCTGAAGGATAAGGCCTATAAAATGCTGAAAAGCACAGGTCATGAAGAGATTTCCTTAAGTTCCTTAAGTTCCAGTGACTATACCCATCTGGAAGAACTGCTGACATTCCTGATTGATAATTTCAAATCCCAGGGTGTCAACATCTCCCTGCCGTCGCTGCGTATTGATGCATTTTCGCTTGATGTTATGAACAAAGTGCAGGATATCAAAAAGAGCAGTCTGACTTTCGCTCCGGAAGCAGGCTCACAGCGTATGCGAAATGTGATTAATAAAGGGTTGACGGAAGAGGATATTTTACATGGCGCCGGTCTGGCATTTGACGGCGGCTGGCAGAAAGTAAAACTATATTTCATGCTGGGACTTCCGGGAGAGACCGTTGAGGATATGCAGGCGATTCCGGAACTTGCTAACAATATCGCAAAACGTTATTACGAAATTCCAAAGGATCAGAGAAATGGGAAATGCCAGATCACGATCAGTACATCTTTCTTTGTGCCAAAACCGTTTACACCGTTCCAGTGGTATCCGATGTGTACCAAAGATGATTTCCTTGGTCGTGCAAAGATCGTAAATGAGGCAGTCAAAGCGCAGCTGAACCGAAAGAGCATGAAGTACAACTGGCATGAAGCGGATGTAACACTGATCGAGGGCGTTCTTGCCCGTGGCGACAGACGGCTTTCCAAAGTGCTTGTGCATGTTTATGAGCATGGCGGCATTTTTGATGCATGGTCAGAATTTTTTGATTATGACCGCTGGCTGAATGCTTTTGCTGAAACCGGTATTGATCCTGCTTTTTATACTACAAGAGTCCGTGAAGAAGAAGAACTCTTCCCATGGGATTTCATCGATGCAGGGATTTCCAAATCATTCCTGTTGCGGGAATGGCATCAGGCACAGAAAGGCGTCGTAACGCCAAACTGCAGGCAGCAGTGCTCCGGATGCGGTGCAAGTCAGTTCCAGGGAGGTGTATGTTATGAAAATCAGAATTAAGTTCCGCAAATACGGTGTCATGAAATTTATAGGACATCTGGACATCATGCGCTATTTCCAGAAAGCGATCCGCAGAGCGGAGATTGACATTGCATATACGGAAGGCTTCAGCCCGCATCAGATCATGTCTTTTGCAGCACCTCTGGGTGTCGGCATTATCAGTGACGGCGAATATCTGGATATTGAAGTAAAATCCACCAGAACTTCACAGGAATCCATCGATGCCTTAAACAGCGTTATGGTAGACGGCATTGAGATCACAGACTATGTGGAGCTTACAGAAGGTGCCAAAAAGGCCATGTCCATTGTCGCGGCAGCAGAATACAATGTCTGGTTTAAAGAGGGAAAAGATCCGGTATTCACACTGGACGAGATCGCAGCAGGCATCAAATCCTATTTTGAAGACCGTGAAGAGATCCTGATCACAAAACAGACGAAAAAAAGTGAACGCCAGATCGATGTACGACCGCATATTTTTTCCTTTGATTCATATGAGGGAACAGGCGAAAGTGGAAGTCCTGTGTATGGTTTTCATTTTCTGCTTTCCGCCGGAAGCGAGGAGAACATCAAACCGGAACTGATCGTGGAAGATTTCTGCCGTTTCTTTGGGAAAGAATTTCAGGCCTTTGATTATCAGATCCAGCGAAAAGACGTCTATGCGAAAAATGGCGCCGGTATTTTTGTTCCGCTGACTAATTTTGGCAGAAAGATCGTGAAATAATGCCAAAGTTAGTAATCACGGAATATCATCATTCCGCTAATCAGACAACATATCTTTTTACCGGTTTGTTTGAGGAGATGCATCTGGTAGAAGCTCATTTTGAGAAGAAAACCAGACCTTCCATTCTCGGAAATATTTATATTGGAAGAGTGCAGAAGGTTGTAAAAAATCTGAATGCGGCGTTTATTGAGATTCAACCGGGACAGAACGGCTATTGCAATCTGGAGCAGGAATACCATCCTGTGTATATCAAAAAAGGCACCTGTCCAACCATGGCGCAGGGAGATGAAGTACTGGTACAGGTCTCCCGGGAAAATATAAAAACAAAGCTTCCGGCGTTGACGACAAACCTGAATTTTACCGGAAAGTATTGTGTACTGACTACTGGGGATAAAAAACTTGGCATTTCAGGCAAGATCCGTTCCGAAAAAAGACAGACGTTACAGGACCTTTTTGCAGATAAAATAACAGATGATTTTGGTATCATCGTAAGGACCAATGCAAAAGACGCTTCTGTGGATGATATTTTAAAAGAATTTTCCCGGTTAAAGCAGGAGTTGGAGCAGTTGCTGTCAGAAGCCCGTTACCGCACCTGTTTTTCCTGTCTGAAACAGTCAGAACCGGAATATATGCGTACTATCCAGAATACCCGCTATGAACAGCTGGAAGAGATTATCACGGACATTCCGGAAATTTATGAGCAGATACAGGAGTTTCAGAAAGAGGATGCACTTTTGCGGAATATTTCGCTAACATTATACGAAGATTCCATGCTTTCCCTTAGTTCTTTATATAATATTTCAAAACAGATCGAGCGTGCACTGGATAAACGAGTATGGCTTCCATCGGGCGGGTATCTTGTAATAGAGCCTACGGAAGCGCTGACCGTCATCGATGTCAATACCGGAAAAGATGTGAATAAAAAGAAAAAACAGGAACATTTCCTGAAAGTAAATAAGGAAGCAGCCCGTATGGCAGCAAAGCAGCTGCGTCTTCGCAATCTGTCAGGTATCATCATTATCGATTTTATTGATATGAAACAGGAAGAAGATCGAAAAGAACTTCTTTCTTATCTGAAAAGGGAAGTACAGCTAGATCCCGTCCCTGTTCAGGTGGTAGATATGACGAAACTGGAGCTTGTGGAACTGACAAGAAAAAAAGTTTCAAAAAATTTAAAAGAACAGTTGACATAACAGAAAACATACGATAATATATATGAGTATGCCGCACAACGAGGTTTAAAAAGCTTGTTTTCATAGGGAAAACAACACCAAAATTGGCGAGTAATGATAATAGGAGGTGCCATATGTACGCAATTATAGCAACAGGTGGTAAACAGTACAAAGTATCCGAAGGCGATATCATTACCATTGAAAAGCTTGGTATGGAAGCTGGTGAAGCAGTAACATTCGATCAGGTATTAGCTGTTAATGACGGCGAGTTAAAGATCGGAAACCCGACAGTTGCAAACGCAACAGTTGAAGCATCCGTAGTAGCTAACGGACGTGGTAAAAAAGTTATTGTTTACAAATATAAAAGAAAAACCGGTTACCATAAGAAAAATGGACACAGACAGGCGTTCACAAAGGTTAAAATCGAAAAGATTAATGGTTAATCGATAGGAAATTGTTATGATTCAAATAACGATTTACCAGGACTCTCAGAGTCGGTTCTGCGGTTTTGACTGTCTGGGACATGCTGAATATGCAGACCCTGGACAGGATATCGTATGTGCTGCAGTAAGCGTTTTGACGATTACTGCAATGAATGCGATTGAAGAGCTGACAGATGCTTCCTTTACACAGGAAGCCGACGAAGAGGCGGGCAGTATGACATATCGTTTGAAGACATTCGAACATGATTCACAACTGCTGTTCCGTTCCATGGTTCTGGGCTTAGAGGAAATGGAAAGTAACTACAGTGAATATATTGATCTTATATTCAGGGAGGTGCAGGAAACATGATGAACATGAATCTTCAGTTCTTTGCTCATAAAAAAGGTGTTGGTTCTACAAAGAACGGCCGTGACTCCGAATCCAAAAGATTAGGTGCCAAAAGAGCAGACGGACAGTTCGTTAAAGCAGGTAATATCTTATACAGACAGCGTGGTACTAAAATTCATCCAGGCGTAAACGTAGGAAAAGGCGGAGATGATACTCTGTATGCGTTAGTTGATGGTGTATTAAGATTCGAAAGAAAAGGAAGAGATAAAAAACAGGCTTCCGTTTACCCAGTAGCTTCTAACGAATAAGTTAAACAAATCGGACTAAAGAATAGACTCGACTGTACCCAGCCGGGTCTATCTTTCTATCAAGAGGTAAAATAAAATGTTCGCAGACAGAGCAAAAATCATTATAAAGTCCGGAAAGGGCGGCGATGGGCATGTAAGCTTCCGCAGGGAAAAATATGTTCCAAACGGCGGCCCGGACGGCGGTGATGGCGGAAAAGGCGGCGATGTGATCTTTCAGGTAGACGAAGGATTAAATACGCTGACCGACTTTCGTCACAAAAGAAAATATGCTGCCCAGAACGGTGAAGAAGGAAAGAAACGAAACTGTCATGGTAAAAACGGCGCTGACATTATCGTAAAAGTTCCGGCCGGAACCGTTATCAAAGAGGCAGAAAGTGGAAAGGTTATCGCTGATCTTTCCGGCGATAATACAAGACAAATCATCTTAAAGGGTGGCCGTGGCGGTAACGGAAACCAGCATTATGCAACATCAACCATGCAGGCTCCAAAATATGCCCAGCCAGGTCAGCCGGCCATGGAACTGGAAGTGCTTCTGGAGCTGAAAGTGATCGCAGACGTTGGTCTGGTAGGTTTTCCGAATGTTGGTAAATCTACACTTTTATCCCGTGTCACAAATGCAGATCCAAAAATCGCCAACTATCACTTTACTACACTGAACCCGAACCTTGGTGTGGTAGATCTGGATGATACGAACGGATTTGTCATTGCAGATATCCCGGGACTGATCGAAGGTGCATCCCAGGGGGTTGGTCTTGGCCATGAGTTTTTACGTCACATCGAACGTACAAAAGTCATGATCCATATGGTAGATGCTGCATCCACAGAGGGACGTGACCCGATCGCAGACATCTATGCCATCAACAAAGAGCTGGAAGAGTACAACCCGGCGTTATGCGAGAAACCACAGGTTATCGCAGCAAATAAGATCGATGCCATCTACAGTGAAGATGAGGATCCTGTACAGAAGCTGAAAGACGAATTTGAGCCAAAAGGAATCCGGGTATTCCCGATCTCTGCAGTCAGCGGAAAAGGTTTAAAAGAGTTATTATACTATGTCAATGAGCTGTTATCTACTGTAGATTCTGCTCCGGTGGTATTTGAGCAGGAATACTTCCCTGAATTTGCAGCCTTTGATGATGAACCATATACCGTTGTTCATGACGAAGAGGCAGATGAATTTGTCGTAGAAGGTCCTAAAATTGAAAAAATGCTGGGTTATACAAACATTGATTCCGAAAAGGGATTTTTATTCTTCCAGCGTTTCTTAAAAGAGCAGGGCATTCTGGAGAAACTGGAAGAAGCTGGCATTGAAGAGGGCGATACCGTCCGCATGTACGGTCTGTCCTTTGATTATTATAAATAACATTTTCGTATTGTTTTTACAACTGCTTGTAAAAAAGGATGTCCCGGCATGCAGCCGCAATGCAATGATATAAAGGTAATCCAGGATATCCAAACAGCATCTTTTAATACTATAATAATAAACTTTCTGCCAGGTAAAATCTGGCAGAATATCAGATACCGTCATACAGGAGGAAACTATGACAAGTAAACAGCGTGCTTATTTAAAAGGTCTGGCTATGACCATGGACCCGATCTTCCAGATCGGTAAAGCAAGTGTCACTCCGGAAAATGTAGCTGCTATTGCAGAAGCACTGGAGAAAAGAGAACTGATTAAGATCTCTGTTCTGAAAAACTGCTTTGATGATCCGAAAGAAATTGCAGAAGTTGTAGCAGAACGTACCCGTTCCCAGGTGGTACAGGTCATCGGTAAAAAGATCGTACTGTACAAACCGGCGAAAAAAGATCCGAAGATTATTCTGCCGTAATGTAAATAAAGAAAAGAGGCTTTTTAATGTCTGAAAAACGTCGCATTGGTATTATGGGTGGAACCTTCAATCCCATTCATTACGGTCATCTGATCATTGCTGAAAATGCCTGTGAACAGTTTGACTTGGATCAGGTTCTTTTTATCCCTACAGGACATACACCACACAAAAAGTTTTCCGGGAAAGAAATGACCTATCACAGATGTGAAATGGTTCGGCTGGCAATCAAAGATAATCCTCATTTTTCCATTTCACTTTGTGAGGTAGAACAGAGCGAAACCTGTTATACTTATAAAACACTGGAACTGCTTCAGAAAGAATATCCGGATGCGGATTTGTACTTTATTTTAGGCGCAGATTCGCTGGATACGTTTGACAGTTGGGTACATCCGGAGTTGATCTGTCAGCGTGCCGCGATCCTTGCGGCAGTTCGGGATGATCTGAATGAAGCGAAAGTAGACGAGATGATCACAGAATTAACAGCTTGTTATCATGGGCGGATTTATCGACTGGAAACGCCGAATTTTAATATTTCCAGTCATACGATACGTACCCGTCTTCAGAATGGACAAACAGTACGTTATATTATCCCAGAAAAGGTAGAACAGTATATTCAGAAGCACCATCTGTATCAGGAAATGCCTGTGGAAATGATCAAAAAACATCTGCGTGAGGAATTAAAGCATTCCCGTTATATCCATACCCTTGGTGTCATGGATACGGCCGTACATCTGGCAGAGAACCATGGCTGTGACTTTCATAAAGCCCAATATGCCGGTCTTTTGCATGACTGTGCAAAATGTATCAGTGACGAGGAAAAAATTGCTATATGCCGTTCTCACGACGTCGAAATATCAGATGCGGAGCTGGCACAGCCGTCTTTACTCCATGCAAAATGCGGCGAGATCTTTGCCGAAGAAAAGTATGGCGTCACAGACCCGGAAATCCTGCATGCCATCCGTGTGCATACCACAGGCTGTCCGGCGATGAACCTGTTGGACAAGATCATCTTTATTTCGGATTATATTGAGCCAAACAGAGACCAAGCACCACATTTAAAAGAGCTTCGTCAAATGGCAGAAAGTGATCTGGATCAGACCCTGTATCAAATTTTGGACGATACGATCTCTTACCTGAAAAAAACACAGGGAACCTTTGATCAGACGACCCTTGACACGTATTCCTATTATAAGAATATCGAAAAATTATGCAAAGAATAATTTGAGAATATAACAGAAATATTTATTTTAAGATAATTCTGGGAACATATAAAACTAAAAGGAGGTAACGCATGACCGATCAGTCAAGAGAAATGGCAAAAATTGCCTGCCACGCACTGGGAGAAAAGAAGGCAGAAGATATTCAGGTAATTGATATCCGAAATATCTCTGTAATCGCTGATTATTTCGTAATCGCAAGCGCTTCCAACTCCAATCAGATCCAGGCTATGATGGATGCTGCAGAAGAGGAATTATACAAAGCAGGCTATCATTGCACACAGAAAGAAGGAAATTCCAATTCCAGCTGGGTATTGATGGATTACAAGGACATCATCATCCATATCTTCTCAAAAGAAGACCGTCTGTTCTATGATCTGGAAAGAATCTGGAGAGATGGAGAATTTATTAATCCGGAAGATCTGTAAAAACCAAATAACAAAAAACAACCTGTACCACTGCTTTTCATAAAATAGAAGAGTAGTAGTACAGGTTGTTTTTATATAGATGTTTCTAATTTTAAAAATATAAACATATTTTATAGGGCAAAAATAATTATTTAAAAATACGGAAAACACCAAATACTTTTCCAAGAATAGACACCTCATCCACAATGATCGGATCCATATAATCATTTTCCGGCTGCAGACGATAATGACCATCTTCTTTGTAATAGGTTTTAACCGTTGCAGAATCATCGATGAGAGCAACAACTTTGTCTCCGTTTTCAGCAGTTGTCTGTTGCTGTACAAGGATCAGATCCCCATTCAGAATACCGGCGTTGATCATACTTTCGCCTTTAACTTTCAACATAAAAGATTCCTTATTTGGCATCATTCCTGCCGGAATAGGGAAGTAGTCCTCAATATTCTCTTCTGCAAGAATCGGTTGTCCCGCAGCTACCTGACCGACAATCGGCACATTGACAAGTTCCCGTCTGGTAAGATTAAACTGATCATCCACGATTTCAATTGCTCTTGGCTTCGTAGCATCGCGACGGATATAGCCTTTGTTTTCCAGCGTCTCCAGATGCGCATGGACAGAAGATGTGGAGCGAAGATGTACTGCTTCACAAATCTCACGTACTGCCGGCGGATAGCCTTTATGTAAGATTTCTTCTTTAATATATTCTAAAATTTCCTGCTGTTTCGCACTGATTTTACCTTTTGACATATCTATAATTCTCCTTTTATATAGGCTCACTTTTATTTTACAATTATAGTCCAATTGAAATAATACATTACAACACATATTATACGTTATTAAAATTATAACATATTAACAAGAGCAAGGCAAACATATATTCTGAAAATATGTTCGAAAGTTTCCCCTGAAGTTTATCCTTTTTATATTACAATTTTTTCTTAATCGATTTTGTTTTAGTTTCAGATGCAGTTGCCTCATAACTGAGATCTAAAAGATTTTTTATTTTCTCATTCGCAACAGAATTGTCAAGAACAATCGTAATCCAAGAAGTTTTATTCATATGATATGCAGGATAGAAACCGGATTCATTCAATAACATGCTAATCAAAGAAGGATCACTTTTCAGATTAACCACATCCAGAAAATCTGTTCCTGGTAATCCAAGTTTATCCGGGGTAATATTCATAATCAATGCGAACCATTTCTGATTATCTTCATGACGAAACACATCATAATTTGGATAACGCATCCATGGATGATCCGGACTGACATTATAACAGTCCAGAATATATTGTGTTAATTCCAAACGATTCATTTTTAATCCTTTCATTTATGTATTGTTTTATAATGAGATGCACTTTATGGTTCGCGTAATAGAAATAAGAGAGTAATACATAAAATTATTATAATGAAAAATTGATATTTCCTTTATATCAACCAAAAACATATAATCATAAAAATATTTCTTTAAAAAAGGAAAAATACCACGGTTTACCAAAAATAGCACCAGTGTCCAGTCATTTCCAACTATTCGCAAAAGACAGCTTTAACGAATAGTTGGAGGAGTTTTTCTTTTATGATTCACTTTTCAGGATTTTTTTGTATACCATTGGGCTTACTTTATACATCTGCTTAAATGCATCTACAAAACGCCGTACATTATTATATCCTACTTTTTCGCCAATCTCATACGTTTTCAGATCCGTCTGGCGCAATAATTTGATTGCTTCTTCCATTCGAATGGATGTCAGATACGCTTTGTAATTCTGACCGGTTTCTTTTTTGAACATTGCGCTGAAATAATTCTGGCTGACGCATGCAACATCGGCCAGTTCCTTGATAGAAAGATCCTTAGCATAATGTTCCTGGATATAATCTTTGACTTTTTCAATCATTACCTTATCTTTGAATTTTCCATTTTTATCCATCATGAGCCACAGATTTTTATAATAATCCAGCATGCATTCACGCAAAGCCCGAAATGTTTTTCTCTGTTCCGTATCTTTCTGCAGTTTCTCCTGCATATCATTGTAATTTCCTTCGACCAGATGATGCTGAAACAATTTTGTACCTATCTCCGCTGCAAAATACAATACTCTGGATAAAGCTGCATTTTTATTTCCATAATGGATTGCTTCCACATTGTCCATGATCTTATTGATCTTTTCCAGGTAACTTTCATCGTGGGCAATGATCGCATGATATGCTTCATCTACGCTTGCAGAATAATCTTCAAAGGAGACCATATAATCCTTATGGATATCTTTAAAATCAATCAACAGTTTTTCTTCAAAATAATACAGTTCAAAGGCAAATTTTGCTGTTTTATATGCATTTTTTAACTGTTTTGCACCGGTTGACTGCATACCGATACCCACTGACAATTCTGTATGTACCTGATTTGATACTTGGTCAACGACTGGCATGATATAGGTTTCAACAAACGATTCTTCCTCTCCACATGGAAACACTCCCATCATGTGCAATGCACAGTCATCTTTACGTAATACGAAAGCCTTTCCACGAAGCTTTTGCGCGATCTGATTGTATACAGAAAATCGAACAAGGTTAAAATGTTCAAAAGAATCCGCTACCATGTCTGCTGCCAAATCCGGACGAATGCCAATACAGATCCCTACAAAAAAATGACCTTCAAATTCAATATTATCCTCGGCAAATAAACGGTACAATTCCTCATTTTCAAATCCCTGCCCATCGTTAATCTCCTGAAAAAGCCGGTGCATTTCATCGTCTTCTTCCCGGAAAATCTCAATGGTATTCTGCTCTTTCAGTCTCTGAATTGCCTTTTTTACGGCATTTTCCAGGTCTTTTCTCCCTACAGGCTTTAACAGATAGTCCATGGCTCCATTTTGAAGCGCCTCTTTTGCATATGTAAACTCCTGATATCCACTGATAAAAATAAATTTTGCATGGGAATGTACTTCGTTGTACCATCGGATCACTTCCAGTCCCGTCATATTTGGCATCATGATATCTGCGATCACAATATCCGGATCCGTTTCTTCGATAACCTCTTTCAACTGCTGCCCATTCCGTGCTTCTCCCACAAGTTCTACATTGATGTTTGCCCAGTCGATCAGCCGTTTCAGCCCCTGTAAGATCACACCTTCATCATCAGCGATTACTATTTTCCACATATTCCGGTTCCTCCCAGATTGGCAAACGGTAAGTAACGATCGTCCCCACATTCAGGAAACTTTCAATCTTAAATCCATATTCTTTGCCACAATTCAGTTTTATCCTGTCGTAAACATTTTTCATACCAACGCTCAGACGTCCATTAGCATCTACTTTTCCAATCTCCGGATCATCCAGTGTTTCCTGCATGCTCTTAACCTGTTCTGCATCCATACCGACTCCGTCATCCATAACAACAATCTCCAGATGATCTTCTTTCCGTTCTATATGAATCGCCACTGTTCCCTCGCCATTTTTCTCACGAAGACCATGACGGATCGCATTTTCCACGACTGGCTGAAGCAATAATTTGGGAATAAATAATTGTGCATCCTCATCTGAAATCTGAATACTCAGCTGAATGCGGCCCTCATATCGCACCTTCATAATAACAAAATATTCACGCAGAGCCTGTAATTCATCTTTCAAAACGATGCAATCCGTATGTTCACCCATGATATAACGGAGCTGGTGTGCCAGACATTCCAACAACTCAGCCGTTTTTTCATCATTTTCTTCTAATGCAGTCATGCGGATCACATCCAGCGTATTGTACAGATAGTGTGGCTGGATCTGCATTTTTAAAGCATTCAGTTCTGCATCCTTTTGGCAGATCCGGGCAACATACACCTGATTGATATAGTCATTCAGACGCTCCAGCATCTTGTTAAATCCATCCGCAATGATCTCCATCTCATCATGGGAATTAATCTGCAGCCGTACATCCATCTGTCCATTTTCCACCTGTTTCATGGCATCCTGTACTTTACGGATAGGTGCGCTCATTCTGTTGGAAAATAAGATATATAAGATCACAAGAAAAATGCAGGAGAACAGTAAAATGACTGCCATCATCGTTCGATTGCTGAAATAATAGCCCATCGCTTCGGCATCATTGACTTTTAATACCGCATATTCATCGGTGTCTAGAATCCTTGCATAAAAAATCAGATTTCCGTCAATCTCTTCATATCCTTCTTTTCCTATCAGTTTTGACATCACTTTTGCACCAAGAGGGTTTCGCCCATCCATATAATCTTTACGATCCCGACTGTATACGTAATGTTCTTCTTTAGGATTACAGACATACAGGCTGCCCTTTTCCAGTTCGATCTTATCTGTCAGATCATCCAGAATATCTACATTGATATCCGCGAATAACGTTCCCAAAGGCGTATTATACGTCCGGTTTACAGACGTCGTGTCCATATAGTTTCGCACAAGGACAAAGATAAAATCATCTGAATTTGTGCAGATCTGACTTTCTTCTGTCGTCCGCAGAACCTTCAGATCACGCAAGCGATCCTCCGGAACAATCTTCATCTGCGTATAAGAAGCGGCATCATTTCGCAGCGTTTTCTCCTGATCATAATATATGCTGTAAATCTGTCCATTTTTATCTACAAAACGGGTAGATGCGATATGTTTACTCTGAGACATGACATCCTTTAATGCGTTAACGACTTCCACAGCCCGTTTTCCATCATCGATCGAACCGTCTTTTAAGACCGTTGCAAGACTTTCTCCCTGATCTGTTTCATAATCATACATTGCTGACATCGCTTCATCTGCCGACTGCATGATATCTTCCACATTTCTGGCAAAATAACCATTGATCTGCGAATAGTTTCGGATCATCGTTTCACGGACATTGTCTGTAAAACGCATAAAAAACAACAGGCTCAGTAAAAATAATGGGATCACGCCGAACAACAGATACGTTACCGTAAGTTTTCCGAAGGTCGTATCAAGCATTTTTTTCTTCATTGATTTTCCTCCTGATTCCTAATACAGCTTTCCCATAACTGTTGTAACTGTCCGGCAGTATCTTCGATCGCCAGTTCGCCGCTTAATTCTCTGCGAAGCAATGACAGCATTCCTTTTTCAAAATCTACCGGCGTATCTTCATTTCCAATATAGGTAGCCACTTTCTGTGTACAATTTTCAAAAGCCTGTTCCGTTTCCTTCTGGAATGCAGCGTTGATCGTTGTATGATCTTCTTTTGTTAAAGGAAATCCACATATGGATTCACATACCAGACTGTAATTTTCCTCAGAATAAAAATATTTTAAAAAGGTCATCGCAGCTTCATAACGCTGGGCATCTTCCTCACATTCTTTTGTCACAGACCAGAACGTATCCAGATTGTCCCCTGCATAAGTAGTGCCATTTTCATCCGGAACATAAAACCATCCAAGATCCATGTCAGCATTTAGCTTATATATCGCAAAAGACGTCCATGGTCCCGTATACATCATAGCAATCTCTCCCTCTGCCATTTTATATGGGAGATTGCCATCGCCGGTCGTTTGCCAGTCAGCGTTTACATAACCGGCGTCAAATAATCCTTTGAGATCCGTCAGCATTTTTATGGATGATGCATCCGTCCAAGAAACAGTTCCTGCAGAACAGTCCTGCAGCCAGTTTTCATTTTGTGACAATACATCTGTACGGAAAAAATGATTGACCCAGTACTCCATATGCCACAGATCACTTCCACCCACGCCGATTGGCATAATGCCACGTTTTTTCAGCACTTTGCAGACATCCAGAAATTCCTGATAGGTTTGTGGAATCTGCAAATGGCATCTTTCAAAAATCTCTTTATTGTATATAATCCCGGACGTGGATTCTACTGCTCCTACTCCATAAATCTTGCCATCCGATTGATAATGATACTTTACAAGATCTGCCACTTCCTCTGAGATTTCTCCCAATGTATCACTGTGCGCAAAAGCCTCCGGTGTCTTCAACTGAACAATATCTCCCAGTTCATCACGGGCAATTTTTCTGATCAGGATATCCTCATAAACCTTATCTTCATAATTTACTTCATAATTGACTTTAATGTTCGGATACAGCTCTTCAAAATTCCGCACGGTAGCCTCAATGGCTGAATTCCATTGTGGATTCTGATATGCATATACCAGACTGATCTCTACCTGCTCCTCCTCTGTAACAGATTTTGATGTCTTTTTATTTCGCATACTGTCATAAAGCAGCGTTCCACATAAAGCCAAAAGCAATGCCAGCAGGATAATGATCCCTGCTGTTAAGATTTTCCGTTTCCGTTCCTCTTTCATGTAAACTCCCATCCCCGTACATATATCAGATTTTGTACAGAACCACATATCAGGCTCTAATGCCATGCCCTCATAACAAATGACAGCCTCATGCATATCCAGTCCATACGCTTCGATATGATAGATGATAATACGACCAAAAGCGGGTTCCCCGTATCATACGAGGCCCCGCCAGATTAAATCCAAATGTCTATTTCGCCAGCTTTCCGGCGATACAAATAGTCATGAATCATACTTTTCACGCTACACATTTTTTTATGATCAATCATATACCATTTTCCTGCTCACACTATTTGTTTTCAATAAATTCGATCAGTACGCCATTGCAGTCGCGAATAAACATAACGGCATTTCCTTCCATGCATACTTCGTGGGCAATATCTACCCCATTTTCCACAAATCCTGCTTTTAGAGCAGCCATGTCATCCGTCTCAAATGCAATATGTTTGGTTCCAACGGTCTGAAGATCCGTGTTCGGGGTCAGACGATCTTCCGGAATCTTCTTCGGCTCATCATACTCAAACAACTCCAGCTGAAAACCGTCTTTCTCCAGAAATACGATCGTTGCTTTCAGCGGCGGAACATATCCATCTTCTTTTAATACTTCAAAACCAAGATTTTTTCTGTACCATTCAATGGATTCTTTCATATTGTAAACACTGATTCCTGCATGCAATACTTTTTTTACATTTGTTGTCATTTTTTTACCTGTTCAATCCGAGATTCCTTTTCTTAAAATTGAACGTTCCTTTCTTTCAGTTTTCTGAATTTTAAGTTTTATATTGCTGTACTTTTATATATGTATCAACATCAGTTATATTGTTTCATTTACATATATATTAATATCAGCCATTTCCGGTTATATTGGTTTACTTTCATATGTGTATGGATATCTTACATACTCTGTTCTCTTTTTAGCATCTGTTAATAACAAAATACTTCACATACTTATGTAACATAAATATTTCTTTATTCTATAACACCTGTAAAATAATTCCATGAACTGTGTATCTACTATACAATAGTTTTATTGAAATTTCTAGTCTCAAAGGATTCCCTTTCATTTGAAAATAGCTCATTTGAAAACAGATGTATGATCTATTAAAATAGCTTAACAAAGCAGAAGTTATTCAACAGTAACAATAAGTTTCCCTCCACTTGCAAGGTCAAACACACCAGCTTTCGCGCCCCGTGCTGTAATCGTAACGCCAGCAGGCGCATCGATCTGTGCCGGCTCTACATCCGTTACAAATACAACGTCAGAATCCGCTGTTGCCATCCATTTGCTGCCTTTATCAAACGCAAGATTTGCGTGGTGGATCGCACCAGTCAGCTGCGTACTGTTCAGCATGACCCACATCTCCCTTGTGGTATCTTCATGAAGCAAATCCCCTCTGACATCCATATCTGTCAGGATGACATTAACGCCATACACTTCTTTTGTAACCTTTGTTGCACATGGATCATCGTTTACAATGGAATGCACCAGTACGCCGCTGTCCGAAGAAATGTTCACATCACACAGATCCACGATAATATTGTGGCTTTTTACCAGTATACATTCTTTCTTCGTATGGATATCCCCACCCGTTACGGTCACTTCTGCAACCTCTTCCTGCCAGCCATTTACACAGTGACTCAAGGCAAAATAGGAGCCACAGTCTGCCGTACAGTCTGTAAAAGTCATGTCTGAATTACCGGCCAGTATTGCAGCCATACAGGACATATCAAAATTACAGTCATTGAAATAATCATGGCAACCCGGATCGGAATAAGCACCATATCCGCTCTTTGTACATACGATATCACAGTCATTTGCTTCCAAATAGACATAGCCTTCCGAGGACTCGGTAGAAAGTGCTGCCCATCCGTCACAGATAATCTTTGAATTATAGAAATAAGTGGATGAATTTGACATGCTGCAATGTGTTCGGGTGTTTCCGTCCATTTCCAGTGCCGGTGGCGGCGTAGACATTAAAGCATCCGGTCGTTCAATGCCATTACCATACGGAATACCATGTGCACAGATCACAGAATCATATACTTTCAATACCGCTCCTTCTTCTGCGGCTGTAGCGTAACGGGTTCTTCCATTTGTATCAATGACAGCATTTTTAATCGTCAGCTTTGCATTATATTTTGCGGCTGCGCCACTGGCTGGTCCACCAATTCCCTGTCCATCTCCGGCCAGGCTGATATATGCAGTATCCACGGTTACATCCGTTCCGGCTCCTTCTGCATAGACAGCGCCCTGCGTTCCTTCATATGCTACAACTTTCAGGTTTTCTATTTTCTCATCCGTAACCGTTCCACCGTAAATAACGGAAGCATTTGATGTAGCTTCTTCATATTTTCCATTTTTAATATGTACTGCTGCCATAGCATCCTCAGCAGGCGCAAACCAGTTGATCTTCGGTTTGCCTGGATTTAACACCGCATTCACGCCTTCAATGATATCTGCCATTGTCAGCATATTTTTGCTTTCTTCCCGTGTAGGATTTTGTTTTTGTATTCCCTTAATCATTACAAGTTCCATCATCATTTTCCTCATTTTAATATATTTTCCTGATCCTGCCTGTAAACCGTTCCCACAGAAAATTATTTATATATGCATATCAATAACCATTCTGCCTCTTTTACAGTGACATAGCTCGTCATAAAAAGATATTTTCACACTAACTTACTGGGTTTTTCCATGTTCTGAAAAATGACCTCCGCAATCATTGCAGAAGCCACTTTTCAAGGGTTTGTTATTTTAAGGCAATATAGGTAATCATGTACATTTTAGCGTTTTGCCAAATATGTATGATCATAATTCTGTTTTCTTTATGCTGCTTTTTTTCCGTAATCACGGTCTTCTGCATTGGCATCTTTCATACGAAGCATTGTAAACAATGTGATAAGTCCGATAGCCAGTACGATCAGAAGCATGATATATGCAGATGCTGCCTGACCTTTTCCGATGAAGCCAACCATGATCTGTGCTGCAACTGCAGACGGGATCAACTGGATTGCCATGATGATACGGTTTGCTGACTGATATTCTCTACGTCCATAAGCAAATGCCATGATACACGGATGAAGTGTTGGTACGCCACCTGTCATACAAGCTACGCCAAATCCCCACAGTAACATCAGTGGTACGCTGCCGCCTTCTGGCTGAAGCATCAGTCCAAGAATCGGAAGTAACTCACATAAGCCAAGTACGATAGCTGCTTTTACAGTTCCTACCTTATCATCGATAAGACCAAATACATAAGACATCGGGATACCAAGGATTGCTCCGATCGCAAGATATTTTGTTGCGGTTGGCCATACGCCATCTCCTAATGTAAGGTAACGCATTGCCATAGATCCCATACAAGCGTTGATAATAAAAGTAAGTACGCCAAAGGAAATAATAACCTGCCATCCTTTCTTTGTTGTAAGGATATCTTTGATCGTAAGTTTTACTTCTTCCACGCCAGCTTCAGATTTCGGTGCATGATCTGCGCCATCCGGATAAAGTCCTGCTTCTTCCGGAGTATCTTTGATTGCAAATGCTACGATAACTGCTACAACTACGAGTAATACAGCGATTCCAATGTAGAATGGTCTGTAATCGCCGGCAAATTTTCCTCTGATCAAACCGGTCATACCAGCGGTACCGATAACAGAGAATAACGGGCTACCTACGGTTACGATTCCCATGATCTGTCCTCTGAAACGAACAAACCAGCTTGCTACCAGCTGGAAACCAGCCATCTGAAGCATCATACAGGTACATCTTGTAATGAACAGTGAGATAAAGTACAGAGTATAATTTCCTGTCCCGTCATTGCAGGTCAGTCCATTTGCCATTGCAATGCCAACACATCCTAATGCACAGATGATCATGGTCGGAATCAAAGATTTCTTTACACCAAACTTAATGAACAATGTACCATACAAAAATGTTAAGATGATACATACAAAATTACCAACGGTCATTGGTGCCATGGTAGCGTCGCCGCTCCATGCGCTGAACTCCTGAATGATATTGATCTGATCATTTTGCAGTCCGGAATACAGGAACATGAAAATGATACCGAGTATGGAAAGTAAGATTCCATATCCTAAGAACTTTTTGTTTTTTGCCATTTTACAATCTCCTCCTTTAGTTACATAAGTCCCATTTGCCTGACCTGTTTTTGATGATTGTATTCTGTCACATCCATCGTTTTTCTTAAAGGCAACTTTTTGTGAAAAAAGTGCCATTTTTTTAGATTTTATTTATAGAATTTATATTTTCTTTATTCTTCCCAGCAGATCAGTCCGCCTGTCATATCCGGATTTACATTAGGATATACATAGTCTGCATATGCTTCCGGAATCTGTTTATACGAGAATTCGTGGCTAATCAGCGGTGTGATATCTAATTTTCCATATTTCAGCAGATTTAAGAACACCTGAATATCTTCATCACTGGTCCAGCAGTCGGAATTGACATATCGGTTCAGTTTTTTACCCATTACCGGCGGCCATGCACCTTCGATCAAAAGATCTGCCCGTTTTAATTTATATGGTTTGGAATTTACATAAGTACCGATCAGGCTTGCACCTTTCTGCATGATCGGGTCATCGATTGGAGGCATCGCTTCGCCATGAACCTGAGAGATCATCACAACGCGTCCACGTTCAGAAACCAGCTCTGCTGCCTGCATCAGCGGTCCTCTGGCTCCCGTTGCTTCGAAGATAACCGGTAATCCACCACGATTTAACTTTGCTACTTCCCGTTCTAATCCTTCCGGGTCTGTCTTGGAATTGATCACGATATCCGCCCCCATTTTTTTTGCAGCTTCCAGACGGTTGTCATCCAGATCTGTTACAATGACTGGAAGTGCACCTGCGATTCTTGCACACTGGGCTGTGATCGCACCTACAAATCCCTGTCCAAGCACAGCACACGGTTCGCCCATCTGCAGATTTGAACGGCGAAGCGCATACATACCGGTATGGCCCAGATTCCAGAATGCTGCCTGTTTTAAGTCCACACCTTCCGGACAAAGAGTACAGTTTAACTCCGATGTCACAACATACTGTGCATGTTCTACCGTTGCTACCACATGGTCTCCAACTTTCAGATCTTCAACCTCTTCTCCGATTGCAATAACTTCCGCTGCCATTGCATAACCGATACTGGTAGGAAGTGGTACAATATGCTCTCCAAGAAGTCCATTTTCTGTTCCCGGACTCATGGCACTGTATTTTGCCTTCAATAAGACTTCTCCTTTCCCAGGTGCCGGAATCTCTTTTTCTTTTAATACGACTTTTCCTGGTTGAGCTTCTGCATAAATTGTTTTCATTAAAAATTCCCCCTTCTTATACAACCTTTTGTTTGTAAATATGTTTTTATGAATCTCAATTCAACCTCATACATAAAATGAACAGCAAAAGGCCGCTGCTTATGAAATAATTACTTTGATGTGGTAATTATTTCATAAGCAGCGGCCGGTCACAATGTCATTTTCTTCGAAAAATCGGACGTTTTTTGTGATGTTATTTCAGCATTTCTTAAATGTGTTCCTTCTTCTGAAAACAGTTTATCAGCAATTCCTCTTTCTGCGAATCGGGCTTCCATACAGCAATTACGGTCGTTTCCATACTATTTTTCAATTCATATGTCTGCAAAGATGAATGTTCCTTTCCAACTGCATCAGCCATAATAGCATAACCAGATCCTAATTGTAAGTGTGTGAATAGTGTAAGACTGTTTTTCAGTTCTATAATTTTAGTCGGATAAATCTGATTTCGTTCCAAATCCTTTAATGTATTTTCATAAAGTGCAGGAGCTTCCCCCTTTTCAACCATCAACAATGGCGTCGTTTCAAAATCTTTTATTGTAAGCCTAGTCTTTTTTCCAAGTTCTGAATTTTTTGCAAATACGATTTCTCCTTTTCGCTTTGCGATATCACATACTCTATATTCCGGTACATCTTCCTTTGCGATATCCTTCCCTAATGTAATCAAAAGATCTATTTCATTTCGATCCAGGGCACGTCTGTTTTCTGCAAAGCCACCCTGTAGCAATTGAATCTGCATTTCTGGTTCTATCGCATGTATACGCTGATATACATCAGCTAAGAAATCATTGCATATCTTTCCATCAAAACAACCGATTCGAATTGTTTTTTCGTTATTTTTTCCAATCTGTATCGCACGTTCTTTTGCAGCAACAATTTCTTTATGTATACGCAACAGATCTTTTTTAAACTGTTCCCCGGCATCTGTAAGAAGTACTTCCCGGCTATTTCTGTAAAACAGCTTGATACCCAGTTCTTCTTCAAGCATTGCAATCTGTTTGCTGAGCGCTGGTTGAGAAACATACAATGATCTGGCTGCTGCAGTAAAATTCAGATGTTCTGCAACCGATAAAAAATATTCCATTTGTGATAATTTCATAATTCCCCCGTTACCATTTAAGTTAAGATTTTCCTGAATGTTTCTATCCATCATATAAAATGGTTTTACATTATATATGATACATTTTATCATATGTAGAGATTGCTTGCCATATCAAAATACCGATCTTTAAAAATCAGTGATACACTGTTTTTAAAGATCGGTATGATTTGTACTTTTCAGGCTTTTTTCAAAACAAACCTGCAGATAGTGCTGCCTGTTTAAAATGGAGCATTCCCTTATTTATCTAATGTTTTATACGTACGATATGAGAAAAATGCTTCATGGCTCTGACACAGCGGATTTCTGTCTGCAGACAGTTCAAATGTCACAGTATCATTTTTCTGATCATACTCTGTGAAAATTGGACGGCTTCCGATTCGAAGATCGTTGTAACCTTTATCGCCAATAGTTCCTTCCGGAGCCATTTTACCGATATTATCGATTACACCATGAAGTCCCCATCCGATAACGACAGAATCTTCATTGAAGTAATCTACGCTTCCACAGTGGCTTGCAATATGATATTTATCAGTTTTCTGATTTAAGTCCGTTCCATTTACTACATCAGAAATTGTTGCTGTCTTTGCTTTTTCATCAATAACAGCTTTAAATGTTCTGGTAAGTGTCGGAATCTCGACAGCTGTAATAAATGGTGCTGATCCAGTATGATTATCAAATACAGAAATTTCAGGGTTACCATCTATCGTGCCATCTGCATTTCGATTAGTATATCTTGCATAATGCTGACCAAATGTCAATGCATTAAATGCATTTCCGTTATCATCTTTTCTTTCAGATGCGTAATTATCATATCCGGTCAGTGTACTTGCTTTACCGCCTAAAATCCATTCCATTGCTCCAGAAGCAAAATCAAACTGGTATACTGCACTCTGGTCACGCATAGATACCAGTAATTTATCTACATTTCCTTCTTTGTCAAGCGTATAATCTAAACTGTTTGTATGTACATAATCCATCCAGCCATCTGCAAGTGACGGAATCTGATTATTGTTAATCGTAACAGTTGTTCCCTGATCGGTACTGTTTGCATAATCAATCTTTTCTACAGCAGATTCGTAAAGCATCGGATAATCTGTCGTATTGATTTCTTTTAATACTTTACCATCTTTTACTTCCTGAAAAACACCAGCCCATACATATGCTGTATTTCCATCATTTAATCCTTTTACGGTATCCGGAAGATTATTTACTAACTCAGGTGTATAGCTAAGTGTCAGATAATGATCTTCTCCTAGTACAACAAATTCATGCTGATCCAGATAACCTTCTCCATGAGTGTGGTTAGCATCATCGTTTGGCAGTAATGTCACATAATCATCTTCTACGTAATTGTCATCCATAACGACATACATACCACTGGAATAACCGCCATTTGCCTGTCTGTAATCTTTGTGAAGCTCAGCAAAATAAGTAAAACAGCTGCCATTTTCTGTAACCTGTTTTGCAAAATTTTCTGCCATCAGTTCACCTACACTGCCAAGATTTCTGTAATATACAAGCTCGCCATCTGTGTTTACACGAAGAAGAAATTTATCAAGTGCAAAATCATATACTCCAGCATTTTCCTTAGATACCCCACTGCCAGTAATACTCATGCTCGGCATCATCTCATTTAAAGTGTGAACATTGTAGGAGCTGCCATCTTTCAATGTAACCGTAATCACTTCATCTACTGGTTCTGCAGCCTTTAAAGTAGCAGGAACAATAGAAAATGCCCCATCTTTTACCTGCTGTTCTCCGGAAATGTTGCTTGAAGCAGAAACGATTTCCGCCCCGTCTTTTGAAGTAAAGTTTAACTTGTTTCCTGCAACCAATGCATTCAGATAATAATCTGTTGTATTACTGCTGTCTGTAGCAGAAACAAGTTCTACACCAGTAGCACCTTTTTCATCTGCAACAGCAATCTTGATGTCAGCCGCCTGTGGAACCAGTTTGGTTGCTTCTTTCTCAGCCTGAATCTGATCCTTAAAATCATAATTAATGTTAGCATATGAGATATCCGCAACACTTTCTATCTTTTCTGAACCACTCTCTTCAGCAGCAGAAGATCCGCCCTTTGAATCTTCACTCTTTCCGCATCCTGCTGCAACTACCATGGATCCCGCCATTGTAATCGCAAGAATGCTTAATAAACGTTTTTTCATTTGATTTTCCCTTAACCTTTCCCTTAATAACTTTAGGGTAACCACCCTGTATCATTATTATAACCAGAAAATCGTCAAAGAAACAAATACATAAAAATCATCGTGCGATAACTACAGGTTATATGCGAACATATGGACGAAAAGATTTCTAAATATTGACACTCATGCCGAAGCCGTCGACTGATGGAATAAATAGTATGAAAACGTATTTTTCATACTATTTTGCAAATACAATGATAGTTCTTTTTGATTATACATTATAATATGGCAGTACCAGATAAGATCCGGCATAAATATTATCATCATAAATATGATTAATCTCTTTTATCTGCTTCATATACTCGGCTTTACTGCTCATACCTGCTTTTACATAATCATCAGCAAGCTCCCAAAGCGTATCTCCTTCTTGAATCTGTATTGTTTTATAATACAGCTCATTCTGCTCTGCCTGAATGACCTTATCTTTCGCATTAGCAGACGCAATATTTGCACCAATCAGGATTCCGGAACATAATATGATCAAAAACACAAGGACAATGCTTTGGAAAAATTTTCTTCTTTTCTTCCCAGATTTTTTATATACAAACATATGATCGATGGTCCTTTGTGAAAATACGGATGGCTGGCACACATTATAATTTTTCATGGTTCATTCCTCCTGTTTGACAGTTTGAATTTTTGTTCTGATACAGGATTCTGGAAAATCATACACCAGCTTAAGACGCAAACTCTGTATATAAAACTCCGATGCATACTCTCTATCTCTATTCAGAACATTTGTTCGTTTTCTCTATATTCGTATTATAATAAACATATGTTCGGATGTCAAGCAGTTTCGAACATATGTTTCGAGTAACTTTAAATACCTGAATACTATAGAAAGTTTCTTTCAACACCTGTAAAAAGCTCTTATACAATATGCATTTACATCATATCTGTATAAGAGCTTTTTTAATTATTAATCTATCTGTTATTTCCCAATCTTCATTCTAAACAGAACACACTTGTTCAGAAGCCAGTTTTTCTGTCAAAAATTCTGTTTCTGTATTTATATGCCTATAAAAATACCTGCCAAAATACGTGCTACATTTCTGCTATATATTCTCAGTATTTTTATTTTACAAAGCCATACTTCTCTGCAACCTTCTCATAGGCCGGAACCGGAACGTGATATTTGTGTCCCATCCGCACAACTTCAAAAATCAGTCCATCAATCTCCGATTGTCTTCCGGCTAAAACATCGCGCTGCATCGATGTGGTCGCATCCTTTGGAAGGTGCGCCAGTATATCCAGATTTTTAGCAATAAACTCCCTGCCAATCGAAATCCCCATTGCATCTGCGAGAGAAAGCACCTCTTCCATAAGTGCCACAAGCATCTGTCTTGGCTCTCCTTCTCTCCCAAAATCTCCGGCAGTTGCATTACAGAAAAGCGAGGCGCCTCCAACAGGCGATATGTAAGAGAACTTCTTCATACAATCCTTTTGAACGTTTTCTGACAGAATACCCTGAATCCCACTTTCCTGAAAATCTGACTGAATCTGCTCAAATACTGGAACCCATTCTTCCGTATATATACCACCTCTTACTCCATAGATCAGCTTCAGAATATCACTGTGCTGTGCCAGAATACCCGGTTCACGAATATAGGCGGATACATAGATACATCCGTCTGTCACAAGAATTTCAGGAAGCTGTTCCTGCAGCTTCTCTCCGGTACCATAAATATTTAATACCGGAATGACAACCGTATGTTCCCCTGCCACTCTGCGGATAAAAGGAACCGTATCCGCCAGGGAATATCCTTTTACACAGACAAGAATCACATCCGGTGTTTCTATATATTCATCCATCGTACAGGCATTCACGGAAAGCTGTTCCTTTGTACGATCCCATAAATGCTCCACCGTCAATCCCTGTGTTCGGATTGCTTCCAAATGCTTTCCACGGGCAATTAATGTGACGTCCTTCCCCGTACTGGCAAGATGTGCGCCTAAAATACCACCTGTACCACCGGCTCCTATGATCACATATTTTAACGGACGTTTCTTATCATTTTCCATATGGCTTTACCTCGTTTTTCCTGTAATACGTGTTTAAAATCTTATTTTGCGGACTGGAACCTTCCGCATATTATAACATAAGCAAAAGCGGCTTATGATCAACCTTATACCGTACCTACAGTTCTGCCGAATCCAGTAAAATCGTAAACGGTCCGTCATTCAAAAGTTCTACTTTCATATCTGCGCCAAAGCTTCCCGTTTCCACAACTGGTACCTGCTTCTTACATTCTGCAATGATATATTCGTATAAAGAATTGGCAAGATCCGGTTTCCCAGCTTTAATAAAAGATGGACGGTTACCTTTTTTGCAATCTGCATATAACGTAAACTGTGAAACCAGAAGCAGTTCTCCGCCTACACTCTCAAGGGAAAGATTGGTTTTTCCTTCTGCATCCTCAAAGATCCGCATCCCGATCAGCTTCTTGATCATTTTGTCAGCAATCGATTCTGTATCCTCTTCCGATACCCCGATCAGAACAAGAAAACCCTGTCCGATCTTTCCGATAACCTCTCCTTCTACTTCCACAGAAGCATGCTTTACACGCTGTATCACAAATCTCATACTTTTTATCCTCATCTTTCTTAAATATTGTAAATATATATCATTTTTAACAACACATCGTTCATTTCATCAAATACGATACGTTCTTTATTTTTACAGTAAATACACTTTTATCATGCTGCCTGACATTTTTATGGAATCAAAGATATGTTCCCTAATATATCTTTGCAGCCTTTTACTGTCTCTCACTATCAAAAAACATATCTACTGATTTTTCAGCCTTTTACATTTTACAAAACATAAAACCCAATATTGTTAAAGTATACCGTATCCATTAACAAAATGTAAAGATTAATAATGTTATTCCTGCAAATGTCCATTCTGCTGTCTTTGACTAACAGCATATATCCTATTTATACCCGTCCCCTTCACTTTGGACAAATCTTTCCAAATCTAGTATACTGTATAAGAAATCGCACGAAAGGAATCCGGCAGTTCATTGAAATATTTTTCTACGCTAGAACCTGCTGTATATATACTTATGAAATTACAACAACTGTTAAGTTATACAAGAAAAGCCATTGACGATTACAACCTAATCGAAGATGGAGATAAGATTGCTATTGGCGTGTCTGGAGGAAAAGATTCTCTGACGCTGCTCTATGCGCTTCATGGATTGCAGCGGTTCTATCCTGCACAGTTTGACCTTGTAGCCGTCAGTGTGGATCTGGGATTTGATAACTTTAATCTGACGCCAGTCACAGAACTCTGCAACCGCATGGGAATCGAGCACGTTATCGTAAAGACTGAGATCGGCAAGATTGTCTTTGAAGAACGCAGGGAACAAAATCCCTGTTCCCTCTGTGCCAAAATGCGAAAAGGAGCTTTGAATACAAAAGTAAAAGAACTGGGCTGCAACAAAATCGCCTATGCACATCATAAAGATGATATTGTTGAGACCATGATGCTCTCCCTAATCTATGAGGGACGGTTTCATTCATTTTCTCCTAAAACTTATCTGGATCGCATGGAGCTGACAATCATCCGTCCGCTCATGTATGTACAGGAGGCAGATGTCATCGGCTTTAAAAACAAATATCAACTCCCGGTGGTAAAAAATCCGTGTCTGGCAGATGGTTCCACCAAACGGGAATATGTAAAAAATATGCTGCGTCGGATCAATCAGGAAAATCACGGTGCCAAAAACCGCATGTTTACTGCTATCGTAAATGGCAACCTGGAAGACTGGCCTGCAAAAAGCTCCACGGATAAATAAAAACTGTTCAGATATTATATGGAAATATTTCAAGCCTAGTCATGAAATATTCTCTATCTCGGGACATCTTTGAATATGCCAGTACTTTTATACAACCAGATGGGGACGCAATCATTGGATATCTATGAAAATCCCATATTATAATAACCAGAAAAATATATCATACGATTCATATATAGAAAACCTATTATAAATATCCTATTACACAGGAGGTTATCGTAACTTGAAAGAAAGAACCTATCACGAAACTATAGCTATACGAAATGAAATGAAATTACGGGAACTGTTAAACGAGCTTCCTGCATTCTGCCGGGAATTTTTTATCGGAATCGAGCCCACGACTTCTTCCAGAACCCGTATTGCTTATGCCTATGACCTTGGCATCTTTTTTGAATTTCTGCATGAAAAAAACAGTTATTGCGCCAAAATGACGGTTCGTGACTATCCTCTTTCTATTTTGGAGCAGATCACACCGTTTGATATTGAAGAATATCTGCAATTTTTAAAATATTATGTCCGGGATGGCGTAGAACACACCAATGATGAACGCGGACTGATGCGCAAACTTGCTAGCCTCCGCAGCCTGTACAATTATTTTTTCCAGAAAGAAATGATTGAAAAAAATCCTGCACAGCTGGTCAAAATGCCAAAGCTGCATGAGAAAAATATCATCCGTCTAGATGTGGACGAGATTGCCCTGCTTCTGGATGAGGTGGAAAGTGGCGATAAACTGACAGAACGGCAGAAAATCTATCACAATAAAACAAAAAACAGGGATCTCGCCCTTCTTACACTGCTGCTTGGAACTGGTATCCGTGTCTCTGAATGCGTTGGTTTGAATATTGAAGATGTCGATATGAAAAACAACGGCGTAAAAGTACACCGCAAAGGTGGCGCAGAAGTTATCGTATATTTTGGAGATGAAGTTGCCGATGCGCTGGATCTCTATCTGGAAGAACGCCTGAAGATCACAGCCGTTGACGGAAGTACGGAGGCACTGTTTTTATCCATGCAGAATCGCCGGATCGGTGTCCGAAGTGTAGAAAATCTCGTGAAAAAATATTCCCGTCTGGTAACAACAGTAAAAAACATTACCCCACATAAACTGCGCAGTACCTACGGTACCACGCTTTACCAGGAAACCGGAGATATTTATCTGGTTGCTGATGTACTGGGACACAAAGATGTCAATACAACAAAAAAACATTATGCTGCTCAGGCAGACAGCCGCCGCAGAATGGCTGCAAGAGCCATCAGATTAAGGGAAAAACCGGTAAGCGAACAGTAAATAAAAACAGTCTGCGCTAAAACAACAGATTTTTCTGTCCTATTAGTGCGGACTGTTTTTATTTTTCTATATTCTATTGTAATTTTATACAAATAATCATTCCACCGCTTTCGCCTGACAGCAGAATATGCTATTCATTCTTTCCGATGGAATAACAAGAAATTTCGCCAGAAAAAGAACTTTTACGACTCACTATTTTTTATCTGGAGAATGTTTCATATCACGAATTGGAATGTTTGCATACAGTGCCGGAACATTTCCGTTTCCACCCTCAGACTCGGTCTGTGTAATCTGAATATCCAGACCCTCTGCATCAATTTCCATATATTTGGAAATTACCTGAATGATATCATTTTTGATCATTTCCATGACATCCGGTGAACAGTTTGCCCTGTCAGAGACAAGGAGCAGTTTCAAACGATCTTTTGCTACATCCCCTGAACTTTTTTTCCTGAAAAAATCCATAAATCCCATAGTAAAGACCTCCCTAGTTCTTTCCGAAGAATTTCTTCAGTTTATCAAACATACCCTGTTTTTCTTCCAGATTTAAAAACTCTACCTCTTCTCCAAGAATACGTTTACAGATATTGGTGTAAGCCTGGCCTGCAAGGCAGGAAGAACCAACCAATGGCTCACCCTGGTTTGTAGAGATAACGATATGCTCATCGTCCGGAACTGCACCGATCAGCGGAATAGCAAGAATCTCGCATACATCTTTCACAGACATCATATCACCACGTTTTACCATATCCATACGGAGACGGTTTACAACAAGATGAATATTTTTCAGCTCATTCGCTTCCAGAAGACCAACGATACGGTCTGCATCACGAATTGCAGATACCTCTGGTGTTGTCACAACAATTGCGCGATCAGCGCCGGCAATGGCATTTTTGAATCCCTGTTCGATACCAGCCGGACAATCCAGCAGAATATAGTCAAACTCTTCCCGCAGCTCATCGGTCAGCTTCTTCATCTGTTCCGGAGTAACTGCCGTTTTATCTCTTGTCTGAGCAGAGGGAAGCAGATACAGATCCGGATATTTTTTATCTTTGATGAGTGCCTGTTTTACGCGGCAGTTTCCTTCAATAACATCTACCAGGTTATAAACGATACGATTTTCCAGTCCCATGACAACATCCAGGTTTCTTAAACCTATATCAGTATCGATCAATACTACTTTCTTATTCATCTGTGCAAGTCCGGTACCTACATTTGCTGTTGTTGTTGTCTTACCAACGCCACCCTTACCGGATGTGATTACGATTACTTCACTCATTTTGTATCCTCCGTATCTATTTTAATAGCTTTCGTAATATTATATATGATTTAGAATATCACGAGTCATAGACTCGATATAGATATTTCCATCTTTTGCCATAGCGATCTGTGGTTCAGTATCTACCGTTTTCTTCGCTTTTCGACGAGATTTCTTGTTTTTCTTTACTTTGTCCGGGCTTTTCGCTAATATATCTCCTATCTGAATCTGGATCGGATCCATCTCGAGAGCAACGATAAAACATCCTGTATCGCCTGCTGCTCCTGCACAGGCATTTCCTTTTAACGCCCCAAGGATCAGCACATTTCCCTGAGAAATAACCTGAGCACCCGGATTCACATCTCCGATAACAACAATACTGGATGTGCTTTCCAGAACCTGACCGGAGCGGAGTGTTCCCCGATAAAATTCCCCTCCACCGTTTGCGATAACAGATTCGGCATATACAGGCTGCTCCGAAGCGGTATTACTTGCCGTAAATGCTTCTATCTGCTGTCGGATAAACTCTGCATGTTCCTCATTATTATCTACGATACAGAGAATCGTAATACTGGTATTCCTCGTAATCGTATCTATGATTCGTTGTTCTTCCTCATCTGTCAGTTCCCGACCGGCAAAGGAAATCGCCATTTTAGCATTTTTAAAAAACTTTTCCGAATCCAGGAACTTAACTTTCACTGCATCCAGAAGCTCATCAAAAGAAAGCTCCGGATCCAGTATCAGATTAATGCCGTATTTATTGCTTTTAATGATGACTGGCTGTATCATATGTATCCTCCAAACATTTTACACTGGTTTTTCAACCAATAATTAATTATACCGTATCTGGAGAAATCTGCAATCGTTTTGTTGAAAATTGTTTCAATGATTTCCGGCTTTATGGAAGTAACTTTCCGGCAGCCTGATAGATTTCATACCATTCCGGTCTGGTAAGAGCTATTTCTGAACCTGCACATGCATCTTTGATTCTCTGCGGGTTCATTGTGCCAAGAATTACCTGCATATCAGCCGGATGTCTTGTGATCCATGCAACAGCGATTGCAGTATTTGTCACACCATATTTTGCAGCGATTCGATCCATTACGGCATTTAACTTTGCATAATGCTCAGTATCTCCAAGGAACGGCCCTTCAAAGTGCCCTTGCTGGAACGGAGACCATGCCTGAATCGTCATGTCATGCAAACGGGAATATTCCAGAATGGAACCCGTTCGTTCTACGGACTGTCCAATGTTCATATTTACCGCTAATCCGGTGTCAATCATTGGACACTGTACCACACTGAGCTGCATCTGATTGACTTCCAGTTTAAATGGCACATATTTCTGTAAAAGCTCTATCTGCATGGCATTCTGATTGGACACGCCAAAATGTCTTACTTTTCCATCCTGATGCAATTTTTCAAAGGCGGCAGCCACTTCTTCCGGTTCCATCAATGTATCCGGACGATGCAACACCAGGAAATCCAGGTATTCCGTTCCCAGACGTTTTAAAATGCCCTCAGCAGCCTCAAGAATATGTTCTTTTGAAAAATCATAATAATCCGTCTCGCCTTTTCCAATGCCACATTTGCTCTGCACATAGATTTTTTCCCGGACAGATGCATCGGACAGGTGGATTGCCTTACCGAAAATGCTTTCGCATTCCCCACGGGCCTCTGCACGTCCATATACATCGGCATGGTCAAAAAAGTTAATACCGGATTCCAACGCTGCCTGTACAACAGGTTCTGCTTCCGCAACAGTCTTTCCTTTCAGACGCATACACCCCATGACAACATTGGATGCTTTGATTCCTGATTTTCCCACTTCAATATACTTCATAATATTCCTCTCCTTCTCCGTTAGTTTTTCATATACAGGCAATCCTGCTAACCTGTTTTTAATTTACAATTCGTATCCCTTATAATCTGTATAAAATAATCTTTCTTGTTGTGCAAACAATAAAAATAATCGACGTACTAAGACAAGCCCTTTAAATAAACGATTTTTAGCATTCACACTAATGCCCATGCCGTAGCCTTCAGCTGACGGCATAAATAGCTATGAAAAAGTAATTGGTTATTGCATGTTCCGAAATTTTTTCAACAACTCAACAAAATATTCCGGTAACGGTGCCTCATACTCTATATATTCCTGCGTTGTCGGATGTATAAAACCAATCGTTTTTGCATGCAGCGTCTGCCCGATCAAACCCTTGACCAGCTGCTTTTCCGGACCATAAACGGTATCTCCCAACAGTGGATGTGACAGACTTGCCATATGGACACGAATCTGATGTGTCCGGCCGGTCTCCAGTTTAAATTCCATATAAGTATATTTTCCAAAGCGTTCCAGTACGCGAAAATGGGTAACCGCATGTTTACCTGTTCCCGGATTGGATACTGCCATTTTTTTCCTGTTTGTCGGATGACGGGCAATCCAGGTATCTACCGTTCCCGTATCCTCCTTTACATTGCCCAGTACAATCGCATGATAGATCCGGTTTACCGAATGTGCTTTAATCTGTTCTGCGATGCAGGTATGCGCCTGATCATTTTTGCATACAATCAGAGATCCCGTCGTATCCTTGTCGATTCGATGCACGATTCCCGGCCGGATCTCCCCATTGATCCCCGAAAGACTGTCTTTGCAATGATACATGATCGCATTGACCAGCGTTCCACTGTAATGTCCTGCGGAAGGATGCACGACCATTCCTTTTGGCTTATTTACCACCAGCACATCTTCATCTTCATATAATACGTCCAGAGGAATATCTTCCGGCAGAATGTCCACAGAACGCGCCGCAGGAATTTCGACCGTAACCATATCTCCCATCACAACAGTATGACTGTTCTTACTGACGGGCTGGTCATTTACGGTTACCTTTTTCTCCTTAATCAGCTTCTGGAAAAAACTTCGGGACTGTCCTTCATAGATTACCGCAAGAAATTTATCCAACCGAAGCTGATCATATTCTTCCGTTACCTCGAATTCCTGTCGCTGTTCACTTTCTGGATTATCATCTGGATTTTTCACTTTCATGACATTAGCTGTACGATACTCCTGTTCTGTTCCCATGTTCTTGTTTTCGCCTCATTTTTTGTTTACTTTTAGACCTGTCTTTTTTATTTCTGCTCTACAAGGTATCTATGATTGATATTCCATACAACTGGTAAGAAACCATTCAGAAAAAATTTATACATCTGTACCCATCATATTTCTATATTTATTTTGATATAACAAAACAAATATATAGCATTTACCTCTTCTTATTCTTATCTCTTGAAGCTCAATGCAGTTTTCAGCTGCTTCAGATCCTCGTCTTTATAATAGAACAATATAACTATGACCAAAAGGATTGCACCACAGGTCACATAGATATCCGCCACATTAAATATTGGAAAATTGATTGCCTTTAAATAGAAAAAATCAACCACATATCCCTGTCTGGTACGATCAATAAAATTCCCAAATGCTCCTGCTGCGACCAACACCAGTAACACTCGCAACGGATAAAACCGTTTGGTTGCCGGAAGCCGAAGGAATACATAAAAAATAACCGCTAATATAGCAATCGTAATGATCACAAACAAAATTTTCTGCCCCTGAAGGATGCCAAAAGCCGCTCCACGGTTTTCCAGATAAAACAATTCAAACACATTACCAACTAGCACATGTGGCTGCTGATCCTTCAAATTTGCCACAGCCGCTGTTTTTGTTACCTGATCAATTATGACAAAAACAAAAAAACAAATTACACCAATCACATTGGCAACTGTTTTTTTTGAATTTACTCCATTCATACGATACTCTCCAATTTCCTTTTATTTCCGTTTACATACGTCTGTCCTGTCTGTTTAAAAATTTCAAACGTACTTTTATATTTCTTGCTGTTTTCTTAAAGATAGATCTCTGTCTGTATATACCGTTATTCTGCAATAAATTCAATTACCTGCAGCATTTCCTCATCCGATACTGTTTTATCAATAAAAGCCGAACCAATCTCTTTTAAAAGGATAAACTTTACTTTTCCGGACTCCATCTTTTTATCCAGCTTCGTCGTTTCCAAAACTTCCTGCGTAGATGTAATTTTTGCTTTTACCGGTAAATGGAATGCCTGTAAGGTTCTCAAAATATAATCTCTGTCTGACGGTGTGATTTTTCCACGTCTACAGGAAAGTTCACTGGCAGCCGCCACTCCAACTGCAACACAGAAACCATGGATCAGCTGAAAATCGGACAGTTTTTCTACAGCATGACCAATTGTATGACCAAAATTCAGCAGTGCGCGTTCTCCTTTTTCCTTTGGATCATGCTCAACAACATCCTGTTTGATCCTGCAGCTCCGATAGATCATCTCTTCCAGCACATCCGCTTCTTTGTTCATGATCGCTTCATGATTTTTCTCCATCCAGTGAAAATATTCAGCATCCTTGATCAGACCATGTTTTAATATTTCTCCCAGGCCAGCATAAAAATGTTCCTGTGGAAGATCATGCAGCGTATGCAAATTCATATAAACAAGTTTAGGCTGATAAAATGCTCCAACCATATTTTTGTACTGACGGAAATCTACACCTGTCTTTCCACCAATACTGCTGTCAACCTGTGACAAAAGAGAGGTCGGAATCTGAATAAAATCAATTCCCCGGAGATATGTTGCAGCTGCAAACCCACACATGTCTCCAGTCACACCGCCACCAAGCGCTGCAAGCATATCTTTTCGATCAAATTTTTCTTCTATCAGTTTCTGATAGATCTCATTGATCGTATCTACATTTTTATGGGCTTCTCCAGCCGGAAACACATAAGAAACAACCGTATCAAAACATTTCTCCAGTTCCATTGTTACTTCTTCGAGATATAAAGCTGCCGTATTGGTATCTGCAATGATACACACTTTCTGTTGTTTTTGAACTCCCAGTTCATTTACTTTTGCCGCCAATGTACGAAAATCATGCTCCAACACAATCTTATAACATGGTTTTTCCTCATAATTTACTACTATTTCTTTACTCATCTATGATCTCCTGTTCTTTTTAGATAAAAAAAGTGTCTCTCATTCTGGAATTTTCACAGTATGAGAAACACTTCATAGGAAGGCTGTTTCAACCGTTCCCCAATTTGTTATTTAAATATCTGTCTGAATAGAAGAAACATCAAATGCATCCATGATATTCTGGAAATCCCCTGAAATATCTACAGAAGCAGGTGTTACAATAAAGATATATGTAGAAATCTTCTGCAGATTTCCATCAATCGCAAAACAGGAACCAGAGGTAAAGTCAATAATTCTCTGTGCAACATCAAGGTCTAATCCCTCCAGATTTAAAACTACAGTTCGGTTATTTAAAAGAGTTTCTGTAATCTCTCTGGCATCTTCTACACTTGCAGGTTTAATAACACATACTTCCATCGGAACATTTCCTCCCTGAGATTTTTTAACTGCACGCATCGGTGTAACTTTCTGTGAATTCTTCGCCTGATTGCGCTCTCTTGCAGACTGACGTTTTTCAAATACCGTCTCTTCTTGCAGTTCTTCTTTACGAAATCCTCTTCTGCGTACAGGAGGTTCATATTCATCCTCATCTTCATCATCTAAATATTCATCATTATAGAATTCATCCTCATCTTCATCTGAATTCAATCGCATTGCATTTAACATTTTATCAAAAAAAGCCATTGTACTGCCGCTCCTATCCTTGTGTATTATACTGTCTTGCACCAAAGATACCCGTTCCTACACGAACCATGGTAGCTCCTTCTTCGATTGCCACCATATAATCTCCGGTCATACCCATGGATAAAATATCCATAGATACATTATCAATGTTTTTCTGTTTTATGTCAACAGATAATTGATGGATTCCCCTGAAATATTCCCTGTTGTCTTCCGGATCTTCTACATATGGAGCGATTGTCATCAGTCCTTTTACATGGATATTCGGAAGTTTTGAGGCAGCGGTAACCAATGCCAATGTTTCTTCCTTTGAAATACCGAATTTTGTTTCTTCCTGTGCAATATTCACTTCGATCAAAATGTCCGTTTCCACCTGATGTTTCACAGACTGTGCGCTGATCTCCTCCGCCAGACGAAGTGAGTCCACAGAATGGATCAGAGCGACCTTTCCCATGAGATATTTTACTTTATTCCGCTGTAAATGACCAATCATGTGCCACTGAATGTCCTTTGGGAGAATCTCTTCTTTATCCGTCAGTTCCTGTACTTTATTTTCTCCAAAAACGCGGATACCTTCATCATATATTTCCTGTAACATCTCAATCGGTTTTGTCTTACTTACAGCAATCAGAGTCACTTCTTTACGATCTCTTCCCGCATTTTTACAAGCATGAGCAATGTTTTCTTCTACCTGTTGTAAATTATCTTTTAACAAAATGACACCTCCATTTAATGTATCAGTTCGCCCTCTTTAATATCAGATCCATTTAACGCAATATGGTCATAAAGGGAAAGACCATATTTTGTTCCTGTTTTGAGAATAGAATATTCCTTGTTTTGAGAAACAACATCAATCTGTTTAAAGACTGCGTATCCTTTATTAATATTATAAACACCTTTTAATTTAGCAGATTCCTTGATCGTATATTGTTCAGAAGAATCCGGAGCCTGAATAACATCACCTTTTTTCAGCGAACTTTCATCTATATAATAATCCGTTTCTGTCTCATAATACTGCTCTGTAGGAATAAATTCTGCGGATGTTTTTCCTTTTTGGGAAGAAACTTTCAGCAACCCGGACGTAGAATTATTACCACCATTTGTAAAATACGTCTTTGGAATTACAAGAAATTCCTTTTCAATAATAGACGAATTCGGAATCTTTAATCCGGTAGTCGTATCTGTACCTAATTCCAGTTCTATATAACGATCAGATACATAACGAACCATGGAACTGTTAAATTTAAGAACAAGATAATCTTTATTATCATATTTTTTTACTTGCACAGATGGGGTTGCACTGGTTCCATCTTTTCGAAACGTTACAGTAACATAATTTTTGTCTTCGAATTGTTTTGCCGTCTCCTGGTTGACAGGAACCATGACATACCAGTCCTCATTTGTAACAAGTTTGTAGATTGCCTGTCCATTTGATAATTTCTGATTACTTCCCACACTGTTTTTTGAATAGGAAGAAGGATCAAACATAGCGTTTTCAAAAGAATCCGGCGTCACTTCCTCATATCCATCTGTATACAAGGCTACAATACCGTCTCTTGGCGCATTTTGGAAATAAAACGTCTGGTTTTTTACAGCTTCATCCGTCTGACTGCTGAGATTGCTCAGAGCACTCAGATATAAGGACTCCTGCACCTGGGAATTTACGGCATTTTTTAATGAGTACACATTATAAAAAGACATATCCGAACAATTCCCACTGTATGACTGAATAACAGTCTGTACATCTTCCAGACTTTCCTTATCCAACTGTGTACCATCTTCTCCAGCCTGACTGATCTGTTCTGCCAGCTTTCCATCCGTATCAATAGAACAGATCAGATCATTATTTCCGGCTTTATCTCCTTCTTTTGCATAATAGTTGACCACGCCTGCATGGTCTGTGTAAATAACCTGCTCCGAACGCAGGATCAGCCCTGTGTATATACTGGACTGCGCAATCTGTCCTTTTTGTACTTCGTATACTGATATATGTTTCTGTGTTGCATAAGAAATAAGATAGATTGCAAAATACACAAATATTATCAAAAAAATAATGACGCCCAGATTAAAATTTACCGGTTTTTTATATCTTAAGATTTTTTTCTTTCTCTTTTTAGCCATTCTTTTATACCTTATCATTTTCTGGAATAAAAAGGAAAACCAGCGGGCATACTGCTAATACAGGAGGGATAACCTATGAGCACAAAAATCATTGACAACATTGTTCTTACCATCGTAATTATTGGAGCTGTCAACTGGGGATTGATCGGTTTTTTCCGTTTTGACCTGATCGCTTTTTTACTTGGGAATATGTCCTGGGTCAGCAGAATCGTCTATGCACTGGTTGGAATCAGTGGGATTTACATGATTAGCGTATTTGGACGCATCTCAGATTTCCATCTGGATTAAAAGCCTCTCGACTTACCTTATTTATGCGGCAGAGTACCTGATATCTCTGCCGCATAAATAAGGTGTCTTGGGCATACACCCAAGACACCGAAAAGAGCTATGTTATTTACAGAGAAACAATCAGTTTACCTTTTGCGCATTCCGGAAGTTCTGCTTCGTTCTTAGAAACACTCAGAACAAATGCTACATTATATTTTTCACTGATTACATCCAGTTTTTCAATAGCATGGCAAATTTCCTCATCTGTAGTAATATTTGCAATAGTAAGGAAACTGTCGAGGTACATTGCCTGCAGATCATAATCCTGAGATACGATTCCACAAATGAATCCGATAAACTCATCCAGATCTGTAAGCGGGTAATCTGCAACATTGATCAGACGAACCTTATTGCTTAACTCATGCATATGTTTCTGGCTTTTATCAAGATATACAATATTACCTGTTGCTGTCTCGATCGCTGCATTAACCTGATCTAACAACTGTTTTGTTTTTCCTTTTCCTTTTTCACCGGCAATAATCTGAACCATACTTTTATCCTCCTACCTCTGTTGTTATTTATATCCTTTTTACATTATGTATAAAAACAACAAATATTTATGTATTAATTATAGTATATTGACTAACAAATTACAACTATTAATTCGAAAAATTAGACAACATATCACTCATCAAAAGGTAAAGATCCGATCTGCCATCTGCTTTCAAAACAATAGAAATCACTGGCTCTTTTGCATTATTTTCACTCAACAGTACAAGGCAGTATCCGGCATCCCGGGTCGTACCGGTCTTTCCTCCGATAACAGTAATCCCATCGGGTGTCTTTACTTCGCCATTCAAGTATTTATTCGTATTCTTCCACGTCTGTGTAACAGTATTTCCAGATGCATCCGTATAGGTTGCCTGATAGGAAGCAGAATTAATAATGGATGTAAACCGTTCGTCAGAGATTGCAGCATTGAAGATCAAATACAGATCATATACAGTAGTATAATGATCTTCATCAGGAAGTCCATGGGGATTTACGAAATGAGAATGCGTTGCCCCCAGAGCCTGCGCCTCCTTATTCATCAAATCTGCAAAATCATCAATACTTCCGGAAATCGTTTCCGCAATAGTAACTGCCGCATCGTTACCACTGCACAACATCAGTCCATATAACAGCTGTTCCAACGTAAGTGTATCTCCGGCTTTTAAACCACAAACAGAAGAACTTGCATCCAAACCCTTTAACAACTCTTCTGAAACAGTCACTTTCTGATTTAAATCTCCATATTTTAAAGCAATATATGCTGTCAAAATTTTTGTCGTACTGGCCGGATACAACTTCTCGTAAATATTCTGAGCGTAAGGAACCGTTCTTTTCACTGTATTAAATAAACCAGCCCCCTCTGCTACTGCTGCATGCACTTTTGACGGATCCGAATTATCGAATCCTATTACACATATATTTTTTGAAAAAGGCTCCAACATATTGGAAACTGATTCATTTGTTAATCCATATTCTGCCGATGTTTCATACACATCATAAGCGGCCTCAATCTGCGTTTTCTCTCCAGAACACCCTGTAAGCATTCCGGCAGAAAAAACGCAGATCATGGCCGCCGCAATCCACTTATTTGTACATTTCACGCCAGTCCAAATCTCCTCTGTCTAATGCATGTATTAAAAGTTCTGCCGTTGCAACGTTACTTGCGATTGGCACATTGTGTATATCACAATTTCTTGTAAGACCTGCGATATCCGGCTCATGTGACTTTGCCGTCAACGGGTCACGCAAAAAGATAACCATATCAATATCATTGCTCTCGATTGCAACAGACATCTGCTGTAATCCACCCAACGGTCCAGGCAGAAATTTGTGTACACTTAAATTGGTCGCTTCTTCGATCAGCCTTCCGGTCGTTCCGGTGGCAAACAGCGAATGTTTCCCCAGTACCCCCCTGTATGCAATGCAGAAATTCTGCATCAACTTTTTCTTTGAATCATGTGCGATTAATCCAACGTTCATTCCAGATATTCCCCCTGACCATATTTTCTTGGCTGTAGCCCCACATTTAACACAAGACCGATTCCGATAAACAAGCTTACCAGAGACGTCAGTCCATAACTCACAAACGGTAACGGCAGTCCTGTATTTGGCATCAGTCCGGTAGCAACACAGATATTGACAAATGACTGGAATCCAATCAGTGCTGCGACACCACAACAGATCAGCCTTCCGGAAAGATCCCGGGCATTTTTAGCGATCAGAATACATTCGATCACGATCAGTAAAAGCAGGATCACAATGATCACGCTTCCCACAAAGCCCAATTCCTCTCCCACAACTGCAAATATAAAATCTGTCTGTGGTTCCGCAATAAAATTTCCATTTTTCATGGACACGATAGAGGTATTGTTCAACCCTTTCCCCCAAAGCTGACCGGAGCCGATTGCCATAATAGAGTTTTGCTGCTGATAAGCACCATTTGAATATTTTTCCGGATTCAACCATGCCAGAATACGATTATATCGATATTCCTGCATCGGAATCGCATGGTTCAACAACAGGATCAAAAAGACAACTCCCGCCGGTACAGCTGCAGCTAAAACCTTTAATATTATTTTATAACTTAATCCAGCAATAAACAAGAGGGTAATGAAAATCAATGCAATAACTATCGTCGTTGACATATCCTCCACCAGGATCAGTCCCATAGGAATACCGGATGCCACGATAAATATGACCAGCATCTTCAGTGTGTTCAATTTTTCATGATAACGGACAAAAATTGCTGCCCAGAAGCATATCAGCAAAATCTTACTAAGCTCTGATGGCTGAAACTGAAAAAATCCAAGATCGATCCATCGTTTTGATCCATTGACATCATTTCCAAAAAGTAATACAGCAACCTGCATGAAAATTGCCATAAGATACCAGACAGACCAGAATCTAAGAATATAGGAATAATCGATCAATGATACGATTACCATAAACACCAATCCTATCGCCAATCCAAGAATCTGTTTACTCTGTACAGATTGTTTTGCACTTCCGATTACCAATATTCCAATAATCGTCAGGACGATCACATATGCAACTAATCGAAATCTATAATTTTTTAACTGATATTGCTTAAACATTGTACTTCCTTTTATCTTCTATGGTTCATATTTCTGACTGGAAACCGTGCACAGATATATGTAACATCTCTTCCATACAGATTATTTCTGTTTTTTTCAAACTGCACCACGCCTCCGCTTTCTTCTATTTCCAGGTATCTGGAAATACTTTGATAAATATCTTTTTCAATTTTCTCCGTAAGATCAGCAGACAAACTGATCCGATCTGTCATAAGCAGCATCCGTAACCGTTCTCTGGCAAGCGTTCCAGAAGTCTTTCGTTTAAAAAAAGTTCTTTTTTTCATACGAAATCTCCTTATCTGCCCTTGCGGTTTCTTCTTTTCCGGAAGAATCTTTTTTTCTGCTCCAATTTCATAAAAGGTATGGTTTTTCCATCTACCCTGCGACTAATATTCATATAAGCCTGTCCTGCCGGGCTTTCGCTTCCTACCAATGGGTTTCCCTGATTTGTTGAGATCACAATATTTTCATCATCCGGCACAGCTCCTATCATATCAAGTCCAAGTATTTCAGACACATCTTTTACGGACATCATATCTCCCCGGCTTATCATATCCGGCCGCAGCCGATTGATCACAAGACGAATGTCCTTCATACCATCTGATTCCAGAAGTCCTATGATACGGTCTGCATCCCGTATTGCAGACACCTCCGGTGTAGTAACAAGAAGCGCACGATCTGCACCGGCTACTGCATTCAGAAAGCCTTGTTCGATTCCTGCCGGACAATCCAGCAGAATATAATCAAAATCTTCCCGCAGTTCATCCGTCAGTTTTTTCATCTGTTCCGGATTTACTGCATTTTTATCCCTGGTCTGTGCAGAAGGTAACAGATACAGCGTATGATACTTTTTGTCTCTGATCAAAGCCTGCTTCATTCGACAGTTTCCTTCTATTACATCTACAAGATTATAGACAATCCTGTTTTCCAGTCCCATGACTACATCCAGATTTCGTAATCCGATATCTGTATCTACCATGACTACTTTTTTCCCGAGCATGGCCAGCCCGGTTCCGACATTTGCTGTCGTTGTCGTCTTCCCGACACCACCTTTACCTGATGTCACAACAATCACTTCGCTCATGCAAAATCCTCCTGATCTTAAATACATTTTCATATCCTTTTGTAAGAGGTTTCATATAAATCATTTTCTCTTTTGTCATGGCGATATGCGTTCCATGGAGACCAAAGTCTCCACAGAAATCACATTTTATTTTTTGTTTTCAGCAAAACGTCACTGACGAGAAGCTCTTCTGTATATAAGTCTCTTTTGACTGTCAGGTTACCCTTCCTTTCCTTCTGACATTGACAGAATATCCGCAAGATCTTAGTCGTTTACACCGCCTGCGGAACCTCCCACAGCATCAGCCGTTCCGGAAAGCAACGCATCTGTATCTGTAAGATTAAAGTAATATTTGTATATATTTGCAGCAAGCTCTGCAGAGTTGCTGGAAGTATAACCATTTGCAATTCGGATCGCCAGTGCGATTTGTGGATTATCATAAGGTGCATATCCTACGAACAATGCATGGTTTGGCGTATTTGCCTGCTGCGCCGTTCCTGTCTTTCCGGCAGAATCAACACCAAGATTATTAAACTGAGAATGTGTCTGTACTACCTGACGCATTCCATAATGGATCGCATCCCAGGTAGAAGATGCCACATTGCTCAGACTGTTCTTTACTGTCGGTCCATAGCTCTGTAATTCATTTCCGGAATGATCTGTTACCTTCTGTAACAAGGTCAGATTATACACAGTACCGGAATTTGCCACCGCTGTCACATATCTCGCAAGCTGAATGGTAGTATAACTGTTATTACTCTGACCGATTGCCATTGTAACCGGATATTCATCTGCCACTTTAGAAGATGATTCTGTAATCTCTATACCAGTCTTATCTCCAAGACCATATGCCTGCGCATATTTTGTCAGGAGTTCTACACCCTTGTCCTCATTATAGGTATTGTTCTCCATACTGAGCCGATATCCGACATCATAGAAAAATACGTTACAGGAATCACGGATCGCATCCGAAACAGTTTCAGCACCATGTCCGCCGCGAGGATAGATCCAGCAATGGGGACTCGGTGTCAGCAGATCAAAAGTACCGTTACAATTTACTGTACTTCCAGTCGTGATCACGCCTTCTGTAAGTCCGGCAGTTGCCGTAACCATCTTAAAAGTTGAACCCGGTGCCGTCGTCTGCTGAGTCGCATTGTTATAAAGCGGTAAAGATTTATCGTTATAAAGCTTATTATAATAAGTAGAATCCGTCGCATTGGAAAGCTTATTGTTATCATATCCCGGATAGGAAACACATGCCAACAAACTTCCGTCATTTGGATTTGTGATAACAACTGATCCGGAACACGGATTCAACGCCAACTGAGCCGGTGTGATCTGCAGATTTTTAATCTTATTCTTCAGGAATGTATAAGAGCTCATACTTCCGGAACTGATGGCATTGTAATCGGAATCTGTCTCTGCATCCAGAACTCCCTGCTCATACAATGCCAAACAGAGCTGTCTTCCGCTAACCACATCATCCATGATCAGAGTCTCATAAATCAGTTTTTCAAATTCCCTGTCTCCGGAAAGCTCATTCATTACATATTCCACCAAAGCAGAATACAATGTTTCTGAATCTGCATATTTGCTTTCCAGATTAAAATAAGAAATATCAATCCAATCCTTGGAAATCGCATATTCCAGATATTTTCTCACAGAAATGGTGCCATCTTTCCACTGTTGATATACGGAATCTGAAGAATCTACTACGTTGGGATCAAATACTTCTGAATCCTGCAGCATCGTAACAATATATTTCATATAAGACTGCATATCTTCTGAAAGATCCTTGTAAGCGGTTCCTGCATCCTTCAGGCAGCTTTCTACCTGTGGTGTTACTGATTCATTTCTGGAAACAAATTTCTGATAGATGTCATGCTGCTGCGTTCCATCCTCCGCTGTTGCCATCGCCTTTATATCCAGCACACTGTTTCCTATCAGCGCTTTATACACATCATAGATTGGAATGATCTGTTTGGAGTTATCCCCACCACTGGTCGTTTTCACATCAGATACTTTGGAATATAAAATACCTGCCAGTTCCTGTTCCAGGAGTCGGTAAACAGCCTTTTGCAAATTTGCATCAATAGAAAGACATACATCATTTCCGCTTTCCGGGTCTGTAGAATCCTTAATTTCCAGTACTTTTCCCGTGTTGTTGACATATACGGTCTCTTTTCCTTTTTTTCCTTTCAGCTGATCTTCCATCGCCTGCTCGATACCAGTCTTACCAACGGAATCTGTAGAATCATAACCGTCATCCTTTTTTTCTTCATATTCATCTGAAGAGATCGTACCGGTATAACCGATAATATTGGAAAAGCTTTCAGCATCATAGTATACCCGTTTTGTATCCTCTGCAATCTCTACACCCTGCAGTTCATCCGTATGTTCTTTGATCACGGCAACGGTCTCGTCCGAAACATCTTTTGCAATGGTAGTTGCTACGTATTTCTGAAACGCATTCTGTGCAAGAGCATAACGAAGTACCATGATTTCATAACGGCGCTGTGCATCATAATACTGTGTCTTCTCTTCTTCCTTGGCAGCTGCTCCGGTAAGATTTTTTGCCTTTGCTTTTTTCGCATATTCTTCCTGCGTACCATCCAGACGGATATTGTATTGTTCACAGAGATATTCTATAATCTGATCCGCCGTTGCAGAAGCTTCATTATAACCAAGTTTTTTGTTATATTTCAAATCACTGACTTTCGTCCGTCCATATACATCTGCACGAAAGCGCTGTAATCTGGATCCTTCTACCGTAAACTGAAAGGAACCGTCATCTGCCATTTCCACATAAAAATCATTGACAAAATCATCGCCTTTTTCTTTTAAAATAGAAATCAGGGAATCAAATTCCGCATTCAGCATACGATTCTTCTGCTTTGTATTATCGTAGGAACCATTATCTTCCACAGTAACCGTATATGAAAGCTCATTGGATGCAAGCAGATTCCCATTCCTGTCATAAATGTTTCCCCTGCTGCCATTGATCGTACGTTCTTTTTCAATCTTTCCGGTAAAACTTTCCAGATAACTTTTTCCCTCTACGATCTGTAAAGTAAACAAACGCTGTACCAGCACTACCGCCAGAAAGACCATGACAACCGTCAGAACCGTCAGTCTGGATTTTATCACTTTAAAGAAAAGTTCTTTTAAAGAATCAAACAAACTTCTTTTCCCTCCTCTTTTCTTTTCCCTCAAGTTTCTGATTAACCTTCAGGAGTATAAAATACAGGACAATGGCAACGATCATCGTGTATACCAGTTCCGGTATCATAATATGAAGGAAATAATATCCAAACGCAAATCTTGACCGGAAAAAAAACTGTATAAAATAAATCGCAACACTAAATGAAAAATCACTGAGTGCGATCAGAAAGACCGGAAGCTTGATATCTTCCGGGTAAAATATTTTCCGAAAAATCCCGTTTAAAAATCCGATCAACATATATAAAATCGCATAAAATCCCAGCACATATCCAAAAAACAGATCCATGAGCAAGCCACAGAAAAAACCGACAAACATTCCTTCTTTTCTGCCTCGCATAAACCCAAACGCAGCAGTCACTACGATCAGAAGATTTGGCGAAATGGACGCTACGGACAATGACTGAAACAGAGTCGTCTGAAGAAGGAAACATACGATAATTGTTATTGCTAATACTATTTTTCTCCGCATCAGATACTCCTTACTTTAGTTTTCCTCAGAATAATCTTTTACCTGTTTGATCACAAGTACCTTGTCCAGATGTTCAAAGTCAACGATTGTTGCCAGATAGCCTGTTTTTGTCAGCGAACTGGAATCCTGTGTGATATCCGTGATATAACCAATCGGAATCCCCGGCAGATACCGGTCGCTGATATTGGATGTCACGATCTGGTCTCCTGCCTTGACCTGATCATCACTGTCTTTCAGATCTGTGATCTCCAACTGCTGTCGTTCATTCATAGATTTCAGGCTTCCACTGACGATACAGTTATCGGATGTGGCTACATCCGTTGCGCTGACATTGCTGGCATCATCTATGATAGAACGAACTTTTGCATAATTACTTCCAACATCGGTCACAATACCTACCAGACCGCCATCAGCAATCACGTTATTTCCAATCTCAATCCCTGCATTGCTTCCTTTATCAATAATAAAGGTGTCAAACCAGTTGCTGGCATCTTTTCCAACAACATTTGCCGCCGCCTTTTCATAAGTATCATAGGATTGATCCATATCATAAAGTTTGCGAAGCTTTTCCAGTTCAGACTGTTCCAATGCAGTACGGTTGAGTCTTTCTTCCAGAGAAGCCACCTGTTCCTTCAGATCATCATTTTCTTTCTGTAATTCTTTTTTAGAAGTAAAATCTTCTTTCTGAATATGCAGGACTGAACCTACTTTATTCAATCCTTTCTGCATGGGTATGATCACATGACCGGCAATTTTGCCGACCGCACCGCTGGACATATTATAAGCAGAGCTGCATCCTATTACAATGATGCAAAAAACCGTCATAATCAGTAGAATATATTTAACTGAAAATTTTTTCTTCTTTTTCCGGTTCATAATTTCCTCGCAGACTTCTATTTAAATACTTTTGTACGCATACTGTAAGCTAGATGTTTGTATTTATTATCCTTGATCACAAGACCAAGTCCTCTTGTTACACATTCATCCGGATTCTCACAGGTATTTACTTCTATATTGGTCAGATCCTTAAACAGTACATCCAGCTGTTCCATTTTTGATCCGCCACCGGTAAGGTAAATGCCGGATGCGATGATATCTTTTGCCAGCTCTGGCGGAACTTTCTCCAGGATCATCTTGATCGCATTGCACAGAGAGCTGAGATTGTCTTTCATTGCCGCATATACAGTTTCAGCTGTTACTTCCATCTGGATTGGCAGTCCGCTGACAACATCCAGTCCTACGATAACCATAGAACCTTCTTTTCCAGGCATCGCACAACCGATCTGCTCTTTTAACTGCATCGCAGTCTTCTGTCCGATCACGAGGTTAAAGTTCCGTTTCATATAACTGATGATAGACTCATCAATGCGGTTTCCGCCAAAATGCATCAAATTGCTGAGAACCAGTCCGCCAAGGGAAATCACGGAAATCTCTGTTGTGTCTGCCCCCATATCCACGACCATGATACCGGTCGGTTCTGTAACATCAAGCCCAAGTCCAAGGGCATCTGCGATCGGTTTATCGCATAACTGTACATTTTTCGGCTTATAAGGGCTCTTATAGAGCAGGTCATAAAATGCTTTTTTCTCAACCTCGGTAATATCTGTCGGAACTGCAACGACATACTCAGAACCTTTCATATGAGATTTGGAAACCTTGCTCAGGAAGCTTCCGATCATCGTCTGCATATTATTATAGTCTGCGATAACACCGCCTACGATTGGAAAAGAAACCTGTATCGTTTCCGGTGCTTTCTCATACATGGCATATGCATCGTCTCCATATGCATACATCTGATTTTTATTTACGATGGCAATCGTATTTTTCTCCTTTACAATCTGGTCAGAATGTTTTTCAAACACTTTCAGATTACTAGTGCCCAGGTCAATACCATACACATTTGACATATCAAACTCTCCCTTTCTCTATAGGATACCCTGCTCATGAAAACTGTAATAACAGTTATCTCCCACAATAATATGGTCCATAAGGGGAATATCCAGTAATTCTCCACATTTTTTTATCCGTTCTGTAACTAAAATATCTTCTTCGCTGGGTCTCGGATCTCCGCTTGGATGATTGTGCAGTAAAACCACATACACCGCCTGATGAGACAATGCCTGCAAATAGATCTCCCTTGGCGAGATCAGGGACGAGTTACAGGTTCCCACAGAGATCATCTCATCTCCCAACAGCCTGCTGTTACTGCCATACATGCTCAAAAGAAGATGCTCTTTTGATTCATGACGCATCGTTTCCATATAATAAGCGGCAATACTTTCCGCATCATTCATGCAGATGCGATCCCTGCGTTTTGCCATAGCCATTCGTCTGGAGATCTCTGCGACACATTTTAGCTGTACTGCCTTGACAGATCCGATCCCATACAGCTTCTGAAGCTGCGAGACCGACAGGTACTCCAGATTCAGGATTCCTCCCGGCGGGAGCAACAGAATCTCTTTTGCAAGATCCACAGCCTGTTCATTCTGGCTTCCGGTGCGGATGACCACAGCGATCAGCTCCGCATCTGACAGGCTTGCCGCGCCCTGTTTCAGACATTTTTCATAAGGTTTTTCCGATTCCGGCAAATCTTTCATATTTCTGTTTTTCTGCATAAAAAACCTTTCTACTCTCTCTTATGCAGCGGTTTTATTTATAAACCGTAAACTAAATAATAGCACAAACGTCTGTTTCTGTATATAAAATATCTGTAATTATCCTATTACATTTTCTTAAATATTTATGAACTCATTTTTACAAAATGAGGCTCTCTTTCTTTATGATCCCTGCCTCTACCAACTTCTGAAGAGACATTAAGATGCCCAGTTTTGCATGATACCAGGTCAGTCCGCCCTGAAAATAAACAGCATATGGCGGCTTGATCGGACCGTCTGCGCTCAGCTCAATGGATGATCCCTGTACAAAAGCGCCTGCTGCCATAATGACCGGAGCATCATATCCGGGCATATCCCATGGTTCTGGTGTGGCAAAGCTGTCTACCGGTGCTGCTGCCTGAATTCCCTGACAGAATGCGATAACTCCTTCCGGCGTACCGAAGGTAACCGCCTGAATGATATCGTGTCTGCTCTCTGTACTGTCTGGTACAACCGCAAATCCAAGTTTTTCATAAATATTAGCTGCAAAGATCGCACCTTTCAAAGCACCTGATACAACCGTTGGTGCCTGAAACAGTCCCTGATAAAAGGTATGGATAACGCCAAGAGACGCGCCGACTTCCTTACCAAGTCCCGGAGATGTCAGGCGGTATGCCGCATTTTCCACACATTCCTTTTTCCCAACGATATATCCGCCGATCGGTGCAAGTCCGCCACCCAGGTTTTTGATCAGGGAACCAACGATCATATCAGCTCCCACTTCCAGAGGCTCTTTCTCCTCTACAAATTCTCCATAACAGTTGTCAACCATGCATATCACATCCGGTTTGATCTCTTTGATAAAGGCGATCAGCTCACGGATCTTGTCCACGGATAAAGTCGGACGAACCGCATAGCCTTTGGAACGTTGGATCGTTACCAGTTTTGTTTTTTCATTAATTGCAGCACGGATGCCTTCATAATCAAATTCCCTGTCATCAATCAGATCTACCTGACGATACGTAATGCCATATTCTGCAAGAGAACCGGTAGACGGACGGATACCGATCACTTCATCCAGTGTATCGTAAGGTTTTCCCACCGGAGAAAGAAGTTCATCCCCCGGACGAAGATTTGACATTAACGCAAGAGCAAGGGCATGGGTGCCACATGTTATCTGCGGACGCACAAGCGCTGCTTCTCCGTGAAAGCATTCCGCATATACTTCCTCCAACGTATCCCTTCCGATGTCACTGTATCCATAGCCACTGGCAAACTGGTTCAGACACTCTGCGCTGACCTGACATTTCTGCATGGCGTCAATAACCTTCATCTGATTGTATTCTGCCGTACTGTCAATGGCTTCAAAACGTTCCTTTAACTGTTCCTCTATCTTTTTTCCAAATTTATAGACCTCCGGACAGATTCCCATATCATAGTATTTCTTCTGTATGATCTCTTCATTCATCTTTAAGAATGCCTCCTATAAGTTTATCTATTTTTGCTGTCATAAAAGACAGGATCCTGTCATCATCATAATTAAATTTATCTTTATCAACCCATATTACGTCTTTTTCCCTGCGAAACCAGGTAAGCTGGCGTTTTGCAAAATGTCTGGTGTCCCGTTTTAAAATATATACGGCTTCTTCATAACTGATCTCGCCATCCAGCCATGCAAGGATCTCTTTGTAGCCAAGCCCCTGCATGGAAACCATTTCTTTATGATATCCTTTTTCCTTCAGTTTTCTGACCTCATCCACAAGCCCCTGTTCCAGCATTTGATCGATGCGAAGCTCGATGCGGTCATACAACCGCTGCCTGTCATCATTTAAGACAAAATAGCAGAATGTATAGGGAGATTCTTTTGCCGCTTCTTTTTCATTATGCTCTGAAATTGGCATTCCTGTTTTTTCATAAAATTCCAGTGCGCGGATCACTCGTTTTACATTGTTGGCATGAATCTTTTCAGCTGAAACTGGATCCACCTCCTGCAGCATGGCATGCAACGCTTCATTTCCCTGTTCTTTTGCCAGTTGTTCCAGTCTTTCCCGATATGCAATATCCTCCTGCTGACTGGTAAAATCAATATCATACAACACGGACTGGATATAAAATCCTGTGCCGCCTGTCAAAATCGGGATTTTTCCTTCCTGATAGATTTCCGCCATGGCTTCCTTTGCCATCTGTTGAAAACGTACCACATGAAATTCTTCATCCGGCTCCAACACATCAATCAGATAATGTTTAATTCCACCCATTTCTTCTTTTGTAACTTTGGCTGAGCCGATATCCATCCCACGATACACCTGCATGGAGTCCGCTGAAATGATGGAACCGTTTATTACTTTTGCCAGTTTGACAGACAACGCCGTCTTCCCTACAGCCGTCGGACCTGTCAATATGATCAAAGGTTTTTTCTTTTCTGTATTCATATTTTTATAATACCCGTTTGAATTTTTTCTCTATCTCATATCTGCTCATGGACACGATGACCGGTCTGCCATGTGGACAATGGTATGGATTTTCCAGTGTCAGCAGTTCTCCGATCAGTGCCTCAATCTCCGGTCTTGACAGCTTCTGATTACCTTTCACTGCCGCCTTACAGGACATGCTCGCTACTTTTTCCATCACAAGCTCCGGTGCATCTTTATCCGAAATGTTACCGAGCCCGTCCATCAGCTCAATAACCAGCTCCTGTCCATCCAGTCCATACAGATTGTCAGGAACTGCCCGGATCGCATATTCTTTGCCACCAAAAGGCTCAATTTCAAAACCAAGCTGTTCAAACTGATGCATGTACTTTTTCATCAACACTTCTTCCTGCATCGTCAGGGACAGGACGATCGGCGGGCTCACATACTGGGACGTAAATTCTTTCTTTCTGTAATCCGCCATGGTACGCTCATACAGCACTTTTTCATGAGCCGCATGCTGGTCGATCATATACAGCTGATCCTGAAACTCCACCAGCCAGTATGTATCAAACAACTGTCCCAGAATTTTATGATATGGTACGGAACTTTTATCCAGAAGCTTCTGATTCGGTGTCTCCTCCAACAGATCTTCCAGCTTCATCTGTTCCGTTTTTTCTATATCAGGAACGCTTCCTGTTTCCAGCGGATTCTTCTTATTTACAGTTGTCTCTCCATTCTTACTATCCGTCTGATAAAATTCCTGCTTCTGTTTATTAATCTGATGTTCCATCTGATTTCCGGTTTGATTTCCATTTTGATTTACCGGTCGGATATTCTGAACGCCTGTCACATTTTTCGACGGCTTCCCTGCTTCTGATCGTTCTGAATATGTTCCTGCAGGCTGACGGATCTCCATTGGTTTTCTGTAATCCGCGTATTTTCGCTCATAAGGACTGTCCTTTGCCACCGCTTTTCGGATCTCGTTTAACCGACTGGTCTCAAAGGGCTCCGGTATCGCTTTTTTGATCTCCTCTTTGGACATCTTATCTACAGGAAGACCTTTATCCGGTTTCGCCGTGGTTTTGGAAGACTCCCGTTCCGGGCTGACTCTCGGAATCAGTTCCTTTCCTTTTAAAACCTGCTGGATCTCATTTACCAGATTCCAGTACAGTTCTTCTCCGTTGGAAAAACGCAATTCCATTTTCGCCGGATGCACATTGACATCCACCAGATCTCCGGAAAGAGAGATCTGCAATACAGTAAATGGATATTTATGCTGCATCATAAAGCCTTTATAGCCATCTTCGATCGCTTTTGAAAGAATATTGCTCTTTACATAACGACCATTGACAAAATAACTTTCATAATGACGGTTTCCTCTGGAGATAACCGGTTTTCCGATAAATCCTTTTACGGAAAATGTAGGGAATTCATGGTTGATCTCTAAAATATTGGCAGCAATGTCTCTGCCATAAATATGGTAAATGATATCTTTTAAATTAGAATTTCCGGACGTATGAAGCCGCACCTGTCCATTATTAATAAATTTAAAGGAAACATCCGGATGGGACAGCGCCATCCGTTCCATCAGGTCACTGACATATCCTGCCTCTGTCGGCGCCGTCTTTAAAAATTTCCGCCTTGCCGGCGTATTGTAAAACAGATCCTTTACTAGAAATGTGGTGCCTCCGGGAGCACCCACTTCTTCCAGCGTTTTTTCCTCGCCGCCTTCGATCAGATAACGGCTTCCGGTCATCTCTCCTGCTGTTTTCGTGATCAGTTCTACCCGGGCAACGGAAGCAATGCTTGACAATGCCTCGCCGCGGAACCCCAAAGAAGAGATTGTCAGCAGATCCTCCACGGCACGGATCTTACTGGTAGAATGACGTTTAAACGCCATACGGATCTGGTTTTGCTCGATTCCAAAACCATTATCTGTAATCCGGATCAGTGAAATACCACCATTTTTTATCTCGACCGTTACAGCCGTAGCCTTAGCATCAATGGCATTTTCTACAAGCTCCTTAACCACAGACGCCGGACGGTCTACCACCTCTCCGGCTGCGATCTTATCGATTGTATTTTTATCCAGCAGTGTAATTTCCGGCATTATATCTTTCCTTTCCCGGTAATTGTTTCCGTGTATCTATCTTACATTTCTTTCAAACATTATATACTTCCAAACTTTTCCAAATCCCAAATGCATTGTACAGGTGCTAATCTAAAAATCCACTGTATTTTAAAAAGCTATTCTGTTTTAAAAGTAAACACACCCGCTATATTTATCTGTTACCAGCGATTTTTAATCTTATTCTGGATTTCATACAGTTTGTTTAAAGCATCGATTGGTGTAAGATTTCCAAGATTCATCTCTTTTAGTTCCTCTATGATATCATCATCCTTTACCGTATCAAACAGTGAGATCTGCGCCATATCCACATCATCCGGTTTCTTCGTCTTTTTCCGGCTGTCTTTCCCAAGTTGCAGATTTTCCGTCAGATTTGCAAGCTCTGTCTCTTCCAACTCCTCGCAGATCTCTTTTGCCCGGGTAATGACAGAATCCGGAACACCTGCCAGTTTTGCAACCTGAATACCATAGCTCCTGTCGGCGCCGCCAGGCACAATTTTTCGTAAAAATACGATATCATCGCCTTTTTCTTTTACCGCAATGCAGTAATTGTTTACGTTATCCAGCTTTCCTTCCAGCTCGGTCATTTCATGATAATGAGTGGCAAACAGCGTCTTTGCCCCAAGCAGTTTCGGATTGCTGATATGCTCCACCACTGCCCATGCGATGCTCAGTCCGTCAATGGTACTCGTGCCACGGCCAATCTCATCCAGGATCAGTAAACTGCTGCTGGTGGCATTCCGTAAAATATTCGCCACCTCTGTCATTTCCACCATAAAGGTACTCTGTCCGGATGCAAGGTCGTCCGATGCACCCACACGGGTAAAGATACGGTCTACAATACCGATATTTGCACTGTCTGCCGGCACAAAACTACCAATCTGCGCCATCAGTACGATCAATGCACTCTGTCGCATATACGTAGATTTACCTGCCATATTCGGTCCGGTAATGATGGCGATCCGATTACTCTTGTTATCCAGATAGGTATCATTTGCGATAAACATATCATTGTTGATCATGCGTTCCACCACCGGATGACGGCCGTTTTTAATATCAATCACGCCTTTTTCATTGATAGACGGACGACAGAAGCCGTTCTGGTCTGCCACATATGCCATGGAAGCCAGAACGTCCACACAGGCAACCGCTTTGGCTGTATGCTGAATCCGGACAACCTCATCTGCAATCTGTTTACGGACTTTGCAGAACAGATCGTATTCTAGCGCTGTCAGTTTTTCCTCTGCGCCAAGGATCGTATCTTCCAGTTCCTTTAATTCCGGCGTAATAAAACGCTCTGCATTGGTCAAAGTCTGTTTTCTCGTATAGTATTCCGGGACAAGATCCAGATAAGAGTTCGTTACTTCCAAATAGTAACCAAATACTTTGTTGTATTTTACGCGGAGATTTTTAATTCCTGTCTTTTCCCGTTCTTCCTCTTCCAGCTTTGCCAGCCATTGTTTTCCATCCGTCTTCGCGCTTCTGAGCCGATCCACTTCCTCATCATAACCGTTTTTGATCATATCGCCATCACGGATGGAGATTGGCGGATCTTCCGCGATTGCCTGTTCGATCAGTTCATACAGATCTTCCAGCGGATCCAGCTCCTGCTCCAGTTTTTTCAGTTCTCGGCATGAAAATTCCTGCAGCAGATTTTTAATGTGCGGCAGCATGCCAAGGGATGTCTTAAACGAGATCAGATCCCTCGGATTTGCCGTCTGATAGACTACTCTGCCGATCAGACGTTCCAGGTCATAGATTGGATTCAGATATTCCCGCAATTCTTCCCGTGTGATCATATGGGCATTCAGTTCTTCTAATGCATCCAGACGATCCTCTATCTCTTCCCGATCAATCAATGGCTGTTCGATAAAGGAACGAAGCATACGCGCGCCCATAGCGGTTCTTGTCTTATCCAGCACCCAGAGCAGTGAGCCACGTTTCTGTTTTTCCCGCAAAGTTTCGCACAGTTCCAGATTTCTCCGGGTTGAACTGTCTATAATCATAAATTTATTGGTAGAATAAGGCTGGATATGGCTCATATGGGCAAGACTTGTTTTCTGTGTCTCATAAAGATATTTCAACAATGCCCCTGCCGCAATCACGCCACAGTCATACTCTTCCAGACCAAGGCTTTGCAGCGTTGCCGTATGAAAATGTTCCAACAGTGTCGTTTTCGCAAGTTCGTCTCCAAAATACCAGGACTCCAGATTATAGATCACGATACCAAGACGGTTTTTCAGATCATCCAGATCAATGCCACATACATTAAAGGACTCGTTGCAGATGATCTCTGCCGGAGAATATTTACTGATCTCATCCAGCAGTTTTCGTTCAGAATCGACCTCTGTTACATAATAATCTCCGGTAGACACATCTGCCGTGGAAACGCCATATCTGTTTTCCGTATAAACGATGCACATGATATAATTATTTTTAGACTCATCCAGCGCACCACTGTCCAGATTCGTTCCCGGGGTAACAATACGGACAACTTCTCTCTTTACCAGTCCTTTTGCCGTTTTCGGATCTTCCACCTGTTCACAGATAGCTACTTTATACCCTTTCGCCACAAGACGGTTCAGATATCCTTCTACCGCATGGAACGGGATGCCACACATAGGCGCTCGTTCTTCCAGTCCACAGCTTTTTCCTGTCAGTGTAATCTCAAGCTCTCTGGATGCAGTGATCGCATCGTCAAAGAACATTTCATAAAAATCTCCCAGACGGTAAAAGAGGATGCAATCTTTGTACTCTTCTTTCGTCTCAAGATATTTTTTCATCATTGGTGTAAGTTCTGCCATTGATTTTTAAACCTTTCACTTCTATTTCTATCTGGCATTTATTCTGCCGGTCTGTAATTTCGAATCATCTCTTCAGCTACTTTCAGACCATCCATTGCTGCGGAAGTAATCCCACCGGCGTATCCAGCTCCTTCGCCACAAGGATAAAGCCCAGATACGGAACTTTCCAGATGCTCTCCCCGAAAGATTCTTACTGGAGATGAGGTGCGGCTTTCTACACCGGAAAGAATGGCATCTTCCCGGTCAAATCCATGGATCTTTTCGGAAAATGCATGCATGCCCTCACAAAACGCTTCATTCAGTGTCTCCGGCAGCAGCGTCCGCAGGTTTGCAAATGCAGTCTGCCCTTTCTGACAGCTGCCAAAGCTTCCATACCCTTCGGATACTTTTCCGACTTTAAAATCCGCAAACAGCTGTTGTGGAATCTTTCCTTTGCCCAACTCATACGCACGTTTTTCCAGATTCCGTTGAAAAACCATACCTGCCAGCGGTGTATCCCCCGGATAATCTTCCGGCGATACCGTCATGATAATCGCGCTGTTTGCATTTTTGCTGTCTCTGGCATGATAACTCATTCCGTTTACTGCCAGACGCTGTTCTTCCGAAGACGCATTGACCACATAACCTCCCGGACACATGCAGAAAGAATATACGCTTCTACCGTTGGAAGCATGATATGTCACTTTATAATCTGCCACCGGAAGTCCCTTTTGCAGATTTCCAGTTCCATACTGACTCTCATCGATCATTTTCTGCGGATGTTCCACACGGAATCCCACGGCAAAAGGCTTTGCCTCCATCATAATCCCAAGTGCATACAATGTTTCAAAGGTATCCCGGGCACTGTGTCCGCAGGCAAGCACAAGGGTGTCGCAATCCAGTCTTTCTTTTCTGTTAATGATAACTCCTTGCAGACTGTTATTTTCGATACACAGATCCGTTGCCTGAGACTGAAACCGCACTGTTCCACCAAGACGTTTTATTTCTTCCCGCATCCTTCGGATCACATCAAACAACACATCCGTACCAATGTGAGGTTTGTTCAGATATAAGATATCTTCCGGTGCACCAAATTTTACGAATGTCTCAAGGACAAAACGATTCCTGCCCGCTTTGTCCTTGACTGCCGTGTTCAGTTTTCCATCCGAAAATGTACCGGCTCCGCCTTCCCCAAACTGTACATTGGAATCGGTCAGAAGTTTTCCTGTCTCCCAGAACTGTTCTACATCCTTCTGGCGTTCTTCAATGGTCTTTCCCCGTTCCAGCAAAATCGGGGCATATCCATGGGAAGACAACAGATAGGCGCAGAAAAGACCTGCTGGGCCGCTGCCCACGATCACAGGTCTGTGTTTCATAGGACGGGCATCCGCCCTTGATTCCGGTGCTTGATAGTGCTTTTTAACTACCACGCTGCAGTCTTTATCTTTTAAAAATGGTTTTACATTGGACGGCAGCAGCAGATCCACCGTATATATGTACTGGATATGATCTTTTTTTCTGGCATCCACAGATTTTTTTATAATCTCATAACCGACAATATCTGATCCGGATACTTTTATTTTTTTACATGCTTTTTTCAGCATATCTTTTTCTGTATGTTCAATCTCTGTTTTTAACTGAGAAATCCGTATTCTCTGCATCCCAAACTCCTTATCCGGCAAGCCTGCCTACGCCTTCGCTTTTTCTGCCACATGTTTCCCGGAAAGATAACCGGTCGTCCATGCCCATTGCAGGTTATAGCCACCGCAGATGCCATCCACATCCAGGATCTCACCGGCAAAATACAGTCCTTCTGTCAGTTTTGACTCCATCGTTCCTGCCTGTACCTCACGGGTATCGATCCCCCCGGCAGTTACCTGCGCCTGTTTAAAATTACCGGTTCCTGTGATCTGCAGCCGGGTTCTTTTCACATGGGCAGCCAGTTCACGGGCTGTTTTTCGTAATCCATCCGCTTTTCGCTCTGCAGCAGTCTGTTTTCCATTGGCAGCTTTCCTCCAGTTTTCTGTCAGCGCATGTGCCAGCTTCTGGTTTAATAAACCGTTCAGCACCTGTTCCGGCGTATTCCGTTTTTCTGCCAGTCGGTCTGTCAGCCACTGTATCAATTCTCCCTCTGATACCTCTGGAAGGAAATCCACCATTGCCATGACAATGGTGTTTTCTTTTAAGGCTCTTGCAGCATATCTGCTGACCTGAAAAGTCGGGATTCCGGAAATTCCGTAGTCTGTCAGCTGCAACTCGCCTCCAGATGCAGCGATCTCCTTTCCATCCACCAATAACGTAACAACGCCTTCTGCCCGCACGCCTTTGACCTGTTTTAACCAGGTTTCGTTTGCATGCAGCGGCACCAGTGCCGGTACCGGTTCGATACAAGAATGCCCCAGCTGCTTGGCATAGAGATAACCGCTGCCATCACTCCCGGACTGGGGCGATGCAGCGCCTCCGGTCGCAAGGATACAGGTTTTTCCATAAAAATCCCCTTCCTTGCTCTGCACCCGGAAAACGCCGTTTTCCTTCTGAATCTTTCGGATCCCTACATCACATTTTACAGAAACATGTAACCGATGCACTTCCTGAAGCAGTCCATCCCGGATTGTTACCGCCTGCATGGATCGTGGATAACAGTATCCCTCTCTGTCTTTTGTCCAGATGCCAAGCTCTTTAAAAAAATCAATCGCATTCTGGGCACCAAACAGTTCCAGGCATTGCAAGACAAAGGCAGGGGTACTGCCTCTGTAGCATTCTGACCCCTGCACTGTATTCGTAAAATTGCACCGTCCATTTCCGGTGGCAAGTATTTTCTTTCCCGGTTCCTCTTTGTGTTCTAGAATAAGCACGCGACATCCTGCTCGTGCTGCTGTGATCGCCGCCATCAGACCGGAAGCTCCTCCACCGATGATAAGCACATCCATCCTTTTTTCTTTCATTCCACACTCCATCTTATCCGTTTATTTCTTTATTCGTTTTCAGATGTATGCGCATCATCCCGAAAAACCGCTTTCAGGATCTCTTCATCTGACGGAAAATCACTGGTGTCTTTTCCTGTGATTTTCTCCTGTGATCCGGAAGGCTGTACCTCATCGCCTACCGTTGGTTCTGCCGACTGCGGCACATCTGCCTCTTTTATTGCTTCTGTATCTGGAATGTCCTCCTCTGATGTTTCATCGGATATATCAGTAATTTCCGCAATCTCAGCCTCTTCCGATGGGTTTTGTGCTTTCTGTTTCGGGTTTTTCCGATACATTCGGGAAGCAATCATCATATAGATCATGCTGAACAGTCCCACTGCGCCATCCGCGGCCAGAATCACGTAGATCACATCCATCTGTTTCTCTCTCCAGGAAAACAGATCCAGGATCACAAGCACCGACAGCACGAGAAATACCAGTGCCAGGATTAGAAATACCGGCCAGCTTCTGTTTTTCATCGCATTCAGATCGACCGCATTCTGCAATTTGACTACAGCTGTCAGCAGCACACAGATTCCAAGAAACAGTCCGAATGACTCCGCAACCTGCGCAGACCGGATCAGAATACAAAATCCTGCAATCACTGCAAGCACACCTCCGGAAAAACTGTATTGTCCCGTATCCAGAAAATGTCCGCCGGTAAAATACCGCACGATTGTAAGGATACCAAAGGCGATCAGCACTGCACAGAGCATATAGACAATATAAACTTCCCTAATCGCCGGCACAAACAACATTGCCAGTCCCAGGATCAGATATACAACAGAGATACCAGCAATTACCCCAGTTCCAATCCCCTGTTTTTTCTCATTCTCTTTTTCACTTGTATTTTTCATTTTCTCTTCTCCAGATAATTCCCAATAGTCATACAGGATTTATTTTACCATTAGCTGGAGTAATTTTCAAGAAAATGATACAATTCCTCCAGATCTGAAAAAGGGATTCCTTCTTCCTCTGCCATCTTTCGCAGCTCTTCCGGAAGGTTTTCTGCCTTCAGATCGGTTTCAAAATAAATCTTATCCGTAACTGCATCATATACCGTCAGATATTCCCCGGTATCTTTCAGATAAAAGGATGCCTGCCCTGATGCATCTGCGTACTTCTGAGACAGAGAATTTTTTGTATTTGTTCCATTCGCAGCAGCAGATGTCCCATCCGGATTTAATGTATCCCATGTTCCGCCTTCAGATACATATCCGACATCTTCCGTACTTTTTTGTTTATCCGTTTCATTTTTTGTATACTGTGCTTCCTGTTCCGTAAGGCTGCGTGCCATACGATAGCTTCCACATGCATAACCGGCAAAAAACATCGCAGCGACCCCAACGACCACCACAAATAAAAATAAGCGAATACTGCGTTTTGAGTTCATATCATTCTCCTTTTTCGCAGTATTCGCCGGAATACAGATTTTTATTCAATTACAGCACATTTTTCCACATGCTGTTTCTTTTTCTTACAGAAGATGCAGTTTTTTTCCGAACCGAATGATCAGCGTTCCCTTCGGGAAGCTCTTCAGCTCTTCCTCTGTCAGTCCCTTGATCAGAAGGATTGCCACGCCATAGACAACGATTCCTACCAGAATCGAGATCAGTGTCCAGATCGCATTGTGTGAAAACAGCTTCATTCCACTATGATATACCACAAATACGATCACACCCATGATTGCTGATGCGATTCCCGGTTTTACAAATGTCTTCATAATGTTCAGATCATACTGGGAATATTTCTGTACGGAAACACCGTTCAGGATACACATGAGCAAAGCGAAAAATGCGGTTGCGATCACGACAGCATAAATATTCAGATCAGCAACTTTCATCAAAAGCACGAGGAACACGATATGGGCGCCCAATGCGATGATCGCATTTCTTACCGGAATGATCATCTTATTGATTCCCTGCAGGATGCCATTGGAAAGTGTGGAAATCGAATAAAAAATAATCGAGATCGCGCCAAGCTGCAGTAACTGTGCAGACAATGGTTCCGCATCCGCAAACAACAGCCGCAGGATTGGGAATGCCAGCACAAGAAATCCTACCGTACACGGGAACGCAATGACCATGATAAAACGCATAGCTGAACTAATCTTACTTTTCACTGCATCCATATCTTTTGCCGCATAAGCTGCTGCCAGACTTGGTACACAGGATGCGCCCATGGCAGAGGCAATAGAGATCGGCACATTGATCAGTACTTTATATTTTCCGGTAAAAATACCCCACCAGTTTGAGATCGTATGGGCGCTGTATCCCTGCATCAATGCAATATTTTTAAAAATACCCTGATCAATGATCGAACTGATATTATATAAAGTAGTGCTGAGCAATACAGGAACAATCGTTAAGATCATTACTTTTATAATAGAACGGTAAGATTCATCTTTTACATTTCCCCGTTTTGCTTCCCTGCGCTCTGCGCGTTTCATTTTCGGCCAGAATGCTGAAAATACAAACAGAACAAATGCAAGGCCTACGACTGCGCCAACTCCGGTACCAAGCGTACCACCGGCTGCACCGTAAGCAGCTGCATACATGTCCTCATTTCCAAGGACTGCTCCGATCCGTTTACCATAACCAAACAGCACATATGCCGCTGCCACGCTGACAATCGCATTTGCGATCTGTTCCAGAACCTGGGATACCGCACTGGGCACCATGGTTCCCATTCCCTGAAAGAATCCACGGATAACACCAAGTACTGCAACAATGATAAGCGTTGGTGCCAGAACACGAAGGGCATAAAAACTCATCGGTGTCTTAAAAATATCTGCCGTTATAAAACGAGCGCCAAAGAATACAATGATACATCCAATCGCACCGGTCACTCCGGCAATCATCAGACCGCCTTTTAATACTTTATGGGCATTGCGCCGCTGCCCTACCGCCACACGGGTGGATACCATCTTTGATACCGCCAGCGGGAGACTGTAGGATGAGATCAGAAGCATCGTACTGTAGATCTCATATGCGCAGCTGTAATAATCATTTCCCACATTTCCAATAATCGCCTGTAAAGGTGCCCGGTACAAAAGTCCGATAATACGGCTGACGATAGAAGCAATCGCGAGAATCGAACCTTGCACAAGAAAACCTGAATCACTTTTTTTCTTTTCGCTCATAAATAACTGTCCCTCAAAACTTTCATCTGAAGTTCCAGTCTATTGCTGAAACTCCTCCATTGTATGATAAAATGTTATTTTATCCGCATAGGTATCCTGAATAATACATACCCATGTCTTTCCCTGATTCACTGTGATCTCTGTACCATCTTCCGTAAAATAACGGGTCGGTGCAGACTGTGAGTCTTTTGACCATGTTACAGGAATGCTTTTTCCATTGGTCACATAGTATCCCCTGCCGCCGGACATAGTATTTACGCTGAGGTATCCAACCTCTTTATCCGCAATACTCCATTCACATACCTGCAAAATGATATTTTTGCACGAAAGTTGCGAATTGTCAATTCCATCTATCTGTTTATCGCCATATTCGTAACGATAATACTGGCCGTCTTCCGGATTATAGACAAACCACGGCTTGTTTACAAGGTAACCGGGCTGTACTACGTATGCATCCTCGCCCTGATCCAGCGTAATCTGTTTTTCATCATCTTCATTCATTTTATAATGGGATGTATAAGATGGCTCATAATCAGTCCGATATCCTTTCAACTGAATTCCTTCTGTCGTCATACTGCCATCGGTGTACAGATTGTGCGGTGCCTTTCTGGAACTGTCCCGTTTATACATGACATTCCCCACTTTACCCTCAAGAGCATTCAAATCATCGATCACACCGCTGTCCAACATACCTTTTGCAAGGTACGCCTGTCCGCAATGTGCATAAAAAGCATCAAATTCCAGTGCCCAATCGATGTAATACAGACGACAGCTGCGAATAGACTCTATCTTTTCCACGCTGGAATAATCTCCAAAAATCCCCATTAACCGTGTTTCTCCGCCTTCTACCGGCGCTTCATACATTATCTGGGCGTTTTTTATGCCATACTGTGGCAAAGCCTTTTTCGTATTACCAATCATTACTGCCAGGGGTCGTTTCTGCACAAGTGCCTCATTGATCCACTCTCCTGTCAGCATGCTTCTGGCTTCGCCCGGATGTAGATCTACCGGTTCCGCCTCTGGCTCTGCACTGATCTCAGCCACCGCGCTGGAACCATCTGACACCGTTGTCTCTTTCTTCCCACAGCCTGTAAAAATCCCCACACACATTGCAGCGCACATTGCGACCACTAATATTTTTTTCATTTTCTTCCCCCTGTCTAAAATAAATGTATTCTCAGAAACTTCTTAAAACAAATATACTATCTTGTAATTTTCAGGTAATCGAGAATTTTTCTCTGATGTTCCTGCATCTCTTGTGCCTCTTCCGGCTCCATATGATCATATCCAAACAGGTGCAGCATACTGTGCACGATCAGAAATGCATATTCTCTTTTCTCACTGTGTCCATATTCCTTCGCCTGTTCACGCACATGATCTACAGAAATCACGATATCTCCCAGCATAACCTCTCCGGTATCCGGATTGATATTATCCCCCATCAGGTCTTCTACCTTTGAAAAATCTCCCGGTGCATCATACTCCAGCAACGGAAAAGACAGTACATCTGTCGCACGGTCGATCTGCCGGTAAGAAGCATTGATCTCCTGTATCGCCGCATCATCTACCAGCGTAAGATTGACTTCCGCCTCATATGGAAAATCTTCAGCCTCCATGCAGGTCTCTATAACCTCTTTTGCCAGTTCTTCATATGGAAACGAAAACTTCGGTTCCACTTCACATTCAAGATGAAATGTCATACACACGTTCCCCCTTTATAGTTATGATTTTTTCCGTTTGGATGTTTTTTCCACTTTTCCACCCTTTAATGCGGCCTGACGTTTCGCATCCTGTTTCATGGCTTTCGTCTCATAGTCTTCATAAGCCTGTACGATTTTCTGTACCAGCGGATGACGCACGACATCCTGACTGGTCAGTTTACAGATGCCGATTTCCGGAATACCGGACAGTACTTTTAATGCCACATCCAATCCCGACTTCGTACCCGGTGCCAGGTCTTTCTGTGTGGCATCACCGGTTATGACTGCTTTTGATCCAAAGCCAAGACGTGTCAGAAACATCTTCATCTGTGCAGGTGTAGTGTTCTGCGCCTCATCCAGAATGATAAACGCATTATCCAGCGTCCGGCCTCTCATATAGGCCAATGGCGCCACTTCGATCAGCCCTTTTTCCTGATTTTTCTGAAAACTTTCTGCTCCCATGATCTGATACAGCGCATCATACAGCGGGCGCAGATACGGATCGATCTTACTTTGCAGATCTCCCGGCAGAAATCCCAGCTTCTCTCCTGCCTCAATCGCCGGCCTTGTCAGTATGATACGGCTGACCTCCTCATTTTTAAATGCCGTGATCGCCATAGCCATGGCAAGATACGTTTTTCCGGTACCCGCCGGCCCCATACCAAACACGATCATTTTTTTGCGAATCTGATCCACATAATCTTTTTGCCCAAGGGTCTTCGGTTTAACCGGTTTTCCCTGGATCGTATGACAGATAATGTCGCCATCCAGCTCCACCAGTGTCGTATTCAATTCACTGCTGCAAAGTTCTAGCACATAATTGACGTTCTGTTCCGTGATCTGATTGCCTCGCCGCGACAGCTCTACTAATTGTGTAAATATATTTTTTGCTGCTATGACCGCCTGTTCTTCTCCGGTCAGCTTCAAGCCCTGTTCCCTTACAACGATCGTCACTTTCAGTGCATTTTCAATCTTTTTCAAATAGGCATCAAACTGACCAAACACGTTTGCCATATGTTCAGTCGGAATCTCCATCTGACCCTGTATCAATCCCATTCGTTTCCTGTCCTTCCTTATCTGACAGAATACGCAACTCTGTTTTCCGGTAACTATCAGCCTTTACAGAGACCTGAAATGATCCGGATACGCATACTGTCTTTTCATTAAATTTTATCTTAACATCTTTCTGCTGTATTTGAAAACCATTTTCCTGCATTTTTTTACAATATATTGCAAGATTTTTCTTTGCCTGTTTTTTGCCTTCCTCTTTTGTAAGATTTCTTGTCATTTTTTCTTCTGCTTCTTCTTTAAACCACTGTATCTGTATCGGAAGGTAAAAATTCTTCCCAATCACAATTGAATTTACCGCGCTTGTCTGTCGGAAAATATCAAAAGGCTGCTTTACTCCTCCCAGTTCAAGATACTGGTTCCCCTTGTAAATTCTGCACCAGCTGCGTGTTTTTCCCGTTGGGGAATACATGGTCGTTTTCCTTGCAAACTCATCTGTATATTCCAGCATTCCATCAATCCAGACATCTGCATCTGCTTTCACATATTTGTATCCACTGATATCTCCATTGTCATTCATATAAGGAATGCATCCACTGACCAGAACGTCTCCTTTCTTTACCTCCATGCCGGCTTCCACCTGGGGCATTCCCTCTCTGGTCACGATAGAAACAACGGTTCCATCCACCGGAGCCAGCAGATCCTGCGCCTCCTCATTTTCCCTGTCTGTCTGCGCTCCCGTCATTGTTTCCTGCAGATCTATAATGAGACGGGTTCCCTGCACCGTGGCGGATACCCAAATAATCTCCGGATATGCATCCCGGATCATTTTTTCCAGTTCTGACATCTGCAGGCTGTCTTTCAGTGCACCATACCCGACACCATTTTCTTTCAGATATGCTTTCAATGCCTGATCCGTAACATAGGAATTGCCCGAAATCTCCACGTTCCAGATAAAACCGGACAATCCATATAATAAAAGCAGACATAATACGATCCCCACAAAAAAACATTTATGTTTCCGATAATGAAAACACAAAAACGGTATGCCTTTCTTTTTTATAATATGTACATGCGTTCCCGACTTTCGAAGCAATGGACGCAGCTCAAAGAAAGAAGCAGCAGAAAGATCCAGTACATATCCGCTTTTGGATGGATGCAGATTCCAGACCGGTATCCCCTGTTTTCTGCATAAATTCAAAAAACGTTCCGGCGCATAGCCGGTTATCTCCACACGGATGCTTCCTTTCAAAAAACTCAGGACTTTGTTCATGCTTTCCGGCCTCTCTCATATTTATTAATCTCTATTCTTTCCGCTTTATCAGATGTTTCAAATTACCAAAGAAATCTCAAATAAATATAATTTTCATACTTACTGCAATCATAAATAACGAATCTGTTCAATACATCCAATGATCTTCATACTATGTTCCGAATAATGCTCAACAAGCAGTTTTTTTCCTGTGATCTCCAATTGTCCACCCTTGATATTTAACCGGATACAGGCATCATGATACACAGCTATCCCCTGATAATTTTCCACATATATCTCTCCACGCCCTATCAGATGCACAAACGTCTCCCCCATTACCAAATCCCTGGGCAGTTCCAGCCGACTGCTGATCTGTTCTTTCCATATATCTTTTTTCTGTCTCTTCATACATACAATATATGAAACTTCCCGCTCTCTATGCACATATTCTCTCAGGTTATTTAACACTGATATCCATTTCACATTCTTCCACTGACAACATAAACAAGTATGAACATATTTTTCCTACTAGTCTGCACCATATTATTCATCTGGCAGCACAACAGGAATTCCTTTTGTATTTGATACGATAATATATATACGTCATCTTGTTATCAAATGAAAAAAGCAAATGTGATCAGCCTGCATGATGACTTTGATTCTTCAACAGAAAAAGGAAAAATCGCAAAAGACGTTTACAAACATGCTGTTCCTCTTATAAACGCAGATCCGTCTTACGGTTTCTACAAATAATCATTTATGCTATACAGACAAATAACTATATACCCAATAATTTAATCTTTTCCAAACGTAAAAAGCAGAAAGCTTATATTGCTTTCTGCTTTTTACTTACCTATGACGCACAAATTATCCGAAACGTCCTGCACGGACATATCACAGATGCTTCCATCATGCTGCTTTTTGCCATCTTTTTACTGCAATCCAGCAAAAAACAGTTCATAAAAGTCATCTTCCCCCTCCAGCATGGGAGAATTTTCTCCTCCGCCATTGGTACTCCGTTTCATCTCTGCATAAAATGTTTCTCCAGCCAGTACAAGATCCATTTCATAAATTTCATATCCCAGTTCTCTGCATTTCCTGCAAAATGCTTCCAACGGATTTTCCGACAACCTCGTTTCCAGAAGTTCTTTCTTTAGTTTTTCATCTTTGTATGCCTTTTTCTGTAATTCATCCAGTTGATCTAAAATATACATAAATACCTCCCGCACAAACAAAAAGAGGCTGAACCGTCTCCGTCCTGCCTCTTTGCAACTCTTTCTTTTATTCTATTTTTCCCGGCTTTGGGAAATACCGGAACAGTGCTTTCGCTATAATCTTGTTTTCTTTTACATAAGTATTGTTCCAGAATCTGGAATCCAGAGAATCTCCACGATTATCTCCCATCATAAAATAGCAGCCATCAGGGACTACATAGGGACCATAATCTCCTGTTGGAACGCCTTTTACATAAGGCTCATCCAATGGTGTATCAGAATCATCAATATAAACCTTGCCATCCCGTATCTCAACGGTCTCACCCGGAAGTCCGATCACTCGCTTAATAAAGACCTGTGACTCATCATCGGGATATTTAAAGATTGCGATATCTCCACGCTCTACATCCGAAAACTTATAGGCCAGTCTGGAACCGATGAGACGATCACCGACATGGATTGTGTCTAACATGGATTCGCTTGGAATCTTCACATTGGCAATCAATACCTTGTTGCAGAACAAAGCAATCAGTGCTGCAATAATGATGATCTTGACGTATCCCCACACTTCTTTTTTCACATTCTCTTTCTTTGTTTCTTTCGTTTCTGTTTCTTTGTTATTTTTTGCTTCCATGGATTTTATAATAGCATAAAACAGATAAATCTACAAGAAAAACCGAACATGTGACTATCATCTATTGGACAAATATCTCAACCACATACACAAGAAATTACTTATGATAAGGTTCATTTGACAAAATCCGATAGCCCCTATAAATCTGTTCCAGAAGGATCACACGCATAAGCTGATGGGGAAATGTCATTTTTGAAAAACTCAGATGCATATCCGCCCGTTTCAGAATCCGTTCTGACAGCCCAAGAGATCCACCAATCACAAATCCAATCTCGCTGGTTCCATGCACACCAAGCATCTCAATTTTTTTGGAAAATTCTACAGAATCCATCATCTTTCCGTCAATAGCAAGCACAATGAGATAGGTGCCGTCCTTTATTTTACTTTCCAGACGTTCTCCCTCTTTTTCCTTAATCTGCTGCTCTTCCGCCGCACTGGCACGATCCGGTGTTTTTTCGTCTGCCACTTCCACAATCTTTAATTTACAATATCTTCCGAGACGTTTTGTATATTCCTCAATCGCCTCACGATAAAATTTTTCTTTGATTTTTCCAACGGTATATAATGTAATATTCATGAAGCTATTTTCTCACAGCCAGTCAATTTTGTAAACTGATTTCTAATCTATACAAATGATTTTGCATACCGGGATTCTAATATCAAAAATCAATTCGCACATCCGGTTTCTAACACATAAAAACTGTTTGGCAAACCAGTTTCTATCGCTTGTATCGTATGTCAGTGTGTGCTATAATAAGCGAAAGCAAATTTACAGGGGGACAACCGACCAATGCAATTACTGGAAGAAAAAATACTTGTCGAAGGACAGGCAGTAGACGAAAATATTTTAAAGGTGGACAGTTTTATTAACCATAAGGTGGATCCTGTTCTTATGATGGAGATTGGAAAAGATTTTGCCAACCATTACAAAGATCAAGGCATTACCAAAGTCGTTACGATAGAAAGTTCAGGCATTGCCCCGGCGCTTACTACCGCATTAGCTATGGGAGTACCTCTCGTTATCCTGAAAAAACAGCCTTCCAAAGTATTAAATAAACATCTGCTTCAGACAGAAGTTACATCTTTTACCAAAGGAACCAGCTATGAGCTGACGCTTTCCGCAGAGCAAATCGATGAAAATGATCATGTACTGATCGTAGATGATTTCCTTGCCAATGGCGAAGCCGCTACTGGTGCAATCCGCCTTTTAAGACATGCACATGCTACCGTTGCAGGTCTTGGCATCCTGATTGAAAAATCTTTCCAGCCAGGACGCGAAAAACTGCAGGAACAGGGCATTCATGTATATTCTCTTGCAAGAATCATTAAAATGGCAAAAGATTACATTGAATTCATTCCGGAGGAAAATGCATAAACACATATACAATATATAACAATGTATTTATAAGCAACGCAAAAGACTGGTTTCTGAATGACAGAAACCAGTCTTTTTATTACAGTCACTATTTACACAGACACACTATCTCTTATTACCTTAGACTTATTCCGGATAATAAATAAAATTAGATCTCAGGATACCGCTTGTTTTTCCAGTGGTATCATCCATAGCAATAACAGAAAGGATGTTATTTCCTTCCGGGATATCCAACGGACCTTCATACTTCTGGGAACCTGTGTCCGGAATACTTCCATCCCATGTGTAATATACAGTTGTACCAGATTTTGATGAAATCGTAACCTGTGATGGCTGTGTAAAGCTTCCACCATCCGGGGAAGCTGTCGGCATATCCGGAGCTTCATACGCGATCTCATATGTTACAGTAAGCACATCAGAATAAATTCCCTGACTGTTCTGTGCGACTGCTTTCAGAACCGTTTCCCCTTCTTCTGAAATCTTTACTGGATCCTTATATTCATCGCCATATTTTTCCGGTTCTTTTCCATCCAGTGTATAAAAAATCTTCTCTCCGCTTTCTGCTGTCAGACTCACTTCTATTGACTTATTATAAGTACCACCCTCGTAAGATGCCACCGGCATGTCTGTCTCATACGCAGAAAACAACGCCAGTATATCTTTATCCGAAACAGTTACAGAGGATTTCAAAGCAAGTATTTGATCTGTATCATTCTCGTACAGTTCCAGTAATGCCTCATATGCATCCAGTGAACTTGGATTCCATTTGATTACCTGTTTCAGACACTTTTCTGCCTTTTCCGTTTCCCCAAGTTCTGCATAAGAACGGCCAAGAAGTAGATATGCCTCTTCTGAATCCGGTTCTTTCAAAACCGCCTTTTCCAGATTATCACAGGCGGTCTGAAACTTACCAGTATTGTATGCCAGTTTACCCTGCTCATACAAATATCCATAGGAATGAATCCTTACAAGATACAGTACAATCACAAGGATTACTACCAAAACTGCCAGTATGCTAAGCAATGTCAGCTTCTTATATGAAGTTTTCTTATGTGTCACCTTCTTTTTTTCTGAAGACAAACTATTTTCTTTCGATTTCGTTTTCTCTGTCGCTGTTCTGGATTTCTTATCAGAAGAACCTTCTATCTTTTTGTCCTGCTTACCGCTGGTCTCCAACAGTTCCTCCAACATATCATCTTCCAGAATCCCGGAATCCGACACTACCTGAATCTCATGACCGCAGACCGGGCAATAAAGCTTTCCCGGCACCACTTCATTTCCACATTTACCACACTTCATTTCTGCCACCCGAATATCATATTCTTCTTCCATCTTTCTTTCCAGACCAACTGCACATACAGCTGTGAAAAGCGTTTATGTTATTCCCTGGAAGCTTCCATGGATTCCACGCAGTTACTCATGAGCATTGCAATCGTCATCGGTCCAACACCACCCGGTACCGGGGTAATGGCAGATACATGAGGCTCCACATCCGCATAGTCCACATCTCCGCACATTTTTCCGTTTTCCTGACGATGGATACCTACATCGATCACAACGGCTCCTTCTTTCATGTAATCTGCAGTAAAGAATTTTGGTTTTCCGATGGCTGCAATCAGGATATCAGCTTCTTTACAGATCTCTTTCAGATTTTTTGTTCTGGAATGTGCAATAGTAACGGTTGCATTTTCACGGAGCATCAGGATTGCCATTGGTTTTCCAACGATATTGCTGCGTCCTACAACAACACAATGCTTGCCTTCAATTTCAATACCGGAACGTTTCAGTAACTGAATGATACCGGCAGGTGTACAGGAAATATATCCCTTCTGACCGATCAGAAGTGCGCCTACATTTTCCGGATGAAAACCATCCACATCTTTCATCGGATCGATGGCTTTGATGATTTTATCTTCACGGATATGTTTTGGAACAGGAAGCTGACAAAGAATGCCATTGACGTCATCTCGCTGGTTTAACTCCCCAATCAATGTCAGTAATTCTTCCTCTGTTGTTGTCTCCGGGAGTTCATAAGACAGAGATTCGATTCCAATATATGCACATGCATTTTTCTTGTTGCGCACATAAATACTGGATGCAGGATCAGCGCCTACCTGTATCACTGCAAGACACGCTGTTTTTCCTGCCGCTTTATCTTCTGCAACCTTTGCTTTCAGTTCGTCTTTTATTTCCTGAGATATCTTTTTGCCATCAATCCGAATAGCCATTTTATTTTCCATCCTTCCAACTGTTTATCATTCCTTTTATGTGACAGTCTTCCTTAAAAGAGACCTGTGATCACGCCATTATCATCTACATCAATATTGTTTGCAGCCGGTTTTTTCGGTAATCCAGGCATCGTCATGATGGCACCGGTAACTACAACAACAAAACCTGCTCCTGCAGATGCATATACTTCACGTACATTGATTGTAAACCCTTCCGGTCTTCCCAACTTATGCTGGTCATCAGACAGAGAATACTGCGTCTTTGCCATACACACCGGGAAATCTCCCATACCAAGATCTTCGATCCGTTTCAGTTCTTTGTTTGCTGCATTGGTATAGGTAACACCATCTGCACCGTAAATCTCTTTTGCAATGGTCTCGATCTTCTCTTTCAGAGACAGGGACTCATCATACAGCACTTTAAAGTTGCTCTCACGTTTTTCAAACGTCTCAAGAACTTTCTCTGCCAGAGCGATACCGCCTTCTCCGCCTTTCTCCCATACTTCAGATAAAGCGAACTCGCATCCGCGCTCTTTACAGAACTGCTCAATGTAAGAAGTCTCTTCCTCTGTATCTGTGACAAAAGAGTTCAATGTTACAACAATCGGCACACCATATTTCTGAAGGTTTTCAATATGTTTCTCCAGATTTACAATACCTTTTTTCAGTGCCTCCAGATTTGGCTCGCCAAGGTCTGCCTTTGCCACGCCGCCATTGTATTTCAGAGCTCGTACTGTGGCAACCAATACAACACAATCCGGTTTCAGACCTGCCATACGGCATTTGATATCATAAAATTTCTCTGCACCAAGATCTGCACCGAAGCCTGCCTCCGTAACAACGATATCCGCCAGTTTCAGGCCCATTTTTGTAGCGCGCACACTGTTGCAACCATGAGCGATATTAGCAAACGGTCCACCATGAACCAGCGCCGGTGTATGCTCCAGTGTCTGGATCAGGTTTGGTTTTAATGCATCTTTCAGTAATGCTGCCATAGAACCGGTAGCCTGAAGGTCATCTGCTGTGATCGGTTTTCCTTCAAAAGAATATGCAACGATCATTCTGCCCAGTCTCTTTTTCAGGTCTTCCATATCATCTGCCAGGCAGAGAACGGCCATGATCTCTGATGCAACAGTAATAACAAAATGGTCTTCACGAACCATACCATCCATCTTGCTGCCGAGGCCTACTACAACGTTTCTCAGCACACGGTCATTCATATCCAGACATCTTTTCCATACAACCTGTCTCGGATCAATGCAAAGCTGATTACCCTGCTGAATATGGTTGTCAAGCAATGCTGCCAGAAGGTTATTGGCAGATGTGATTGCATGAAAATCTCCGGTAAAGTGAAGATTCAGATCTTCCATCGGAACAACCTGCGCATATCCACCGCCTGCGGCACCTCCCTTGATTCCAAAACATGGTCCAAGAGATGGCTCACGAAGTGCGAGAATTGCCTTTTTGCCAAGCTTACCAAATGCCTGGCCAAGCCCTACGCTTGTAGTTGTCTTTCCTTCTCCTGCCGGAGTCGGATTGATGGCAGTTACCAATACAAGTTTTCCATCTGGGTTATCTTTAACCCGCTTCATGAGATCATCGGATAATTTTGCTTTATATTTTCCGTAAAGCTCAAGATCATCCTCCTCAATTCCAAGTTTTGCAGCCACATTCACGATTGGCTCCATGGTTGCTTCCTGTGCGATCTGAATATCAGTCTTCATAGTGATTCTTTCCTCCTAAAAGTGAATTAAAATGTATTCTCTATCTGTAAAACAGCAGCATCTGCCGTCTACATGCGCTTACACATATTCGTCAATATACTGTTCAAATTCTTCCATGCTCATAAGAACTTTACGGGGTTTGGTTCCCTCTTCCGGTCCTACGACGCCTGCTTCTTCCAGCTGATCCATAATCCTTGCTGCACGGTTAAATCCAACCTTGAACATACGCTGCAGCATACCGATGGATCCTTTTTCTTTTTCTATGATAAACTTTCCTGCTTCTGCAAAATAAATATCCCTGTCATCTGCCGAAGAGGTAAATCCACTGCCTCCGCCCATGGAAGAGGTGGCTGCCGATTTTACTTTTTCTTCCACTGATGCATCGTAGCTACCCACACCATTTTTCTCCGTCAGGTATTCTACAACGTCAGAAACTTCGTTATCGGAAACAAACGCACCCTGAACACGCACCGGTTTCTGATATCCCTGGGGATAAAAGAGCATGTCGCCTTTTCCAAGCAGTTTTTCCGCTCCGTTCATATCCAGGATCGTACGGGAATCCACACCGGAAGTTACCGAAAAAGCGATTCGCGACGGCATATTTGCCTTGATCAGACCGGTAATAACATTTACGGAAGGTCGCTGTGTGGCAATGATCAGATGAATGCCTGCCGCACGGGCAAGCTGTGCCAAACGACAGATTGCATCCTCCACATCTCCCGGTGCAACCATCATCAGGTCGGCCAGCTCGTCTACTATGATCACGATCTGCGGCATCTTCTGCGGTTTGTTCGGGTCGTCAATATCCTGAATAGATTCAATTTTTTTATTATACCCCTTCAGATCACGCACATTATATTCTGCGAATTTCTGGTAACGGTCCGTCATCTCGGAAACCGCCCAGTGCAATGCCCCGGCTGCTTTCTTCGGGTCGGTTACCACCGGAATAAACAGATGCGGGATTCCATTATAAACACTCAGCTCTACGACTTTAGGATCGATCATGATTAATTTTACATCTTCTGGATGTGCTTTGTAAAGAATACTCATGATAATCGTATTGATACATACTGATTTTCCTGATCCTGTAGCACCAGCGATCAACAGATGTGGCATTTTCGCAATGTCTGCCACAATCACGTTTCCTGCGATATCCTTGCCGGCCGCAAAAGCGATATTGGATGCATGTCCCTGAAATTCTTTGGACTCCACCAGATCCCGAAATGCAACCGTAACATTCTCTTTATTCGGAACCTCGATTCCAATGGCTGCTTTACCCGGAATCGGCGCTTCAATACGGATGTCAGCCACCGCAAGGTTCAGTTTGATATCATCGGCAAGACCAACGATCTTACTTACCTTTACACCCATTTCCGGCTGAATCTCATATCGGGTAACAGAAGGACCACAAGTAACATTTGTCACATGGGCCTTGACGCCGAAATTTGTCAGCGTCATCTGTAATTTATTGGACATTTCCTGCAAATGCGCTCTGGAATCTCCAGAAGCATTCGGATCGCCTTTTTTCAAAAGTGATACCGGTGGAAATTCGTATCCCGGTTCTATCTCAGCATTCTGTTGGATCTCATCGGAAATATCTGCCACTTCATCCGAAATTGCCGCTGCATCCTGCTTTTTATTTTTTTTCGGTGCCGAAGAGACAGTCGTTTCCTGTGCCTCCGGTGTTTCCTCATTTGCAATATGTATCTGTGGCTCCGGTATCTGCGACTGTGCTTCTGACGGTGTATGCATCTGCGAAGCCGGCACTTCATTCCGGCTTCCTGTTACTCCCGCAGAATGAGAACCATTGTATTTCTGAGAAGCCGGATCCATCTCCTGTGAATTGATCAGCTCGCTATCTCTGGCGCCATGAATTGTTGGTGCTGGATAGTCGTCTTCAAGAACAGTTGCATCTGCAGAGGATATATTTACCGCATTTTGCAATCCAAAATTTCTTAATCCCATTCCATTTGTCGGTTGACATTTTTTCACTTCCCCTGCTGAAGAAGCACTGGTTTGAGATCTTTTCCCCTGAGATTGTTTTGGGATATCCTGTTCCGCCTGAGGAATATCTATAATGATCTCGTTCATATCTTCTGCAAAACGTTTCTTTCTGCCACGTTTCGCCTCTTTCATAGAAGTATTTCCGCCAAAAGCGACGCCGGAAACTTTTCTATCCTGTCGCCGCTGGCTCGTTTCCTGCTTTTTCGTTCTGGAACGCTGCGGTTGAAGATCCGCTTCCTCCATTTCCTGTTCCCGTTTGATCTCCAGCCGTTCTTTATGGCGTCTAACATCCTCCCTAGCGGTTTCGTACACTTTTGCACCGCCTTTTTTCAGCCCGCCAAAGAATGATTTTTCCGTAATCATTACAATGCTGATGATAAGTGCGATCGATGCGATTACATACGCACAGGCAAGTCCTACCGTCTTTGTAAACAGTACACCTAATGCCGCGCCAAGAAGACCTCCTCCATTTTTTTCGGAGATACATGCCTCCAGCAGACTTCCAATGCTCATGGAATCGCTGCCGAACATCAGCAGATGCACCAGTGTGCACAGAAATACAAAGAGGAGCACTGCCGCAGCCGTCTTCATGATAACCTTCCCGTTCCGGTTTTGGTTCGCAGTCAAAAACGCGCTGACCAGAAACAGCCAGAAAGGAAACACATATGCCATCAGGCCAAAGGCACCAAAGAAGAAGGCGCTGATAGCTTTTCCAAACATACCGCCCTGTCCGACCGTGCAGATAAATATTACAATTGAAGCTGCCAGGATCAATAACAGAACCACTTCGTTCTGCAACGAAAATTCCTGCTGCCGGGACTTCCTTCCTTTCGTTTTTTTCTTTGTTTTTGATGCCATACTTCCTCCAAATAACTATCATGTACATTGAAAACGCTTCATCCAGAAGATTTGTGACATACATGATAATACCCTTTTCAAACTGTTCCTATTTTTAAATCCATTCTAAATAAAAGAAAGATTTGAAATCTGTCTCTTACATAAAATATAACATTTTTCATTCATCGCACAGTCTGTAATTTTTTATATACAATTGTATTTTAACACAATATCGAAATTTAATTTTATCACATTTTATTTTAAATGTCATCAATTATATCGTAATGTATTATCAATATTTTTGATAATAGTCTTTTCTTTTTATTGCACAGATTCATATATCATCTGATGCAGACGGGATACCGCGTCGGAGATGCCGCCTACTTCATTGATGATGCCTTCCTGTACCGCTTCATGCCCCACAAGGATTGTTCCAAGGTCTTTCGTCAACATACTGGTGTTCATCATCATTTCCTCAATCCTCTGGCTGCTTGTCTGACAATGATCCGCCACAAAACCGGAAATCCGCTCCTGCATCTGGCGAAAATATTCATAGGTCTGCGGTGCACCGATCACGGTTCCACTCATTCTGACAGGATGAATGACCATCGTACCAGTGGGAACGATAAAAGAATAATCCGCAGCTACCGCAAGCGGTACACCGATAGAATGGCTGCCGCCCAGAACCAGAGATACCGTTGGTTTGCTTAAAGACGCAATCATTTCTGCTATAGCAAGCCCGGATTCCACATCTCCTCCTACCGTATTTAGTAAAATAAGTAACCCATCCACATTGCAGGAATCTTCAATCTGCGCCAGCTGTGGCAATACATGTTCATATTTTGTTGTTTTCGTATTTGCCGCCAGACACTCATGTCCTTCGATCTCTCCGATTACGGAAAGCAGCTGAATCTTGTGATTTTGTGGATTTTCTGCCAGCTGTGCTTCCCCACTGGCAGATATATTTTCCTGAAAACCCTTCTGTTCCGCCTGCTGTTTTTCACTCATACTGATGTCCTCTTTCTCTCAGATTCATTTTGGGATTCCTCCTGTAAAACCATAGAGACAACCTATTCATCAGTATATGTTTTCTTTCCTTTTTTATGCATGATATAACAAATACTGTACTCATTTTTTCCAACAAAAATTTTCAAGAAGATTCCGCAAATACATCATTTATAGCAAGAAAGAGAACCGTCTTTCTCATGCTTTTTCAAGCCATTCAAAAGTCGATTCTCTTATCTGTATCTTCCTGAAACCGTTATGCTTTTTCTCCAATCAGGAAATTATAGACATCTTCATAACGTTTTGCAGAATTTCTCCATGAAAAATCCTGTTCCATGCCGCGATCAACAATCTTATTCCAATTTCTCTTATTTTCAAAATAAATCTTTTTGGAATAGTTGATCACGTCAAGCATTTCCTCTCCGTTGTAATTTGCAAAGGAGAATCCATCACCAGTATTTTCATATTCATTGTACGGTTCTACCGTATCTTTTAATCCACCAGTCTCCCGAACAATCGGCACGGTACCATAGCGGAATGAGATCAGCTGAGTCAGCCCGCAAGGTTCAAATGCAGAAGGCATCAAGAATGCATCCGCTGCTGCATACAGCTTATGAGCCAGATCATCGTTGTAACAGATATTTGCAGAAATTCTGTCGCCATATTTCCATGCGTAATGACGGAACATATCTTCATATCGCCCCTCGCCGGTTCCGATTACAACAAGCTGGGTATAATCATCCACGATTCGATCGATCACAAAATTGATCAGATCCAGACCTTTCTGATCCGTCAGTCTGGATACCAGACCGATCATATATTTTTTCTTATCTACTTCGAGTCCCAGCATTTCCTGGAGTTTTACTTTATTTTCCCACTTCTTTTTCCGGAAATTACTGCTGTCGTAATTCACAAAGATTTTCGGATCAGAAGCCGGGTCATAAATCTCATAATCAATACCGTTTACGATACCCTGCATATCATAATGTCTGGCAGAAAGCAGACCGTCAAGTCCTTCCCCATAATACGGGGTCTGAATCTCCTGGGCATATGTATCGCTTACAGTTGTAATATAATCCGCATACACCAATCCACCTTTTAACATATTGCCATCGTCTTGAAACTCCAGTTTATCAGCAGTAAACAAATTATCCGGCAAGCCGCTCAGACCTTTCAGCGTCTGCATATCCCATACACCCTGAAACTTCAGGTTGTGGATCGTCATCATAGATTTCATACCCCAAAAGAACATGTCTCCCTGAAATTCATTTTTCAGATAAACAGGAATCAGTCCCGTCTGCCAGTCGTGGCAATGAATCAGATCCGGCTGAAATCCAATGACCGGAAGCATGGATAACACTGCTTTATCAAAAAAACAAAACTTTTCGATATCATATCGAACATCGCCATACGGGGTAAAACAGTTAAAGTATTCCTGATTATCAATAAAATAATATGTAATTCCATCCAATTCGTAAGAAAGCACGCCCACATACTTCTCCGGAATATACGGACCGGTTCCCATATAAAAATGTGTCACATATTGAAATTTACTCCGGTACTCTTCCGGTATGCAGGAATAATTTGGTATGACTACGCGGATATCCCAGTATTTTTTATCAAACCATTTCGGTAATGCCCCACATACATCTGCCAGACCACCGGTTTTAATAAATGGTACACATTCAGATGCTGCAAAAAGAACTTTTTTCATGTTTTATCCCCCATACAACTTAGGTGTTTCTGGAATCATCCATCTCATAAATTTTCATTCATAAAATTTCCAAAATACACCTAACATTATTCGATTTATAATTACATTCTCCGGCTATGTAGCTGTCACTCTTTTTGGGTTACTCTTCCCAGTTGTGATATACCTGCTGTACATCATCATCTGCATCCAACAGATCCAGAATACGGTTGATATTATTCAGGTCCTGCTCGTCGGTAAGCTGAACATATGTCTGTGGAATCATGGTAACCTCAGCATTTGCCATCGGGATACCTTCATTCTCCAGTGCCTGTCTTACATCGCTGAAGCTGTCCGGGTCTGTGATGATCTCAAAGCTATCCTCTTCCTCTGAGAAATCTTCTGCACCTGCATCCAGTGCCATCATCATCAGATCATCTGCTTCCATATCGCACTCTTCTTTGTCAACGATAATCTGTCCTTTTTTATCAAACATGTAAGATACGCATCCCGGTGTACCAACGTTTCCCTTTCCTTTTGTAAAAGCATTTCTTACGTTAGCCGCTGTACGGTTTTTATTATCTGTAAGTGCATCTACGATGATTGCTGTACCGCTCGGTCCATATCCTTCATAAGAAACATACTCGTAGTTTACAGAATTTGCATCGCCTGCAGCCTTTTTGATTCCACGGTCAATGGTATCATTCGGCATGTTGTTTGCTTTTGCTTTTGCGATAACATCACGAAGCTTGCTGTTGTTTGCCGGATCCGGACCGCCCTCTTTTACTGCTACAGCGATCTCTCTTCCGATAATGGTAAAGATCTTACCTTTTGCTGCGTCGTTTTTCTCCTTCTTATGTTTAATGTTTGCAAATTTTGAATGTCCTGACATTTCTAAATCTCCTCGTCTTATTGTATCTTAAAAAAATATATTAATTTAATATATTATAAAATATTATCATTGGTATCTGCATTCGTCAAGTTATGTATCCAAATCAAGACTGATGCAGAGTGCCCGGTTGATTTTGTTTATAATTTCTCCGTCCAGATGGCAGATCTTATCCTTCAGTCTGGATTTATCAATGGTACGCACCTGTTCCAATAAAATGACAGAATCTTTGATCATATGATATTTTTCCGCATTCAATTCTATATGCGTAGGCAGTTTTGCTTTATTCATACGGGATGTGATGGCTGCACAGATCACAGTTGGGCTGTGACGATTGCCCACATCATTCTGAATAATCAGCACTGGGCGTATCCCACCCTGCTCGGAACCGATTACCGGTCTCAAATCTGCATAATAGACATCTCCTCTGCGTATTACCATTTCTATACACTCCAATTCAAATGTTTGTTTCCATTATTCCCATTTTCCTCGGATGTATACAAGCTGATATTCTGTTTTAATGTCCTTTTTCCTGTCTCCTGTCAAAATATCACAAAAAACCCACTTCACGGATCGGTCACTTGCCGACAGACTCCCACAGACTTTTTTATTATTCTTCAAAATAATCTTTCCGTCCGGTAATCCTTCCCTTATAGTCATAGACCCTCGGAATCCGTTTGCCAAGATCACAGGCAAATTCATAGTTAAATCTTCCGGAAAGTTCACCGATTGCTTCCATGGTAATCTCTTTTTCGCCGTCTTTTCCAATCAGAACAACCTCATCGCCCACTTTCACGTTTGGGATATCGGTTACATCTACCATGAACTGATCCATACATACCCGTCCGCAGATCGGCGCACGTTTTCCGTGGATGAGAACATATCCTTTATTTGAAAGCGATCGGGCATATCCATCTCCATATCCCACAGGAATGGTAGCAATCTTCTGTTCTTTCTGTACTTCATAAGTACCGCCGTAGCTGATTAGTCTGCCCGGTTCCAGCGTCTTCACATGCACGACATGACTTTTCAGTTCCATGACAGGCCAAAGATCTATCACATCTTTTTGCACCTCATTAGAAGGCCACAGACCGTAAATGATAATGCCTGCCCGAACCAGATCCATATTGGCCTCCGGAAAATCTGTGATGGCTGCACTGTTAGAAACATGGTGCAACGGGATTTCAACCCCACGTTTTTTTAACATATCGATCATATGCAAATATGCATCCAACTGTTTATGGGTAAATGTCTTATCCGTTTCATCCGCTCTGGAAAAATGGGTAAAGATTCCCTCCAGTATCATATGCGGCAATCTGGAGATCTGTGCAATCTCATCTGCTGCTTCCTCTGTAATCTGATAGCCGATGCGACTCATACCAGTGTCCAGTTTAATGTGTACAGGAACTGTCTTCCCCATATGCTCTGCCACTTCTGAAAACTGCTGTGCCATCTCAAGGGAAAAGATTGTCGGACGTACCTGATAAGTGATCATATCTTCATATTGCTCAGGGAAGGTATATCCAAGTACCAGAATATTTTTCTTGATAAAATTATTTCGCAGGATAACTGCCTCATCAATAGTAGCAACTGCATAACCCCAGATAAAATCCATATCTTCCATCAGTTCTGCAAAATTCACTGCTCCATGACTGTAAGCATCCATTTTAATCACAGCAATAATCTGTGTATCTGGTTTAATAACCCTTTTAATTTCTTTCAGATTGTGTTCCAGTGCATCCATGTGGATAGCAGCAAAAACACGCTTGTATTGTTTCAAAGCTGTGTCCTTCTTTCCATTTCTTCTTTTTCACAAATCCGGTGTTGGCTTCCCGCAGCCGGCTTTATTCCTTCTATTGTATCGCATCTTTACCATATTCGTAAAGTACCTCTTTGATCCCATCCAAAAGATTTCGCGCGGTCATACTGTACGCGCCATTCTGTTCCGCAGCTTTCTCCCCTGCCAGACCATGCAGATATACCCCAAGCGAAGCCGCCACTTCCGGTGCCACGCCCTGCGCCAGCAACCCTGCAATAATCCCGGTCAGAACATCCCCAGACCCGCCGGTAGCCATTCCATTGGTGCCGGAGCAGTTAAGATATATCTGGCCATCTGGAAACGCCGTTACCGTCCGGGCATCCTTCAGCGTCAGGATCACATTTTGTTTTTGTGCATACTCTGATGCACTGCCAATCAGATCATCCTGAATCTCAGAGATTTTTCTGCCACAGAGCCGTGCCATCTCCCCAAGATGCGGTGTCAGGATACGTGCAGTTGTATCACTGTGAACAGGAATCTGATCCTTTGCGATCAGGTTCAGCGCATCTGCATCCACAACGCACGGAACATTGGCATGTTTTAAAACAATGCTTACGATCTTACCGGCGGTTTCATCCGTTCCAAGCCCCGGCCCGACCACGATTACGCTCGCCCAGTCAATTACATCCAGCAGCTGTTTTTCATCCAGTGCATCCCTCTGATACGTCGTCAGCACAGCTTCCGGAAGTGCAGACTGTACAATGATCCGGTTCTCTTCCGGTGTAAATACCCGCACTAGTCCTGCTCCTGTCCGATAAGCCGCTGAAGCAGAAAAACATGCTGCGCCTGCCATATTTACCGTGCCGGCGATTACAAGCACTTTTCCATAGGTTCCTTTATTTGAATAGCTTTTCCTTTTTGGCAGCAGTGTCAGATCTTCATTCGTCAGGCATCTGCATTCTGGCAGCTTTCCACGGAATCCATACGCATCGATGCCGATATCTTTTACCGCAAGTCTTCCCGTCCATGCAGCGCCGGGATACAGGATCTGGCCGATCTTTGCAAATCCAAACGTAACCGTCAGCTCTGCCCGAAATGCGATTCCCAGAACTTTCCCGGTATCGGCGCTGACACCGGATGCAATATCAACTGCTACTTTCGTACCTTCCATGGCATTCATCTGCTCGATCATAGAAAAATAATTTCCAGTGATTTCCCGTGACAGACCAATCCCGAAAATACTGTCAAAAATCACATCAAAACGCTGCTTTGCTATTTCTGACAGGTCATACACGATTGGAATCTCATATTTTTCAGCAATAGCTAACTGTCTTGCCGTTTCTGTCGTTGCTTTTTCCCGTTTTCCCACGAAGACAATCTGTACATCAAAACCCTTCAAAAACAAAAGCCGGGCAATTACCAGACCGTCTCCACCGTTATTTCCGCTTCCGCAGACTGACAGGAAGGATTTCGCATCGGGATAGTGATGCAAAACTTCCTCCACAACGCTCAGTGCCGCACGTTCCATCAATACCGCAGATGGCACACCGTAATACTCGATCGTAGCCGTATCGCAGGCTTTCATTTCACTGCTGTTTAATAAATATTTCACAAATGCCTCCATATCACAAACGCTCTGCCAATCCGGCAAAGCGTCTGATATTCTATCTTTATTAATTTTTATGATGTTCTTTTTTCAGTGATTCTTTTTTACGATTCGTCACAATATTATAGGACAATTGCATCAGGCTGTCAGAAAGATGCACATTTTCTACAACGACATCCTCCGGAAGTTCCAGATCCAGATGAGCAAAATTCCAAATTGCTTTAATGCCCAGCGCCACGAGACGGTCTGCACAGGCTTCCGCCTTTTCCTTTGGCATCGTCAGTGCTGCAATATCTACCTGATTGTTTTTTACAAACTCTTCCAGTTCATCCATCATATGGATCTCTATACCACGCACCGTAAGTCCTTCTAATGTCGGATTCACATCAAACAATGCCCGAATGATAAATCCACGTTTTTCAAACTTCACATAGTTTGCCAGTGCCTGTCCCAGATTACCGGCTCCGATCACAATGATATTATGCTGGCAGTCCAACCCCAGGATCTTACCGATCTCCTCATACAGATATTTTACATTATATCCATACCCCTGCTGGCCAAATCCTCCAAAGTTGTTTAAATCCTGTCGTATCTGGGAAGCGGTCACTTTCATTCTCCCGCTCAGCTCATTTGATGATATTCTTTCCACTCCGGCATCGATCAGCTCACCAAGATACCTGTAATAACGCGGCATTCGGCGAATGACTGCCTGTGATATTTCTTTCTGCAAAATTATTCCTCCCACTCTTGCAACAGGATGATATGTCCAATTTTCCCTTTTTTATCATCACTGTTCTTTATATCCTGTCAGTGCATAAACACATCGCAGGATACTATTGTTTAATAGTATAATCCCTATTTTTTTATTTGTCAAACTTTTGTCAAACAAAACATCTGTTTACCGGAGAGAAAATCAAAAAAATTTCCCCAATCTCTCTTCTGTGATCTTGCTATAATCTTTTCATTTTATCCGTGATACTCTCCATTATACTGGATCAATGTAATATCTTCCACATTTGTGATCTTCCGGATCTTCTCTGTGAAATCGAGATCATTCTGCCGACAGAACACTTCAACCGCCATCTCTGTCTTCTCTCCACGCATCGTCTTTGACTTTATGAAATATTTCATTTTTCCAAAGCTGCGGATAATTTCATCACCTGCCTCATCTCCCTGATAATGAATCACTGCGATATAGATCCTGCCCTTCTGTTGCTTATGATAGAACAAAAAGATCATTGCAATCATCACAACTGCCACGATCAGAGCCAGCACATACATTCCTGCTCCGGTTGCGATTCCTGTAGTGATCGCCCAGAAAAGATATAGCAGATCCATCGGATCTTTCACCGCTGTACGAAAACGAACGATAGACAACGCTCCGACCATACCAAGTGAGATCACAATGTTCGTACTGATCGCCAGAGTAACCATACAGGTAAGAAGCGTCATTCCGACCAAAGTAACCGCAAAGCTTCTGGAAAAGATTACCCCAACATAAAATTTTCTGTAAACCATATAGATCACCACTCCAAGAAGCAATGCAATGATCAGCGAAATTGCCATCTTCGGTGCATTAAAGCTGTCAAACACGCCGGATTCCAACACCGACTTCTTAATCATATCTTGTACACTCATAATAGTTTTCTCTCCTGTGTTTCATTCCAATATTCAAATCCATGCAAAT
>CAJJOP010000007.1:0-110034 GCA_905193415.1 uncultured Roseburia sp.
TCTTTTCCACCGGGGATATTTACGAGGAAGCCGCCCACCATAACGCCGTATTCGTAGGACGGGACGAGGACGGAGTACCACGCTACGCCCACCAACGCGGCACAGCCGGGAACTTTCGGCTTGATGTGAAAGGCAGCGACAAAGCCTTTAACTTCTGCTATCGGGGCGAGGGCGAAAGATTGTTTGTCTTTGAAGCCCCTATTGACCTGTTATCTTTTCTCTGTCTGTTCAAAAAGGACTGGCAGAAGCAAAGCTACCTTGCGCTGGGTGGCGTGGGCGACAAAGCCCTTATGCGCTTTCTCTCTGACCGCCCGAACATCAAGACCATATATCTCTGCCTTGACAGCGACCAAGCCGGAAACGACGCTTGCAGCCGCCTTGTGGAGCTTATGCCGGAAGGCTTGACCGTCCACCGCCTTATCCCTCTTTTCAAAGACTGGAACGAGGTGCAGACGCGTCGGGGCGAAATCACAGACGGGAAATATCTGCGGGAAGCTGTCTATGGATTGAAAGAACCGCCACAGGAAGAAACCGTTGAAATTATCCGCATGAGCGAGGTTGATACACAGACCGTTGAATGGCTATGGGAGCCGTATATCCCCTTTGGGAAAGTAACCATAGTACAGGGAAACCCCGGCGAGGGAAAGACCACCTTTGCGTTGCGCCTTGCCGCTGCCTGTACCACTGGCGGGATGCTTCCGGGCATGAAGCCCATGCAGCCGTTTCAAGTGATTTATCAGACCGCCGAGGACGGTTTGGGCGATACCGTCAAGCCCCGCTTGATAGAAGCCGCCGCAGACCTTGACCGGGTGCTTGTGATTGATGAAGCAAAACGGGAGCTTACCCTGTCCGACGAGCGCATAGAGAAAGCAATCATACAGAACGGGGCGCGTCTGATTATCCTTGACCCCATACAGGCGTATATGGGCGACAAAGCCGACATGAACAAGGCAAACGAGGTGCGCCCCATTTTTCGCCGCCTTGCCGAAGTTGCGGAGCGTACCGGGTGCGCCGTTATCCTTATCGGACACCTCAACAAAGCTGCCGGAGGACAGAGCGCATACAGGGGCTTAGGTTCTATCGACTTTAGAGCCGCAGCAAGGAGCGTCCTTTTAATCGGGCGCGTGAAGCGTGAGCCGAATGTTCGTGTTATCATTCACGACAAATCTTCCCTTGCGCCGGAGGGAAAGCCCGTTGCCTTTTGCCTTGACCCGGAAACAGGCTTTGAGTGGATAGGCGAATATGATATAACCGCCGACGAGCTGCTGTCCGGCGCGGGCGGCAATAACGCCACCAAAACCGAACAGGCTGAAAAGCTGATACTTGACCTACTGGCAGACGGAAAAGAGCTTGCCAGCGAGGACATAGAGAAAGCCGCAGCCGACGCGGGGATTTCTGCCCGTACTGTCCGGGCGGCAAAGAAAAACCTTGACGGGCGCATTACTTCAAAGCGTATCGGCGCAGCATGGTATCACGCCCTAAAAAAGTGAACTGGCAAAATCCAAGTGGCAAAACCCAGATACCTTGCCACTTTGCCACTTCGCCACTTCGACCATAATCCCACAGCCCCATGTATGACCGCGTGGGGCTTTATCGTGGAAAAAAGAGCCTATGTTGCGTCAATAACTCAAAAAAGCACTTGACAAAACGCTTCATGGCTGCTTGGCGCTGATACGAGATGGTTACAGTGTGTATTGCAGGAGATTCAGGAACTTTATACACCTCAAAATTAGATATTTCTGTGGGTAATATGTAAGTAAGAAAACTATTTTTGTGAATAAAAGGTTTTTTATTTTATTCGGGTGTGGAAAAGTAATAGGCTATTTATAAAAAATGCTGTTCTTATAAAAGATAGTAACGGAAAAGGATGCTTTTATAAAAAAGAGATTTACCGGAACAGATAATGCGAGGCAGTGTATCAGGAGAGAGTAATGAACAGATATATGCTGGAATCCAACGTCATCACAGACGTTGGCAAGATAAGGGAACATAATGAGGACAACTTCTTTTTCTACGGGCAGATCAATGAGGCGGTAAATGCCCATATGGAATCACAGGAGTGTAACAGGCTGGAAAAACCGCAGCTTTTTGGCGTGTTTGATGGAATGGGGGGCGAACGATATGGAGAAGAGGCCTCGTTTCTTATGGCAGATGCCTGCCGACAGTTTCCGCTGCATCAGGGATTTCTGGAAAAGGATGGAGCTGCCCTGTGTCAGATTGGAAATGAGCGTGTCATCCAGGCGATGAAGGAGCGTGCCGCCCGTATGGGAACTACGGCGAGTATGCTGTTATTTGATGAAGAGGTAACTGCATGCAATGTGGGTGACAGCCCAATCTATCTTTTCCGGGATGGGCAGTTGCATCCATTTTATCAGGAACATACAGAAAAAAGTCTGTATGAGAGCCTGAATCTGGGCTATCTTCTGGAGAAAAAGAAAAAATACCGTCTGACCCAGAATATCGGGATGTCAGGAGAAGATATGAGTCTTCTTCCTTATGTAGAGTCAGCAAAACTACAGGACAGAGATCTCTTTCTGATCTGCAGTGACGGGCTGACGGATATGGTCAGCGAGGAGAAGATTGCACAGTGTCTGCGAAGTAATGATTCTTTAAATACGGAAGAAAATCAGCCTTTGGTATGCAATCTTATGGAGTGCAGTCAGCAATTGGTGCAGATGGCACTAGAAGCCGGTGGCAGAGACAATATCACGATGATTCTTATTCGGGTTATTATGGACGCAGTTCCGGATTCTGTTAAAAAAGAAAATGCAGACTGTGATAAGATAGATACAGATACAACAACATTTCTAAATGCAGATACAGGCAAAATGCAACAGGCAGTTTCTGAAGAATTTTGTGAGGCTGAACCGGAATACATAACCTCTTCCCGTGTGTGTACAGAGGAATCCTGGATTGGCAGTATGAGTAAGTCTGGAAGTATGGTCAGTGAATCAAAGACAGATCCGCATCAGGGAATGCAGACACAGGCTGAGAAAAGTGCGGATGGCTGCCATAAGAAGGAAAAGCGCAAGGGAAGTTTCCTGAAAGGATTTACGGAGGACAATTTCCTAAAAAGTATGATCCAGGAAGATAAAATGGTACAGCATTTGAAAGCAGTATTTGATGAGAATACACAATCCGGTCGAACGATCAGAAACAGAAAGAAAGACGGAGACTGACAGGGGAGGTACGATGGAAAATACATTTGAAAATACCGCATCTTCGTTGTACGAGGTAGAATATCCTACTGGAATTAACGCTTATCTTATGGGAGATACTACGGAGCTGATCCAGCTTCCGGTGTATCCGGAAGGAAAATTTCATTTTAAAAATAACGAAGAAATCTTATATATCGAAGGTTCGGATCAGAAATGGCGGATTCACGCAGGAGAAGGAACGAGCTTTTTTGTAAATGATAAAGCTTACAGCAAGCTGTCTCTGAAAGATAAGGCTATGACCCTGGTAAAGTCAGGAGATCAGTATCTGTTTTTTTACTGTGAATATACGAATCAGGAAAGTCTGAAATATCATAATTATTTTGTACGGGATACGAAACGGATCCGTGTGGGAAAAGCAGAAAATAATGACGTGATCTATCATAACCGGATTATTTCGGATCATTCTTTTTCTTTGAAAAAAGAGGGAAATACATGGGAAATTTGTGATAGCAGAGATGATCTGTTCATTTATACTAATGGGCATCGGATGCGAAGTAAATTGCTGCATCCGGGAGATGTGATCGCATTTCTTGGAATCCGCATCATTATCGGATATGGATTTTTGTCCATCAGTGACGGTAATTTCAGGATAGGTGTGAACCGCGAACATCTTCTGCGACTGAATCGGAAAGAGGAGCTGGTTTCCGGCAATGAAAAAGTGAAAGCATCACAGCCGCAGTTGTTTTTCAACCGTTCTCCAAGACGGAGAATGCCTATGGAGCCGGGGCAGATTAAATTTGAAGCGCCGCCGATGTCCATGAACAGTGATCAGATACCGCTGCTTCTTCGCATGGGAGGTTCCATGGTCACATCCGGAAGATCCTTGCTTGCGGGAAATGTGACGTCTATGATCAGTTCCGTATTGTTTCCAATCCTGAATTCCAAATATACGGAAAAGCAGAAACAGGAATATGAAGAGCGGCGGCACGAGAAATACGATGCGTATCTGAAAGACAAAGAAAAACAGATTCTTATAGAAAAGAAAAAAGAAGAAAAGGTTCTTAAATATAATTATCCGGATACCGCCAGTGTACTTGCCTTTGAGCAGAACAGGGCGCGTCTCTGGGAGAGGCGCAATTCTGACGATGATTTTATGAACATTCGTATTGGAAGCGGCGACCTTCCGCTCATGGCAGAATACGAGTATCAGACGGAACGCTTTTCTCTGGATGAAGATGATCTGGAGCAGCGCATGTATGAGCTGGTCAATCGTCCGGTTCTTTTGCAGGATGTGCCAATTATGAATTCCTTTCTGGAACATTATATCTGTGGCGTTTCCGGAAGTCGTGGACTTCAACTGACGTTTGTGCGTAATTTCATTAATCAGATTGTTATGACGCATAGTTATGACGAGGTAAAACTGGTATTTTTACTGGAAGAGCAGGATTTACGACAGATAGAGTATATCCGTTATCTGCCTCATACCTGGGATGATCAGAAAAATATCCGTTTTCTGGCTACCAATATGACGGATGGATTTCAGCTCAGCGAATATTTGAAAAATGAGCTGGAAGATAGTATGAAAAGACGGGTGGAACTTAAAAAGGCATTGAAAGACCGTCCTTATTATATGGTCATCGCTCTGAATAAAAAGATTTTTGACAGTATGGAAATCTTAAAGGAAGTCATGAAAGCGGATGAGTGTATCGGCATTGGTATCCTGGCTGTCTTTGACGGATTGCCAAAGGACTGCTCTAGAATCTTTGCACTGCATGATTCGGGGGAACATTCGGTTATTCATATTAATGAATTGGATAAAACGGATCTTGCATTTTGTATGGATATCTATCAGAAATGGTCGCAGGCGGTATCATTACAAAAGATTTCCAATTTGTATCTGAAAATGATCACAGGAAGTTATACGATGCCAAAGATGCTTACGTTTCTGGAAATGTTCGGTGTTGGAAAGATTGAACATCTGAATCCGCTTCAGCGCTGGAAAACCAGCAATCCCGTCAAGACGTTGTGTACGCCGGTGGGCGTTGGCGCTGATGGATCGTTCTTTGAACTGGATCTGCATCAGAAGTTTCAGGGTCCGCATGGATTGATCGCAGGTATGACAGGATCCGGCAAGAGTGAATTTATCATTACTTATATTTTATCATTGGCGATTAATTACCATCCGGATGAAGTGGCATTTCTCCTGATTGATTACAAAGGTGGTGGACTTGCGGGAGCTTTCGAGGACAAAATGCGTGGCATTCATCTGCCGCATCTGGTGGGAACAATTACGAACCTGGACGGAGCCATGATCCAACGTTCCATGACATCTATGCAGAGCGAGCTGACGAGACGGCAGAAAGTATTCAATGAAGTAAAAAGCATGACGGGCGAGTCTTCTATTGATATTTACAGCTATCAGAGTTTATACCGGAATAAAGTGGTTACAGAACCAATGCCTCATCTTTTCATTATTGCTGATGAGTTTGCGGAAATGAAACAGCAGCAGCCGGAATTTATGGATAACCTGATCAGCATCGCCCGCATCGGACGAAGCCTTGGCGTACATCTGATCCTTGCGACACAGAAACCTTCCGGGGTGGTAAATGATCAGATCCGAAGCAATACAAAATTCCGTGTGTGTCTGAAAGTACAGGATAAGTCAGACAGTATGGATATGCTGAAACGTCCGGAGGCAGCAGAGCTAAAAGACACCGGTCGTTTTTATTTGCAGGTAGGATATGATGAATATTTTGCTCTCGGTCAGTCGGCCTGGGCAGGCGCGACATATCAGCCGCAGGATACCGTGATCCGTCAGAAAGATGAAAGCGTACAGTTTATCGATGAGCTGGGACAGAACATCCTAACTACAAGAAAACAGGTACAGAGCGTAAAAAATGGAAAATCACAGCTGACAGAGATCGTGAATTATCTGTCGGAGATCGCAGAACGGGAGCAGCTCCACTCCAGACCACTCTGGTTGGAACCGTTGCCGAAAAAACTGGATCTGGAACAGCTGGTTCCGGCACAAGAAAATGGCAGCCATATAAGCGTTCCAATCGGTCTGACCGATGATCCGTCCAGACAGCAGCAGAATGTGTTGCATATCGATCTGAATACAGCCCGAAACCTGTGGATTGTAGGCGAACTTGGATGTGGCAAGACAACGATGCTTCATACGATCATACAATATGCCATGCGTCATTATACCGGCAGACAGGTACAATTCTATATTCTTGATCCGCTGGGAAGAAGCATGGAGATCTATCGAAGGTCGCCATATTGCGGAGCTGTTCTCTGTGAAGATGAAACGGAACATCTGAAGATATTTTCAGATCTGATACAGGAGCTGATCCGGGAGCGAAAAAAACGTTTTGCAACACTGGAAGCTTCTTCTTATGAGGATGCATGCAGAAAAGAACAGCTACCGCTGATCCTTATCGTGATCGATAACCTGGCAGGCATCAAAGGAAATAAAATCGGAGAAGGCTATTATTATGAACTGGCGGAACAGATGAAGGCAGGATATAACTGCGGTATCCGCTATATCGTTACATCAGATCATATGAATGAGGCTACGATGCGCCTCAAACAGGAACTGGGAGAACGTCTTGCACTGCATATGAAAGATAAATATGAATACAGTGAGGTGTTACAGTGTCGCTGTACATTTGTACCGGAGGAAGATCCTGGACGGGGTATGGTAAATGCAGATGGGGAACCGATCATTTTCCAGACGGCCATGTATCTGCCGGAGGAAGATAATGAGACAAGAAAGAACTGGTACAAAGAAGGTGTTGAGAACCGCCGCACAGCCTGCGAACTGTCGTCAAAACGGATTCCACAGATCGATGAGGAAGAAGAGTATGAGACATTCTGTGATCGATATCCGCTGGGAAGATTTCCGCTGGGCTATCATCTGAAAAATGCGCAGCCGGTTGTATTGCCATTCCGACAGTTTTCCTGCTTGCCGGTGTATTTTGGCAATTCAAAAGGAACGAAAAAGATTCTGGAAAATATTTTATATGCGTCTGACCGGGAAGATATGAAACGGTATATTATTACACGGAAACAGAAAAGCGTGCTGAAGGTGGAATCAGATGAGCGTACGGAAGTATTCTCCTGTGAGTTCAAAGAAGCAGTAAAGCTGATCAATACACTGACAAAGGAGATCGTTCCGAGGACAACGATGTATAAGGAATTCTGCGCAGAACATGATCTGGATTTCAGGGAAGACGAAAGTGCACGGGAAGCGCGATCCTATATGGCAGAGCATACCCGGCCGGTATTGATCCTGTTTGAAGATTTTCTGGATTTCTATCAGGAGATCGACCTGAAAAATGAACAGGACAGAACTACTTTTGTAGGATTTTTTGAACAGGTATTAAAGATGGCCAGCAGAGATAACCTGTATGTGATCGGCTGTTTTGGACCGGGAGAAGCATTGAAACTTGAGGGCGAGGCATTATTGAATTATTTCAGAAAGGATGATATCGCGCTGCTGTTCGGCGGCTGTTATCAGAGACAGGGAATCGTGGAAGCATTACCGGCAGAACTGAGCAAAATCAGACAGGAACTTCCGTATCATAAATTTATGATGCGATACCGTGGTAACTTTTATGGAATGCAGATGCCCTGTGGTTCTATGGAACAAAAATATAAACATGAGGATGATCAGTCGATCATATAAGCGTTATGGATGAACAGTTACAGAGATTGATATATCGCTGCAAAGCACTGGGACAGCAGCTGGAAGATGATTATGAACAACTCAGCCCTTATCTGAAAGGCGATATTTTTGAGGCTTACCGGGAGGAAGTACAGGCGGAACAGCAGCTGCTGGAACGCATGATCCGGAGAATGCATGAAATGTAGAGTGGAAAACATAAGACGACAGTAGTTGCTTATGATAAAATAGACAACAGGGGGGATGTGTACCGGACATGGAGTTAGGAATTAATCAAAAAGGTGTTGAAAATCATATTTCGCTGATCGAAGAAGAAAAGCGGGAGGCACAGAGGCTTCTGGATGAGATGAAGGAGCTTTCGGTTTCTGGAAACCAGATCATGATGCAGCGAAATGTAGATGATATGAATCGGTTAAAACAGAATATCGAGGGGCGGATTGACTTTCTGAATAACATGTTACAGAGCTATCGCAGCCTGAAAGAAACAATAGGCGAAAGAATACGGGAAGTATCTTACAATGAAATATGGAGGAATGAAGAATGACAAGCGTTGAAGATAACCAGATGAAGATTGAAGAGTCAAGACAGTTAAAACTTGACATTGAAAATGAATTTGTACTCGTGGATCAGCTGCTGAGACAGGTGTCAGAATTTTGCTGCTCAGATCCGGTAGGGGATGATCCGATCATGCAGGCCATTGATGAAATTGGCAAAACGATGCAAGAAAAATTTGAAGACATGAAAAAAGTATTTGACCAGACAATGGATGCTTTTGGTGAGGTAATCAACCAGATGGCAAAATGGCTGCAGAAGCGTCTGGATGAGTTAAACGAATATAAATCCAAGATTAAAAAATAGATTTCTGTAAAGTGCAGAATCACGGGTCATGCGTTGCATGATGCTTAATAGCAGCAGGAATACAGAAAGCATTCCTAAATACAAAACTGTCTTCGAAACAGAGTAATGTAAAATCGTAATGCCTGCGCGAAAAAGACTTAAAACAAAGTCTGGGACGTGTATGGATATATGCAAGGAGGAAAAAATGGCACTTCATTATTCAAAAGCACAATATGAGAAAAAAATCACACAGTTGGAGTCATATGCTGTACAGATCAATACGCATCTGGATCAGCTGGAAAATTATAAATCACAGATCAAGCAGGTGTGGGACGATGAAAATGCGGTAGAATATATGCGCAGCATTTCAAAATCTATCCGGGCCTGCAGAAATGCGGTAGAACGTATTAACAACCTGAGAGATATTTATCGAAATGCAATGGGAGACATGACTTCTGTAGATGAAGGCATCAAAGAGATCATTGAGGATGTCAACATTGCAACAGGCAGTATCAGTGGTGAATAGTTATGGATCATATATTGATCACATTGTATGTACCGGCGATCGGGCAGTCTTATGATATCAAGATTCCGGTGTCATTACCGATCATGGATATTACACAGCTACTGGCACAGGCAGTGGAAAATCTATCTAACGGAGAATATGTGTCATCGGATTCGGAGATTCTTTGCCTGAAAAATAAAGAGATGATTTTGCTGAATGACCAGACGCCTCAGGAGTATGGCATTCAGAACGGAGACGAACTGATGATGATGTAGATCGTGTTGATTTACTGATAAAAGAAAATAAATGGATTGGCATCTGGAGACTTTAGTGGTTGATGATTCCAATCCATTTTTTGTTTGATTTTATGCAGAAACGCTGGTTTTTTATATAATATATAATGCACATATCTTGAAGCATCTATGAAAAATATGCTATGATAAATAAATATTTATATACTCGTAGAAATCTGAAGTTTTCGAGTATCTATTATTTATCTGAAGAATCAGGAGGAGCTGAATATATGAGCGATACAATAAAATACATTCCAAATGGAGGACAGACGTACCTTCCGTGTCAGGAAAATATCCATGTTCCGTTTGCAAAGTTTGAGAAACCGGCAAAACCGAACCCGCTGCTTCCGGAACTGGAGCTGAATCAGGATGCCATAGACAAAGGATATGCGCTTCCGTCACAGAAACAGCATTTTCTGCCGGGTGTGACAGCAGAGATGATGGACTGGTTTTGGGCAAATATGGAGAAAGGTTATTATCTGTGGGCGCCGGGTTCCCATAAGAAATTTACCTGGGTCAAAACTCCGGTGGAGTATGGAATGGAAGCTTCTGTGCATATGATCTCTGAGGCGTGTGAGCCGGGGGCAGCTGTGTTTGGTGGAGAAGGCGTGGAGATCCATCGTCTGGCATTGAAAGATTTCTTCCCATTTACGACCTGCCTGAAACATGTGATCTGCGAAGGCGTGTTCAATGACCTTGGGGAACTGGTGGATTCCACCGTACATATGTGGGAAGATGCAGAAGGCGGATGCGTGCATATCACAGCGACTGTTCAGAATACAAAAGTATCCATGCCGCCGGCATTTATTCTGGATATTTTAAAGAAAGACCCAAACCCGAATATCGTTCCGAACTATTTGACAGAGCATGAAGATTTTGAGGCAAGCCAGTGGCCGGTATTTTTACCCAAATTATATGAGCTCTGGAAAAATCATCCGGATCCGTCTCAGAATGTACAGTGCTGTCTGGAAGCAGAAAAGACAGAAGAGGGCTGGCGTTATGTGAAAGAGAATGGACCGGTTCATATTCAGGAATAATTTTAGATAAAAGAGGGTGTGTTTTAAAGCTGAATTTTCCTGAATCAGTTAGAGAAGATTAGAAAATAAAAAATAACAGCTTATAGAAATTGTGAGTAGTAACGAATGAAGAAAACAATCTTGACTATTGCTGGCTGTGCATTGGCAGGTACAGTGATATGTGGTGTGCTATACATAAAATTACATATAGGTCTGTTGCTGACATTGGCCATTACAGCAGGCACAACAGCATATCATATCTGGATGCGGCTGGTCATCGGCGGTCTGTTTCATCGTTTTTTTCAGCATGCGGATGTTAAGAAAAAATGGTATCAGCTTCATCCATGGGAGCAGAGTCTGTATCAGAAGCTTCGTATCAAAAAGTGGAAAGGTCAGATGCCTACCTGGCGCCCGGAAGATTTTGATGTCAGAAAGCATACGTCGGAAGAAATCGTGCAGACCATGTGCCAGTCGGAAGTGGGGCATGAAACGATCTTTCTGTTCAGTTTTTTTCCGCTGGCTGCGACGTACTGGTTTGGAAGTTTCTGGGTCTTTTTTATTACGTCTGTGGTAACTGCATTTTTCTGTGATCTGCCTTTTATCATGATGCAGCGGTATAACCGTGCGAGAGTGATCAAGATGATAGACAGAAAACGGTTGCCCAGGCGCTAAAAATGCTGCCATTTTATGAAGTATACAAGATTAAAATTTAGTGAGCAGTATTGGGCATTGGAAGAAGTTTTACTGGACATCGGCAGGGGCATGGGATTAATGAATGTAATTGTCAGGAACATAAAGCCAGCGGATATCATTGCAAGGAGTATAAGATAAATGGATATAGTAGTAAGAGCATATGAAAAAACAGATGTTTCAGACATGATCCGTATCTGGAATGAAGTCGTGGAGGATGGCATTGCTTTTCCACAGGAAGAGCCGCTGGATGAAACGACGGGACCAGAGTTTTTTGCTGCACAGGTGTACTGTGGAGTGGCAGCGGATGCACAGAGCGGTCAGATCTGCGGTATGTATATTTTGCATCCGAACAATGTGGGACGCTGTGGTCATATCTGCAACACCAGCTATGCGGTGGATTCTGGAAGCAGAGGGCTTCATATGGGAGAAAAACTGGTAAAAGATTCTCTTGTTCAGGGAAAAGCCCATGGATTTTCCATCTTACAGCTTAATGCTGTCGTGGAATCCAATATCCATGCCAGACATCTGTATGAACGTCTCGGATTCGTACCGTTGGGCGTGATTCCGAAAGGTTTTCGTATGAAAGACGGATATTATGAAAATATCTGTCCGTATTATAAGGAACTTTAATGTAGATATCTGTTAACGTTCCGTATGAAAAACAGATGTGCAAGTGACAGTATTATATTAGCAGTACATAGAGTATGAATATGGGGATATAAAGTATCTCGATAATATAGAAGAAACAGATTCACACAGATGATGTTGGACAATGGATTCCAGATCAGCTGCATGAATCTGTTTCTTCCATAATAAAGATATGAAATACAGATGCAAAGCCGGGACATAATAAGAAAATGCGGTATATCAACATTTATACAATTATGGAAGGAGAAAATATCTCTGCATATTATAATATTGTGAATAAAAACATTGTATTTATAAAAATACAATGTTTTTTAAAAATAAATAAAAAAGTACTTGCATTGTGTAAAATCTTCGCTTATAATAGTCCTTGCTGTGGCATGATAGCTATGAAGCGTGAGGTTGCCGCCCACAGTTGGCGGGTTTTCCGTGGAGCGAATGTCAAGTTAGGAAACTGACGACAAGTCACTGTACTTCAATAAAAATCTGCAGAAAAGCAGAAAAACGTGTGTGAATCATCATGATACACACGGGAGAGTGTACAGTCACCGCTTGTCGTACTGAATTACAAAAGTGCGAAAAGGAGGCGACTTTTTTTATGGCAAGTCAGAAAATGAGAATCACATTAAAAGCATATGATCACGTATTAGTTGATGCATCTGCTAAAAAAATCATCGAAACTGTAAAGAAAAACGGATCACAGGTGAGCGGACCGGTACCACTTCCTACTAAGAAAGAGGTTGTTACCATTCTGAGAGCTGTTCACAAATACAAAGATTCCAGAGAGCAGTTCGAGCAGAGAACTCATAAGAGACTGATTGACATCATTGCACCGACTCAGAAAACAGTTGATGCTCTGTCAAGACTTGAGATGCCAGCTGGTGTTTACATCGATATCAAAATGAAATAAGATATCCGGAGGCCAGAACTGCTGAGAATACTCAGTATATGAATTTGGTAAAATCCTGAAGGGTTATATATAGAAGCAACGCGATTCGCCACTGACCCGAGTTGCAAGGCGAAACAATAGTGTTCCACTTATATATCACTGTTCTAGGATGAACGCATAAGCGTTCCGCTGTAGATAAAACAGGAGGTAATAAGAATGAAGAAAGCTATTTTAGCGACGAAAGTCGGAATGACTCAAATCTTCAATGCAGACGGAGTTTTAGTTCCGGTTACTGTATTACAGGCTGGACCATGCTACGTTACTCAGGTTAAAACCGTAGAGAACGATGGTTACAGTGCAGTGCAGGTTGGTTTTGTTGATAAGAAAGAAAAAGTTGTCAGCAAAGATGCAACAGGCAAAAAAGAAATCAGAAACAGACATGGTGTGAACAAAGCAGAGAAAGGTCACTTTGACAAAGCTGGCGTAAGCAGCAAGAGATTTGTTCGCGAGTTCAGATTCGAGAACGCTGCAGATTACAAACTTGCAGATGAGATCAAAGCTGATATCTTCGCAGAAGGCGACAAAGTAGACGCAACTGCTATTTCCAAAGGTAAAGGTTTCCAGGGCGCGATCAAGAGATTTGGTCAGCACAGAGGACCTATGGCTCACGGTTCTAAATTCCACCGTCATCAGGGTTCCAATGGTGCTTGCTCCAGCCCGAGTAAAGTATTCAAAGGAAAAGGAATGCCGGGTCATATGGGTAGCGTAAAAGTTACAGTACAGAACTTAGAAGTTGTTCGTGTAGATGCAGAGAACAACCTGCTCTTAGTTAAAGGTGCTGTACCAGGACCTAAGAAAGCTTTAGTGACAATCAAGGAAACTGTTAAAGCACAGTAAACTTGATTAGGAAAGGAGGAAATACAGATGGCTAACGTATCTGTTTATAATATGGAAGGCAAAGAAGTTGGAAGCCTTGAGCTGAACGATGCTGTTTTCGGTGTAGAAGTAAACGAGCATTTAGTACACATGGCAGTTATCCAGCATCTTGCAAATAAACGTCAGGGAAATCAGAAAGCAAAAACACGTTCTGAAGTCAGCGGCGGTGGAAGAAAACCTTGGAGACAGAAAGGAACCGGTCATGCAAGACAGGGTTCAACAAGAGCTCCGCAGTGGACTGGCGGCGGTGTAGTATTCGCTCCGGTACCAAGAGATTACTCATTCAAACTTAACAAAAAAGAGAAAAGAGCTGCATTAAAATCCGCTCTTACTTCAAGAGTAGCAGACAACAAATTCATCGTTCTTGATGAACTGAAGCTGGATGCTATCAAAACAAAAGATTTTGTTAAAGTAATGAACAATCTGAATGTTAAAAAAGCGCTGGTTGTTATGAACGACAGCGATATCAATGTTGTTAAATCTGCAGCAAATGTTCAGGGAATCAAAACTACTCTGGCTGCAACATTAAACACATATGATGTTATGAAATACGACACAGTAGTAGCTACAAAAGCAGCTATTGAATCTATCGAGGAGGTGTATGCATAATGGCAAACGTACAGTATTATGATGTAATCCTCAAACCGGTTGTTACAGAGAAAAGCATGAATCTCATGGCTGAAAAGAAATATACATTCCTGGTTCATCCGGAAGCAAACAAAACCATGATCAAAGAAGCAGTTGAGAAAATGTTCGACGGAGCTAAAGTAGCAGACGTTAAAACAATGAACTGTGACGGCAAAAAGAAAAGACGTGGCATGGTAGTTGGAAAAACTGCTAAAACAAAAAAAGCAATCGTTCAGTTAACTGAAGAGAGCGCAGATATCGAGATCTTCGCAGGTCTGTAAGATATACAGCAGTTTAGCAGTAGTTAAGCACAGTAAAGTGCGATAATAAAACACAGCATTTGAAAGGAGATTCGTTATGGGAATCAAAACATATAACCCATATACACCTTCCAGAAGAAACATGACAGGTTCTGATTTCTCCGAGATCACTAAAAAAACTCCTGAGAAATCCCTGCTGGTTTCTATTGAAAAACATTCTGGACGTAATAATCAGGGTAAAATCACTGTAAGACATCGCGGTGGCGGTGCTAGAAAGAAATATAGAGTTGTAGACTTCAAGAGAAGAAAAGATGGTATTCCGGCAACTGTAATCGGTATCGAGTATGATCCGAACAGAACAGCTAACATCGCACTGATCTGCTACGCAGACGGCGAGAAAGCATATATCATCGCTCCTGAAGGACTGAAAGACGGCATGAAAGTTATGAACGGACCGGAAGCTGAGGTTCGCGTAGGTAACTGCTTACCGTTAGCAAATATCCCGGTTGGTACACTTGTACACAACGTTGAGCTTTACGCTGGAAGAGGCGCACAGATGGTTCGTTCCGCTGGTATGAGCGCACAGCTGATGGCTAAAGAAGGAAAATACGCTACACTGAGACTTCCGTCCGGTGAAATGAGAATGGTACCTCTGAACTGCAGAGCAACCGTTGGTGTTGTTGGTAACGGAGAGCACAGCCTGATCAACATTGGTAAGGCAGGACGTAAACGTCACATGGGTATCCGCCCGACAGTTCGTGGATCTGTAATGAACCCGAATGATCATCCACACGGTGGTGGTGAAGGTAAGACAGGTATTGGTCGTCCAGGCCCATGCACTCCTTGGGGAAAACCTGCTCTTGGCTTAAAGACCAGAAAGAAAAACAAGCAGTCTAACAAGCTTATCGTAAGAAGAAGAGACGGTAAAGCGATCAAATAGGAGGTAAAATTATGGCTCGTTCATTAAAAAAAGGACCATTTGCAGATCAGAGCTTGCTGAAAAAGATTGATGAAATGAATGAATCTGGAAGCAAACAGGTTATCAAAACCTGGTCCCGTCGCTCTACAATCTTCCCGCAGATGGTTGGACATACAATTGCTGTTCATGACGGAAGAAAACATGTGCCTGTATATGTTACAGAAGATATGGTAGGTCACAAACTCGGAGAGTTCGTTGCTACAAGAACATACAGAGGACATGGTAAAGACGAAAAGAAATCCAGAGTAAGATAGTTTTGAAAGGAGGTTTTATCCATGGCAAAAGGACATAGATCCCAGATTAAAAGAGAAAGAAATGCTCAGAAAGATACGAGACCTTCAGCAAAATTATCATTTGCTAGAATGTCAGTACAGAAAGCATGCTTCGTATTAGACGCAATTCGCGGAAAAGATGTTGCAACTGCACTTGCAATTGTAAAATACAATCCGAGATACGCTTCAAGCGTAATTGAAAAATTATTAAAATCAGCAATCGCAAACGCTGAAAACAATAACGGTCTGAAAATGGAAGACCTGTATATCGCAGAGTGCTACGCAAACAAAGGACCGACAATGAAGAGAATTCAGCCGAGAGCACAGGGTAGAGCTTATAGAATCGAAAAGAGAATGAGCCATATCACAATCGTGCTTGATGAGAAATAGGAGGTAAAAAATGGGACAGAAAGTAAATCCTCATGGTTTAAGAGTCGGCGTCATCAAAGACTGGGACTCTAAATGGTATGCGGAAGCTGATTTTGCTGATCTGTTAGTAGAAGATTACAACATCAGAAAATTCCTCAAAAAGAAATTATACAGTGCTGGAATCGCTAAAATCGAAATCGAGAGAACAGCTGATCGTGTGAAAGTTATCGTTCATACAGCTAAACCAGGTGTTGTTATCGGTAAAGGCGGCGCTGAGATCGAAAAAGTTAAAGCAGAGCTTCAGAAATATACAAGCAAGAAACTGATCGTTGACATCAAAGAAGTGAAAAGACCGGACAAAGATGCTCAGCTGGTTGCAGAGAACATCGCTGCTCAGCTTGAGAACCGTGTATCCTTCCGTCGTGCAATGAAATCCTGCATGAGCAGAAGTATGAAAGCTGGCGTTCTTGGTATCAAAACTTGCGTATCCGGACGTCTTGGCGGAGCTGATATGGCTCGTACAGAGTTCTACAGCGAAGGTACTATTCCACTTCAGACTTTAAGAGCTGACATTGACTACGGTTTTGCAGAGGCTGACACAACTTACGGTAAAGTAGGCGTGAAAGTATGGATCTACAAAGGCGAAGTTCTTCCTAAAAAAGCAGCGGAAGGGAGCGATAAATAATGTTAATGCCAAAAAGAGTAAAACGTCGTAAACAGTTCCGTGGCACTATGGCTGGTAAGGCGTTAAGAGGAAATAAAATTACTAACGGCGAATATGGTATTGTTTCATTAGAGCCGTGCTGGATCAAATCAAACCAGATCGAGGCTGCCCGTATCGCTATGACACGTTACATCAAACGTGGTGGTAAAGTTTGGATCAAAATCTTCCCGGACAAACCGGTTACAGCAAAACCTGCTGAGACTCGAATGGGTTCTGGTAAAGGTGCACTGGAGTACTGGGTAGCAGTTGTTAAACCAGGCCGTGTATTATTTGAAATCTCAGGCGTATCCGAAGAAATCGCCCGTGAAGCTTTACGTCTTGCTACACATAAGTTACCATGTAAATGCAAAATCGTTTCACGTGCAGACTTAGAAGGCGGTGAATAAAATGAAATCTAGTAAATATTTAGAAGAATTAAGAACACAGAGCGCTGAAGAACTGACAGCTCAGCTGACAGCAGCAAAAAAAGAACTTTTTAATTTAAGATTCCAGAACGCTACCAACCAGCTTGATAACACTGGAAGAATTAAAGAGGTAAGAAAAAATATTGCCAGAATTCAGACCGTTATCACTGAAAAGGCAAACGCATAATATCCTGACGGAAAGGAGATTTAACCGTGGAAGAAAGAAATCTTAGAAAAACACGTGTTGGTAAAGTTGTAAGCGACAAGATGGACAAAACAATCGTTGTAGCTATCCAGGATAACGTAAGACATCCACTTTACAACAAGATCGTGAAAAAAACTTATAAATTAAAAGCTCATGACGAGAACAACGAATGTGGTATCGGCGATACCGTCAGAGTTATGGAAACAAGACCTTTATCTAAAGATAAAAGATGGAGACTTGTAGAGATTATGGAGAAAGCAAAATAAGAAGGAGGCTGCCAGCATGATTCAACAGGAAAGCAGACTTAGAGTTGCTGATAACACAGGTGCAAAAGAGCTCTTATGCATTCGTGTTATGGGCGGATCTACCAGAAGATATGCAAATATTGGTGATGTGATTGTTGCTACAGTTAAAGATGCAACACCAGGCGGTGTTGTTAAAAAAGGCGATGTCGTAAAAGCTGTAGTAGTTCGTACCAAAAAAGGCGCTCGTCGTAAAGACGGTTCTTACATCAAATTCGATGAGAATGCCGCTGTCATCATCAGAGATGATAAAACTCCGAGAGGAACCCGTATTTTTGGACCAGTAGCAAGAGAGCTTCGTGAGAAACAGTTCATGAAAATCGTTTCTCTGGCTCCGGAAGTATTATAGGAGGAACCGGAAATGTTAAAGATCAAAAAAGGCGACACAGTTAAAGTTATTGCCGGAAAAGACAAAGACAAAGAAGGCAAAGTTATCGCTGTAAACGCAAAGAAAAATACAGTACTTGTTGAAGGTATCAACATGATTACAAAACATACAAAACCAAGTATGGCTAATCAGAACGGTGGTATCGTTCAGCAGGAGGGACCGATTGATATTTCTAACGTAATGTATGTTCATAAAGGAACAGCAACAAGAGTTGGTTTCAAAATGGACGGAGACAAAAAAGTGCGTTACGCAAAATCAACAGGCGACGTTATTGATTAATAGTAGAGAGGAGGTCCAGCAAGTTGAGTAGACTGAAAGAAACTTATCAGAATGAGATCGTAGATGCTATGATCAAAAAATTTGGATATAAAAATATCATGGAAGTGCCGAAACTCGATAAGATCGTTATCAACATGGGTGTAGGCGAAGCTAAAGAAAACGCAAAACTTCTTGAGTCTGCAATGAACGATATGGAGAAAATTGCAGGTCAGAAAGCTGTTACAACAAAAGCTAAAAACTCAATCGCAAACTTCAAATTAAGAGAAGGTATGCCAATCGGATGTAAAGTAACATTAAGAGGCGAGAAGATGTATGAGTTCGCTGATCGTCTTATTAACCTGGCTCTGCCGCGTGTACGTGACTTCAGAGGTGTTAACCCGAACGCATTTGACGGAAGAGGTAACTACGCACTCGGTATCAAAGAGCAGTTGATTTTCCCGGAAATCGAGTATGACAAAGTGGATAAAGTAAGAGGTATGGACGTAATCTTCGTTACAACCGCTAAAACTGATGAGGAAGCTCGTGAGTTACTGACTTTATTCAACATGCCGTTCGCTAAATAAGACAGGAGGAAATTCAAATGGCAAAGACATCTATGAAGGTAAAACAGCAGCGTAAAGCTAAATTCTCCACAAGAGAATATAATCGTTGCAGAATTTGTGGTCGTCCACATGCTTACCTTAGAAAATATGGAATCTGCAGAGTATGTTTCCGTGAGTTAGCATATAAAGGTGAAATTCCGGGCGTTAAGAAAGCAAGCTGGTAGGCTGATAGAAAGACTAAGATTAGAGTAGGAGGAAACACACTATGACAATGAGTGATCCGATCGCAGATATGCTTACAAGAATCCGTAATGCAAATACTGCTAAACATGATACTGTAGATATTCCTGCTTCCAAAATGAAAAATGCAATTGTAGAAATTCTTCTGGAGGAAGGATATATTGAGAAATACGAGATCGTTAAAGAAGGAAACTTCGATACAATCCGTGTTACACTGAAATATGGCGCTGACAAAAACGAGAAGATTATCACTGGTATCAAGAGAATCTCCAAACCAGGTCTTCGCGTTTACGCAGGCAAAGATGAAATCCCGAGAGTACTTGGCGGACTTGGAACAGCAATCCTTTCCACAAACCAGGGTGTAATCACAGACAAAGAAGCTAGAAAACTCCAGGTAGGCGGAGAAGTATTAGCATTTGTTTGGTAGGCATTGAGTGCCGATTCTCCTTGACTTTATCATTGGATAAGATCAAGAGATTGCCTTATAGACGATGATGTAAGGCGAATTGATAAAATCATCGAAAAGTATAATTCCATCAGAAGATGGAACATACAGAAAGTAACTAATATGCATGTCAGTGTAAGCTGACCAATACAATAATAGGAGGTACGGGCATGTCACGTATAGGAAGAATGCCAATCGCAATCCCGGACGGAGTAACCGTTACGATTGCAGAAAATAATCAGGTGACTGTAAAAGGTCCTAAAGGAACACTGGAAAGAGTGCTTCCTTCAGAAATGGATATCAAAGTTGAAGGTTCTGAGATCATCGTTAACAGACCGAGTGATTTAAAGAAAATGAAATCTTTACATGGTTTAACAAGAACTCTGATCAACAACATGGTAGTTGGTGTAACTGCTGGATATGAAAAAACACTGGAAGTAAATGGTGTTGGTTACAGAGCTTCCAAATCCGGTAACAAGCTGACCCTGAACCTGGGTTATTCACACCCGGTTGAGATGATTGATCCGGAAGGACTGGAAGCAGTTGTTGATGGAAATAAGATCATCGTAAAAGGTATCGATAAAGAAAAAGTAGGCCAGTATGCAGCTGAAATCAGAGATAAGAGAAGACCTGAGCCGTACAAAGGTAAAGGTATCAAATATGCTGATGAGGTTATCAGACGTAAAGTTGGTAAGACTGGTAAAAAATAATTAGAGGAGTGTGACAGGAATGGTTAATAAAAAATCTAGAGCAGAAATTCGTGTAAAAAAACACAGAAGAGTTCGCAATCATTTATCAGGTACTGCTGAAAGACCACGTCTTGCAGTATTCAGAAGCAATAATCATATGTACGCTCAGATAATTGACGATACAGTTGGAAATACGTTAGTAGCCGCATCCACTATGGATAAAGATGTTAAAGCAGCATGCGAGAAGACAAACAACGTAGATGCAGCAGCTCAGGTTGGTACTGCAATTGCTAAAAAAGCACTTGAGAAAGGTATCACAACTGTAGTCTTCGACAGAGGCGGGTTCATTTATCAGGGTAAAGTTCAGGCATTAGCCGATGCAGCCAGAGAAGCTGGATTAGACTTTTAACAAGGAGGAAAACGAATTCATGAGACGTACAATCATTGATGCTAGCCAGCTGGAATTAGAAGAAAAAGTGGTATCAATTAAACGTGTAACAAAAGTTGTTAAAGGTGGACGTAATATGCGTTTTACAGCTTTGGTTGTTGTTGGCGATGGCAATGGACATGTAGGTGCAGGTCTTGGTAAAGCAGCTGAGATTCCGGAAGCAATCCGCAAAGGAAAAGAAGATGCGATCAAGAAACTTATCGAAGTAAAATTAGACCAGAACAACAGTATTACACATGATATTACTGGAAAACATACAGGTGCTTCCGTATTACTGAAGAGAGCTCCTGAAGGTACTGGTGTTATCGCTGGTGGTCCGGCACGTAACGTGTGCGAACTTGCTGGTATTAAAAACATCCGTACAAAATCTCTGGGATCTAACAACAAACAGAACGTTGTACTTGCAACAATCAACGCTCTGGGACAGTTAAAATCCCCAGAAGAAGTAGCTAGACTTCGCGGTAAATCTGTAGAAGAGATCCTTGGTTAAGGAGGGAATTGATCGATGGCAGATAAATTAAAAATCACACTTGTGAAATCAACAATCGGCGCTGTTCCGAAACACAGAAAAACTGTTGAGGCACTTGGATTAAAAAAAGTAAACAAAACAGTTGAATTACCGGACAATGCAGCTACCAGAGGTATGATTCAGCAGGTAAGACATTTAGTAAAAGTAGAAGAGATTTAGAATTCAGGACAAGGAGGTGGCATAGATGGATTTATCTAACTTAAAACCGGCAGAAGGTTCAAAACAGAGTGATAATTTCAGAAGAGGCCGTGGACACGGATCTGGAAATGGCAAAACAGCAGGTAAAGGTCATAAGGGACAGAAAGCTCGTTCCGGAGCTCCAAGACCTGGATTTGAGGGTGGCCAGATGCCGTTATACAGAAGAATCCCGAAGAGAGGTTTTACTAACAGAAATGAAAAACATATCGTTGGTATTAACCTGTCAGCTCTTGAGCGTTTCGATAACGATGCAGTTGTAAGTGTTGAGACACTGATCGAAGCTGGTATCGTTAAAAACCCAAGAGATGGTGTTAAGATTCTTGGAAACGGTGAGCTTACCAAAAAACTTACTGTAAAAGCAAATGCATTCAGCGCATCTGCTAAAGAGAAAATTGAAGCACTTGGCGGAAATGCAGAGGTGATCTAATGCTCGAAAACGTCCGTAATGCTTTTAAAATCAAGGAAATCAGGGATCGACTGTTCTTCACGCTGTTAATGCTTGTCGTTGTCAGAATCGGAACGGAGCTTCCTCTTCCTGGTGTAGACGGAAAAGTTTTTTCTGACTGGTTTTCAAATATTGCGGGTGATTCTTTCGGGTTCTTTGATGCAATTACTGGCGGTTCTTTCGAGAACATGTCAGTATTTGCATTAAATATTACCCCGTACATCACGTCCTCCATCATTATGCAGCTGCTTACGATCGCAATTCCGAAACTGGAGGAAATGCAGCGTGACGGCGAGGACGGACGGAAAAAAATTACGGCCATTACACGTTATCTGACTGTTGCCCTTGCTCTGGTTCAGTCCATTGCAATGGTTATCGGATTTGGCAGACAGGGATATCTGATTGAATTTAACGCATTGAATGCAATCATGGTTATCGCTGCTCTTACAGCCGGTTCAACGATCCTGATGTGGATTGGTGAGAGAATTACAGAAAAAGGAATTGGAAATGGTATTTCTATCGTTCTGACAATTAATATTATTTCCAGAATCCCGAATGACCTGACTTCACTGTGGGGACAGTTCGTTAAGGGAAAAGAAATCGCAAATCAGGTATTAAATGCGGCAATTATCATTGCAATTATTCTGTGCATCATTATCCTGGTAATTTTTCTCCAGGGTGGTATCAGAAAGATTCCGGTACAGTACTCACGTAAGGTGCAGGGAAGAAAACAGGTGGGAGGTCAGATGACTCATATCCCGCTGAAGATCAATACAGCAGGCGTTATTCCAGTCATCTTTGCACAGTCTCTGATGACATTCCCGGTAATCATCACAGCGATTCTTGGAAAGAATAACGGAACTGGCGTATGGTCAAAGGTACTGAAATTCCTGTCTCAGTCAAACTGGTGCAGTAAATCTGAACCGATTTACACACTTGGATTGATTTTATATGTTGTTTTGATCATTGCATTCGCATATTTCTACACAAGCATTACCTTTAACCCGCTCGAGATTGCAGATAATATGAAAAAGCAGGGGGGATTTATCCCAGGTATCAGACCGGGTAAACCAACCAGCGATTATCTGACAAAGATCCTGAATTATGTTATTTTCATCGGTGCTGTAGGCCTGACGATCATTGCAGTCATTCCGATCTTCTTCAGTGGATTTTTCGGAGCCAGCGTATCCTTTGGCGGTACTTCTCTGATCATTATTGTCGGAGTTATTATTGAGACTGTAAAACAGGTTGAATCTAAGATGTTAGAGAGAAATTATAAAGGATTTTTAAATATTTAAGAAGTTTGGGTTGGAGATACTTGGGTTTTCAGGTATCTCCAATCGTGCTTCTCTATTATTTGGAGGGAATATAAATAATGAAGATTATCATGTTAGGGGCACCAGGTGCTGGAAAGGGAACCCAGGCAAAACAGATTGCTGATAAATATGAAATTCCACATATTTCTACAGGAGATATTTTCCGCAGCAATATCAAAGAGGGAACAGAGCTTGGTAAAAAAGCAAAAACATATATGGATCAGGGACTTCTTGTTCCGGATGAACTTGTATGTGATCTGGTAGTAGACAGAATCCAGCAGGATGACTGTGCAAATGGTTTTGTCCTGGATGGCTTCCCACGTACGATTCCGCAGGCAGAAGCACTTACAGATGCTCTGAAGAAAATCGGAACAGCAATGGATTTTGCCATTGATATCGATGTTCCGGATGAAGCGATTATTACCCGTATGGCTGGAAGAAGAGCCTGCATTCACTGCGGAGCTACCTATCATATTGTAAACATTCCTCCGAAAAAAGAAGGAATCTGTGACAGATGTGGAAACGAGATCGTTCTGAGAGATGATGACAAACCAGAAACTGTTAAGAAGAGACTGGAAGTATATCACGAACAGACAAAACCGTTAATTGATTATTACAAAGAACACGGAATTCTGAAATCTGTAGATGGAACACAGCCGATGAATCAGGTGTTTGATGCTATCGTTGAAATATTAGGAGCATAAAATTATGTCAGTATCAATAAAATCTGCCCGTGAGATTGAATTAATCCGGGAATCCTGTAAAATTATTGCCAAAGTTCATCAGGATCTTGGCAAAGAACTGAAAGCCGGAATGTCCACATTGGATGTGGATCGCATAGCTGAGGAGATGATCCGCAGTTATGGCTGTATTCCAAACTTTAAAAATTACAATGGCTTTCCTGCAACTGTATGCGTGTCTATCAATGAAGAAGTCGTACACGGCATTCCGAGAAAAGATCGTATCATACAGGATGGTGATATTGTAAGTCTTGACATGGGCTGCATTTACAAAGGATATCATTCTGATGCAGCAAGAACCCATGGAATCGGCGAAATTTCAGAGGAAGCCCGTCTTCTGATTCAACGGACGAGACAGAGTTTTTTTGAAGGCATAAAATATGCATATGCAGGACATCATTTGCACGAGATTTCTAACGCCATCAGCGATTATTGCGAAAGCTTTCATTACGGAGTTGTTCGTGATCTGGTCGGCCATGGCGTTGGTTGCCAGTTGCATGAAGATCCGCAGATTCCGAATTTCAGACAGAAGAGCAGAGGCATTAAGCTTCGCCCGGGCATGACGTTGGCGATTGAGCCAATGGTAAATGCCGGAAGATGTGAGGTAGAGTGGCAGGATGACGACTGGACGGTCGTTACTGAAGACGGATCTCTGTCTGCACATTATGAAAATACGGTTCTGATCACAGATGGCGAACCGGAGATCCTTACTCTTACAGAAGATGAGAAAAGGCTTCTGGAGGGATAGGAATGATAGGAAAACTTGCCATATCAAAATCAGGACATGACAAAGGTCAGCTGTATGTGATCGTGGGAGAGGACGAAAGAAATCTGTATCTTGCGGACGGCGTGCTGAAAACCATTGATCGCCCGAAAAAGAAAAATAAGAAACATGTACAGCCGATTCTGCGGATACCGGCAGAGGTAGAAGCAATCCTCAGTTCTGAAAAGGAACTGAAGGATCTGGAGATGAAACGTGCACTAAAATGCTATCGTATGCGTTTAGAAGCATAAAATGAAAACATCCACATTTTGTATAATCATTATGCAGTGATTCTGATTACAGTGCAGGATGTAAAAAAGAAGCTTTGAAAGTATATGTTATATAAAGCAGGAGGAAAATGAATGTCAAAAGCAGACGTAATTGAAGTAGAAGGCGTAGTAGTTGAGAAACTGCCGAATGCTTTCTTTAAGGTAGAACTTGAGAATGGACATCAGATCATGGCAACCATCAGTGGTAAGCTTCGTATGAACTTTATCCGTATCTTACCGGGCGATAAAGTAACATTGGAGCTTTCTCCATATGACCTGACAAAAGGACGTATCATCTGGAGAGATAAATAAGAGGTATAAGCCAGGCGGATATCAGCTCAATAGATATCCGCCTGATTTATAAAAATAAAAAAAATACTTGCACGAAGAGAATTTGCATGCTATAATGTCCTCTGGACGCTTTTGGAAAACCAAGGGGATATTATGCTTGTCTCCCCTTTGGAGCATAGATAGGAAAGGAGGATTTTTCAAATGAAGGTAAGATCATCAGTAAAACCTATTTGCGAAAAATGCAAAGTAATTAAAAGAAAAGGATCCATCAGAATTATCTGTGAAAATCCAAAACACAAACAGAGACAGGGTTAATTTATCCCATCTCTACTAATTATGTGCGGCTGCAGCGAAGCGAACTGCTTTGCTGATTCATAATATTGCAGTGACAGGTCACTGTAATTTTTCTGCGTCTATTACCGAGAGAGGCAGAAAAAGGCGAAAAAGACAGGTGTATGCACACATTTCAGGCCGGGATACCGGAGCTGCATGGGTTTGTCCGGATTCGCAGGAAACAAATATCACGAATTCCTTCTATATATAGAAAAAAGAAATGTCGGGAATTCAGTAATTTTATGGAGGTTAACACACATGGCTCGTATTTCAGGTGTAGATTTACCAAGAGAGAAACGTGTTGAGATCGGTTTAACATACATTTACGGAATCGGAAGAGTAAGCTCTAACCGTATCCTTGAAGCAGCAGGCGTTGATCCGAACACTCGCGTAAAAGATCTTACAAATGAAGAAGTACAGAAAATCAGTGCTGTTATCGATGAGACACAGCTGGTTGAAGGTGATCTGAGAAGAGAGATCGCTATGAACATTAAGAGACTGCAGGAGATTGGATGCTATCGTGGTATCCGTCACAGAAAAGGACTTCCGGTTCGTGGACAGAAAACTAAAACGAATGCCAGAACAAGAAAAGGTCCTAAGAGAACTGTAGCAAACAAAAAGAAATAATCAGTAACATTTTATATTGATCAGAAAGTAGGTTAGTTTAGATATGGCTAAAAAAGTTGCAAAAAAAGTAACAAAAAAGCGTGTAAAGAAAAACGTTGAACGCGGACAGGCACATATTCAGTCATCTTTTAACAATACAATCGTAACCCTTACAGACGCTGAGGGAAATGCATTGTCTTGGGCAAGTGCCGGTGGTCTTGGATTTAGAGGTTCAAGGAAATCTACTCCATATGCTGCTCAGATGGCAGCTGAGACTGCTACAAAAGCAGCGCTCATTCACGGATTAAAAACTGTTGACGTATTTGTAAAAGGACCAGGTTCAGGAAGAGAAGCTGCTATCCGTGCACTCTCTGCTTGTGGACTTGATGTTATCAGCATCACTGATGTGACACCAGTACCACATAACGGATGTCGTCCACCAAAACGTAGAAGAGTCTAATCAGGAGGTATAGTCTAAGATGGCAGTAAATAGAGTACCTGTTCTTAAAAGATGCAGATCACTTGGCTTAGATCCAGTTTATTTAGGAATAGATAAAAAATCAAACAGACAGTCTAAAAGAGGCAATAAGAAGATCTCTGAGTATGGTCTTCAGTTAAGAGAAAAACAGAAAGCAAAATTCATTTATGGTGTTCTGGAAAAACCTTTCCGTAACTACTATAAAAAAGCTGATAAAATGAAAGGCATGACCGGTACAAACCTTATGGTTATGCTTGAGACAAGACTTGATAATGTAATCTTCAGATTAGGTTTTGCAAGAACAAGAAAAGAAGCAAGACAGATCGTAGATCATAAACATGTACTTGTTAATGGTAAACAGGTTAATATCCCTTCTTACTTAATCAAAGCTGGCGATACTGTTGAAATCAAAGAGAGCTGCAAAGCTTCTCAGAGATACAAAGACATTCTTGAAGTAACAGGCGGACGCCTTGTTCCGGAATGGCTTGAGGCAGATCAGGAGAATCTGAAAGGTGTAGTTAAAGAGCTTCCTACAAGAGAGGCAATTGACGTACCTGTAGACGAGATGCTTATCGTCGAGTTATATTCTAAATAATCGTGTAAGTAACTGGTAGTGCAGCACAGGTCTTCCTGTGTTGCATTACAGGAAATGAAAAAGGAGGGACTTAGTAGTGTTCGATTTTGAAAAACCAAAAATTGAAATTGCTGAAATTTCAGAAGACAAAAAGTACGGAAGATTTGTCGTAGAGCCTCTGGAAAGAGGATATGGTACAACACTTGGTAATTCTTTAAGAAGAATTATGCTTTCTTCCTTACCGGGCGCAGCAGTAAGTCAGGTCAAAATTGATGGTGTACTGCATGAGTTCAGTTCTATTCCTGGTGTTAAAGAGGATGTTACTGAGATTATCATGAACATTAAAAATTTGGCTTTAAAGAATACCAGTCCAACAAATGAGTCCAAAGTTGCTTACATTGAATTTGAAGGTGAAGGCGTAGTTACAGCTGCTGATATCCAGGTTGACCCGGACATTCAGATTATGAATCCGGATCTTGTGATCGCTACACTGAACGGTGGAGCTGATTCCAAACTGTACATGGAACTGACAATTACCAAAGGCAGAGGTTATGTTGGAGCTGATAAAAACAAAAGCGAAGATATTCCGATCGGCGTAATTGCTGTAGATTCTATCTACACACCTGTTGAGCGTGTAAACCTCACAATCGAGAATACACGTGTAGGTCAGATTACTGACTACGATAAACTTACATTAGATGTTTATACGAATGGAACTTTAGAGCCAGATGAGGCTGTCAGCCTTGCTGCAAAAGTTTTAAGTGAGCATTTAAATCTTTTCATCGACCTTTCTGAGAATGCTAAGACAGCAGAAGTTATGATCGAGAAAGAAGATAATGCAAAAGAAAAAGTTCTGGAAATGAACATTGATGAACTTGAATTATCCGTTCGTTCCTATAACTGTCTGAAGAGAGCCGGAATCAATACGGTGGAAGAACTGACAAACAGAACACCGGATGACATGATGAAAGTTCGTAATCTTGGACGTAAGTCTTTAGAAGAAGTTTTAGGCAAATTAAAAGAGCTGGGATTACAGCTCAACCAGGGAGAAGAGTAAGAATTATCTTTCTCACTGGCTGCTCAGCGACAGGAGATGTAAGCCCAAAGACGCGTTTTCCCGTCTGCTCATGAGTGGTAGAAACAATCGTAACAATTGGCATTCGGTATATAAGCCCAAAGATGCGTTGCCGGATGTTCCACAAGATGGAGGAAGAAACAATGGCTAAATATCGTAAATTAGGCAAAACTTCCGATCAGAGAAAAGCCCTGATCAGAAACCAGGTTACAGCTCTGCTGTACAATGGAAAAATCATTACAACTGAGGCTAGAGCAAAAGAGGTTCGTAAAGTAGCTGAAGGTCTTATTGCAGCAGCAGTAAGAGAAAAAGATAACTTTGAAGAAGTTACTGTAACAGCTAAAGTTGCTCGCAAAGATGCTGAAGGCAAGAGAGTAAAAGAAGTTGTAGATGGTAAGAAAGTTACTGTATATGACGAAGTAGAGAAGACTATCCAGAAAGATACTCCTTCTCGTCTGCACGCAAGAAGAGAAATGCTGAAAGTTCTCTATCCTGTAAAAGAGGTTCCGACCAAAGCTGCAGGCAAAAAGAAAGCAACAAAAGAAGTTGATCTGATTAATAAGCTGTTTACTGAAATTGCTCCGAAATACGTTGACCGCAATGGTGGTTACACTCGTATCGTAAAGATTGGACCGCGTAAAGGTGACGCAGCAATGGAAGTTGTACTTGAGCTTGTATAATCATCCATAAAAAATAATCGGTAACAGAAATCCCTGTTTGAATTTGATGATATTCAGACAGGGTTTTTTGTTTTCTTTTTTAGATTGTTTAATATATTGCTAATCTGAAAAAGATTTCTTAGATGGAGAGAATATATATGTTGGAAAATTGTTTGTCTTTTGTCAGATAATTTAGTATAATAAGTTAGAAATATATGTGATATTAGAGACTTGCAATATTTTGTCTCTGATAATATTCATTCATATATTATAATTGGTTTTGTACAGAAAATAAGAGTTATTTTTCTGTAAACAGGTTATTGGAGGTTTTAGAAAATGAAACAACAGATTTTTACCAATGAGATTATTCTTTCCTGGCTTCAGTATTTTGCTCAGAATGCGGAGATCGATTTGGAAAAAGTGAAGATGCTGGATATTACGAGAAAAAATAAAAACCTGATTCCTATGGTAGAGAGTCATCGGGCAGTGCTTGTATTTACAGAAGCAGGACAGCCGGATATTTTTTATCGGATGTGGAATGCAGGGCTGGGAGAATGTGAGGTCTGGTATAATGAAGGTTCCGAACCTGTAGGAGAGATGAAGCACGATAAGCTGAGCAATATGATCAATCGTGGAATCAATGCATCTGCGGGTATGCTGATCATTAATCCGAATGCGAGAAATACATATAAGATCGGTATGGGGAATGACAATTTTATGCGTGGAACCATACACTATGTGGGCAGTGAGATCCGTGCAGTTATCCTCAATAAAATGCATGTAGGGCTACAGGATGATATATGTGTTATCGGCGGCGAGAGCATTGCAATCGAAACTGCGATCATCGCCTGCGAAGGCAGCGTGCTCGCAGTAGAATATAATCAAAGTGACAGAAAGACAATGGAAGAAAATATTGATCATTTTGGCCTTCATAATGTAAGTATTATCGATCATATGGATGAAGAAACCATGACTGGTCATCCGGTTCCGTCTCTGGCATTTATTGTGGCATCTGCCAGCATGGAACAGGAGATTGAGTGTCTGCTGAAACTGAATCCGCAGATTGAGATTGTTATCTATACGCTGGATTTTACAGTTGCAGCGACTCTTCCGGATACCTTTGAAAAATATGGCATCAAAGATGTGGAAGTGATCCAGATTGCCGTATCCAAGCTGAACAGCAAAAATTCCTTTGAACAGCAGCCGGCACCATGGCTGATCTCCGGAAGCGCCGTACAGAAATAAGAATAAAAAGCAGATTCCCGTATACGATAGAGTTATCGTAATGTGGAAATCTGCTTTTTATTTTTGTTACAGTGTGGAAATATCCAGCTGCTCAAATCCTTCGACCATTGCCTGAGCGATGCCTGTGATAATCTCCAGATCCTGTTTGGTCTGGCCTTCAAGATTCAGTACCATTACCGGATCATGCAGGGATGCACGGAGCAGGAGCCAGCCGGTGCATACGCCGTTGAAACGGATACGGATACCTTCGTGGGAAACCGGAAGCGTGTAGCCGGAGCGTTCAGCTTCTTTCTTGAATGCATCCAGTACCTGTTTTCCATAAGCGTGGAAATCTTCGGTCAGAATCTTGAAACGGACCTCTCTGGCTTCGTACTGGGTGGAAAGTGCGGAAATGAGATGATCAATGGTTTTTCCCTCTTTTGCCGCATTGGCAACAGCAATAACAAGTTTTACTGCAAGGAATGCGCCGTCATCCAAATAGTAGTTTTCTTTCAGACAGCCGTGACCGGAAGTTTCCATGGCGAGAGGACTGTTGATACCCTCGGCATTCAGTTCTTTGCATTTGTTGATGACATTTTTGTAGCCGCGCATGTAGCACAGATGTTTCAGACCAAGATCTTTTTCGAGGAAATCAGTCAGACGGTCTGAGGTAACTGAATCTGTGATGATGGTGCTGCCCGGATTGGACGGTGCGAGTATCGCTGCGATCATGGCAATGATAGAATCGCGGTTGATTGGTGTACCGTCTGAAAGAACGGCAGACATACGATCGACATCTGTATCAAAGATCAGGCCGAGATCTGCGTGGTTTGCGACAGTTGCATCGCAGATAGCTTTCATGGCAGTTTTGTTTTCTGGATTCGGGATATGGTTCGGGAAGCTTCCGTCCGGATCGAGGAATTGGCTTCCTGTAATATCAGCGCCCAGCGTTTCCAGTACTTCTGTGGCAAAGAATCCACCTGCTCCATTTCCGGCATCTACAACGATCTTCAGACCTTTCAGCGGTTCGTCGTAATCAGCTGCGTTGACGGCTTCACAGATCTTCATGCACAGATTTGCACTGTACAGGGAGATCAGGTCAAATTCGCAGACAAGTTCCGGATTTGCAATGGTGGTACTGTTCAGCTCTTCTTCTGTTACAGAAGGATTCAGTTCAGCTGCAATCTCCAGAATGCGGGCAATGTCATCATGCTCCAGACCACCGTCAGCATCAAAGAATTTGAAACCATTGCGGTTGAATGGAAGATGGCTGGCTGTGATCATGACAGAAGCGTCATAGCGGGTTTCCGGGTAGACAATGGACATGAACATAGCCGGAGTGGATGCCATGCCGCAATCGGACACATACACGTTCTGGGAGAGGATGCCCTGAATGATCTGTTTTTTCAGGGAAGGTCCTGTGATTCTGGAGTCTGTGCCGACACCGATAATACATTCCTCTGCCGGGATGTTTTTCTTTTCCATCAGCCAGCGGGCAAATGCCTGTCCGATGGTATAAGCAGCTTCTGCGGTCAGATTGGTATGTTCGCCTTCAATTCCCTCGCAGGCGATTCCGCGGATATCGCTTCCGTTTTGTAATTTCATAAATTCCTGTTTTGAAATAGCCATAATATTCTCCTTTTAAGATTTATATAAAGATAAGTTATATGTGCTGATATTTTTAATGGCACTGGCGGATCAGAAGAAAAATGTGTTCCTTCAATCAGTTATTTATTCTGTCGCCGGACAGGGGCAGGGAAAAGATAAACTCTGTGCCTACATTTTCTGTGCTCACGACATTGATATTTTCATGGTGGGCATTGATGATCTCTTTGACGATAGCAAGTCCGAGACCGGTGCCTTTTTTATCTTTTCCACGGGAAAGGTCCGTTTTATAGAAGCGATCCCATATTTTTCCAATGCTGTCCCGTGGGATTCCGATGCCGGTGTCCTTGACAGAGACAAACACTTTATCATTTTTAACGGTTGTCTCAATTGCGATCGTGGAATCATGATGACTGAATTTGATCGCATTGTCAATGAGATTGTGCAGTACCTGCTGGATGCGGGCCATATCCGCCATAACAAACAGGGTATCACCGGTCAGCACGAGACGGAAGGAAATCTGTTTTTCTTTGCTCGTCTGTTCAAAGGATTCCACCGTCATGCGGATGCATTCGTTCAGGTCAAAGGAAGAGATATCAAGAAAATATCCTTTAGAGCCATATTTGTTCAGATCCAGCAGCTCCTGGGTCAGTTTTTCAAGACGTTCTGCTTCAAAAATGATGACATTTAAATATTTTTCCTGCAATTCTGGAGGAATCGTGCCATCTGCCATTGCCTGGGCATATCCTTTGATCGAAGTCAGTGGCGAACGGAAATCATGGGAAACATTGGATACAAATTTTCTCTGATCTTCCTCCAGTGTGCTGAGTTCGTGGGTCATATAGTGGAACGTTGCCGCTGTAAATCCAAGCTCATCCGACTGATGGATCTCCAGAGGGTATTCATAGTCATTCTGGTTGTAATGGCTGGCCGCTTTTACCAGACGTTTCATCGGGATATGTACGGTCAGAATAAAAATGACGAGCACTATCAGTGAGAGCAGGAACAGAATCAGGAATGTAAGATATGCGCCGTTTAACAGATCACTCTGTGTCTCTGACACGGTGGACAGGGAAGCACACATAAATACATAACTGTTTACATTATAATGTTTAGTAACCGGAGAATATACCATCAGGGCATCTTCTTTATAAGTATGGTAAAAATCGCCTACTGTATAGTATCCATTGCTGAAATCGATGATGTCAAAATCAGACAACGTATCCTGATTTTCAGACAGTGGCGCATCCTTTGAGCTGACAAGGATTTTCCCATCCTGACGGATAACATAGATGTCTGCTCCGGTATAGATGCTGACGCTGGAAAGATGATTTTGGAATTCCTGCAATGTCAGCTTGGAAGAATAATTTCCAGATGCATAGTTGTCTGCAAGCAAAGAAGCCTCCTTGCGAAGCTGGGAGGCAAATCTGTTTTGCAAATACTGGCTGTTATAGTTTGATGTAAATACGGCAACCGTTATAAAACCGAGAATGCCAAATATGACATATCCGATAATGATACGGGTAAGTAATCTGATCTTCATTATAATAGTTCTCCGGTTTCATTACCTGTAATTAAAATATAATATGACAACTTATGCTGGAAAGTAAAATTATAATACGTTTTAGCGTTTATCAAAGCTTTGTTTCGAATTTATATCCGATTCCCCATACTGTTGCAATATTCCAGTGATCATTTCCTTTTAATTTTTCCCGGAGACGTTTGACATGGACATCTACGGTGCGGGTATCGCCGATATATTCATAACCCCAGATATGATCCAGTAGCTGTTCTCTGGTAAATACCTGATTGGGAGAGGATGCCAGAAAATAAAGCAGCTCCAGTTCTTTCGGAGGCATGTCAATATTCTGTCCCTGATAGAGAACGGAATAGTTGGTCTGGTTGATGATCAGATCCGGATATTCCACACATTTGATATCCGGTGCCTGTTCGGTACGAACCGGCTGATAACGGCGCAGTACCGCTTTGACGCGGGCAACCAGTTCCTTGGAATCAAAAGGTTTGATGATAAAATCATCTGCACCCAGTTCCAGTCCAAGCACCTTATCAAAGACTTCGCCTTTGGCGGAGAGAATGATGATAGGGACTGTGGATTTTGTGCGGATCTCCCGGCAGACCTGATAGCCGTCGATGCCTGGAAGCATCAGATCCAGCAGGATCAGGTTTGGCTGCCATGCTTCATATTCCGTCAGGGCAGCTTCGCCGTCATTTACGATTTTTGTATCAAAACATTCTTTGAGCAGATACAGTGAGATCAGCTCTGCAATATTATTATCGTCATCGACGATAAGAATTTTCTGTTTCATGGGATTCTCCTGTTATTTAAATTCAACGATTGTTACACCGGCATCACCTTCGCCAAATTCCGCAAGGTGGAAATCCTTGACGATCTTCACACGTTTCAGATGTCCATGTACCGCTTTACGCAGGGCACCGGTGCCTTTGCCGTGAACGACACGGACGGTATGCAGGTGGGCAAGGTAGGCGTCATCCAGATATTTGTCCAGTGCGGAGATGGCTTCATCTACTGTCATGCCAAGCAGCTTGATCTCCGGAGAAACGGTAGCTGTTTTGGACATGCGCAGTTTTCCTGCACCGGTTTTCGGATGCTTGCTCTTCATCGGATTTTCTTCTTCCATCAGAACAAGGTCTTTGATATTGACCTGGGAGCGGAGAATACCCATCTGTACGAACAGATTTCCCTTTGCATCCGGCAGGGTGTGTACGATACCTTTCAGGTTCATGCTCAGTACTTTGACGGAATCGCCGATACGCAGTTTTTTCGGTACATTGTTGTTGACCGTCTGTTTTTTCTGCTCGGAAGATTTCTGACGGGCTTTGTCCATCTGCTTGCGGACTTTTTCACGGTCTTTTTCCATTGCCTGGACATCGATGGCATTTTTTCCGTATTTATGGAAATTACGGATCGTCTGATCTGCCACATCTTTTGCTTCCTGTAAGATAGAAGCGGCTTCTTCATTGGCCTTGCGCAGGATGCGGTCTTTGTTGTTGTCCAGTTTTTCCTGTCTTGCCTCCAGCTGTTTTTTCAGCTGTTCAGTTTCTGCTTTTTCTTTTGCGACCAGAGCCTTTTCGTTTTCCAGTGCGATACGGTTGTGCTCCAGTTCAGCAAGTACATCTTCCAGATTTTCATTTTCTCTGGAAATCTGCTCTCTGGCGGCATTAATAATCGTATTTGGAAGACCGAGCTTCTGGGAAATGGCAAATGCGTTACTTTTGCCCGGGATACCGATCAGCAGACGGTAAGTAGGGCTTAAGGTGTCCACATTAAATTCGCAGCAGGCATTTTCCACGCCTTCGGTAGAGAGGGCATAGAGTTTGATCTCGCTGTAGTGGGTGGTCGCCATTGTGCGGACGCCCCGGCGTTTTAATGTATCTAGAATGGAGATTGCCAGTGCTGCGCCCTCTGTCGGGTCAGTACCTGCGCAAAGCTCATCCAGAAGCACCAGAGAGCTTGCATCAGCCTGCTGTAAGATCGATACAATATTGGTCATATGAGAAGAGAACGTACTGAGACTCTGCTCAATACTCTGCTCATCACCGATATCAGCAAATACATGTTTGAACAATGCCAGTTGGGAACGATCTGCAGCCGGAATGTGCAGTCCGGACTGCCCCATAAGGGTAAACAGACCAACGGTTTTTAAAGAAACGGTCTTACCGCCGGTGTTTGGACCGGTAACGACAAGAAGGTTGAAAGCATCTCCCAGATAAACATCAATGGGAACAGCTTTTTTTGCATCAAGTAACGGATGACGTCCCTGGCGTATACGGATGTAGCCATTGGTGTTAAATTCCGGTTTCATGGCATTCTGGTTATGAGCCAGTCTGGCTCTTGCAAAAATGAAATCCAGACCGCTTAACAATTTATAATCATCCCGCAGATATGGAATGTATTCTGCCGTCAGATTGCTCAGGTTTGCAAGGATGACCTGAATCTCTTCTTTTTCCCGGAGAAACAGTTCTTTCAGGTCATTGTTCAGCCGTACCACGGACATTGGCTCGATAAAGAGAGTGGAACCGGTGGAAGACTGATCGTGGATCATGCCCGGAACCTGATTTTTATATTCTGCTTTTACCGGCAGACAGTAACGGTCGTTACGCATGGTAATGACGGTATCCTGCAGATATGTCCGGGTGTTGGAGTTGTTCAGGATATTGCTCATGACGCCGTGGATGCGGTCGTTGGTCACTTTCATCTGACGGCGGATGTCATGCAGGGCAGGGCTGGCATCGTCACTGATTTCTTCTTCATCAATGATGCAGCGGCGGATCTCCTCCTGCAACGGTGTCAGTGGTTCGATGCCGCCGAAATAATCCTGCAGGGAATCAGCGGAGACTTCGCCTCGTGCATCTCTGTAGTAAGCTTTTGCCTGACGGGCAATTTCCAGAAGCTTGCAGATAGCCAGCAGTTCCTTGATATTTAGCGTGCCGCCGATCTCCAGACGTTTCAGAGAGCCTTCCGGGTTAGAAAGTCCGTAAAAGGAAAGGTTTCCCTTCTGGTAGATATGCGTCAGCGCATCGGCAGTTTCCTGCTGTGCCTGCTGAATGTCAGAAAGGTCTGTCATAGGTTTCAGTTTGCGGCAGATTTCACGGCCTGCATCTGAGGTTGCCTGTTCTGTTAACAGATCTATGATCTTATTATATTCTAATATTCGTAATGTCTTATTGTTCATGGGTTTTTGCACCTCCGTCCATAGTTTATCACAACGGTAGGGATTTGGAAATATCTGATTGACTATTGCAAGTGATATATGAAACACTTATAATTATAAAGATATGGCGTTAAAAAATTTTCAGTGTATATTCTGGACTACAGAAGGAGTATTACATGGATAAAAAGAATTCCCGGGAATATCAGTTTCTGAATGAGGAAACGAAAAAAGTACCCAAAAACTGGAAAAAGTTCATACATAAGATTATCGCAGCCGCTGTTCTTGCAGTTGTCTTTGGCGTGGTGGCAAGCCTCGTATTTGTCGGTCTGAAACCTGCGCTGGAAAAGAAATTTTCCGGTAAGAGTGATCAGACGAAGGATCTGAGCCTGTCTGAGAATACAGCCGAAGAGGAAATACAGGATCAGACGGAAACAGCGCCTACCGGTCAGGAGCTTGTGGATACTTATGAATCGGTTCAGACACAGCTGTATACCATGGGGAAAAATGCCGGTCACAGCATTGTGGAGATACGCAGCATATCCAGTCAGAAAGACTGGTTTCAGACAGATTATGAGACCGAGGGAGAAGGATCTGGTGTGATTATTGGGAAAAATGACCGCGAGATCCTCATTCTGACGGAACGCAGTCTGATACGCGATGCAGGGAAGATCCAGGTGGCATTTTCCGGTGGAGATCAGACAGCTGCATCAATCAAAGCGTATGATGGAGCGACAGATCTGGCGGTTTTAAGTGTAAGTGTAAAAGATGTGAAAAATGGAACAAAAATGGTCGCTGAACCGGTAACATTTTCCAGCAAAGCGACAATACAGCCAGGTAGCAGTGTGATCGCAGTGGGGAGTCCTCTGGGAGAGGCACGCTCCGTGCAGACCGGAAGTATTACTCTGACAGACCGTAAGACAACAGTTATTGACGCAAATTATCATCTTTATACGACAGATATGCCGGCATCGGCATCGGCGAGAGGCATATTGCTGAATAAAAACGGCGAGATGATCGGACTGCTGCATCAGAGTGGTGACTGCAAGACGCTGGAAGCTATTTCCATTACAGAATTATCAGACCTGATCCAGCAGATGATGAATGGAAACAGCCCTGTTTATCTGGGCCTGCAGATCAGTGAAGTGACCAGCAGTATTGCGTCGGAATATGATCTTCCGAAAGGTTTATATATAAAAAATGTTCAGTTGGATTCTCCGGCGGTCACAGCAGGACTTCAGGCAGGAGACATTATTGTAGAGATGAGTGGAAAATCTGTTACGTCTGAAGCGCAGTATGAAGAAATCCTGAAAAACGGAAAAAGCGGACAGCGTGTGGCAATCATAGTAAAACGCCAGGGCTCAGATGGCACTTATCAGGATGTGTACTGTAAAGCCGAGCTGAAAAGTTGGGAATAAAATGAGAGTAAGCGAGTCTGTGTGCTTGCACAAGTGACGAGCGACGCTTATGTGCTATAGATAGAAAGAAAATAATGAAGAAAGATAGATATTGGAGGAAAAGTTATGAGATATATTGAAACATTGCGGGAAGGCGAGCGTATCAGTGAAGTATATCTGTGCCGTCAGAAACAGACATTTCTGACAAAATCAGGAAAACCTTACGACAGCCTTACCCTTCAGGATAAGACAGGAACTTTAGATGCAAAGATCTGGGATGTGAATTCTTCCGGAATCGAGGATTTTTCCTCTCTGGATTATGTTTATGTCATGGGTGATGTGACCAGTTTTCAGGGCAATCTGCAGCTGAATGTAAAGCGTGTCAAAAAAGTAGAAGAGAGTTCTGTAAATCCAGTGGATTATCTGCCGGTCAGCGAGAAAGACATTGACGAGATGTATGAAAGTCTGCTGAAGATTATTGCCAGTCTGAAAAATCCGTATCTGAAGACACTGGCGGAATCTTTTTTCAAAGATGCGGAGTTTGAAAAACGTTTTAAATTCCATTCCGCTGCGAAAAGCGTGCATCACGGATATGTGGGCGGTCTGCTGGAGCATTCTCTCAGTGTGACCCAGATGTGTGATTTTTACTGTAAACAGTATCCAATCTTAAACCGCGACCTGCTGCTTACCGCGGCTATGTGCCACGATATGGGAAAAATGGTAGAGCTTTCTACATTCCCGGCAAATGATTATACTGACGACGGACAGCTCCTTGGTCATATTATGATTGGTGCAGAGATGATCAGTGACCGTATCCGTGAGATTCCAGATTTTCCGAAACGTCTGGCAGCAGAGCTGAAACATTGTATCTTGGCGCATCACGGCGAACTGGAATACGGTTCTCCGAAAAAACCGGCACTGGTAGAGGCGCTGGCATTGAGCTTTGCAGACAATACAGATGCAAAGATCGAGACGATGAAGGAAGCGCTGGCAAATACACCGGAAGACAATCTGGAGTGGCAGGGCTTTAACCGTCTGTTGGAGTCTAATATCCGCAGAACCAGCAGATAAGGGAAAAAAGAAGATGAAAAAGAATGAAGAATATCAGATCAGAATTGATGATATGGGTGTCAATGGAGAAGGTATCGGAAAAGTGGACGGCATAACGCTGTTTGTCAAAGATGCGCTCATTGGCGATGTAGCCCGTGTGAAGATTATGAAGATGAAAAAGCAGTATGGATTTGCACGTTTGATGGAAGTGCTGGAACCGTCTCCATGGCGGGTAGAGCCGAAGTGTCAGTTTCACAGACAGTGTGGCGGATGTCAGATCCAGGCGCTTTCCTATGAAAAACAGCTGGAGTTTAAGCAGAATAAGGTGCTGGGAAATCTGCAGCGCATCGGTGGATTTACGGAAATTCCCATGGAGCCGATCGTTGGTATGGAAGAGCCATGGCATTATCGAAATAAAGCGCAGTTTCCGGTAGGAAAAGATAAAGAGGGAAATCTCATAACCGGATTTTATGCGGGCAGGACTCATCAGATCATTCCGAACCGGGATTGCGTCCTTGGAGTGTCTGTGAACCGTGAGATTCTGGATATCGTACTGGACACCATGACAGAAGAGGGAGTGGAAGCCTACGATGAAGAGACCGGGAAAGGACTGGTGCGCCATATCCTGATCCGTTACGGATTCAAGACAGGTGAGATCATGGTCTGTCTGGTCATCAATGGCGATACGTTGAAAAGTGCAGAGAAATTTGTGGATAAGCTGGTGCAGATTCCGGGTATGACATCGATATCGGTATGCATTAATAAAAAGCAGACCAACGTCATTATGGGCAATACAGTCAAAGTGCTTTGGGGACAGGGCTATATCACAGACTATATCGGAGGCATTAAGTATCAGATCTCTCCGTTGTCGTTCTATCAGGTCAACCCGGTGCAGACAGAGAAGCTGTACGGACTGGCACTGGAATATGCAGGGCTTACCGGTAACGAAATCGTGTGGGATCTGTATTGTGGCATCGGAACGATCTCCCTGTTTCTTGCCCAGAAAGCAAAACAGGTTTATGGAGTGGAGATCGTTCCGCAGGCAATCGAAGATGCAAAAAATAATGCGAAGATCAACGGTATTAAAAATGCAGAATTTTATGTGGGAAAAGCAGAGGAGATCCTGCCGGATTATTATACAGAATATGCGAAAACCCATAACGGAGAGACTGCCCATGCAGATGTAATCGTGGTAGACCCACCGCGGAAAGGATGTGATGCGGCACTTCTGGATACGATTTTAAAGATGCAGCCGGATCGGATTGTCTATGTCAGCTGTGATTCTGCCACGCTGGCGCGGGATCTGAAGATCCTGTGTGAGAAAGATTACCGGCTTGTGAAAGTGCGGGCTGTGGATCAGTTCAGTCATACGGGGCATGTGGAAGTCGTGTGTTGTCTGCATCGGGTAAAAATGAAAGGTACTGTATAAATGAAAAACGATAAAAAACGGAGGTACACACATGTTATTTTTAGAATATCCAAAATGTTCCACCTGCAAGAAAGCAAAAAAATGGCTGGATGAGCATCAGGTTGCATATGATGACCGTCATATTGTAGAAGAAAATCCTACTTTCGAGGAGTTGAAAGACTGGTATGGAAGAAGCGGAATGCCGTTGAAAAAATTTTTTAATACAAGTGGAATGCTTTATAAAGAAATGAAGTTGAAAGACAAGCTTCCAACCATGAGTGAAGAGGAACAGTTACAGCTGCTGGCTACCAATGGCATGTTGGTAAAACGCCCATTGATTGTGGATGGTAATACTGTGATCACTGGATTCAAAGAGGCAGAGTGGACAGAAAAGCTGATATGATGAATACAGGAGGGTTGATATGTTTACAAAAGAAGACAATGAGGTATTGGATCGTATTCTGAAGGCACGTAAAACCTGTCGTGCATTTTCAGGTGAAATGCCGACAGATGATGAGATAAAAGAAGTGATTCAGGCAGGATGTGTGGCGCCTTATGCATCTATTGATTCCAAAGCGATAAAACCATTCCGGCATTTTTTTGTGATTCGAAGAGATGATCCCAAAATGGAACAGATAGATGCACTGATCAGAAAACAGAGCGCATGTGATCTGAAACAGCGCTTGAAGGATGAGGAACAGGATGCATTTTTAAAGGAAAACGGACAGGGTGTACGAAATCTATGGAAACATGTGGCAGAATGTGGAGAAAGTGCATTTCCTCATCCGCCGTGTGTGATCATTGTGGCAGAGTGGCGTGGCGCAAGAAGGGCAGAACGGCAGAGTCTTGCGCATATGATCCAGAATATGTGGTTAAAAGCAACTGCGATGAATCTGGATTTTCAGATTATTTCCGTTGTGGAAAATATGGTAGACAATGAAGCATTTTGTAAGATGCTTGGACTTCCGACTGGCCGATATGGATTTCATGCCTGCGTGCTTGGACATGCAAAAAATCCGGATATGCCACAGCATGCGAGAGCAACTACGGAGATACACTGGCTGTGATATTGCATCCTGATTATGCAAGACATACCGTTGCCGGAGTCAGCAGATAGCTTAAATATTTACAGCCTGCATTATAATTGTCGTAATCCATATGCAGGAGTGTAAGCACCAGAATGACTACGATAATGGAAATCAGCAGAGGATTGAAAAAGGAATAGGAAAACATATAGAGCTGTTTATAGAAAATATCTATAAGTAGCTCTATTTATTATAGAAAACAACTTGTTAAAATCAGGTAAAACATATATAATAACTGATGGCTGTCTGCACGGTATATGTATTTGCTGGGGTATGCAGATATGTTTTTGAAAAGAATGATATAAAAACAGAGTACATCAGGAGGATACCGTTTCATGAAAAAGAGAGTAATTTCCGCACTTTTGATTGGTGCAATGGCAGTTTCCATGGCAGCAGGCTGTGGTCAGAACAATACAGAGAATGCGAACAATGCTTCCGCAGGTGCAGAGCAGAATACTGCAAAAACAGAGAGCAACCAGATCTTATTTAATGGTTCTTCTACACTGGCACCGGTCATTACATCGATCGCAACCGATTTCTTTGACACATACAAAACATGGAATAAATACGATGCTTCTCTTCCGGAAGAAGATATCGCGATCTACGTTTCCGCAGGTGGTTCCGGACAGGGTACAAAATCTGTCATTGATGGAACTTCCACATTCGGAATGGTAGCGAGAAGCGTAAAGGATGAAGAGAAAGATGCCATCAAAGATGAGAAAGAATATCAGGTTGGTATCGATGCGCTTACCATCGCAGTAAATCCGGAAAACCCGGTTACAAGTATTATGGATGATCTTTCCACAGAGCAGATCGTTGCACTTTTCTCCGGCGAGTATAAAACATGGCAGGATCTTGATACCTCTCTTCCGGCAGAGGATGTTGTAGTCATTACCCGTGATATCAACGGTGGCGCACATGAAGTTTTCCAGAAAAACATTATGGGAGACACTGAGGTAAAAGCAGATGCGATCCAGGCTTCTTCTATGGGAGAACTTGTACAGGATATCATTGATAACAAATATGCTATCGGATATGCTTCCTTTGGTGTGGCAAACCAGAATGCAGGTAAAGTGGTACCTATGAAAGTCAACGGTGTAGAGCCGACAAAAGAAAATATTCTGAATGGTTCTTATATCATCCAGAGACCGCTTCTTCTTGTAGGTTCCGGAGAGCCGACTGCAGTACAGCAGGCATTCCTTGATGTTGTTCTCGGAGAAGAAGGACAGAAGACTGTAGAGGAAATGGGATTCATTCCGATGAAATAAGATAACGATGAGGACAGATTGCTGAAACTTGATAGAGTGGTGCTCCTTTTGCGTAGCAAAACTTTAAGTGAGGGCTATGAATGTTACAGTTCGCCGTTACCTGTGAATTGTAACATTGCTTCATAGCGGAAGACAACAGTAGTTTCCTACATGGGAGTTACCATTATATGAAACGTAAAACAGGGTGTGCTAAGGCACATCCTTTTTATAAAGTATGATATTTTTATGTGACTCTGATAAATGAAAAGGGAGTTTCTTAATGAAAAAAAAGATAGCTGGCAAAATTCAAAAATATATCAATTTTGTTCTGACGGTCAGTGTGATCGCACTGCTGGCTGTGATTTTGATTCATATGATAAAAGAAAGCCTGCCGGCATTTTCGCAGCTTGGTATAGATATGTTTCGCCCATCCGTGGAGTGGAGACCGGTCAGCGCCAATCCGCAGTATGGTCTGCTTCCGGCGATCACGGGAACACTTTTTGTGTCGGGCATTGCGGTTGGATTTGCGCTTGTTTTTGGCATCGGGTGTGCATTTTTCCTGAATTATTATGTGCCGAAACGGCTGGCAGCGTTGTTGCTGGCTTTTGTTGATCTGGTAGCTGGGATCCCGTCGGTCATTTTCGGATTTATAGGTCTTACTGTTGTGGTAAAGGCGTTTGCGAAACATCTGCATATGGCAGCAGGGCAATGTATCCTTGCGGCCGGACTTGTGCTTGCTGTCATGCTGCTGCCCTTTGTCATATCTACCTGTTTTGAGTCGATCCGAACAGCGCGGATGCAGTATGAAGCCAGTGGACTGGCTCTTGGGATCAGTCGGGAGCATATTTTAGTGCATATGATCCTGCCGGCGATCCTGCCGGGCATTCTTGCGGCGGCTATGATGGCTTTTGGCCGTGCGCTCGGGGAGACAATGGCGGTCATGATGGTCATTGGAAATTCTCCGGTGTATCCGAAACTGCTTGGCAGAGGACAGACGATCCCGGCTCTGACGGCACTCGAGATGGGAAGTATCACATATGGAAGCATGCATCTGTCAGTTCTCTATGCTGCAAATATTGTGCTGCTCGTGATCCTTGTGGTGGTACTTGTGACAGGAAATCTGCTGAAACGCAAACGGAGTTTGTAACGAAAGAGGTATCGTATGAAAAATAAAGTATCCGGCTGTCTGATACGTGGTGTGATCTTTGCACTTGGTATACTCACGATTGCCGTTACGCTGTTTTTATTTATCTATATATTCTGGAAAGGAAAGACGGTTATGAGTCTTTCTTTCCTGCTGGATCGACCGGCAGGTGTGCCGCTTGGAACCGCAGGCGGTATTTTTCCGGCATTGATGGGAACGTTGTTTCTGGGGCTGCTTGCAGCATGCATCGGTGGGATACTGGGAATCAGTGCAGCCTCATGGCTCGTATTTTATGCAAAAGACAACTGGTTTGGAACGTGCATCCGCATTGCAGTCAATGGGCTGTCCGGAATCCCTTCGATCCTGTTTGGTCTGGTTGGATATACGCTTCTGATTTATCATTTTGGCTGGAACAGAAGCCTGATCTGTTCTGCTATCTGTGTTTCTGCAATGATCATTCCATTCGTTGCGATCCGTGCAGGCAAGATACTTGAAGAGCAGGGACAGGAGTATATGAATCATTCGCTGAGCCTTGGAATCTCAAGAGAATATACGCTGCGTCGGCTGATCTGGCCGCACTGTCTTCCGGAACTGCTCGGAACGGTCGCTCTTGGAATGGCATATGGAATGGGTGCTGTTGCACCGATTCTGTATACAGGGGCAGTCATGATCGCAGATGTGCCGCATAAGCTGACGGATCCGTTCATGTCTCTGCCATATCATCTGTATATGCTGGTCAACAACGGATTTTCTCTGGATTATGCCTATGGAACGGCATTTGTATTGTTGCTGCTGTTACTTATCATTCAGATTATCTGTAAGCTGATCGCATTCAGAAAGCAGATGTATAAGTAAAACAGAGGTCAGCGACAAACGTAAATATCGTATAGAGCATAGGTCATGTACTAGAACAACTATCATATATTAAAACCAATATCATGCAAGACAAATATATTAACAATTAATTTGTAGAAAAAATAATTTGGATATAAACAAAGCCAGGATGAGTCCATCATGAAAAGCAGTTTTCCGTTGACGGTATTGTCAGATAGAGAAAAGTGGAAATGGATATCAGGAGAGGAGAACAGCATGCTGAATATAGAAAATGTAAGCTGCAGTTTTGGAAAACAGGAAATTTTGCATAATGTGTCGTTGGAGATTCCAAAAGGAGAGATCACGGCCATTGTCGGACCTTCAGGATGTGGAAAAACAACGCTTTTAAAAACCTGTAACCGTATGGTGGAAGAAGAAGGAGGCACATGGGATGGAGCGATCTGTCTGGAAGAAACCGATATCCGGTCACTGTCCAAAGAACAGCTGCGCACCCGTGTGGGGATGGTCTTTCAGCAGCCTGTCGCATTCCCGCACAGTATAGAGAAAAATCTTTCTTACGTTCTGAATTATCATGGAGTTCGTGACCGTCGGCAGCGGGAGGAAAAGATCCGTGACTGTCTGACAAAAGCCGGTCTTTACGAGGAAGTGAAAGATCACATGAAAATGTCTGCACAGAAGCTGTCTGGCGGACAAAAGCAGCGTCTTGCGATCGCGCGAAGCCTGTGTGTCAATCCACAGGTACTTCTTCTGGATGAGCCGTGTTCTGCACTGGATCAGAACAACACGCTTGGAATCGAGAGAACCTTACTGGATCTGAAAGGTGCATACACGTTTGTGATCGTGACGCACAATCTGGAGCAGGCCGACAGGATCGCAGATCATATCGTGCACATGGAAGCCGGCAGGATTACAGACATATATGATGCAAAATTTTATAAATGATAGTAGAAAAATGCAGGTTTACAATAAGGTGTAAAGCGAGTAAAATATATACAATAAGCATAATAAATTCGAAAACTGCCGTATATTCGTATGACGAAGTTTATTCGAGTTATAAACAAAGAAAAGGAGTCATATGGAAATAAAGAAAAACAAAGAAAAATAACGTGTTCTGATCGTAGATGATTCCAGTCTGAACCGGGAGATGCTGGCAGCCATCCTGGAAAATGAATTTGAAATATTGGAAGCTTCTGATGGGGTGGAAGCGTTGACATACCTGAAGAAATATGCAACCGGGATTTCTATTGTTCTTCTGGATATTGTGATGCCGGTTATGGATGGATTTGAAGTTCTGGCATATATGAATAAATATCACTGGATTGATCAGATACCGGTAATTATGATTTCCTCGGAGAATGCGGCCTCCTATGTTGAGCGTGCCTATGATCTGGGGGTAACAGAGTATAAAGACGACACCTCAGAATCTTGTATTTGAATTTGATGGAATCTTTCGTGTAAATGGCAAAAAGTGGAATGCAAAACTGACGAGCTACGTTTTATGGTCGGAAGAAGACGAAACACAGTGTACAGGGTGGTTTGGAAAAGCTGTCGTTTTAGATGAAAAATAAAGTTCAAAAGAATACTTTGAATAAGGAGTGAATGAGGATGAAAATAGAAGAATGCTATGAACAGATGGGCGCAAATTATGCAGAGGTACTTGGAAGACTTCGCAGTGAGGCACTGATCCGGAAATTTATGCTGCTGTTTCCAAAGGATCCGACTTATCAGGAACTGAAACAGGCGATAGAAAATCAGAGCGGAGAAGACGCTTTCCGTGCAGCGCACACATTAAAAGGTGTCAGCCAGAATCTTGGCTTTGACAATCTGTACCGTGTCAGCGCAGAACTGACGGAGATTTTCAGAGACAGAACGCTGGATGGTTCAGAGGAGAAAGTAAAAGAAGTAGATCAGGAATACAAAAAGACGATCGATGCGATCCAAGCATTTGCAGCTGAGATGTAAGATGGCGATATCGGGAGGTCTTTTCGGGAGTCGATACAGATCGTAATGATTTTCGATAAGATATTGATTATGAAATGGTGTTCGCACAGATTGGAAAGCTTTCGTACAGAGAGGAATCGTTTTTTATAAAAAGAGTGGTAACATATGCAGATCCATATGTTACCACTCTTTTTGAGCATTGTTTACTATAAATATTACTATGTATGATTCTCACTGGATTTTACGAACGAAATATTTTTGAACATGCTATTTATTGGTTACAAATATAAGATATATGTCTATACAGGATTTCCACCGGTAAGGAATATACATAGCAGTGTTCTGCAATCATGATAAGCAGATCAGACCGTATCGTTGTCAAGCTGCCCGGTCTTTTTCATAAAATCACAGATAAGATCCACGCAGGCTTGCGTGCCTAACAGATTACTGTCTAAAGTAAGCTGATAATTTCCGGAAAATCCCCATTCTTCATTTCCATAATATTCGTGAAATCTCCGTCGGTTGGAATCAGTTTCTTCAATGGCAAGTCTGGCTGCAAGTCTGGATTTGTGTTCTGTTACCATAAGGCGCTGAATACGGGATTCTGAATTTCCATGGAGAAAGACAGAAGTAAGGTCTTTTTGACCGCGAAGCGCGACATTTCCGCAACGTCCCACCAGAACAAACGACTCCTCTCTGGCCAGACGGCGCAGGAAAGCAAACGGCGCTTTGCTGGCATCCGGAAGCTCATCTGTCTGTTCTGCGATGGAATGGAGCAGATCACTGGCAGGAATTTCATTAAGAAAAGCGTTCAATTCTTCTTCACAGTGAAATTCTTTTGCTTTGTCTATCAGGTTATCTTTATCATAAAATTTTAGGTTCAGGCGTTTGGCCAGCAGATGCCCAACCTCTTGTCCACCACTGCCGGATTCTCTGGCGATAGTAATTACCATATGTAAGATCTCCTTCCTTTTATCATATTATGAATGTTTATAACTATATATTTCGGCCGGACTTTTTAAAGAAAACATTTGAAATCTGATTCCTTTAAAAAGATTATTATAAGACAGCCAATTACAAGAACATGGAATAGATAGAAGCTCCCACAACAGTCAGCAGACCAGCTACCGCAATGGAAAGACTGCTCATGGCACCTTCCACCTGTCCCATTTCCAGAGCTCTTGCTGTACCGATGGCATGGGAAGCTGTACCGATGCCAACACCTTTTGCAACCGGATCCGTGATGCGGAACAGTTTGCATACCAGGTCAGCGATGACATTACCGAGGACACCGGTTACGACGATAACAGCAACTGTGATCGTCACGATGCCGCCCAGCTCTTCGGAAACTCCCATACCGATGGCGGTAGTGATGGATTTCGGAAGCAGGGTAACGTATTGCTGATGGTTCAGATGGAAGAGTATGGAAAGTACCAGTATGACTGTCAGGCTGGTCAGCGTACCGGAGACAATGCCTGCGATAATGGCAACAAAATTTTTCTTGAGTTCTGCCAGCTGTTCGTACAGCGGGATGGCAAGACATACCGTTGCCGGAGTCAGCAGATAGCTTAAATATTTGCCGCCTGCATTATAGCTGTCATAATCTACATGCAGGAGCGTGAGAACCAGAATGACTACAATAATGGAAATCAGCAGAGGATTGAAAAAGGCAAATTTAAATTTTTTCTTCAGGAACATTCCAAGCTCGTAGGCAAGAATGCTGATCATCACACCAAAGAAAACGGAATTACAGAAAAATTCTTTCATAATTTTTTCTCCTCCTTCTTATGTTTGCTGCGCATGATAGATTGGGTTACACGACCGCCGATGCCCATAGTCAGGATTGTTGTAGCCACAAGAATTACAATTACCGGGACAAGGATTGGTTTTAATGCTCCCCAGGAAGTCATGAGGCCGACACCGGCGGGAATGAACATAAGTGGCATGATTTCAATGAGAAAATTGCCGGCATCTCGTACTTTTGCCAGTGGGATGATGCCGGTCATGAGCGCAATCAGCATCAGTACCAGCCCATAGATACTTGCAGGAACCGGCAATGGCAGGACGGCATGCAAAACTTCCCCCAGAAATGAAACAGTTAAAATGATTCCGAATTGTTTAAAATACTTCATCTCTTCTCCTTTCGTAAAAGATGCACATACAGGTTCTTTTTTATAAATCTTCCGAATGATATTTTGAGTATGTTACTTTTATTTTCTTGTGTGTGCATGCCATGTAAGTACATGAAAATATCATTAATATATCAGAAATTTATTCCGAAAGATTGAATTAGAAGATCCTGATATACATAAATAGGTATGCCGTTCATTAAGAGAATTCTTGGCATACATGTAGCATTGGTAATACCAATTTTAAGGAAAATAAAAAGTGTTTTTGATTACCTTTTGCCTGGCTGATTCATATTTGATGAATCAGCGGTAAAACATAGGTATAAACACTTTCTATTTTATTAAATTTGGAAAGAACGGTGTCCAGATATATGCTCTTTTCAGAAAACAATATTGGTCTTACCAATAAAACTTATTAATATTTTATCACGATTTCAGGTTGCGTCAAGAGAAAGCAGAAAGAAAAACTTGACAAATATAATATTTGAGATTAATATACAATGCGTTGTATATTGATGAAAAGAGGATAAACATGGATCAGGATTTTATTATTGAACGTAAGATTATAAAAATAGGCAGTCATATGCTGAATACCAGAAGTGAGGATCTGAAAAAATTTAATCTTACTTCCAATCAGTCGGAGTCACTTTTGTTTTTTGCTCAAAATGAAGGGGCACTGGCATTAAATTTGAAAGATCATTTAAAAATCTCTCATCAGGCGGCACGGAATATTGTGGAACGGATGAAGGCAAAGGATCTTCTATATGTAAAAGTATCTCCAGTGGATGGACGGGCGAGACAGGTTTTTCTGACACCGAAAGGGAAACAGCTTTACGCAAAATTGCAGAAGGGTGGAGCGAATCTTGGAAAAAATGTGATGAGTCGCCTGTCGGAACAGGAAAAAGAGCAATTGACCGGGATTTTGGATAAAATATTGGAAACACTCTAGGAAAGAGGGAAGAAAATATGAAACGTAAGACAATGTTAAAGAGAAGATATTTGATTTTTTTGATTGGTCTGGTTCTGACGGCATTTGGAGTAGCCATTGTGACGAAAGGCGCTCTGGGAACATCTCCCATTGCGGCAATACCGTACAGTCTGTCTCTGGTTGTCCCGATTTTTTCCATGGGAACATGGGTCGTGTTATTTAATGTGTTGCTGGTTGCGATTCAGTGGCTCATTCTCAGAAAAGAAGCAAACAGGATTGAGTTGCTGCTGCAGGTTGTAATGTCTTTTATTTTTGGTTATGGTGTAGATTTCTGGATGCTTGTGATTCACAATGTAGATCCCAAGGTATATGGGACAAAGTTACTGTGTCTGTTAATCGGAAGCGCGATTCTGGCTTTTGGCGCATATCTGGAAGTTACTGCGGATGTGGTTATGTTGCCGGGAGATGGGTTTGTACGGGCCTGTACAACGCTTGTGAATAAAGAGTTCGGAACGGTTCGTGTAATGTCAGATATTGGGATGTCAGTGATTGCTGCCATTATCTGTTTTGTCGGGCTGCATCGTCTGGCTGGAGTAAGAGAAGGGACGATCATTGCCGCTCTTCTGGTAGGAAACCTTGTAAAATTTTATGTACGCAGTCTGAAAAAATTATCGGCATTCATGATACCGGAAGACAAATAACAGATTGCAGCCGATACAGTTCCGGGCTTTGAAGAGAAAAAGTATGTCATAGTTGATATTTGTCTTTGACAAATATCAGTAGTTTTCGTTAAAATAGGAGACATGAATTTCGTGCCAGATAAGAATTGATATAAAACGATTTTACATAGATGATTGTACATTGCATGCAATCTGAAAAGTATAAAATGGAAGCTGATCTGGTCAGAAAAGAGGTATCGAATATGGCAGCAGATATGAAAGAGAAGATTCTGGAAGCAAGTCGAAAACTTTTATTTGAACAGAAAAAACGGAAACTGACGGTAACGGATATCGTAGAGGAATGTCAGATCACACGCCAGGCTTTTTATTATCATTTTGAAGATATTCCTGATATGTTGAAATGGGGACTGGAACGGGATGCGGACAAAATCTGGCAGCAATGTATCGCACAGGGCAATCCGGAGGATGCGCTGCGCTACTTTTTCCTTATTGCGATTAACCTGCGTCCATATTTGGTTCAGGGGATGAAAACAAATTACAGTGACGCCCTGGAACGGATTCTGATGGATGAACTTCATAAGATCGTAAAGCAGGTAGCAGAGTATCTGGAACTTTATCAGCAGTATCCGCATGAAGATGTAGATCTGATGATCCGCTATCACAGCCATGCTGTTGTCGGACTGCTGCTGGAATGGACAGATGAGGATACGAAAAATATCGATTATATCGTACATATGGTATGTAAGACGTTGTTTGGTAATCTTGGAAAGTAAATATCATGTTTTTTATATAGATAAAAGAGAAAATAATCCGGAAAAACATAAAAAAGCAGTTAACAGATGATAAGTTTAATGGTATAATCTTAGGATGACTGCCTTTTTACAGGAAGATTAAGACAGGATAAGTAAAAAATCCGTTTGCTCTGAATACGCAAAATATCTGTTATGGCATGTCAGGGACAGGTATCAGAGCATATTACGGAACAGAAATACTTTCTGGTAAAGAAAAAGAATCGTAATACCACCACAAGGAGGACTACACATAATGTCAGAGATTTATCGTACAAAGACCATGGGACAGATCAGTGAATCTGATATCGGTTCCCGTGTGAGAATTGCCGGATGGGTAGAGAATATCCGTGACCACGGCGGCGTATCCTTTATCGATCTTAGGGATATGTACGGCGTTGTACAGGTTGTTTTCCAGGATACCGATCTGTTGAAAGGTATCCGTAAGGAAAGCTGCCTTTCCGTAGAAGGAAAGATCCGTGAGCGTGATGAGGAGACATACAACCCGAAGATCGCTACCGGTACCGTTGAGTTAGTTGTAGAGAAGATTGACACACTTGGTAAAGTATACAGAGATCTTCCGTTTGAAGTACCGACTTCCAAAGAAATCCGTGAGGATGTTCGTCTGAAATACCGTTATCTGGATCTGAGAAACCAGAAGGTAAAAGATAATATCCTGTTCCGTTCCAAAGTTATCCGTTATCTGAGAGAAAAAATGGAAAACATGGGATTTGTAGAAATCCAGACACCGATTCTGTGTGCATCTTCACCGGAAGGAGCAAGAGATTACATTGTTCCGTCCCGTGTACACAAAGGAAAATTTTATGCATTGCCACAGGCTCCACAGCAGTACAAACAGCTGCTTATGACAGCCGGATTTGATAAATATTACCAGATTGCTCCGTGCTTCCGTGATGAGGATGCCCGTGCAGACCGTTCTCCAGGAGAATTTTATCAGCTTGATTTTGAGATGAGCTTTGCTACACAGGAAGATGTCTTTAAAGTAGGCGAGGAAGTGCTTGCTTCTACCTTTAAAGAGTTCGCTCCGGAAGGATTTGAGATCACAGAAGCTCCGTTCCCGATCATCAGCTACAAACAGGCGATGTTGGAGTTTGGTTCTGATAAGCCGGATCTGAGAAACCCGCTGCGTATTATGGATGTGACAGATTTCTTCCAGAGATGTACATTCAAACCGTTCCACGGCAAGACTGTGCGTGCGCTGAAAGTACATGCTGAGCTGTCCAAAGGATTCCATGAAAAGCTGTTAAAATTTGCACAATCCATCGGAATGGGAGGACTTGGATATCTGAAAGTCAACGAAGATATGACTTATAAAGGACCGATCGACAAGTTCATCCCGGATGATATGAAAAAAGAGCTGGCTGACATTGCAGGTCTGCAGGCAGATGATACCATCTTTTTTATCGCTGACAATGAGCTGCAGGCTTCCAAATTTGCAGGCCAGATCCGTAATGAGCTGGGCGAGAGACTGGATCTTATCGAGAAAAACGCATACCGTTTCTGCTATGTAAACGATTTTCCGATGTACGAGCTGGACGAAGAGACCAAACAGCCAGGGTTTACCCACAACCCGTTCTCTATGCCGCAGGGCGGACTGGATGCGCTGAACAACATGGATCCGCTGGAGATCCTTGCATACCAGTATGACATCGTATGCAACGGTGTAGAGCTGTCTTCCGGCGCTGTCAGAAACCATGATATCGAGATCATGAAGAAAGCATTTGAGATTGCAGGCTACAGTGAAGATGTGCTGAAAGAGAAATTCGGTGCTCTGTACAATGCATTCCAGTTTGGCGCACCGCCACATGCCGGAATGGCACCGGGTGTAGACCGTATGATCATGCTGCTTCGAAACGAAGAAAACATCCGTGAAGTCATTGCATTCCCGATGAACAGCAGCGCACAGGATCTGATGTGCGGAGCTCCGGGCGAGATTACAGAGAAACAGCTGCGTGAAGCTCACATTAAAGTAAGAGACTAAAAAGAGACATTTTGTATGTGTATCAGCACAAAAAATATTGTGCTGGTTTTACTTGCATTCTTTTTGGAACATGATAAAATGTGCAATATCAAAACCACATATCGAAAAGCAAAGGGGCTTGAATGAAAAACATTCAGGTCCCTTTTTCGGTTATACAAATCTTTCAAATCTTTTCAGAATATAGAATAATCTGAAAAGACAAAGAAAAGATCGTATCCGAACTGATACCAATGGTGTCAGTGATACAGGCGGCAAAGAAGTCGAAGAGCTTTTTTACCGTCTGTTTTTCTTTTTGGACAGAAAGCTTCGATCAGGTTAAAAATCTCTGTGAAAAACAGGAGGGATATGCATGAGTAAAGATTTAGAAAAAAGACAGACACAGATTTCCATTGATCATGTGGGAATGACATTCAAAGACAATGCGGGCAATGATGTAAAGGCATTGCAGGATATTAACTTAGACATCAAAAAGGGTGAGTTTATTTCTCTGCTGGGACCTTCGGGATGCGGCAAGACCACGTTGCTCCGTATCATTGCGGATCTGATTCAGCCGACACAGGGCAGTGTACATATTGACGGTATGATGCCGAGGGAGATTCGGCTGCAGAAAAAATTCGGGATTGTTTTTCAGAGTCCGGTACTGCTGGACTGGAGAACAGTAAGAAAAAACATTGAGCTTCCATGCGCCAAACAGTGTCATCAGTGCCATTGTAGCCGAATATTTTGCTGAATATATCACAGGAGTTGGCAGGGCAATCCGTGAAAATATTGTGATCGCGCAGTATTCCACTGCATGGGCATACATTCTTGTTGCCTGTGTCATCGGCATCGTATTTTATGCAGTGCTGATGATCGTGGAGTCAATTGTAATGAAACATCGGAGATAAGAAAATATCAGGTAATTAATACCGGAAATTATGGTGCCATATCTGAAAACCGGTGTTAAAATAAAACAAGAAATTGAGGAGGACTTTGAAAATGAAAAGAAGAATGAAAAAAATCGTGGCTCTTTTAAGTGTGGCAGCTCTGGTAGTCAGTCTTGCAGCAGGATGTGGCAGCGGATCAGACAGCAGCAGTGACAGCAGTTCCAAGAAGACCAGCAGCGCAAAAGGCGCAACCTCTACTGAGATGATATCGGAGGAAATCATCAAACAGGCGGCATCAGAAGGAAAAGTCGGAAACTGGGGACTTGGAAATGAGTATGAGATTGAGGCCCTTCTGGAAAAATATGGACAGCCGACAGATTATCTGAGCCAGGCATTTGATATGGATGGATTTGATAATGATGATATCACGTTGGCATCTGCGATGACATTCAATGAACTTGGACTGGTTAAAAATGATTATGACGGTGGTTACGGCTATGGCGATACTGTAGGAACAATAGATATGAATGATGAAGGTGTGGCAATGCTGGAAGATAATATTTTCTGTACGAAAGACTTTGCCCAGAAAAATCCGAATACAGTAAAAGCATTCATTTATGCATCCATAAAAGGATGGCAGTATGCATGCGAGCATCCGGATGAAGCAGCAGAGATTGTATACAAATATGGCTCTTCTGTATCTGCAGATCATCAGAAATATATGGCAGAACAGGTGGCAAAACTGGTTACTACTGATATGAATGGCAATACTGTTACAAATATCGGGGAGATGTCAGATGATGAGATGAATCAGACACTGGAACTGGCAAAAAAATATATTAAACTGGATGATTCTGCAGCAGCAGAAAAATTGCAGGCAACCACACTTGATTCCTTCCGTGATACTTCTTATTATACAGCAGCCGCTGCATCCGCAGATGGAACAGATCTTGGAACTCCGGAAAAATCCAGTGTTTCCATTCAGTTGAAATGGTTGCCACAGGCACAGTTCATGGGCTACTATGTGGCAAAAGACAAAGGTTACTATGATGAAGTTGGCTTAAGTGTAGACATCGTATCAGGTGGCGGCGACATCTCTGAGACAACTGCTGTAAATAACGGAACTGTAGACTTCGGTGTAACATGGGTATCCAATACAATCGCTGCAAATGCAGGTGGCATGAATCTTGTGGAAGTAGCTCAGATTTATCAGAGATCCGGTTTACAGCTTGTATACAAATATGACAATTTCCAGAAATAAAGTAAACTGTAATTATTTGAAGCATTTAAGAGATGTTCAGAAATAACAGGATGGAAGCCCGTACTAAAAGTACGACAGACAAATATGTGACGGAAATCCTTATAGCTGAAAATAAAAACTGTGGCCGGAGAAACTGCCGGTCACAGTTGCATGAAATAGGGAACGAGGTGTGATGCAGGATGAACAATGTGGTAATAACTATTGCCAGAGGATTTGGCAGCGGAGGAAAGTATATAGCAAAAAAACTTGCGGATGAGTTAGGAATTCCATGCTACGACCGACAGCTTCTGACGCTGGCATCTCAGGCCAGCGGCATCGATGAGAACCTGTTTGTAGATATGGATGAAAAACTAAATGGACCGTCGATTATGAAAAAACTGGGAACAATGCCATTTTCCGGCGTGCTGGAACCTCACGAGAGAGGCTTTTTGTCCGACAATAACTTGTTTAACATTCAGACGGAGATTCTGAAAAAACTTGCAAGGACGGAATCTTTTGTAGTCATTGGAAAATGTGCGGATTATTTTCTCAAAGATTATCCGAATGTGGTCAGCATCTATGTGGAAGCGCCACGGGAAGCCTGTATCGTATCCATCATGACACGGGCAAATGTCGACCGGGAGCGGGCAGAGAAGATGATTGTGAAGATAGATAAATATCGGGCGCAGTATTATGAATATTATACCCGGGGCGGAGACTGGACAAATCCCATGAACTATGACCTGACATTAAACAGTTACCGGATCGGACGTGACCGTTGTGTGGAAGTGATTAAAAATTATATTGATCTGAAATTTCAAAAGGAACCGGTTCCCGAAGATATTCATTAGTATCGCAAAAATGCCGGGAGAAATGGAAAAATATACAGCAATAAAAGGATGCTGGAAAGAGGATTGATTATGGCTTTAACGTTACGCCAGCTGTGCGAACAGTCCTGGTATCAGTATGAAATGAATATTGTGGCTGGCAGCAAAGGCGCAGATAATGTAGTGCAGTGGATCTATGCACTGGAAGATGCGCATGCGGGAGATTTTATCCGTGGCGGTGAGCTGATTTTTACTACAGGGATCGGAAAAAATGAAGGTGTTGCTGACTGGCTGCTTTCTTTTGTGAAAACAATCTACAGTCATGAAGCCAGTGGTCTGGTAGTAAATATCGGACCTTATATTCAGACGATTCCGCCGGAAGTGGTAACATATTGTGATGAACATAGTTTTCCGCTGCTGGAGATTCCGTGGAAAGTGCATCTGGTAGATGTGACGAGAGATTTCTGTAATAAGATATTTGAAAGTGAAAAAGAAGCGCAGACGTTGTCTTCTATCTTTGAGACCATCATTTTTCATCCCGGCGAGGCAGCAGAATATCTGCCGGAACTGTCCAGGAGAGGGTTTCACGGAGAGGGAGATTTCTGCCTGATCGGGATACACGCACTGCTGGATCATACATCGATAATCCCGGATCAGATATTTACGGAGCGGCTTGTGCGGCTGGTTTCCCATATGGAGAAAAAAGCGGCGCATATTTTCCGGGGAGAATATCTGTTTCTGATATTGAATGATTTTATGGCGGATGATATGGATGACCTGGTAAATCAGGTACAGACCCTTGGCGCCAATGTGAATTGCAGCGTACAGATAGCAGTGGGACCGGCACATAAAAAACTTTCCCAACTGTCTGTCGGTTTTCGGAAAGTAGAAGCGCTGCTGCGTGTGATGCATGCAAAGAACCAGCCGTTGATGTACTATGACCGGCTTGGCGTACAGAAAATCATTCTTTCTGTGGACGATACACAGGTGTTGGAAGAATTTGTCCATGATACGCTGGGCTCATTGATCCGATACGACCGGGAAAATGGCACGGACTATATGAACCTGCTGAAACGCTATCTGGATCAGAATGGAAGTGTGCAGAAAGTGGCAGAAGAATTGTACGTTCATCGCAATACGGTAAATTACCAGCTAAATAAAGTGAAAAAGATTCTGTGTATGGATATGGACACAATGGAAAAACGGTTTCAGATCATGCTGGCATTTCAGATCCGGGAGTTTCTGGAGTGATGACAGAAATATAAATATGCGCAGAAGAGTCTTTTTTGTGTAAAAAGATAACTGTTATCTGAAACGCAGAAGAAATCTGATTGAGTGAATTTGAAAAGTATATGTAACAGATAAACATAGGAAACTTGTCAACCTGCCTGAAAAAGTGTTAGAATAAAACGAAAGCAAAAGCACATCGCATGGATTTCCCACGGAGATGTGCTTTTCCATGCTTTGAAACATGTCAGTTTACAATATCTTTTGGTAAGATAAAGATCAGACTGATGATATAGGATCAAAACAGAGTTTACCGATTGTGATAATTTAGTAGAAAAGAACAACAGATCAAAACAGGAGAAACAGGATATGACAAAAAAACAACGGACATTGGAGATCATAGAGCGGCTGAAACAGGAATACCCGGATGCAGGCTGTACACTGGAATATGATGAGGCGTGGAAGCTTCTGGTCAGTGTGCGTCTGGCGGCGCAGTGTACCGATGCCAGAGTAAATGTAGTAGTAGAAAAACTGTATGAAAAATATCCGGACGTAGATGCGCTGGCAGCAGCGACACCGGAAGAAATCGAAGAGTTTGTGCGACCCTGCGGACTGGGCAGGAGCAAAGCGCGGGATATCAGCGCCTGCATGAAGATCCTGCGGGATGAATATAACGGAAAAGTTCCGGAAGATTTTGACGCATTGCTGAAACTGCCGGGAGTCGGACGCAAGAGCGCCAACCTGATCATGGGTGATGTCTTTGGAAAACCAGCTATCGTAACGGATACACACTGCATTCGTCTGGTCAATCGCATGGGGCTGGTAGATGGTATCAAAGAACCGAAAAAAGTGGAGATGGCGCTGTGGAAACTGGTGCCGCCGGAAGAAGGCAGTGATTTCTGCCATCGACTGGTCATTCACGGCAGAGAGGTCTGTACGGCCCGGACAAAACCATACTGTGACCGGTGTTGTCTGGCTGACATCTGTAAAAAAGCTGGTGTAGATAAGTAGGTAGTATGGAAACTGCTTTTTTTGATTATTTGTGCCGCATTTTTATACAAAAAGTAAAGAGTGACTAAAGAAACTACCTACTCTCTTGTTTCACATATATCTGTGTAGTAGAATAAGAACATAGTGTAACTGGTACAATGATTGAAAAAGGAGCGTGTTTTTTGAAGAACGAAAAAAAGAAAGATTTCAGTATTATTATGGATTTTGTGATGATCACGATCGGCGCGGTCATTGCAGCATTTGCGATTGAGGAATTTCTGGTTCCCTGTACGATCCTGGACGGAGGCGTGATCGGTATTGGCATCATGGTAAACAATCTCAGCGGCATTTCACTGAGTATTCTGACCATTGTGTTTAATATTCCGTTCCTGATTCTTGGATCGAGACATCTGGGGAAAGTATTTTTTATAAAATCGGGATATTCCATGATCATATTTTCCATTTTTCTGGAGATTTTCAAACCATTGCAGCAGTTTACGGATGAGATGCTTTTGGCCGTATGTTTTGGCGGCGTCATTCTGGGTGCGGGCGTAGGTCTGGTCATTCGATTCGGAGGCTGTCTGGATGGGACGGAAAGTGTGGCAATCCTGATCAACCGGAAATTCAGTTTCCCGGTGGGACGTACTGTTTTGATATTCAATGTGATTATCTATGCTGTTGCCGGATTTCTCTTTGGATTTGACCGGGCGATGTACAGTTTATTGACATATTTTATCACATCCAGAATCCTGGATCTGGTGGAGACCGGACTGGAACAGGCAAAAGCAGCCATGATTATCACAGACGAAGGCGAAGAGATCGCAAATCAGATTTATCAGCATCTCGGCCGGACTGTGACTATGCTGGAAGGCGAAGGTTTAATTTCCGGCAAAAAAGTTGTATTATATTGTGTGCTGACTCGTATGGAGATCTTTGAACTGAAAAAAGTGATCCATTCTGTGGATGCTTCTGCATTTGTAACGGTCAGCGATGTGTCGGAGATTATCGGAAATCATATTAAAAAAACAGAAAAAAAAGTTTTTTCAGCAGATGAAGCTTGAGAAAAATATATATAATAACAGGAGGCATCCCGCATTATGGGAAAAGAAGCAAAGACGAATGCCATGCGCATGCTGGATAAAAATAAGATTAGCTATGAGGCGCTGGTATATGAGTGTGATGAATTTATTGATGGCATGCATTGTGCAGAAGCTACAGGCGCTTCTGTGGAACAGTCTTATAAGACGCTGGTCATGGTTGGGAAAAGCGGACAGCATTATGTGTTTGTCATTCCTATTGCGAGGGAGGTGGATCTGAAAAAAGCAGCGAAAGCTGTGGGAGAGAAGTCCGTGCAGATGATCCATGTAAAGGAGCTGACGCCACTGACCGGTTATGTGCGGGGCGGCTGTTCGCCAATCGGCATGAAGAAGAAATTTCCGACGGTCATTCAGGAAAATGCAGCCGGATTTGACAGGATTTATGTCAGTGGCGGCAGGATAGGTCTTTCCCTGAAAATGGCTCCGGCGGATCTGGTAAAAGTGACGCAGGCGATTTATGCGGATGTGCTGGCTGAAGAGATGGAGTAGGTATAGCATGTGATAATGTAACTGCTTTTTTACTTAAGAAGTTTATCTAAGTATACAGAGAGTCTGTGAAAATGTGTATACCTGATAAAATGATTCTGGTATCCGAACTGAAAGTTCTGATATAGAAAAAATAGTATGAGAGTGTAAAATCATTGGAAAAGGTAAAATAATATTAGGAAAGATATATGTAGTCTGTAAACGTGTAGCAAGAATAGGATAAAAAGAGAGGGATGTGAAGATGGCAGAATTTTTAAAGAAGATCCGGCCGGGATCGATCGTTGGTTTTATTTTGTGTATTGTATTTGGGGTAGTCGTATGCATCTGGCCGGGAACGGTTATGATCATTGCATGCAGGATCGCAGGAGCGCTTTTGCTTGCCTGCGGCATTTATAACCTGATTATGGGAGCAAGAAATCAGAATATGGCAGTCCGGGGATTTCAGATCACAGCGGGTCTTGTGCTTTGTGTTGTGGGAGTGTGGATATTGGCTGCACCTGGCACATTTCTGAAGCTGATCCCGGTAGTTATTGGTCTGGTGTTGATTTATCACGGCGTAAAAGATATCTATATCAGTATTCTGGTAAAAAAAGGGCAGGATAAACGCTGGTGGATTGGTACGATTACGGCGGCCATTTCGGTTGTCCTTGGAGTGATCCTGATCCGTTGCGCATTCCTTGCACTGGAAATCGGCATGATTTATCTTGGCATCGTGCTGATTTATGATGGAATCAGTGGGTTGTGGCTGACCAGCCGCACCGGACGTGGAAAACGCGGAAAATCTGATGATGTGATTGACGTGGACTACAAAGAAGTATAAGATTGCATAAGAGGTGAGGCTGTTGGCTAGGATTTGCAGCAGCCTCATATCTGTTGTTGATCAAAAATATGCACAAAAAGATGACACATAAGGTTGGAAGACAACATTATTTGATAAAATCACATTGTCAATAAAAGCAGTGCAGAGAATATACAGATACAAGGGGATTTCAGAGTTTATGCGAATTATAATCGTAGGATGCGGAAATGTTGGAACTACCCTGACCGAGCAGCTCGTTCAGGAAAATCATGATATTTCCGTAATAGATACAGACGGAAAAAAAGTTCAGAATATCGTGGATAATATGGATGTTCTTGGTGTGGTTGGAAATGGCGCCAGTTACAGTGTGCAGATGGAAGCTGGCATTGAAGGCGCAGACCTTCTGATTGCAGTTACTGAAGCTGATGAAGTCAATCTGCTGTGTTGTCTGATTGCTAAAAAAGCCGGTAATTGCCATACGATTGCCAGGGTAAGAAATCCGGTATACAGCCGGGAGATTGATTTTATCCGTGAAGAGCTGGGACTTTCTATGGTTATTAATCCGGAGCAGGCTACTGCTATGGAAGTGGCAAAAGTATTGCGTTATCCGTCTGCCCTTCAGGTAGATACTTTTGCAAAAGGAAAGCTGGAGCTTATGCAGTATCGTATTCCGGAAAATTCCATGCTGGCAGAAAAAAGTCTGAGAGATGTGTCGGCCATGTTCCGGGGGACGGTGCTGATCGGTATCGTAGAACGTGGCGAGGAAGTATTTGTCCCGGGTGGAGATTTTATTTTGAAACCCAAAGACATTATTTCTCTTGTTGTTACACCGAAAAATGTTATGGAATTTTTCAAAAAACTGAATGTTATGACGGGAAGGATTCACAATGCTCTGATCGTGGGCGGAGGAACAACGGCTTATTATATTGCAAAAATGCTTATCCCGATGGGAATCCAGATTAAGATGATCGAGTCAAATAAAAAGCGCTGCGATGAGTTAAGTGAACTTTTGCCGCAGGCGCTGATCATTCATGCAGATGGTACAGAGCGCGGCGTGCTGGAGGAAGAAGGCATATCCAGGGCAGATGCTTTTGTGGCATGGACCAATATTGATGAAGAAAATATTATGCTGTCTCTGTTTGCCAAGAAGCTTTCCAGAGCAAAAACGATAACAAAAATCGAAAAGTTCTCCCATACGGGAATTATCAATACACTGGATCTGGATACAGTGGTTTATCCGAAATATACGACAGCAGAACATATCATTCAATACGTACGCGCCATGTCAAATTCTATCGGAAGTAATGTTGAGACACTGTATCGGCTGATGGATAATAAGGTGGAAGCGCTTGAATTTGCGGTACGGGAAAAATCCAAAGTAGTTGGGGTACCGTTACAGAAGCTGTCACTGCGGAAGAACTTGCTAGTCTGCGCTATTATCCGGAAAAAACAGGTTATTACTCCTGGCGGTCAGGACGAGATTCAGGTGGGCGATAATGTAATTGTCGTAACTACGATAAAAGGACTGAATGACATCAGGGATATTCTGGATAAGAGGTAGAGTTATGAATTATTCAATTGTTCGTCACGTTGTGGCGTGGGTAATATTTTTTGCAGGTGTGTTTATGCTGTTGCCCTTTCTGGTTGGATTATATTACAGGGAAGAAGCAGCCCTGGTATATCTTATTACCGGGGCAGTATGTATAGTTATCGGACTGATCGCCAAAGCAAAACCGGTCAAAAGCAAGGTGTTTTATGCGAAAGAAGGATTTGTAGCGACTGCTTTGTGCTGGATCTTTTTTGGACTGGCAGGGGCAGTCCCTTTTGTGTTGAGCGGGGAAATCCCATTTTATATTGATGCATTATTTGAAAGCGTTTCCGGATTTACTACTACTGGCGCAAGCATTTTAAATGATGTGGAAGCGTTGTCACATGCATCTTTGTTCTGGCGATCGCTTCTCAACTGGATCGGTGGAATGGGAATCCTGATTTTTGTTATGGCAGTCATGCCACTGGCCGGAAGCTATAATATGCATCTGATGCGGGCGGAAAGTCCTGGCCCGTCGGTTGGAAAATTATTTCCCAGGGTAAAACAGACGGCTCTGATGCTGTATGGCATGTATATTGTGCTGACGGCGATACAGATTATATTGCTTCGCATTTTTGGCCTGTCAAATTTTCAGGCAGTAGCGACTTCTTTCAGTACAGCGGCGACGGGCGGATTTGGAATTTTAAATACAAGTGCTGCCTCTTTTACACCGGCGGTACAAAATATCATAACCGTATTTATGATATTGTTTGCAGTGAATTTTAATGTATTCTTTCTGATCGTTATGAGAAAACTGAAAATGGCCGTAAAAAATGAGGAAGTACGTTATTATTTTATTATTTACGGATCTGCAGTGGCGCTGATCACGATCAATGCGTTGCACTGTTTTCAGTCTGTAAGAGAGGCTTTGCACCATTCGGCATTTACAGTTGCCTCTATTATGTCAACGACAGGATTTTCCACAGTAGATTATGGTCAGTGGCCGATGTTTTCACAGATCCTGCTGGTTATGATTATGTTTGTGGGAGGATGCGCCGGAAGTACCGGTGGCGGCATGAAAGTATCCAGAATCATTTTATTGCTGAAAGTTGCTAAAAATGAGATGTCTTATCTGATACATCCGCGACGGGTGCGTCAGATACGTCTGAATGGACAGCCGGTCAACAAAGAAACGGTTCGCTCTGTACAGTCTTATCTTCTGGTCTATATCTGTATAGGAGTGCTGTCTGTGCTGCTGGTCGCTCTGGATGAATTTGATTTCGGAACTACGTTTTCTTCTGTAGCAACAGCATTAAATAATGTTGGACCTGGTATTGGATTGGTTGGTCCGTCCGGTAACTTTTCTGTCTTTTCCCCCTTGAGCAAGATCGTACTGATCCTTGATATGCTGGCAGGAAGACTGGAACTGTTTCCTCTGGTAATGCTTTCCTGGCCGGGAACATGGAGAAAGTGGAAATAATATCTGGACAGAAAACATGGCTGCGGAAAATCTGCTGAAAATATGTGGATAAAACAGATGTTTATTATAGAAAATGTGGAAAACAGCTAATCGTATAAGAAAGAGGGTTGCATATGAGACAGATGGAATTTAAAATGGAAAGAAGCGGTCTTGTGAAGCCCGGAGATGTTCTTCCGGTTACAGAAAGCAAACTGCCAAACTCCTGGTATTATACACTGGGAAAAGCATATGCAATGTCTGCAAATTATACGTTTCGGGAACGGCTGAAATCCCGGGAAGGAACCGTGATCGATGTCCGGGAGACGCCAGCCGGTTATTACGTAATGGTAGAATTTGACGAATAGTTATATATGCACCAGAATGCCAGGCACCTCTGCAACAGATAAGCAGAGGATCTGTCAGAAAAACAAATGGGGAGATCTCTGTGGAAAATTGCAGAAGGATCTCTCCCTTTTTCTGTTTATTAAATGGAGAACATGTGAGAATAATATGAAAACTGGCATGTAAGAAATGTTTTTTCTGATAAATAATAAAAAGATTTATGATACAAAAGAAAACGTGTTAGAACAACAGGAGGAACAATATGCAAGAAAATAAAATGGGCACTATGCCCGTACACAGACTGTTGATCACGATGTCAGTGCCATTGATGATTTCTATGTTGGTACAGGCACTGTATAATATTGTAGACAGTATGTTTGTGGCTATGATTAACGAAGATGCGCTGACGGCTGTCTCTCTGGCATTCCCCATGCAGAATCTGATGATTGCAGTAGCTACGGGAACTGGTGTCGGTGTAAATGCGCTGATTTCGCGAAGGCTGGGACAGAAACAGCAGGAGATGGCGAACCGGACAGCTAACAATGCCATTTTTCTGGCAATCTGCAGCTATATTGTATTTTTACTGATCGGTATTTTTGCTTCTACTGCATTTATGCGCGCACAGGCCGGTGGAAGTGAGCGGATTATAGAGTACGGTTCTACGTATCTGAGGATTATCTGTATTCTCTGCTTTGGCATGTATGGCCAGATCGTGATGGAACGTCTGCTGCAGTCTACCGGAAAGACAATGTATACAATGATCACGCAGTCTCTCGGAGCAGTCATCAATATCGTCATGGATCCGATGCTGATCTTTGGTATTGGCCCATTTCCGGAACTTGGGGTGGCAGGCGCTGCATATGCAACGGTATTTGGTCAGATGGTAGCTATGATCCTCGCATTTATTTTCAACCGTAAAGTAAATAAAGAGCTGACGCTTTCCCTGCGGATGATGAAACCGGATCCGCAGATTATCAGGGATGTTTATATGATTGGTATACCGTCGATTCTTATGGTTTCCATCAGTTCTGTTATGACATTTACTATGAATAAGATCCTGATACAGTTTTCTTCTACGGCAACAGCTGTATTTGGCGTATACTACAAATTGCAGAGTTTTGTATTTATGCCGCTCTTTGGTATGAACAATGGCATGGTGCCGATTATCGGATTTAATTTTGGCGCAGGTCATAAAGACAGAATTCTGAAAACACATAAGATCGCAATGGTGTACAGCTGTATTTTTATGTGGACCGGTTTTGCATTGTTCGAACTGATACCGGTCAGATTATTAGGGCTGTTCAGTGCTTCTTCACAGATGATTGAGATTGGCGTTCCTGCGTTACGCTGGATGAGTCTTGCATTTCTGATTGCGGGATTTTCTGTCGTAACGGTCTCTCTGTTCCAGGCGCTTGGAAAAGGCATATACAGTCTGATTATTTCAGCAGCCCGTCAGCTGCTGGCATTGCTGCCACTGGCGTATGTGCTGTCCCTGACAGGCAATCTGGATCTGGTATGGTTGTCGCTGCCATTGGCAGAAGTGGTATCAGCTGTTGTAACATTATGTCTGTATATCAAATTGAGAAAAAAGTTAGACGGAATGATGGCAGAGACCGCATCGCAGAGAAAAGCTGTGTAAAACATAAAAAAGTCTGCATGAACTGTATCATGCGGCGAGAATGGAGATCCGTAAGTTGTTTTTCTTATAAAGAAAGATGGCTTACGGATTGTTTTATAGAAAATATCTGCTAAGATATAGATAAAATTATTTACCATGAAAGGAATGAAAAATTATGAGATATGAAGGCGCGGTATATCGTCCGCCCAGTGAGGCGCGGAGCCTGATCATCCAGCTGACTATTGGCTGTGCCCATAACAAATGTACATTCTGTACAATGTTTAAAGAAAAACAGTTCCGGATCCGTCCGGTAGAGGAGATCAAACAGGATTTTGCAGAAGCGGCAAAGGTTTATGGCAACCGGGTAAGACGGATCTTTCTGGCAGATGGAGACGCTCTGATTATGAAGACGGAGCAGCTGCTGGAAATTATTGCATTTGCCAGAAAATGTTTTCCTTATGTCGAGCGTATAGCTGCTTACGGAACTCCGGCAGATATTTTGCGTAAAACAGAAAAAGAACTGATACAGCTGCAGGAGACAGGATTGGATCTTATCTATATGGGAGCAGAATCAGGCGATTCTATCGTCTTGCAGGATGTCTGCAAGGGCGTAACAAGAGAAGATATCATTACAGCCGGTCAGAAACTAAAACAGTGCGGATTGCAGTCTTCTATTACATTGATTTCAGGGCTTGGGGGACAAGAGCGGCTGAGAGAGCATGCATTGCAGTCTGCGGATCTGATCTCTCAGATTAAGCCGGAGTATGTGGGATATCTTACATTATTGCTGGAGCCTGGGGCGCCGATCATGGAGCGGATTCAGGATGGATCTCTCACGCTGCTTTCCCCGGAAGATGTGGTGGAAGAGATGCGGTTGTTTTTACAGCATGTGGATTCTGAAGGAACCGTATTTCGTTCTAATCATGCATCAAATTATATTATGCTGAAGGGAACTTTAAACAGAGACATTTCTCATATGCTGGCATATCTGGATGAAGTAAAAGAGCAGGGGCGGTTCCGTCCGGAACGATCAAGAGTTCTGTAGACAACAGATTTCTACGGTATTGTGTATACGATCGGATATCTGGAATATATCCCGCCAGAGAAGAATTACACACAAAATCTTACGTGCGTTTGATCTGAATGTTTTGCATAGATGATAGAAATTAGGAATAGATTATGTTGAATGTTGTTATTACAAGTGTTGTTATTTTGTTTATATTGATTTTTATAGGTTTCTTTATCGGAAAGCGAGGTATAGTGCATAAAGACAGTATTCCGGATCTGTCGCGGCTGGTCATCCAGGTAACGATGCCGGTTACTATTTTCTGCTCTATGATACAGCAGAAGGATCGGAGTCTGCTGGGGCAGGTGGGGGAGATCATGCTCATGCTTCTGATCTTTCATATCTGTACGGCGGTTCTTGGAATAGTAACTGTAAAGATGCTGAAGATTCCTGATCATGAAAAGGGAATCTGGATTTTTAATTTTATGTTTTCAAACAATGGATTCATGGGATTCCCACTGGCGCTTGCTATTTATGGAAATACCGGATTATTTCTTATGGCGGTAGCAAATGTGGTATCCAATCTGCTGATCTTTTCAGTGGGATTGAAACTGATTACCTGGCATTACCTGGTTAAAGAAAGGATCAGCCTGAAAAAAATGCTGGTCAACAATATCAATATTTCCGTTGTGATCGGGTTTATCTTTTATCTGGCACAGTTTCATGTTCTGGATGTGGGAATGAAACTGCTGAATTATCTGTCAAATATAACTGCTGGATTATCTATGCTGGTTGTGGGCTTGTCTTTGTCAAGAATGCAGATCCGGGAAGTGTTTCAGAACAAAAGAATGTTTCTTATGGTTATATTTCGTCTGCTGATCATTCCACTGCTGACGATAGTGGTATTGAAAGCACTGCCATTTAAAGTGCCGGATATGCTGTATGCCCTGGTAGTTCTGATGGCAGCGCTGCCGGCAGCTTCTTCCCAGACAATGCTGGCAGAACAGTATCGGACAAACATACAGGATGCGGGAAGAGCGGTATTTGTCACAACGTTGTTCAGCGTTATCACAATACCGCTGATTATGGCAGTTGCACTGTAACGAAATGCCGGAAACAGACATTTTTTCATCAGGAAATATGGAAGCATTTCTGGATCGCTGTCCGTGGGCCCAGTACAAGAATGGTTTCACCGGAAGAAAGAACCGTTTCCGGAGGTACATTCAGGTCGAGACAGCCATTTTTTCGAATACCAAGGATATTGATATTATATTTTCGGCGGATATCAAGATCCAGGATGCTTTTCGTATGCCATTTTTCCGGAATGGTCAGTTCTACGATGGAATTATCGCCATCCAGTTCAAAATAATCTGTGATATGATCCATTGTGCATCGAATGGCTGTCCAGGCAGCAAGCTGCTTTTCAGGATAGACAACTTCATCTGCACCATTTCGCAGAAGAAATTTTTCCTGTACATCTGTGGATGCACGGGCAACGACACGTCTGGCGCCAAGTTCTTTTAACAGGGAAGCGGTTTCCAGAGAATTCTGGAAATCATCTCCGATGGCAACGATACATGCGTCAAAGTTGCGAACTCCAAGAGAAGAAAGAAAATCCGGATTGGTACTGTCTCCGATCAGAGCGCTGGTAACGATTGGCAGTGTATTGTTGACACGTTGTTCGTCTGTATCAATAGCCATGATCTCGTGACCCATTTCATTTAATTTTATGGCAATATGCCGGCCAAAACGGCCAAGGCCAATCAGTAAAATAGATTTCATATGTATAGAACTCCTTTCTTATCCCACAGTTAACGGTTCCTGTGGGTATTTTGATGTATTGTTTGGGTAACCGGTGGCAGTGGCAAAAATCAGCGTCAATCCGCCGACTCTTCCGATGTACATCAGAATGATCAGGATTATATGGGAAATCGTGCCAAGAGATGGCGTGATCCCAAGTGAAAGTCCCGCTGTTCCGATGGCAGATGCTGTCTCATACAGACAGGTCAGCAGTGGAAGGTGCTCCAGTCTGCTTATGATAAATCCGCCGGAGAGAGACAGCAGCAGATACATCATCAGCAGAGTGATGGCGCTTCGAACGATTTTATCTGAGATCCTGCGCTGGAAAAACTGTGTATATTCTTTTCTGCGGAAGACCTGAAGCGCTGTGAAAAAAAGTACGGCCAGTGTTGTGGTTTTCATACCGCCTGCAGTAGAACCGGGAGAACCACCTGTCAGCATCAGCAAAATGATGATAGCAATACCTGTTTCATGGAAGTTTGCAATATCAACAGTGTTGAATCCGGCCGTCCTTGGAGTAACAGACTGGAAAAAAGATGCCAGGATCCGTTGCATCAATGGCAGATCGTTGCATTCGCCAAAGAAAAAGTATACAGCAGGAAAAAGAATCAGCAAAAACGTAGTCGTAAGGATAACCTTGCTCTGCATGCTGTATTTCCGAAAACGAAAATGATATTGATGAAAATCTGCCCATGTAAGAAAGCCGATGCCGCCGATGATGATCAGAGCCATGATGACAAGATTGATTACGGGATTTCCGGCAAAATAGGAAAGGGAAGAGAAGTTTCCTTTTATACCCATCAGGTCAAATCCGGCATTGCAAAATGCAGAGACAGAATGAAATACACTATACCAGATACCGGTTCTGATTCCAAATTCCCTGCAAAACACAGGAAGCATGAGAAGAGCGCCTGCAGCCTCGAAAAACAGGGTCATTTTTATGATAAAACGGGTAAGTTTTACAATACCGGCAACTTTTGGGGCAGAAATGGCATCCTGCATAATGCTGCGCTGCCGTAATCCAATCTTTTTGCGGGATAATGTAGTAAATGCAATGGATAAGGTAATGACTCCCATGCCGCCGGTCTGGATCAGAGCCAATATGACGACCTGCCCGAAGAGAGACCAGTAGGTACCTGTATCCTGTACGACAAGACCGGTTACACAAACAGCTGAAGTGGCAGTAAAAAGTGTATCCGGAAAGCTGGTAATGTGTCCATCTCTGGATGCAATGGGAAGCATAAGCAAAAGACTGCCGATAAGGATCACAACAGCAAATCCGATAAGGATGATCTGTGAGGAAGAAAGTTGTTTATGTCTGGTAAAAGAAGGCAATGTTACACCTCATTTCTTTAATAGGGGAATTCCGCTGTCTCTCCAACGATAAGTGATGAATGCGTACAGAGAGATATAGGAAAAATCCTGTCTGTAAATAAATGTCTGATTTCTGAAAAATACCGTGGATGAAAAACGCTGTCCGAATCAATCGTTCAGACAGCGTAATATATTGTTGCTTTTAGTTCTGATTCTGATATTCAACAGCAGCCTCTACAAATCCACGGAACAGCGGATGCGGGCGGTTTGGTCTGGATTTGAGTTCCGGATGCGCCTGTGTTGCGATGAACCACGGGTGGTTCGGAAGCTCAATCATCTCTACAATACGACCGTCCGGAGAAAGACCGGAAAGTTTCATGCCATGCTCAGTAAGAGTAGACCGGAAATCATTGTTGACTTCATAACGATGACGATGTCTTTCATAGATTTCCTCAGAACCATAAAGTTCATAAGCTTTGGAGTCTTGTGCAAGGATGCATGGATAAGAACCAAGACGCAGGGTTCCTCCGATATCTTCGACACCATTCTGATCCGGCATCAGTGCAATGACAGGATGTGTGGTAGCCGGGTCAAGCTCAATACTGTGCGCATCGTTCAGACCGCATACATGACGGGCATATTCTACGATGGAAAGCTGCATGCCGAGACACAGTCCGAGAAATGGTACATTGTTTTCGCGGGCATACTTAATGGCGCAGATCTTTCCGTCGATACCGCGGTCACCGAAACCGCCAGGTACGAGGATACCCTGAACATCGCCGAGAACATCGCTGACATTTTCGTCATTCAGTTTCTCAGAATCTACCCATTTGATATTTACAGTAGCATGGGCTACGATACCACCATGTTTTAATGCTTCTACAACAGAAATATATGCGTCGTGAAGCTGAATGTATTTGCCAACCAGCGCAATAGAAATCTCTTTGGTTGGATGGCGCAGATCTTCTACCATGTTGATCCAGTCTGTAAGATCCGGTTCCGGGCAGTCCAGATGGAGAGACTCACATGCAACGTGTGCAAGCTGTTCTTTTTCCATTGCCAGCGGAGCTTCATACAGATATTCTACATCCAGGTTCTGGAGAACATGATTGTTCGGAACATTACAGAACAATGCAATTTTATCTTTGATGGCCTGATCCAGCGGATGTTCGCTTCTGCATACGATGATATCCGGCTGGATACCCATTCCCTGCAGTTCTTTTACGCTTGCCTGAGTCGGCTTTGTCTTTAATTCGCCGGATGCAGACAGATACGGGATCAGTGTTACATGGATCAGGATGGCATTGTCGTGTCCGACTTCATGCTGGAACTGACGGATTGCCTCCAGGAATGGCTGACTCTCAATATCTCCAACCGTTCCGCCGACCTCAATGATCGCGATATGTGTATCGTCGGATGTGAAGTTGCGGTAAAATCTGCTCTTGATTTCGTTTGTGATATGAGGGATTACCTGAACGGTGCCTCCACCATAATCACCACGGCGTTCTTTCTGAAGAACGGACCAGTATACTTTTCCGGTTGTAACATTTGAATTTTTGCTCAGATTTTCATCAATGAAACGCTCGTAGTGACCGAGATCCAGATCTGTCTCCGCTCCATCATCTGTAACGAAAACCTCACCGTGCTGGATCGGATTCATCGTACCCGGATCCATGTTAATATACGGGTCAAATTTCTGCATGGTAACTTTATAGCCTCTTGCTTTCAGCAGACGTCCTAAAGATGCAGCGGTAATACCCTTGCCTAATCCGGAAACGACACCGCCGGTAACAAACACGTATTTTACAGCCATTTGCTTTCCTCCTCATATTATAACGTACTCTCGGGATCTTCTAAACAAATCTTTCCGGCTGTATTTTGATATATTGCTTCCGTTTTCACACCGTACACACTGTGTACATATTGTAAAGATATGATTGCAGATCAAAAATCTGTCTCAGAAATCTTTATTTAGAGCATTCCGAGAGTACATTATATTATTTCTATTTAAAAAATTTCAGAATATAACTCATATATTATACATCCTTAACAGAAAATAATCTACAAAAATTATGAAAAAAAACTAACGGATTTTTAGAAAAAGTTTAGAAAAAAACAGCAAAAGTTCACGAAGGTAATATTGATTTATCTTTTGAAACACAATATAATGGATGATAGCATATACTCTTTTGTCAAGAGAATAACAATCTGCTTTTAAAGCAGTACAGAGAAAGGAATGCCCGGGAATTTCGGGCAGAAAACGGTTTTATGGAAAATAACGGACCAAACAGAAATCAGCCCAATAATGGCGGAAACAATAATAAAAAGAATGGCAAAAATGGTCAGACCATGCTGGTCTTTGTCCTGATCACGCTGGTCTTTTTGCTGCTGATCAGTTTTGTAAGCAATAAGTTAAATGGTTATACAGACAAGGAAATCAGTTATACAAAGTTCCTGCAGATGGTAGAAGACGGCGAGATTGAGAAAGTATCTATCGGAACTACCACCATTAAGATTGAACCAAAGAAACAGACAAATTCCTATTATAAAGTATCTTATCATACAGGCAGACTGCAGGATGATACGCTCCTTGAGAAGCTGGAAGCAAAAGACGTGGAAGTATCCGGCGAGATACCGAATAATACTTATTCCATGTTGGCAAATATACTGAGTTTTGTCATACCGATCATTATTTTATGGATTATTTTCTCTTTCATTATGCGAAAGATGGGCGGCGGAGCCGGCGGTATGATGGGCGTGACCAAGAACACTGCAAAAGTGTATGTGGAGAAATCTACAGGCGTTACTTTCCAGGATGTAGCCGGTCAGGATGAAGCAAAAGAATCTCTGCAGGAGGTTGTGGATTTCCTGCACAATCCGAAGAAATATACGGATATCGGTGCAAAGCTGCCAAAGGGAGCATTGCTTGTCGGCCCTCCCGGTACAGGTAAGACATTGCTGGCAAAAGCTGTTGCCGGAGAAGCAAAAGTACCGTTCTTTTCACTGGCGGGTTCCGATTTTGTGGAAATGTTTGTAGGTCTGGGAGCATCCCGTGTTCGTGATCTTTTTAAAGAAGCGCAGAAACAGGCACCGTGCATTATCTTTATAGATGAGATCGATGCCATCGGCAAGAGCCGTGATTCCCATTACGGTGGAGGCAACGATGAGCGTGAGCAGACACTGAATCAGCTGTTGGCAGAGATGGATGGTTTTGACAGTTCGAAAGGACTTCTGATTCTTGCAGCTACCAACCGACCGGAAGTACTGGATAAGGCTCTGCTTCGTCCGGGACGTTTTGACCGTCGGATCATCGTTGATAAACCGGATCTGAAAGGTCGTCTGGAAACGTTGAAAGTGCATTCTAAAAATGTATCTTTGGATGATACGGTAGATCTGGATGCCATCGCACTCGCAACTGCAGGATGTGTGGGATCTGACCTTGCAAATATGATCAATGAAGCTGCCATCAATGCAGTAAAACATGGCAGAAGGGCAGTCAACCAGAGTGACCTGTTTGAGTCATTTGAAACGGTTATCGCCGGTAAAGAGAAGAAAGACCGTATCATGGGGCCGAAGGAAAAACGTCTGGTGGCATATCATGAGGTTGGTCATGCGCTGGTAGCAGCTCTTCAGAAAAATACCGAACCGGTACAGAAGATTACGATCGTACCGAGAACCATGGGGTCTCTTGGTTATACATTACAGACGCCGGAAGAGGAAAAATATCTGAATACCAAAGACGAGCTGCTTGCAAGGATTGTAACCTATATGGCAGGTCGTGCGGCAGAAGAGATTACCTGCGACTCTGTTACTACAGGTGCAGCGAATGATATTGAGATGGCGACGAAGATAGCCAGAGCCATGGTTACCCAGTATGGTATGTCTGACCGTTTTGGACTGATGGGACTGGAATCTGTTGAGAACAGATATCTGGACGGCAGACCGGTACAGAACTGTGGCGATGCTACGGCTGCTGAGATTGATGATGAAGTAAAGGAAATCCTGAAGCGAAGCTACGATGAAGCAAAACAGATGCTTTCTGAAAATCGCGAAGTTCTGGAAGATATTACCAATTATCTGTATGAACATGAGACTATTACTGGTAAGGAATTTATGGATATTTTCCGTCGCTGGATTCCGGCTGACCCGGAAATGAGAGCACCGCAGGAAGAAGTGGCAGATGTGATCATGCATCATAAAGAGGGCGCACAGTCTCAAGAAGCGACAGAATCCATTTCTACAGAGAATGCAGGTGTTTCTTTAAATAAGGATTCTGCAAATGCGGAATCTGTTTCTGAAGAAGGTACAGCAGCTGAAAACAATGTTTCGGCAGAAGCGGTCAGCACAACAGATACAGATGGTTCACAGGATGCTGTGGCTCCTGCGATGGATGACGAGCCGGCGACTGCACCGGATGAAGCATTTGTGGAGGATGACCTCAATTAGTATAAAAACCTATGTTTGATATTCAGGAAGAATTAAAAAAGCTTCCGGGGCAGCCCGGAGTATATATTATGCATGACGAACAGGATGCCATTATCTATGTGGGAAAGGCGGTCAGTTTAAAGAACCGTGTCCGTCAGTATTTTCAGTCCAGCAGAAACAAAGGACCGAAGATCGAAAAGATGGTAACCCATATCCGCCGGTTCGAGTATATCATTACAGACTCGGAGCTGGAGGCACTTGTCCTGGAATGCAATCTGATCAAAGAACATCGTCCAAAGTATAATACGATGCTGAAAGACGATAAGACATATCCGTATATTAAAGTGACTCTGGGGGAAACATACCCCAGAGTTCTGTTTTCACGGCAAATGAAAAAAGACAAGTCCCGGTATTTCGGACCGTACACCAGCGCTGGCGCAGTAAAGGATACCATCGAATTGATCCATAAGTTGTACCAGCTGCGTACCTGTAACCGGGTGCTGCCGAGAGATACTGGAAAAGAGAGACCTTGTCTGAACTACCATATCCACCAGTGTACAGCGCCCTGTCAGGCATATGTGACACCGGAGGAGTACCGGATGCAGATACAGGGAGCGCTGGATTTTCTTGGCGGAAAATACCAGCCGGTCATGAAGATGTTGGAAGAAAAAATGCAGAAGGCATCGGATGAACTGGATTTTGAAAAGGCCATTGAGTACCGGGAACTGCTGAACAGTGTCCGTGCTGTGGCGCAGAAACAGAAGATTACAAGCTTTGACGGAGAGGACAGAGATGTCCTTGCTCTTGCCATGGATGACCGGGATGCTGTTGTGCAGGTCTTTTTTGTCCGCGGTGGCAGACTGATTGGCAGGGAGCATTTTCATGTGACCATTGCCAATGAAGATACCGAAGAGGATGTTCTGTTGGCATTTGTGGAACAGTATTATGCAGGAACACCATTTTTGCCGAGGGAGATCATGCTTCCATTTCATCTTCCAAATGAAGAAAGCATGGAACAGTGGCTGGGAGAAAAGAAAGGACAGCGGGTTTATATCCGTGTGCCGCAGAAAGGAAGCCGGGAGAAGTTGGTGGAACTGGCAGCGCGGAATGCGAAACTGGTTCTGACACAGGATAAAGAAAAGATTCGTCGGGAAGAAGGCAGGACGATTGGTGCCGTAAAAGAGATTGCAGAACTTTTAGGCATGTCACAGATCCGGCGAATGGAAGCCTATGATATTTCCAATACCAGCGGATTTCAGTCGGTCGGTTCCATGGTCGTATACGAAAAAGGAAAACCATGTCGCAGTGATTATCGTAAATTCCGTTTAAAGACCGTACAGGGACCGGATGATTATGCTTCCATGCATGAAGTGCTGACCCGCCGGTTTACCCACGGATTGGAAGAACGGAAGCAGTTGGAAACGCAGATGGATGAGAGTTATGGGAAATTTACCAAATTTCCGGATCTGATCCTAATGGATGGTGGGAAAGGACAGGTCAATATCGCATTGCAGGTATTGGATGAACTGCATCTGAACATTCCGGTGTGTGGTATGGTCAAAGATGACTTCCACCGTACCCGTGGACTGTATTTCAATAATCAGGAGATTCCCATTGATAAAAGCGGGGAAGGCTTCCGGCTGATCACAAGGATTCAGGATGAAGCCCATCGGTTTGCTATCGAGTACCACCGTTCCTTACGGAGCAAAGGTCAGGTACATTCCATTCTGGATGATATTCCGGGTGTAGGTCCGACGAGGCGAAAAGCGCTGATGAAGCATTTTTCATCCATAGAAGAGATCCGGGAAGCATCGGTGGAGACACTAAAGGAAGTGCCTTCCATGGATCAGAAAACGGCAGAGTCTGTGTATGCATTTTTCAGGGACGATAAAAATGAATGAAACGCTTTACAAATAAGCAGATTTGGTTAAAAATATAAGTAGTATTTGTCACGGATCGTATATCCGTTGTAAAATACGGAGTATTTTGTATATGGGATGGGACTGCATCAACAGAAGAAGATGAAAAAATTCAGAATCATGTTGTATGCTGTTCATATAAGGTCAATGGGATAGTAATGATAGCTGCGATAAAGGCTATGCATATATGAGACGTTGCAGTCTATTATAAGCAGAATTTATGTATAACAGAAAAATGGAGGAACGATCATGCAGGGAGTCAGTATTCAGCGTGTAGCAGACAGTCTAGGACTGAAAAATTTCACACCATGTGTGGACCTTGAAGCACGGTTTATCGAATTGCCGGATATCAATCGTCCGGCATTGCAGATGGCGGGATTTTTTGAACATTTTGAGCAGGAACGTGTACAGATTATCGGAACAGTAGAATATACCTATCTTAATCATATGCCGGAAGAACATCGACATGAGCATTACCGGCAGTTTTTGAGCTATAATATTCCGTGTGTGGTCTTTTGTCGTGATTTTCAGCCGGAAGAAGAATTTCTGAAACTGGCATCGGCTAATGGAATCCCGGTTCTTGGAACCAGTGATGCCACATCCAGTTTTACAGCAGAGCTGATCTATAAGCTGACAAAAGAGCTGGCACCCTGTATTTCCATTCATGGAGTACTGGTCGATATTTATGGCGAAGGCGTCCTCATCATGGGCGAGAGCGGTATCGGAAAAAGTGAGGCAGCGCTGGAGCTGATCCGCCGGGGCCATCGACTGGTTACTGATGATGTAGTAGAGATTCGAAAAATCAATGGAAATACACTGGTTGGCACATCACCGGATATTACACGTTATTTTATCGAGCTTCGCGGTATCGGTATCATTGATGTAAAGACGCTGTTCGGCGTAGAGTGTGTAAAAGAAAAACAGAACATTGATCTGGTCATCAAGCTGGAAGATTGGAAAAAAGGCAAAGATTATGATCGACTTGGTCTGGAAGAAGAATATACAGAGATTCTTGGAAATAAGATCGTCTGTCATTCCATCCCGATTCGGCCGGGACGGAACCTGGCAGTTATCTGTGAGGCAGCTGCAGCCAACCACAGACAGAAAAAGATGGGCTATAATGCAGCACAAGAACTTTACCGCCGTGTACAGGAAAATATTTCCGGCGGTAGCAAAGATGCAAAAATGTAAGTTTTTAAATTAATAAATGGTTTTGTCCTGCTTTCAAGTATTGCCTGAAAAGAAGGCGCAGATAACGAGCGCATCTGTTTCATGAAAAGAGTGAAAGTAAGGATACAAATGCAAGGCGCAGCCGTTTGCGAAAAAGCAACAGGAAAGGAAGTAACTTGGATATGAGAGAAAAAGAAGCCTGGAAGAAATACTCTTCAGAGAAAAAACAGCAGGTTATGGAGTTTGCTGAAACATACAGAAGGTTTATTTCTGACTGTAAGACAGAACGGGAATGCGTAGATGAGATTAAGAAGCAGGCACTGCAGGCAGGCTTTGAAGATATGCAGGAGGTAATCGCATCCGGGAAAAAACTGCAGCCGGGCGACCGGGTATTTGCAGACAACAAAGGCAAAAGCATGGCGTTGTATATTATCGGCAGACAGCCTATGGAGCAGGGATTAAATATCCTTGGCGCGCATATCGATTCTCCGAGATTGGATCTGAAACAGAATCCATTGTACGAAGATACGAATCTGGCATTGCTGGATACCCATTATTATGGAGGCGTTAAAAAATACCAGTGGGTAGCACTGCCACTGGCGCTCCACGGCGTAGTTGTCCGTAAGGATGGGACCAAAGCAGTTGTAAATATCGGAGAGAAACCGGAAGATCCGGTATTTGGCGTCAGCGATCTTCTGATCCATCTTGCAGGCACACAGATGGAGAAAAAAGGCGCAAAAGTCATCGAAGGCGAAGATTTAAATGTTCTCGTAGGAAGCATGCCATTGGAAAATGCGGACAAAGAGACAAAAGAAACGGTAAAAGCGAATATCCTTGCGCTGCTGTCCGAATATTACCAGATTGAGGAAGAAGATTTTCTTTCAGCAGAGATCGAGGTCGTACCTGCCGGAGCCGCCAGAGATTACGGATTTGACCGCAGTATGATCATGGGATATGGACATGATGATCGTGTATGCGCATATCCATCCTTTGCAGCAATGCTGAACGTGGAGATTCCGGAGCGTACCAGTGCATGCCTGCTGGTAGACAAAGAGGAAATCGGAAGCGTAGGCGCTACCGGAATGCAGTCTAGATTTTTTGAGAATATGACGGCAGAAGTCATGAATGCATGCGGAAATTACAGTGATCTGGCGCTTCGTCGCTGTCTGGAAAATTCCAGAGCGTTATCTTCTGATGTAAGTGCAGCTTTTGATCCAAACTATCCATCTGTAATGGAAAAGAAAAATTCCGCATATTTTGGGCATGGTGTCGTATTTAATAAATATACAGGCGCAAGGGGCAAATCCGGCTCCAACGATGCCAGTGCAGAATATATGGCAGGCATCCGCAATCTGATGGAAGAAAATGAAGTATGCTATCAGACCGCTGAACTTGGAAAAGTAGATCAGGGTGGCGGCGGGACCATCGCATATATTTTAGGAAATTATAATATGCTTGTTATTGACAGCGGTGTGGCAGTTTTGAACATGCATGCGCCATGGGAGATCATCAGCAAAGCAGATCTCTATGAAGCAAAACACTGCTATGAAGCATTTCTTTCCTGGAATTAGAAGGAGATACAGTTGAAAAAAGATTTTTATGAAAAGTTATGTGAAGTTGTAGAAAAAGAACGGATCTTTCGGAATGAGCCCATGAGCCGTCATACGACCTTCCGCACCGGCGGACCGGCAGAAGTGCTGGTCACTCCGGCGGCAGAAGAACTGGAACAGGTTATCCGTCTTTGCTATGTGAATGAAGAGTCCTGCCAGATCATCGGAAACGGGAGCAATCTTCTTGTGTCCGACCAGGGTATTCCCGGCGTCGTTGTAGAGATTGGAAAACCAATGTCAGAGATCTGGGTAGAAGGAAATCAGATCATTGCGCAGGCAGGAGCTATGATGTCTGCCATTGCGTCACAGGCAGCAGAGCATGCACTGACCGGATTTGAATTTGCTTCCGGAATCCCGGGAACTATCGGTGGCGCGGTAGTTATGAATGCCGGCGCTTATGGTGGAGAATTAAAAGACGTACTGGTATCGGTAAAGGTTTTGGACAGCGAAGGAACGCTTCTGGAACTTCCGGCAGATACGTTGGAACTTTCCTATCGGCACAGCATCATTCCGGAGAAACACTTTACTGTTGTGGAAGTATGTCTGAAACTGACACCTGGAACAGAAGAAGCGATCCGTGGAAGAATGGATGAACTGAAAGAACAGCGTGTCAGCAAACAGCCGCTGGAATATCCAAGCGCAGGAAGCACGTTCAAACGTCCGGAAGGCTATTTCGCCGGAAAACTGATCCAGGATGCTGGATTGCGTGGCTATACCGTAGGTGGCGCACAGGTTTCGGAGAAACATTGCGGCTTTGTGATCAACCGGGGCGGTGCCACATCATCGGATATTATCACATTGATCCGCGATGTACAGAAGAAAGTCAAAGAAGATGCCGGTGTAGACCTGGAGACGGAAGTAAAGCTGATCGGGTTTTAAATTGCTAATAGACAGACTCTGAAAAAGAGATTGCATATGTAAAAGAAACATAGCAGATATTTGTGTGATTATAGTATCAGAGAAACAGGAGCAGGGAATGCAGGTAGTGATATTGACCGGAATGTCCGGAGCAGGGAAAAGTACAGCACTGAAAATGATGGAAGATATGGGATATTTTTGCATGGATAATCTTCCGGTGGCGTTGATCGAGAAATTTATGGAACTGGCAGACCGTGAAGATGGTCAGTTTCAGAATGTTGCCATCAGCATTGATATCAGAAATGGTCAGGCGCTGGGGGAATTACAGGATGTTCTGCAACATTTGAAACAGAAAAATCAGGCGCCAAAGATACTGTTTTTGGATGCGTCAGATCTTGTGCTTGTCAAACGTTATAAAGAAAGCCGGAGAAACCATCCTCTGGCGGGGAATAACCGCATTGCTCAGGGAATCGAGGAAGAGCGGGAACGGATTCACTTCCTCAGAGATCAGGCAGACTATATCATTGATACAAGTCAGCTGCTTACGAGAGAGCTGAAAGCAGAGTTGGAATCTATTTTTCAGCAGGGATCTGATTATACAAATCTATTTATTACTGTTCTTTCCTTTGGGTTTAAATATGGAATCCCGGTGGATTCAGATCTGGTATTTGACGTTCGCTTCCTCCCAAATCCTTATTATATCGAAGAATTGCGGCCGAAGACTGGTAATGATCCGGAAATTCAGCAGTTTGTAATGGAAAAATCACAGGCAACGGAGTTCCTAAATAAGTTAGAGGACATGCTTCGGTTCCTGATTCCAAATTATATTGACGAAGGAAAGAATCAGCTTGTTATCAGCATTGGCTGTACGGGGGGGAAGCATCGTTCTGTGACGTTGGCTAATGCTTTGTATGAGAGACTGAAGAAAAATGCAAATTATGGTCTGCGGGTAGAACATAAAGATATCGACAGGGATGCGTTGAGAGGAAAATAGGGTATGTCGTTTTCAAATGATGTCAAGACAGAATTGTCAAGACGAATTGATGAAGGACGTCTTTGCAGGATAGCAGAATTGTCAGCGGTTATCCGGTTTGCAGGAAGGATTGACAGAGAAAAGCCGGAGATAGAGATCCATACGGAAAATGTCATGCTGGCAAAAAAATATTATACATTGATCAAAAAGACTTTTTCCGGAAAAGTACTGCTTAGTATCCGTGGATTAAAAGGTGAGGTCAAAAACCGCCGTTACAGCATTGTCATAAGGGATGCGGCGCTGATCCGGGAATTGCTTCAGGCAATCCATTATGGAGAGGATGCACAGATGGAACGGGAAGTTCTGGGGATGGAAGATGCTTTGCGGGCATTTATCCGGGGGGCATTCCTGGTGTCCGGCTCTGTCAGTGACCCGGGAAAATCTTATCATTTTGAAATTGTCTGTCGGGATGAAGAACAGGCGAACCGTTTGTGCAGACAGATCTGTTATTTTGAAATATCTGCCAAGATCATCCAACGAAAAACACGCTATATTGTATATGTAAAGGACAGTAATGGTATCGTAGAATTGTTGAAAGTAATGGGGGCTGGAAAAGCATCTATGGATCTTGAAAATGTACGGATCATCAAAGATATGCGCAATTCCGCCAACCGCCAATACAATTGTGATGCAGCCAATATCAATAAAATGGTAAAAGCATCCGCCCGTCAGTTGGAAGATATCCATCTGCTGGAGCGGACGATAGGTCTTGACAGTCTTCCCCCGGCATTATGTGAAATGGCAAGGGTGCGTCTTGCGCATCCGGAAGAATCCTTACAGGAGCTGGGACAATATCTGGATCCTCCGGTAGGAAAATCCGGCGTCAATCACAGACTGCGGAAACTGTCACAGATGGCAGAAGATCTGAAATAATAGTTGAGAAATAACAATATTTCTGGTAAAAATATTGTAGATAAGAAAGAATTCAAAGAGAAAATAGATACATGACAGAGGATAGAAATATGGAAAAGAAGAAGTTGTTATTTGTATTTAATCCGAAATCAGGAAAAGGACAGATAAAAAACCGTCTGCTAGATATTCTGGACACATTTGTAAAAAGTGGATATGAAGTTGTGGCGCATCCAACCCAGGCAAAAGACGATGCCAGGCTTATGATAGAAAAACATGCCAGGAATTATGACCTTGTAGTATGCAGCGGGGGCGATGGAACATTAGATGAGGCAGTAAGCGGAATGATGGAAAGCCCGGTAAAAGTACCTATTGGATATATTCCGGCAGGATCTACAAACGATTTTGCGGCTTCTCTCAGAATTCCCAAAAATATGTTGCGATCCGCAGATATTGCCGTTAATGGAAAACTGTTTCCGTGTGATGTGGGGGGATTTAATGAAGATTATTTTTCATATGTGGCAGCCTTCGGACTGTTTACGGATGTTTCTTATCAGACCAGCCAGAACCTGAAAAATGTCCTTGGTCATGGCGCATATATCATCGAGGGGGCAAAACGCCTTGTGGACATCCCCTCCTATATACTGGAAGTCGAAGTGAATGGAGAAGTCATCAGGGATGAATTTATCTATGGCATGATCACAAATTCCACTTCCGTAGGCGGAATCAAAAATATGACAGGCAAGGATGTAATGTTAGATGACGGTCTTTTTGAAGTCAACCTGATCAAATTTCCACAGAATCCGCTCCAGCTTAATGAGATCCTGACGAATCTCATGATGCCGAAAGCGATAGATACCCAATATATCTATTCCTTTAAGACCGATCATATGATCCTTCGCTGTGAGAACCAGGCAATTCCGTGGACTCTGGATGGAGAGTTTGGCGGTAATCACAGAGATGTGGAGATTACCAATCATAAGCAGGCAGTTCAGTTTATGGTAAAGGCAAAACGATAAATTGTAAGTTTGAACAAAAAAAACATTATTTTGTGCGTGAATTTATAGAAAAGAGCAAAATTATAGGAAACCCCTTGCAATTTTAAGAGAATTGTACTATTTTAATACCAGAATTAATATTAATGAACGAAAAGAACAAGGGTGTTCCAAATTTTTGGAATGCCCATTTTTACTTCTGGGAGATATTTCCCGGATGGAGTTCGTTAAAATATAATAAGCAAAGAGAGGGAAAGATAAAGATGAAAGAAGGATATTTCAACGTAGCTGACATCTTTGGCGAAAGCGTATTCAACGATACCGTCATGCAGGAACGTCTTCCGAAAAAAGTTTACCAGAAACTGAAAAAGACCATTGAGGAAGGAAAAGAACTGGATCTTGCTTCCGCAGACATCATTGCCCATGAGATGAAAGAATGGGCGATCGAGCAGGGCGCAACCCATTATACCCACTGGTTCCAGCCACTGACAGGAGTAACCGCAGAGAAACATGATTCCTTTATTACTTCTCCGATGAAGACCGGTAAAGTGCTGATGAGCTTTTCCGGTAAAGAGTTGATCAAAGGTGAGCCGGATGCATCTTCTTTCCCGTCAGGTGGACTTCGCGCTACCTTTGAAGCGAGAGGATATACAGCATGGGATGCAACATCCTTTGCATTCGTAAGACATGATGAAGCAGGCGCAACCCTTTGTATTCCGACAGCATTCTGCGCATACACAGGAGAGGCGCTGGATCAGAAGACACCGCTGCTTCGTTCCATGGATGCCATCAATAAACAGGCTCTCAGAATGTTACATCTTTTTGGAAACGATACATCCAAAAAAGTAACACCGTCTGTAGGAGCTGAGCAGGAATACTTTATCGTAGATAAAGAAAAATATCTCCAGAGAAAAGACATGATCTTTACTGGACGCACTCTTTTTGGCGCAATGCCTCCAAAAGGACAGGAAATGGACGACCATTACTTTGGAAGCATCCGCCCGAGGATCGCAGCTTACATGAAAGATGTAAACGAAGAACTGTGGAAACTGGGTGTTCCGGCAAAGACACAGCATAACGAAGTAGCTCCGGCACAGCACGAGCTGGCTCCGATCTATGAAGAAGCAAACCTTGCAGTAGATCACAACCAGTTAGTAATGGAAATCTTGAAAAAGACAGCAAGCAAACATGGTCTGACCTGTCTGCTTCATGAGAAACCATTTGCAGGTGTAAACGGTTCCGGTAAACATAACAACTGGTCCATTACAACCGATGATGGTATTAATCTTCTGGATCCGGGCGATACCCCGCATCACAATATTCAGTTCCTGATGGTACTTGCCTGCATCCTGAAAGCAGTAGATATTCATGCAGACCTGCTTCGTGAATCCGCAGCAGATGTAGGAAACGATCACAGACTGGGAGCAAACGAGGCACCGCCAGCAATCATTTCCATTTATCTTGGCGAGCAGTTACAGGATGTTGTAACCCAGCTGCTCTCTACGGGTACAGCAACACATTCACTGGAAGGCGGCGTGCTTGAGACAGGTGTAACCACACTTCCAGATTTCCTGAAAGATGCTACCGATAGAAACAGAACTTCACCGTTTGCATTTACCGGCAACAAATTCGAGTTCCGTATGGTAGGTTCTCAGGATTCTATCTCCGCAGCAAACGTTGTACTGAACACTATCGTAGCAGAGGCATTTTCCGAGGCATGCGATGAACTGGAAAAAGCAGATGATTTCAATACCGCAGTACATAACCTGATTAAGAAATATCTGTCCGAGCATCAGAGAATCATCTTCAACGGCAATGGATACTCTGATGAGTGGGTAGCTGAAGCAGAGAGAAGAGGACTTCCGAACATTAAATCTATGGTAGATGCCATTCCGGCTCTGACCACAGAGAAATCAATCAATCTGTTTGAAAAATTCGGAGTATTTACCAAAGCAGAGCTTGAGTCCCGCGTAGAGATCCTTTATGAAAAATATGCAAAAGAGATCAACATCGAAGCAAAAGCTATGATTGACATTGCAAGCAAACAGCTGATTCCTGCAGTTATCAAATCTGTTACTGCATTAGCCGGTTCTATTAATACGATCAAAGCAGCAGCAGATGTAGATATCAGCTGTCAGACCGAACTTCTGGCACAGTGCTCAACGTTACTTGGCGCATCCAAGAAAGCATTGAGCAGACTGGAAGAAGTAACAGCAAAAGGCGGCGAGATGGAAGAGGGAAGAGCACAGGCAGAATACTACAGAGATGTTGTAAAAGTAGCTATGGATGAGCTTCGTGCCCCAATCGACGAACTGGAGATGCTGGTAGGCAAAGATTACTGGCCAATGCCATCCTACGGCGATCTGATGTTTGAAGTATAAGAAATACGTTCTTTCATAATTACACTTATAATAAAACCCCCAGAGGAGTTTCCGCCATTGACGGGAACTTCTTCGGGGGTTTTATTAGCATTAAAAAGTCGTGAAGATCGGAATAGCGGACAGGATCCAACGTGACCCGCTTTATAATTTCCGAATACAATTATCGCCGATAGAGACAATACGCTCCTTGTACAGTCGGCCAACTGCGCGCTTGAAGGCATTTTTGCTCAGCCCGGTTTCGCGCATGATGATTTCAGGTGATGCTTTGTCGTTGAAGGGAAGTACCCCTGCAAATTCATCGATGACCTGTAAAATATGCTGTGCATCTTCATCAATCTGCAGATATGCTTTGTCACGCAGTGTCAGATCCAGTTTGCCGTCCGGTTTTACACCGGTAACTTTTGCTTCGATGACCTGCCCGATATGCAGTTTGGAATGATCTTCGTAATGAGGGATCAGTGCGGAATAACGGTCGTCCACCGCTACGAATGCGCCGAAATTGTCACTGAATTCATAGACGCGGCCATGTACGATATCATCACGTTTGTATGGGGAATCTTTCTCCAGTAAGTGGTAAATGCCTTTCATGGAAGCGCAGAGACGGCTGCTTTTGTCGATGTAAAGAGTGACCAGAACCTCATCCCCTTCTTTGACTTTCACAAGCTGTTCCTTATAAGGAAGGAACAAATCTTTTTCCAGTCCCCAGTCCAGGAAAGCACCGATCTTACCGGTCTGTGATACTTTCAGAAGTGCGAACTGTCCAAGCGTCAGAGCCGGTTCATTGGTTGTTGCGATCATACGGTCTTTGGAATCTTTGTATAAAAATACTTCGATGCTGTCATGCAGCTTCAGATCTGCAGGAACCTGTTTTTTCGGCAGGAGAACGCGGGTATCATCGCCCTGATGTTCTGCCAGATATACACCGAAGTCTACTTGTTTAACCATGATAAGTGTCTGTTTTTCTCCTAATTTCAGCATTCTTTTCTCCTTTTAAATTCTATCGTGGCATAATGTCCATTGTTTTCTGTTTCAAATATAACGTAAAAAATATTCTTCTGATCGATCAGACGCGGATGCATCACATCTCCGGGAACAGCGGCCTGGGAATATTCTGCACGCATTTCAAAAATATCAAAATCCTTCGGGAGATATTCCTGTGCCAACTGGATATAGATGGCATTATTCATGTGATGGTACACATCAATCTGAGAATTCGTGACAGTCAATGGTTTTTCCATCATGCCGCCTTCTGGAACCGTAATCTTACGTGGTGCATTTTCCATAGGATACTGTGGGAAAAATTCATAAGCATTTCTCACATCTTCCGGTATTTTCTGCGGATGCATGGTGTTCAGGTTTAAAAAAGTCCAGATCGTATTGGCGCAGGCGCACACATTTCCGTCCGCATCCTCCAGCGTAAAATTACGATATCCGTAAAATCCTTTAAAACCATAAGCCCAGGTGGTAACTTTAACCGTTTCTCCCAGATGAGGACGGCGAAAGATCTGAACCTGCCAGGAGGCCAGTACCCATGCAAAACCGTGGGTAGTCAGCGCATCAATGTCCATGTGGGTATGGGCAGAATGAAAAATACTGCAATCCTGAAAATAATTCAGAAGCGCATGCAAGGTCATATGTTGGTTGCAGTCCGATTCGCTGAAACGGACACGGCTTTCAAAACTGTACATAATAATCTCCCTCCATCATTATCTTATAATAATGATGCAATTAGTCGCGAAATCGTATCATTTACAGAACGTTCTATTTACGCATCATTTTTGATGATCATAATATTGGAAACTGTAATGTGATCATCTGAAAAAGTAAATAGAGTTAAAAAAAGCACCATATACTATGGTGCTTTCAGTAGCAGGGCTACCAGGATTCGAACCTGGAAATGACGGAGTCAGAGTCCGTTGCCTTACCGTTTGGCGATAGCCCTATGTCTCTCAACAAATGATATTATACTCAGTTCAGGACATAAATGCAAGCATTTTTTATAAAAAAAGATTTATTATCATGTCTTTCTTAAAATATACTTTAAAATACCATTTTATTGCTGTGAAAAAATGATCTGTCCATCCAAAAGTGCATAGGAGACTGGTCCCTGACAGTCGAAGCGGGCGGATCCGGAGGTACCTTCTGTGATCTCGGTAAGCAGAGCATCTTTCTGTTCCATCGGGATCATCACATCGATCTCTACCTTATCTGTATAGCGGCTATCAATCTGTGGGATCTGTTCTTTGCCGAGGATATACTGGATTTTACCGATTCCATTATAATCCGTATGAATCGTGGCAGGAATGCCCTGCTGCATCGTAAGGATCGTACTGTTTTCCAGACCAGCCTGTGTGGATTTCTGATAAGCACGGACCAGACCGCCGGTTCCGAGGAGCGTTCCACCGAAATAACGGGTCACAACGACGATGCAGTTGTGGATATCTTCTTTTAAAAGTACATCAAGCATCGGACGACCGGCAGTTCCGGCAGGTTCACCGTCATCACTGCATCGCTGAAGCTGTTGATTTTCGCCAATGACGTAGGCAAAGCAGTTGTGTCTTGCATCCCAGTATTGTTTTTTCATTTTTGCGAGAAATTCCAGTGCTTCCTCTTCTGTGGAGACCGGTTTTACATGGGCAATAAAACGGGATTTTTTCTCTTCAATCTCGCCTGCCCCTTCTTTATATACGAAACGATAAGTGTTCATAACCGTTGAAAATAAGCCTTTCTGAAAATTTATTATCTTCAGTGTAACACAAAAGGAAAGGCGGGGGCAAGCCACAGATCGAAAACATATGTTTAAAAACAGCCTGTAAAATGGTATACTGATAAAATAACCATGTGAAACATGTAGCGAAAAGAGTATGCTTTAGGCGTGATCGTATTTGAAATCGGATGCTTTAAAAGCAAAACAAAAACAGGGAAATCATACGTTTTAGAATCGTATATGGTCATTTTTGTCATCGTGAGGGGCAGGATATATTATAATTAAGTAGAAGATTTTTCTGTTCATAAATATGGACAAGATAACGGGAAGTTACGGAGGAACTGTATGGATTATGGAAAAAGAGGTCTGGAAAGGAAGCGGGAGCATCTATTAAAAACTGGTTTTAAGAGAAGAAGGATCGGTGTGCTGACAGCAAAGATCCTGTTTATATTTTTCCTGTTCTGCCTGGCAGGGCTTGGGTATGTGAGCGTACGTTTTGTACAGGGCGTGATCGCTGATGCACCGGATATTTCTGATATCAATGCATCTCCCACAGGATATATGTCCGTAGTACTGGATCGGAACGGGGATGTAACGGCAGAACTCGTTGAGTCCGGTTCAAACAGGGTGTATGCTTCACTGGATGAGATTCCCATTGATCTTCAGCAGGCATTTGTGGCCATTGAAGACAGCCGTTTTTATGAACATAATGGCATTGATACACAGGGAATTGCCAGGGCAGCCATTCGTGGCATTTCCAGAGGAAAACTGACAGAAGGCGCCAGTACGCTTACACAGCAGCTTTTAAAAAACAATGTATTTGAAGGATGGACTTCTGAAAGCCAAGAACAGAAGCTGAAACGGAAATTGCAGGAGCAGTATCTTGCAGTACAGCTGGAGAAGCATGTATCCAAGGACTGGATCATGGAAAACTATCTGAATACGATCAATCTCGGACAAAATACGTTGGGAGTGCAGGCTGCGTCCCGCCGTTATTTTGGAAAAGATGTTTCAGAACTGAACCTTTCAGAATGTGCCGTGCTGGCAGCGATCACAAAGAATCCGGGAAAATATAATCCGATCACAAATCCTGAAGCGAATCAGAAACGCCGGGAAAAAGTTCTTGGGGATATGGAGGAACAGGGGTATATCACACATGAACAATACGAGGCTGCGGTTCAGGATGATGTATACAGTCGGATCCAGCAAAATAATCAGTCCTATCAAAACAGTGGAAGATATATTATGACCTATTTTGTGGACGAGCTGACCCAACAGGTAATATCGGCTCTGCAGAAAGAACTTGGATATTCGGAACAGCAGGCATATAAAGCGGTTTACAGTGGAGGTCTGACAATCTATTCCACACAAGATCCACATATCCAAAAGGTCTGTGATGAAGAAGTCAATAACGGTGAAAACTATTCTGTAAAGACAAAGGTTTCTTTTGATTACAGGCTCAGTATTACCAGGGATGACGGTACGGTTGAACATTATTCCCAGCAGACGATGCAGAGATATTACAAACAGCTGACGGGAAATGAAGAATATTCCATCAGTTATAACAGTGAAGAAGAGGCGCAGGCTCATATTGATGCCTATCGGGATGCGATGCTGCAAAAGGGTGGTACTGTTCTGGCGGAAACGCTTGTATTCATTCCGGAACCACAGACTTCTGTAACGATCATGGATCAGAGCAGCGGAGAAGTGCTGGCTTTGACAGGCGGACGGGGAGAGAAAAACGGAAGCAAGACATTAAACCGGGCTTCCGATACGACAAGACAGCCGGGTTCTACATTTAAACCTCTTGCTGTCTATGCGGCAGCGCTTGATACAGGAAACTATACACTGGCGACGACAGTACTGGATGAACCCTATACGTATGAAAATGGTCGTGCCGTTAATAACTATGAACGCAGCTACGATGGCTGGCTCAGTATCCGGGAAGCAATCATAAGATCTAAGAATATCATAGCTGTAAAGACGTTGACAGATCTTACCCCAAAGCTTGGATATGAATATCTGGAACGTTTTGGAATCACGACGTTGGATGCGGAAAATGATATTTATCAGCCACTGGCGCTGGGAGGCATTTATTATGGTGTTACTAATCTGGAGCTGACAGGCGCATATGCGACAATTGCAAATCAGGGAACATATACAGAACCGATTTTGTATACAAAAGTCGTAGATCAGGATGGAAAAGTATTATTAAAGAAACATCCCGAGACCAGAGAAGTCATTTCGGACAGTACAGCTTTTTTATTGACATCTGCGATGCAGGATGTTGTATCAGAGGGAACCGGTAAGATCGTAAGCTTTCCTGATATGTCCATCGCCGGTAAGACAGGTACGACATCGGATAACCGAGATACCTGGTTTGCCGGTTATACGCCGTATTATACCTGCGTGGTATGGGGCGGTAATGATGATAATACTGTTCTTGATAACACGAGGTTTTCCAGAACGATATGGAAAGCCATCATGTCCAGGATCCATGAGGGAAAAGCTGATCCGGGATTTGAAAGACCGGAGTCTGTGCAGGAGGCAGTCATTTGTACAGAATCCGGGCAGCTTGCGATCCCAGGCGTTTGTACAACAACGAAAACAGAATATTTCAGTGAGGAGACAGAACCGGAGGTGTATTGCCAGCTTCATGGAGGAAATATACAGTCGGAACAGGAAGAAGAGACTGGACAGCCCGACGGCGAAACGGAAGGTGGCGATGTCGAGCCGGATGGAACCAAGCCGGAGCAGACGGAATCGGATGTATTGTCCGGGAATGTTTTAGGACATTAGCCCGGTAACAAGAGAAACTCATTGGTTTTAGACGATGGGTGTTTTATAGTGTTAAAAAAGAAAGGAAACAAACCAATGTATGATTTATTAATAATAGGAAGCGGTCCGGCAGGAATGTCTGCTGCTGTATATGCGCAACGTGCAAAACTCCATTGTGCTGTGATCGAAAAACTGCCTATGGGAGGCGGTCAGATCTTAAATACCTATGAAGTGGATAACTATCCTGGTATTCCAAAGACCAGTGGATTTGAACTTGGAACCCAGCTGCGCAAACATGCAGAGGCTGTTGGTACGGAGTTTATCCAGACGGAAGTGCAGTCCATAGAGAAAAAAGAAGATTATTTTACACTTACAACGGCGAAAGGCACATTTGAAGCCCGTGCGATCATTGCAGCCAGCGGCGCACGCCACCGGGAACTTGGAGTTTCCGGAGAAAAAGAGCTGACGGGTATGGGCGTATCTTATTGTGCTACTTGTGATGGCGCATTCTTCCGAAATCGCATAGTAGCTGTTGTGGGCGGAGGAAATGTGGCACTGGAAGATGCACTGTTTCTTGCCAGAGGATGCAGTAAAGTCTATCTGATCCACAGACGAGATGAACTGCGGGGGGAAAAGATCCTGCAGGAACAGGTAAAAGAAACAGAGAATATTGAGATGCTGTACAGCCATCAGGTATCTGCGATTGAGGGAAGCGGCCAGGTAACATCTGTAAAGCTGTATGATAAAAAAGCGGATTCCACTACGGATCTTACCGTAGATGGCGTTTTTATCGCAGTTGGTATCGATCCAAACACAGAGATTTATCGCGGACTTGCAGAGATGGATGAGAGCGGATTCATCTGTGCAGGAGAGGATGGCGTTACCAGCATGCCGGGTCTGTTTGCAGCCGGAGATTTGCGTACAAAGCAGCTTCGTCAGGTTATTACGGCAGCTGCGGATGGCGCAAACTGTGTGACCAGCGTAGAACGCTATCTGGTTACACTGCATGCAAAGCAGGATTAGCCGGGAAGGCAGATGGAAATGATTGTTCTGTTTCATATTAGCAGAAACATGCGAGAATCATATGTCTGCAGAACAAATGGAAGCGTCTGTCTGACAAAAAAGATAGATTACGAGTTGAATAATAAGGAAAGAAAAGGCAGGAAGTATAGATTTGCACCACTCCAAAAGTCAGACCTGAAAATCCAACGATTGGAGGGAGGTACAATCTATGTTTCCTGTCTTTTTGTTCAGGTATTTATTGTTGGAAACAACAGGTATGGTTATAAAATTCAAAAAGCATTACGGCAGGTTATAAACGGATGGACAGACAATGAGACTGAGGATTATTAAAAATAGTTGACATAGAAACGCAATTCTGTTAGAATAGCTTCGTAATAAATTGTAACAAATATGTAATAAATATAACAAAAACGAAATTATTGGAGGAAAATTCATGCGTAAGGCATATAAAACAGTTGCCTGTCTGCTGGCAGGTACTGTACTGCTGACAGGTGCCGGACTTCCAAACAAGGTGCAGGCAGCAGGAATAGAAACAAATGAGTTTGCATATCTGGCAGGATCTCCTGTAGAAAATTCACTGGAGTCTAAGATTTCTGCAAGTCAGGAGATCACACAGGAAAAAGCAGATACAGTAAAGGCAATCAATACAGTAGAAGATACTATCGGTACTTCTCTTGACAATGCGGCAGTTTCAAATGTTGAAAACTACACAGAGATTAAAGCAGCCGCAGATGATAACAGTGAAGTGGTTGGAAAACTGTATAACCAGTCACTGGTAATCATTACAGAAAATCCGAATAATGGATGGTATAAAATTCATTCCGGTTCTGTAGATGGATATGTAAAAGCAGAAACACTTACAGTAGGTGATGTAAATGCAATACAGGCTACCAGCTATCAGACAGCAGACGTGATGACAGATTCCCTGAAAGTACGCAGCGAGATGTCCACAGAGTCCGGAGTCGTTACTATGGTAGATACGGGAAGCAAACTGAGTGTTCTTGGGGAGGCAGACGGCTGGGTCGCTGTTTCCACAGCAGCCGGAAATGGATATGTATCTGCTGAATATGTTCAGGTAACTACACAGTATAAACAGGCAATCAGCCGTGCGGAAGAAGAAGAGGCTGCCCGACAGGCAGAAGAAGCTGCACGGAAAGCAGAAGAAGAGAAAAAGAAACAGGCTGGATCAAATGTTATCTCCTATGGTTCCCAGTTTGTAGGAAATCCATATGTATGGGGTGGTTCAAGTCTGACAAACGGTGCAGATTGTTCCGGATTTGTTATGAGCGTATATGCACATTTCGGAATCTCACTGCCCCATTCATCCTCTGCACTTCGCGGAGTTGGAAGATCTGTAGATATTTCTGATATTCAGCCGGGTGATATCGTATGTTACGAAGGTCATGTAGGTCTGTATGCAGGAAATGGAAGATTACTTCATGCTTCTAATAAGAAAGATGGTATCAAGATCTCATCTTCTATCACATATCGTAAGATCGTAGCAATCCGTCGAGTATTATAATAGATTATAAATATTGAATGTAAGACATCTGGAAGAATATTCCAGATGTTTTTTTGTTGGAAAGAACAACTTTTAAACTTAAGCAGAAATGAAATTGATACAATGATCCCCTTTTTGCGTTAGCAAAAGAAACTTTTTAAGCTGCGATGGTATGTAGAGCATTTGGATAATATAGGATTGTGTATAAGTGTTCAAGTTTGAAGGTCTTGAAAAAATATAGAATTTAATATGCAAAATGCATAATATAAAACCTTGATTGAACGACAAAATAGACTGACAATTATCGGGTAAAAACGACATAATTTCACTATTAAAAAGTCAATGGATTTTACAAAAAAAATTATAAAATATCGAAAAACGTAGAAATAAACAAAACGTATGTTTGAAAAATAGCGGTTGAAAAGTCATAGTTTTCCAGGGTAAAAATGTGGATAATGTGCATAACTCTGTGAATAACTGTAAAAATGGGCAATTTTTGTGTGAATGAAATGTGGATAACTTGTGGATGTGGAAAAAAGTTTGAACATTTTTCATACTTGAAATTTTCTCTATTGGTAAATTTGTATAGATAGGGTAAAAAACGGTAAGACATGTAAGAAAAAAATGAAATAAAGAAACGACAGGACCGATACATAAGTTTAAAATTATGAAAAAAGTATGAAAGTTACATAACATATTTAGATATAAATTGAAAAAGTGCATTCAGTTTGGTATACTATTGCAGAAGTTGGAGCGACAGGCGGTCTTTGTCCGGAGTTCCAACGGAAAGTATCAGAACATGATTTACAGACAGGAAACGACGATATGTGTAATAAGATCGATTTGGCAGGCATACGGATAGACGATTGTGGTCTGGAGGAAGCGTTGCAAAAGGTTGATTTCTATTTTAATAATGAATGTATGAATACCATTGAGACGGTGACTATGAAAACTATCGTGGCAGCCGGAGAAGATGAAAAGGTCAGAGAGTGTCTGGAACAGACAGACCTTGTTCTGGCGGGAGATAAGGAACTTCTGGAAATGGCAGGGATCAGTTCTGCCCGGAGAATACAGGAAGTGGAAGACCGGGAATTTTTCCATTCTTTTATGAGCCTTGCAATCCAACAGGAAAAGACGTTCTTTTTACTGTCACAGACAGAGGAAGAGATTGAGGAACTCCAGATTTTTCTGGAAGATCTTTTTGATGGTAAGGTTCAGATCTGCGGACAGTATGCGCTGGACTCCTGTGTAGGCGATGAGGATGATGTGATCAATGAGATCAATACGGTATCTCCTGAGATTATACTTTCCACGCTGCCGACACCGAAGCAGGAACATTTCCTGCGTTGCCATATCGGTAAGTTCCATGCCAGGGTGTGGTATGGAATCAGCGCTGAATATGATGTGACGGAAAGTCGCCGTGGCTTGAAAGTCTGGCTGAAAAAAATGCAGGTGCGCTATAAAATGAAGCATCAGATACAGTTTTACGAGCATACTTCCCCTGAAAATATGGTAAAAAAGGATGAAATGCATAAAAAGTAAGCATTTCCTCTTTACAATTTTGGGTGTTTTGTCTTATTATGTAGATAACAAACGATAAATTGAAATAAATTCGGGTATCTTTTATTGTGAAAGTTGTATAGCAAGAGGTTTTTTATTATAAACGAGCTCGGAGAAGGGGGAAATATATGATTTCGAACCAGATTTTACAGAATACGATTGATGGATTAAAGAATATTACGAGAATCGATTTTTGTATCATTGATACAGAAGGCAAGATTCTTGCAACTACATTTTCTGAGGCGGACCGTTATGTGAGTCATGCGCTTACATTCGTGGATTCCCCGGCTGACAGTCAGGTAGTAAACGGATGTCAGTTTTTTAAAGTATTTGATGAACATCAGATGGAGTATGTTCTTTTAGTAAATGGTGACAGTGAAGATGTCTATATGATAGGAAAGATCGCAAGCTTTCAGGTTCAGAATCTTCTGGTTGCCTACAAAGAACGTTTTGATAAAGATAATTTTATCAAGAATCTGCTTTTGGACAATCTGCTTCTGGTGGATATCTACAATCGTGCAAAGAAACTTCATATCGAGACAGAAGAAAAACGTGTTGTTTACATCGTAGAGACGAATCGCGACAAAGATGGAAACGACCTGGAGAAAGTCCGTAGTCTGTTTGAAGGCAAAAACCGCGATTTTGTTACAGCTGTAGATGAGAAAAACATCATTGTCGTAAAAGAAGTCAGTGAAAATGATACCGCAAATGACATTGCAAAAACAGCAGAAGTGATTCTTGCTGCATTTAACAGTGACAGCAGCGATATCCATGTGGCATATGGTACTGTTGTAAGCGAGATCAAAGAAGTATCCCGCTCTTATAAGGAGGCGAGGATGGCACTGGATGTGGGCAAGATCTTCTTTGAAGAACGCAAAGTGATCGCTTACTCTACTCTCGGAATCGGACGACTGATCTATCAGCTTCCTATTCCGCTTTGCAAAATGTTCATTCGTGAGATCTTCGATGGCAAATCCCCGGATGATTTTGACGAAGAGACATTAACGACGATCAATAAATTCTTTGAGAACAGTCTGAATGTGTCCGAGACTTCCAGACAGCTGTATATCCACAGAAATACACTGGTATATCGACTGGATAAGCTGCAGAAAAGTACCGGACTGGATCTTCGTGTTTTTGAAGATGCCATTACATTTAAGATCGCATTGATGGTCGTGAAGTACATGAAGTATATGGAATCATTGGATTATTAATTAGGAGGAACATATGATTACATTTGATCACGTCAGCAAGGAATACGTAGAAGGTGTTCCGGCTCTGCATGATGTGAGTCTTCACATTGATGCTGGCGAGTTTGTATTTATTACGGGTGAAAGCGGATCCGGAAAATCTACTTTGATCAAACTGCTCACAAAAGAGCTTGACCCGTCAAAAGGCCAGATTATTGTAAATAAAAAAGATCTTGGAAAAGTAAGACATCGGAATATTCCGTATTACAGACGAAATATCGGATGCGTGTTTCAGGATTTCCGACTGTTGAAAGACAGAAATGTTTATGAAAATGTTGCATTTGCACAGCGTGTCATTTCTGCTTCCAATCGTGCGATAAAGAAAAATGTGCCAAAGATCCTGGCTATGGTGGGACTTGCGGCAAAATATAAATCAAAACCAACACAGCTTTCCGGTGGAGAGCAGCAGCGAGTGGCGATCGCCAGAGCGCTGATCAATGAACCGAAGATCCTTCTGGCAGACGAGCCTACAGGTAACCTGGATGCGACGAATGCCTGGGAGATCATGAAGCTGTTGGATGAGATTAACAACAGGGGAACGACGGTAGTTGTTGTAACCCATAATCTTGAGATTGTGGAACAGATGAAAAAACGTGTGATTACCATCAAACAGGGCGAAGTGGTAAGTGACGAGCGGATGGGTGGTGAAGAAGCATGAAAGTAGGAACATTTTTCTATACATTAAAACAGGGTTGTAAGAATATTTTAAGAAATAAAATGTTTTCCATTGCTTCTATTGCGACAATGGCAGCATGTATTTTCATGTTTGGTATTTTCTTCTCCGTAGTACAGAACTTCCAGAGCGTTGTAAAAAATGTAGAATCAGACGTGATGGTATCCGTTTATTTTAATGACGGAGTGACAGACGATCAGATTCAGCAGATTGGTACCCAGATTGAAAATATGAAGGATCTGGTATCAAAGACAGAATATGTATCTGCTGAGCAGGCATGGCAGGAGTATCAGGAGACTTACTGGAAAGATAATCCGGAAGCTGCGGAGACATTCCAGAATGATAACCCATTGGCTGGATCTGCTCATTATAATGTCTATATGAAGGATGTATCTCAGCAGGCAGAGCTGGTTACCCAGATCTCAGCAATCGATGGTGTCAACAAAGTAAATGAGTCTACACAGGCAGCAAATGTACTGACGGACTTTAACAAGCTGATCGCATACGTGTCAGTTGCCATCATCGCGATCCTGATCTGTGTAGCAGTATTCCTGATCAGTAATACAGTTAATACAGGTATAACTGTGCGAAAAGAAGAGATTAAGATCATGAAACTGATCGGGGCCACAGACTTTATGGTAAGGGCGCCGTTTATCGTAGAAGGTGTACTGATCGGTCTGATCGGTTCCATTATTCCACTGGCTGTACTTTATGCATTGTATGGCAAGGTTATCGGATATGTTGCAGACAAATTCCGATTCCTGGATGATATGCTTTCCTTTATCCCGGTAAACAGCATTTTTAAGATCCTGCTTCCGGTAGGACTGATTCTTGGTGTCGGTATCGGATATGTGGGAAGCCGTGTAACACTGCGCCGTCATCTGCATGTATAAAGTACAGGATATATATATTGATCTGAGCGTCATACCGAGTGAATGACAGTGCTATTATATATAGGATCATGCGCATAAACAGAATCAGTGAGTGTGTATGCAATCTATATAGAGGAAATGACTTATATATGCTGGATTGATATTATCATTAGTATATAACAATAAAAACAGCGTCAGGCAGATGAAATGATCTGTTCTGGCGTTGTTTTTTTACTTGCCTGTGGAATATGCCTTTTTATGGCAGTTCATAAAAATATTTCAGAAAACAGGTTGCGTATAAGGCGGACTTATTTTAAAGTAGAAGTGTTTAAGAAGAAATTTTTCTGGGAAGCTTTTGCTGGAAAAAGGAATGAAGATATCAAAAAAGGCATAAGCGTAAACAATAGTAGTTTTGAAAGGTAAGAAAAAGGTAACAAGATGGAAGAAAAAGACTTGCAGAAAACCATGTACCGGAAAGGCATGCGACGGGGCATTATCGGAACGATCATTGTATGTGCGGTACTCGTATTTGCCGGAGGTATGTTTCTGAATCATAGTGGATCAAAGACCCGGATACGGGTGCAGGCGACAGAAGATGGCAAACAGGTTACGAAAGTATTGTCCTATGATTCCCTGCTGGATCAGTCTACGGTAGATAAGATCAACTATCTGGCCGCAGATATACAGGCAAATTATTACGAAGACGTAGATGTGGATGCTATGAAAGAGGGGTTGTATCAGGGGCTTTTTAATGCTCTGGACCAGTATTCGCAGTATTTTACAAAAGAAGAATATGATGAACTGATGAAATCGGATGTATCTGGAAGTTATTCCGGTATCGGGGCTACATTGAATCAGAACAGCGATACCAAACAGGTTACAGTCGTATCCGTTCAGGATGGTTCCCCGGCACAGGAAGCAGGTATTCAGGCAGGGGATGTGATCGTAAAGGCAGATGATTATACGGCAGCGGATATGGAGCTTTCCGAATTTGTTTCTCATCTGAAAGGAGAGGAAGGTACGAAAGTAACTGTTCAGATTTATCGGTCTTCCGATCATTCTTACAAGGATCTGACGCTTACGAGAAAGAGTCTGGAGATCAAGACCGTAGATTCCCAGATGTTGGAGAATAATGTGGGATATATCCGTATTACAGAATTTGTACAGACGACTACCGGACAGTTTGAGACTGCGCTGAATGATCTGAAAGCACAGGGAATGACCAGTCTTATCGTTGACTTGAGAAGTAATCCGGGCGGTCTGGTATCTTCTGTTACCGATATTCTGCAAAATATTATTCCAAAAGGTATGATCGTATACACCGAAGATAAATATAATAACCGGAATGAATACCAGTCTACAGGAGAAAAACAGTTAGATATGCCACTGGTCGTACTGGTAAATGAAAACAGCGCCAGTGCATCAGAAATTTTTGCCGGTGCGGTAAAAGACCGTCAGTGTGGAACGCTGATCGGAACGACAACCTTTGGAAAAGGAATCGTACAGGGTATACAGAACCTTTCCGATGGCAGCGGAGCGAAAATGACTACCAGCCGTTACTATACCCCAAATGGTGTCTGCATTCAGGGGAAAGGAATCGAACCGGATATCACATTGGAATATCAGTTCTTGGGCAATGATGATCAGGCATACAGCTACAGTCTGGATAATCAGATCCAGAAAGCTCTGGAAGTGTTAAAAGACCAGAAATAGCGTGAAAATACTTCTTCGTAACTATTTTTTCACTATCTTAAAAGTGGTGGAATGGACATTAGTGTGAAAAAAGTATTTTTATAGTGTCGTTACCATGCCAGAATTACTGAAAAAAGGGAATCGACCAGAGAAAAATATTGTAGAACAAAACAGATTATGCATATGACCGTGCGTGTAGGCGGGGAAAATACTCATTTGTGTATTGTTACCATATAAAAGAGTAAGTACTGAGTAAAACAAGCGGTTATATGCATTTTTATTGTTCAAAATGTATAAAAAATATCTGATATAATATTAAAACTAAAAATATTTCTATTAAATTGAACTAAAAATAAATATGCTAGTTGTAAAATCAAGGAACGTATGATATAGTTTAACTGTAAACGGAATATTGCTTATGTATAGGTACATATCCAGTTGCGGTAAATTCATTTTTTTGCAGAAAAAAGATAGTTTTGGTCGGTATCTTTTATGATGAAAATGTTGAAAAAACAGTGTTGTCATGATATCATGCTCTTGTGTGCAACTTTGAATAAATCAATGCATAATCAATGCAGAAGTAAGAGAGGATGAAGAGAGTGCTTAAAAGTGAATTGACCAATGCCGAATTGCTGGTAATGAAATGTATCTGGGATACACCAAAAGATCTTGTATTATCAGAAGTTGTTTCTATGGTAAATGAGTGTTATCAAAAAGAATGGAGACCACAGACTGTATCCACATATCTGGCACATTTGGTACAGAAAGAATTTTTGAAGATGACACGGAAGGGAAAGATTTATACTTATCATCCGTTAGTGGCAGAGAAAGATTACCGCGAAAAAGAGATGAACAATTTTGTTGATTTCTGGGGCGGCGGTTCCCCGGCAGCATTCTTATCTGCTTTCATGGATTCCAACGAATTGAAAGAAGACGAGATGGAGGAGCTTCGTCATCTGATCGATGGTATGGATCAATAATTTTTTCTTTCTGCTAGTGCTGAATGCGATTACTGGAAATATTGCTTTCGGAATCAGCCTCGTGCTGATTCCGCTGGCAGTAAGATGTGGTTGCATAAAGCATATCTACAATATGCTGAAAGGCGTAGAATTCTTTTTCATCGTACCGGTTGCCTATGGGATTGTTCTGTTGAAAGTCGGGAATGAAGTTATCGGAAAGATTACAGGTTATGATGGGAATACCGTTATGACAATCTGTTTTCAGGTGGCATTTGTTGTCTGGCTGATAGGTGCAATCGTTACTGCGAGAAATATCTTTGGAAAACGCAACAAGGTACGCGCATTGCATCAGTATGATCTTCCGATGGATGATCCACGGATTATTGAACTGTTTTATGAAACATATCCGGAGATCGCAAAGCGCAAAATACCGGTATATCGTAATCTTATTGTCGATACACCTATGATCGTGGGCGTATTGCATCCGACACTGCTGGTGCCGGACAGGTCTTTTTCTGAATCAATGTTAAAAATCATCTTACAACATGAAGCGACGCATATTATCCATAAAGATAATCTGTATAAGTTTATCGGACGGATCGTGATCTGCATCATATGGTGGAATCCTCTGCTCTATCGCTATTTCAAAGAGTGGACAAAGTGGGCGGAGACATATTGTGATATTTCTGTTTGTGACAGGTTTCTGGACGGGGACCGGAGGATCTACTCAGGAGTCATATTGAAATATTCCACGGGTATTGATATCTCCGACTCGTTGACACAACATTCTCCTTTTGCAAAGGAGAATCCGATCATGGGGAGGATAAAGCGATTGACCAAAATTAAAAGAGGAAAGAAATATGCAGCATTAGGTCTGGTACTCAGTGCCATTTTTGTGGCAGGTTCAAGTATGACTGCGTTGGCAGCAGGAAATGTTACGGCAAATGCAGGAAAGAGTTTTTATTGGGAGACGATGGATCAAAATAAATCCGTGTATGAAATTAATGGAGATATAGTAGATCTTAATCAGGTTGATAACGAAACGGTATTTGAATTTAAACCAGGAGAGTGGGATCCGTCAGAATATACAGTTATTGACATGGATGTAACTGAGAATATTGATCCGTTGGAAACTGTAAAACATTTTGATTGGGATGTGGCGCCAAAATCAATTTCTGCAAGTGGAAACTTTTTGAAAACAAAAGATTCAGTGATACAGGGGTCATGTTATATTACGGCACCTTCCAATGTATATTTTGGTGTGATTCAGCCAAATGGAACTTTCTCGTGTACTTCTGGAAAAGGACAGCTTGGATTTAAGTATACGGTAACACGTTTCGGCTATCACAAAGTTGCTATAAAAAACACTTTAAGCAGCCAGATTAACGCTTCAGGTTATTACGTAAGATAATCCGTATTCCTAATAGCAATCCCCTATGCTATATTAGAAACCGGTAATGGAAAAAGGACAGGCAGTTTTGACATTGCAGGGGGTCCTATGACAGGAAAACTTCTGCATATAATGAAAATCAGTCCGGGATAAAGGAGTTGATGTAAGAAAGGTAATATTTATTCCGATTCATTTTTTTACAATTACAATGGAACTTTATAACAAAAATATAAATAAAAAATCAAAAGCCAAATAAAAATTAAAACAAAAAGAATTTATCAAAAGCCTAAAAATTATGGAACTTAAAATGACAGCGAAAAAGCTGTGTTGAACTTGTTTCAACGGTCAAATTCCCCTTTCTGCTCTTCACAGAAGGGGGATTTGCATCTTTTCTGCATACAAACGAAAAATATATTTATAAAAAATTAATGAAAAAATAGTTGTTCTTTTACATGTGTTGCGATAATATAAAGTGTCAGGTTTTTATCCTGGTAGTAAAAAGCTTCTCCCATAAGAAGTGGAGAGCAGGAGGCAGACAAGACAGGATTACGGAGAGAGTTTATGGCAGGACATAAGAAAAAAGCAACAACAAAACAGAAACGAAAAAGAAAACTGATATTGTTTATTATTGAAATAGTCGTGCTGATCATCTTATTAGTGGGTGTATTCTATGCATCGAAACTGAACAAGATCAATCGTCAGCAGTTGGATGAGTCAAAGGTCGAAAAGGCAGAAGTAAGTAAAGAGACAGAAGAGACTTTAAGCGGCTATACGGATATTGCACTGTTTGGTCTGGATAACCGGAGCAATGGCACATATGATACCGGAAACAGTGATGTGATCATGATCCTCAGTATTAATAACGATACAAAAGAGGTACGAATGGTTTCTGTATACCGAGATACTTATCTGGATGTATCTTCAAAAGATGAGAAGAGTAACTTCCAGAAATGTAATTCCGCTTATGCAAGAGGCGGTGCTGAACGTGCGGTCAGCATGCTGAATAAAAATTTGGATCTGAATATTGATAATTATGTAGTCTTTGATTTTGCGGCAATCGCAGATGCTATTGACCTTTTGGGCGGCATCGAACTGGATATCACAGAAAATGAGATGAAGATCATGAATGAGTCCTACATTACCTATACGGAAGATATTGTAGGTAAGGAGTCAAGCCTTATCGACCATGCGGGTACACAGACGGTAGACGGTGTGCAGGCTGTATCTTATGCGCGTATCCGTTATACTGCAGGTGGAGATTTCAAACGTGCAGAGCGTCAGAGAACCGTTATCTCCAAGACATTTGAAAAAGCAAAGAAAGCAAATTTAAGCAAGATCACACAGATTATGGATACGGTTTTCCCGGAGATCAAGACAGATCTGTCTAGTACAGAGATGATGAAGATCGTAAGGATTGCTATGGGATATGATATTTCACAGAGCGTTGGCTTCCCATTTGACAGAACCACAGATACCCTTGGTAAAAAAGGAAGCTGTGTAATACCATGTGATCTGGAAAGCAATGTTATCAAACTGCATCAGCTGTTGTATAATGATACAGAGTATACGCCTTCAGAAAAAGTACAATCCTACAGTGAGTATATTATAGACAGCACCGGATTTACCCAGAAGAGCGCAGAAAGAGATGAGTTTTCATTACCGGAAACTGATACCGGAACGGACGGAACCGATGGCTCTGCGGAGGATGCTACAGACAGTGGTACGGAGCAATAGGATTGGGTACCTGAGGATGCTTCTGGAAAACTCATTTCTGTGAAGGTACAGGTATTATTTCAAATAAATTCATAAAGATATTTTTAGGGACATAGGATAAAATTCTATGTCCCTTTTTGTCTGTCAGGCGATAGGAGATGCTTCTGGATCAGATAAAGAGAGGCATCGTTTTGACAGTTATAGATAGGATGGATATCCATAGGCATGTCCATGAAAAAGTAAAAAACATCAGAGTTAGTAAGAAACGGAGGAATGATACTGTGATGAAATTATTTATCTGTCCCAAATGTGGATGGCTGCGTACTGTATCCAGAAGAACCAAGGTAGAGTGTTACCGATGTGGGCGAAAGCAGATGGAACCGGTAAAACTGACGTACGACCGATATGTGAAGATGACACAGAAAGAACGGGATAATTACAAAGACAGCTGGCTGTATATTCACAGTCGAAGCACGAAAAACAAACTTTCTTAAAATATTAGTCACAAAACGAACACAAATAAACGATAGACTATAACCTGTAAAACAAAGAAAACAAAATCCAAAGGATGAGAGGAGCAATTAAAATGGACGACAGATTTAATCCAAATGACAACGGAGAGAACAAACCGGAAACTTCTGATTCCTTGTATTCATACAATTACAGGGGAGAGAGTCAGAACAGCGCAACACATGAAGGCGATTATGATGCAAAGAGAGATGATGTGACACAGCAGAACAGTCAGAATGCCGGAAGCACATATAACCAGAGCGCTTCCACCGGAAATGCGTATGGACAGGATTTTGCAAACAGTCAGAGTAACGGTTCTACATATAACCAGAACACTTCCAGTGACGGTGTATATGGACAGACGAATACTTATTACAGCAATGCGCAGGGTGGAACATCTCAGAATAACTCTTATGGAAATAATGCATACAGCGGCAATGCCCAGAGTGGCGCACAAAATTATTCTTACCAGCAGCAAAATGGTTCACAGGCGAACGGGGCATTTTCACAGGATACTTCGTATCAGAGTTCCTATGCAAATCAGGGATCTACAGGAAAGAAACCTCAAGCAAACAGAAAAGCAAGACGAGCTGCAAAGGCTGGTCATGCAAATAACAATTGGTTTCGCAAAAAAGGTTTTGGTCAGACACTGGTAAAAGGTGTAGTCATTGCAGCAGTTGTAGGCGTTGTAGCCGGCGGTACCTTTTACGGCGTATCCGGTATCGGACGTCAGACAACACCCCAGACGTCTTTGGCGGCGACCAAGACCAGCACCTCTACAGATAAAACAGCGATCAGTACGGCAACGACAGTGACAGACGTTTCTGATATCGTAAAAAATGTAATGCCGTCCATCGTATCCATCACAACGGTAAGTCAGACAGAATATTATAATATGTTCAATCAGTCTCAGACATATCAGAGTGAGGGCGCAGGATCAGGTATCATCGTAGCTGAGGATGATGATAATCTGTATATTGCAACCAACAACCATGTAGTAGAAAACAGTACATCCCTGACCGTATGCTTTTCTGATGATGAAACGGTATCCGGTACGGTAAAAGGTACCGATTCTTCTGCTGACCTTGCAGTGGTATCTGTTAAGAAAAGTGATATGAAATCCGATACGCTTTCTACTATCAAGATCGCAACTCTCGGAGATTCGGATGAACTTTCTGTAGGAGAATCTTCTGTTGCCATCGGAAATGCCCTTGGTTATGGACAGTCTGTAACAACCGGCGTTATCAGCGCCCTGAACCGTCAGGTATCTACCACAGATGAGACATCAGGAACGACCGTGACCAACAACCTGATTCAGACAGATGCAGCCATCAACCCAGGTAACAGTGGTGGAGCTCTTCTGAACATGAAAGGCGAAGTTATCGGTATCAATTCCGTAAAATATTCTGATACAAGTGTAGAGGGCATGGGATATGCCATCCCGATCTCTACGGCAAAACCGATAATTGATGATCTGATCTCTCGGGAAAAAGTAGACTCTTCGAAGAGCGCTTATCTTGGAATCAGTGGTGCAGATGTATCCAGCCAGGTTGCGAAAACTTATAATATGCCGGAAGGCGTATATGTCGCTCAGGTAGAACAGGGAAGCGCAGCTGAATCAGCCGGATTGCAGAAAGGCGATATCATCACAGAGTTTGACGGACATCAGATCACTTCCATGGAAAATCTGAAAGAACGTCTGCAGTATTATGAAGCAGGTAAAAAAGTAACAGTCAAGATCCAGAGAGCAGATAATGGCGGTTACAAAGAGCAGAGTATTGAAGTGACGCTTGGAAGCAAAAGTAATTAAAACCGCTCGGATCACTTCTAAGGAAAACCTGAAAGAATGTCTGCTATTATGAAGCAGATAAAAAAGGGCAGTCAGGATAGAGTGTCATAAAGAGAATAAATAATGACCACAGACAGTAGTGGTCATCACAGAGACAGCAGTTGTACAAAAATGTGGCAGAAACAGATTGTATGGCTGCTGTTTTTCTGTAATATACCCTGAAATGGTAAAGTAGTGGTTTCGTTGAATATAAGATTTTTTCCTTCGTACCATTGCATTAAGTTCTTTTTACGCTATAATAAATGTTAAAAAAATGACAAATACTGAAATCGAAGAATGAAAGAAGGTATGGTAAGCTTGATTTTAGCATATATTACAAGAAATTCTGCCTGTCTTGCATGTGGAAGAAAAGCGCGGATTTAATTGTATATATGGGCAAAATGTGGTAGAATAAGCACATCTATTTTATACGGGAAATAGGCTGACTACATGGGTATATGCAGGTCTGATGAATACCGTGATAGACAATAGAGAAAAGCACAAAAACATGTTTTTCGTGTTTAGAGAGAAGGGAACGGCTCTGTCAAAAAGGAAGCGCCGGTTTACGAAGAAGCAATGGAGGCATATAAATCATGAAAAAAAAGAGAATAGTTATTGCATTGGGACATAATGCATTGGGAGAGACCCTTCCGATGCAGAAGAAAGCAACCGTTGAGGCTGCAAAAGCGATTGCAGATCTGATCCAGAAAGATTATCAGGTTGTGATTACACACAGCAATGGACCGCAGGTTGGAATGATCCATACAGCAATGGCAGAATTTTACCGTCTGTATCCGGAATATACATCTACTCCGATGTCTGTCTGCTCCGCAATGAGTCAGGGATATATTGGATACGATCTGCAGAATGCGATTCGTACCGAGCTGCTGAACCGTGGTGTATATAAAACAGTTTCCACTGTTCTGACCCAGGTAACAGTGGATCCATATGATGATGCATTTTATGCGCCGACGAAAGTGATTGGTCGTGTGATGACCAAAGATGAAGCGGAAGCAGAAGAGAAAAAGGGAAATCACGTTGTTGAAGTTGAGGAGGGTTATCGTCGAATCGTTGCAGCTCCGAAACCAATGGAGATCATTGAGCTGGATGCGGTAAAAGCTTTGCTGGATGCTGACCAGATCGTAGTGGCAGCAGGCGGCGGCGGAATCCCGGTACTGGAGCAGGGCAATGTGCTGAAAGGTGCCAGCGCTGTTATTGAGAAAGATCTGATCGCAGGAGCGCTTGCAAAAGGCATTGACGCAGATATGCTGGTTATCCTTACCGGAGTGGAAAGCGTATGCAAAGATTTTGGTACAGATCATGAGACTCCGATCCACAAAATGACCTGCGCACAGGCAAAAGAATATATTGCAGAAGGTCAGTTCGGAGAGGGAACGATGAAACCAAAGATCGAGACAGCGATTGACTACATCGGAGATTCTGCGATCCGTTCTGTCCTGATTACAAAACTGGATGCCTGCGACAAGGCTCTGGCTGGTCAGACAGGTACGGTTATTATAAAATAAATTTCCAGTAATTATGATAATCTTCATAGTAAAACATGTGGCATATGAATGATGCATATGTATATTGGAAATGATTTTATAGTCGTTATAGCAGAACATCACGGTCATTCAGAAAACAAAAGGTAGTAAAGTTTGAAGTGCATTTATCAGTAAAAAAGCATTTTTGTGATGAATGATAAATATATCATTGAGAAGATGATGAACAGGTAAACAGGGGAAGCTGGGGAGAGCAGTCAGAAAGGAGCGTAGACGCATATTTTTTGGATATGCGAAGCAGGAAATATGAGAAATAGTAAGAAAACAAAGATCGTATGTACACTTGGACCGGCAACCGATAAAGGCGATGTGCTTAGACAGCTGATGCTGGAGGGCATGGATGTAGCCAGATTTAATTTTTCTCATGGAACCCATGAGGAACAGAAGGGCAGACTGGATAAACTGATCGCTCTCAGAAAAGAATTGAATATCCCGGTGGCAGCTTTGTTGGATACGAAAGGCCCGGAGATCCGACTGCGGAATCTGGAAGGTGGTAAGGCAGAGCTGAAAGCAGGCGATACGCTTGTACTTACTACAGAAGAGATTTTAGGAAATGCGCAGAAAGTAGCGATTTCTTATAAAGACCTCTATAAAGATGTGCATGTAGGCAGCACGATCCTGATTGATGACGGTTTGATCGAGATGCGTGTTACCGCGATCCAGGATACGGATATTGTCTGCGTGGTGGAAAATGGCGGCATGATCTCTGATAAGAAAGGTGTTAACGTTCCAAACGTAGAGCTTTCCATGCCATATATCAGCAAAGTAGACTATGATGATATCGTATTTGGTATCGAAAATGGCTTTGATTTTATCGCTGCGTCCTTTGTCCGTACTGCAGATGATGTTCTTCAGATCCGCAAGATCTTAGAGGAACACAATTGTACGACAATCAATATTATTTCAAAGATTGAGAACAAACAGGGTGTTGACAATATTGATGATATTATCAAAGTCTCCGATGGCATCATGGTTGCCCGTGGCGATATGGGTGTAGAGATTCCGTTTGAGGAAGTTCCTGTTATCCAGAAGATGATCATTGAAAAAGTATATATGGCAGGAAAACAGGTTATTACTGCAACGCAGATGCTGGATTCTATGATCAAGAATCCACGTCCGACCCGTGCGGAGGCAGCAGATGTGGCAAATGCGGTTTATGATGGTACCAGCGCGATCATGCTTTCCGGAGAGACGGCAGCAGGACTGTATCCGGTAGAAGCATTAAAGACGATGGTTAAGATCGCAGCACGTACAGAAGAAGATATCAATTATGTTTCCAGAATGAAAAAGCGGAGCATCATGTCAAATCCGGATATTACCAATGCAATCGCTCATGCTACCTGTACTACGGCAATGGATCTGAATGCGGCAGCGATCGTTACGGTATCCAATTCCGGAAGAACCGCCCGCATGGTATCCAAATATCGTCCGAATTGCCCGATCATCGGCTGCTCTGTGCATGAAAACGTGTGCAGACAGCTGAATCTTTCATGGGGTGTAACACCGATCCTCGTAAAATATCAGGAAACTTCGGATGAGCTTTTTGAACATGCAGTAGATCAGGCAGAAAAATGTGGACTGGTAAAACAGGGAGAGCTGGTAGTTCTGACTGCAGGTGTGCCTCTCGGTGTTTCCGGAACGACAAACCTTATAAAAGTACATGTAGCTGGTCATATTATCATTACCGGAAAAGGTATTAATGATAAGCAGGTATCTGCAAACCTTTGTGTAGCTGAAAATGCAGCGCAGCTTCGTGAGATCTTCAAACCGGGAGATATTATTGTTACCAAAGATACGAATAACGATATGATGGAAGAGATTCGGAAAGCTTCCGGACTGATCGTAGAAGCGGAAGGCGCTAATACCCATGCCGGCATCGTAGGGCTCAGTCTGGATTTGCCGGTTATCCTCGGTGCAAAAAATGCGGTACAGATCTTAAAGACCGGTGCATATGTGACATTAGATGGACGCCGTGGAACCGTAAGCTGTAACCGTGAGCATGAGGAAGAAAAATAAGCGGTAAAGATTCCTTTGCTTCGATTTGTATGAGACAAGCACGATGCCAGAGTTTGTCTCGCGTGAGGATAAAGATATTTGATTTGAGATGCAGATATCGAAATAAGAAAACAAAAGTTTTTCGACAAGAGGATATAGATATGTTCTGTTGGTATTGTATATTCCAACAGACATATTAATGTATTAAAGTAGGAATTACCGTGAAAGGAGCCAGACTGGTCAGGAGCACGCCAGGTCTGGCTCCTTTCTAATGGAATGGTAGAAATCCAATTTATACACAGTATTTCTACCAACATCAGAACAGGCAAGCCGATTTTACTTTTCTGTGGGATTGTGATATAATCAGATTTACAAAGATATAAGATGATTTTTTCGCAGATATGGTTCATCGGTAGAACACCAGCTTCCCAAGCTGGAAAGGCGGGTTCGACTCCCGTTATCTGCTCTAGCTGATCTTGTGGTAGAATAATAGTCAGAAATAATGATTGATGTGTATATAGTGTTAAGCATTTGTTACGCACGAAAACCCCGACAGTTCGCACCTGCCGGGGTTCTTTGTTTCTGTTATTTTGAAAGGTGGCTTATACCTTTAGGCTGCTACCTATATCCTTTGATGTTCCGGCAGCAGAACGTGTTCTTGATATGAGATTTTGTCTATTGTAAAATATAAGTGATTATATTTATAACTGTAATAAGAATGATTATATATAGATACATACATTTACTAAATGGAAGACTAAATAAAATCTTATGTGAAGAAAATGGTAAAATAGTGTAAATAAAATATTGACAAAATAATACTCTGGTGCTAATATAATTGAGCTGACTGCGAAACGGATAACCGCTTCAAAAGACAGCAAAAAGAAAATAAAAAAGTTGTTGACAAAGACATCACAACAT
>CAJJOP010000008.1:0-109015 GCA_905193415.1 uncultured Roseburia sp.
TTCAGCTTCTGAAATTTGAGGCAGATTGCTCATGTGATATTCCTCCAAATCTTACAAATGTAATAAAAATATTATATATCTTAAAAGGTTATTCTGTCAACGAAATAAAAACTTGACTTTAAATCTTACAGATGTAATAATAGATAAAAATTACACTTGTAAGATTTGGAATGCGAAAGGTTTTTATAAAAATGGGAAGGGTAGTTGTTGTAACATTTGATGAAAATGAGGAAGAAAAATTAAATGAATTATTACATTTTCTGTCTGCTAAAAAATACTCTGAGATGCCTGATAAACAAAATAGGGTACTTGATTACGGAGTATTAAAAATAAATGCGGAATATCGTTCTGTAGAAAGTAATGGTGAGCTGGTTCAATTGACGAATTATGAATTTGAAATATTATATTTGCTGGCAAAAAATCCAGGACGGATATTTTCAAAGGAACAAATATATACACAGGTGTGGAAAGAACCATATTATGGGGCAGAAGATAATGTTATGGGCATAATTAAGTAAAAGATACAAAAAATAGTAGGAGAAATTTTTATGGAAAATGATATTTGGAATAAAATATCCTCTTTTTTGAACCAGTTGCGTTGTGAGAATATAAACAGAGAAAGTTATATCTATTTCCAAGAACTTGCAAATATTCAGTTGAAGAAGAAAATGGAAAAAGAAAAGGTGAATAAACTTCTCGATCATATAAGTAATGAGGACAGGGAGAAGTTGAAGCAATATGGAGAAATTTTGGAAGAAGAAGCGTTTGTGTCAGAACAAAGGGCATATTGTCAAGGATATGTAGATTGTATTCAGTTATTGGCTGGTTTAGGACTCTTGAAAAAATCGATGGATATGGAAAAAATAATTAGCGAGATGAAAAGCAATTAAGTGTGTCGTGGAGGAAAATGTAGTATTTGATAGATAAAAGGATGTTCGTAAAGAAGAAACAGTTATGTTATATCAAGTTGTAATGATATAGCATAACTGTTTTTAACATATGGTAATAGTATTTATTCCACTAATTTTAAATATCGGTAATTATCAGCTATTTATCGGTATTTTACAAGTTTTATTTTGTATCATTAGTAGTGTCTACGTTAGAAATAAAAGGATTAGAATCTAGCAGAGCTGTCGTAGTTGCAAGAATTACCTGTAACTGATAATCATTGCACTGATTTAAGAGCCGAAGAATCTGATCATATGTAGAATTATTTTTATTCTGATTTGGATAAACGTAGTCATCAGCAGAAATATTTAAAGTCTGCATGGTTTTACAAAATAATTCCAGACTGGGACCGCCTTTATGGCGTTCGAGGTCTCCAAGATAAGCCGCCGATATTCCGAGTTTTTCAGCAAGAGCTTCTTGTGTTAAATGCATTTCCATACGCCCTTGTTTTACTAAAGTGGCAAATAATGTTTTTGGAATATCCATGTTTGTATACCTCCATAAACTTAGTGTATTACCCTAAATTTGAAAAGTGAAAAGGGTGTAACATTAGAAAAAACACAGGGTATTACCCGATGAATGAGAAAGCATACAAATCTCTTTCGGTTAAAAAAAACAGATTCCGAAAGAGCAGTATTTGTATGCTTATTTTCTTTTCCGGAATCTAACCGGAGAAAATATGGTTCTTAGCAAGAGTTCAGCTAAAAAATTCTGTTCAACAGAAGGTATTCAATTAAAAAAATCTCAACAATTTCATTAGTAAATGTTGGAATTGAAACTAGGGTAAGAGCCAATAATGAATCCAGGGTAATAAAATATCGAATTAAATGCGTCCATAGGAGTGAAATCTGTCAGGGCGTTTTTTGTTACCTAAATATTGAGAATGAGCAATTCAAAATAAGGTCGATTGTTCGTATTCGTGCCCCGCCTACTGATCTGAATTCAAAAAAATTCAGATTGGAGGAAAGGTCATGGAAGGCAGACAGCCTAAAAGAAGAAAAGATAAATATAACCCATATGAAACCTATGAGAAGGACGGAAAATATTATGTTTCATTTCGTAATGGTGAAAAAGAGTACAAGGATTTGGAAATAGGAAAGAATGTATATGAAGCTTTTAATACGTTTGAATTGCAGGATGTGTCGCATATGAATGTTGTGGACAGGCATCTGGAACAGTCAGAAATCTGGGATTCCAGTTTATATGAACGGATATTTCAGAAAGAAGAAAATGTAGAGAATACGGTTCTGAATAAACTGGAAGCGGAACGGTTACATAGTGCAATCCAGCAGTTGTCGGAAATTCAGAGAAGACGATTGATGAAGTATTATTTTGAAGATAAGAAATATGAGCAGATTGCACAGGAAGAAGGATGCTCTTTTCAGATGGTAGCAAAGTCTGTAAAAGCAGCAATCAGAAATTTGAAAAAGATTTTGAGATAGTGGGTTGAAAAATAGCGTTTAAGTGAGGAAACAGGTGGAAAGAGAAATATTCTGATCCGCCTGTTTCTTCTTTTGTCACGAAAAGACTGGGGAGCGGGACGAACCTTGACAAATTCATATACATTCATCAGACACATTCCTGTTGTTATCGTGATGAGCGTAAGCCACATTAACAGATACGCCATAACACAGATTGGGTAAAGACAGCGAAATCCCACCCGTATACTTCCTTTTGGTTTCAGTTTGTATTCCCCGGACTGTTGAGCGAAAAATATCTGGTTATAGCTGTCAGATTGCTTCTGGCAAGGCGATGACAGACAACAGGCATAATGATACTCCTGTCCGGTCATAAAGTCGTGCATACAAAATATTTCTTTGATGCCGCAACAAGTGAGGGCAGCTTCAGGAGATCCCTGGAGAGGAAAAATCCTAATCCCATATATTTATTTTAAATAAAATCCTGTGGAGCTGATCAGCAGTCAGCCGTCTGATGATTTCCCAATTACAAGTCGGGACGTCGGGGACAAATAGGCTTGTATTTTACATATTTAGGGATAACAACAGTTAGAAAGTCGAGAGGAGATAAAGCAAAGATGGAAGATAGAAACGTCAGGCGTGGGGATATTTATCATGCCGACCTTGATCCTGTATTTGGAAGTGAACAGGGCGGTTATCGTCCGGTGCTGGTGATTCAGAACAATATAGGAAATAAATACAGTCCGACAGTGATTGTGGCAGCAATTACTAGTAAAGAAAAAATGAAACTGCCAACACACATTGCAGTCCCGGAAATGGAAGGGTTAGAAAAAGATTCTGTAGTGCTGTTGGAGCAGCTTAGAACTTTAGATAAAAGACGGTTGGAAAATTATGTGTGTACCTTAGACCGCACTGAAATGGAGAAAATCAATAAAGCAATCCGAAGAAGTACCGGGATACCGAAGATAATTGAAAAACCGTTAGTCGTGAGCTTGTGCAGAGTATGTGCAGGCAATTTTTATGAGGTGCCGGGACATTATATCCGGCGGGTGAATCCGGAGCAGCGATATAAGGATATATGTATGTTTTGCAATGTCAGAAAAGGATATGACTATTATATAGGAAAGAAGAAAGTGTGAGGGTAGTATATGGAGCAAGAAAAGGTACTATTGAATGTAGAAGAAACGGCAGCTTACTTGAATCTTGGGATGACGAAAACCAGAGAATTGATGAAGGAAAATGAAAAAATATTTGTTGTTAAAATTGGCAATCGCAATTATGCACATAAGCTCTTACTGGATAAATGGCTGTTGGCACAGGTTAGACAATAAGTCAAGGATACGAAATAAAAATTTGCATGTTTGTTTTGCACGTTTATGAATGGTAATTTGAAGGAGCAACAGATAAATAGTTTTTTCAGGAGGAAATAATTATGGCAAAAGCATTACCAAGAGGAGTTAGAGAGAAGAACGGTTCATATGAAGCAAGAGCGGTTGTAAATGGAATTAGAATCAATTTATATGGAACAGATCTAAATGAACTGATGGAAGAATTTGAAAAGGCAAAAGAAAATGCCAGGGATACATTGGATTATAGAAAAACCAGAATCACATTGAATGAGTGGTTTGAAGAATGGTTTTCAGAGGTAAAGCAACACCGGGTGAAGGAAACGAGTATTGCACCGATGAAAAATAATTTCAAAAGAACATTTGGCTTTTATATTGGTTCAATGAAGTTGAAAGATATTAAACCGTTGGATGTTCAGAGAGCATTAAATGCAATGGAACAGAATCATGTATCGCACAGTGCAATGCGAGAAGCATTGGGGCGTTTAAGAGAATGCTTAGATTTTGCATTAGGAAACCAATTAATTAAAGTAAATCCATGTTTGATTGTAGAAGTACCATGGACATTTAAACAATCAAAAGAAGAAATTGCATTAACCCAGGAAGAACAGGACAATTTCCTGAGTGAGATGGAGGATAGCTGGTATAAAGAAATGTTTTATTTCATGTGTCTGACAGGTGTCCGAGTTGGAGAACTTGGTGGAATGAAATGGAGCGATATAGATTTTAAAAAGAAAGTAGTTCACGTCAGACGTTCCTTGAGTTGTAGTTATTATAATGGAGAAAAGAGAATGATGCTTGTAACTCCTAAAACGGTAAATTCAATCAGAGAGATTCCGTTTTTAGGAGAAATGGAAGAAATATTAAAAGCTCAGAAGAAAAAACAGAATAAGCTAAAAGAGGAACTGGGCAGTCGCTGGAGAAGTAAGGATGATTTAAAAGATTTGGTATTTACAACAGGTATGGGAAGTCCCTGCGTCAGATATGTTGTAGAAAAAGAAATTAAAAAGGCTTTAAAGAGAATGAGAGAAAAAGAAGGAGTTCTGGCAGTACAAGAAAATAGAGAACCCAGAGAAATCAGGGACTTCCACCCACATAGTTTACGGCATACATTTGCTACAAGATGCTTTGAAAAGAAAATGGAACCGAAGGTTGTCCAGAGGTTGATGGGACATTCGAGTATCAGCATTACATTAAACATTTATACACATGTCTTGGATAATATGATGGAAGAAGAAATTAAGAAATTTGGAGTGGCGAAGACGCAGACACCGGAAGTATATTATAATGAAGAAATTCGAAGAACTAGAATTTCTGCTATGAGTCACTGCTGATTATAAAGTTGGGGAACGAAAATACTCCCCAACTTTATAAAAAGGATTCCCCAAATAAGAAAAAATGAAATTGAAATCAAGCAACAAATGCTCAGAATCATTCCCCAACTTAAAAAATTGGGGAACACAGGAAATCGTTAATTAGCTGGAAAGACCAATTTATTGAAAATACTGATAAATACATAGCTTTATTATATATAAGTAGCAATACAGGCAGGAATATAATTTCAAAGTTCACAAATCAGGCTGGAATGTAATCCAAAAGTCGCAAAACAGATGCAGAACGCATAAGCTAGATACAGATATTGTATTGAGGCTCTGAATTTGAAACACCCCTCGCAAATGGTTGTAATACTATTTGTGAGGGGTGTTTTTTGTGTAAAAATATGGTAAGATAAAACTATTATCATAAAAATAATCATACCAAAAAAGATTGCGAAATGATTGGTATATTATGTATGAGAAAAAACGGGACTATTTGCACCAATGAAAATAGAGTAATGAAAATGTGGCTTGTTGCGTCAGATATTATAGAAGGGGAGAGGATAAAATATGCTTTCTTTGAAAGACAGAGAGGTCAATACAGGGCGGCAGCGGGAACTTGATCTGGTAAAGGGGTTCCTGATGATTATGATCGTATTTATACACTCATTCCAGACGATAGCGGGGGATGAAGCAGCAACATCAAATGTACATGAGATCCTGTTTGCGATATTTATGCCGACAGGCGCCTGCCTGTATCTGTTTACGATGGGATTTGGAAGCGTTTTTACCCGTCATTCCAACCCTGGGGACATGGTTAAAAACGGTGTAAAATTATTAATATACCAGGGAATCAGCAACTTATGTTATGCGGCAGCGATTATGATCAGTTTTCATATCAGAAATCTGATCACAGGCGAAGTTGCTGGCAGCAGGGCACTATATGAAGCAAACCTGTATTCCATGCTTACATTTGTAAATATATTCTTTATCTCCGGTATGTGTTATCTTATACTGGCGTTGTACAGAAAATTGAATGTAAAATTACACTGGTATGTAATAAGTGCGGTCATCGTCGGAATCGTAACGCCGTTTACAAAATTACTGGTTTCTGATAACCAGCTGCTTAACTGGATCCTGGATATGACGTTTGGTGGAAATGGTAACACAAGTTTTTGCTTCTTCCCATATTTGAGTTATGTATTTTTAGGATATGTTTTTGCAAAAGTTATCAGAAGGATACCGGAGGATGAAAAAGGGCTTTTTTATAAAAAGAGTGGAATCGTATGTGGCATCATAGCGGCGGTGTGGTTTGTGTGCTGTATCATAACACATCCAAACGTTGACGCATTCTTTGGTTATATGCTTGAACAATACAGAACACCGGGGCTTATAAAAATAATTGGAAGTTTTTGCACGATTCTGTTTGTATTTGCAATCGCATTCTGGATCATGCCGATAGTAGAAAAATGGAAATTTGGATATAACAGATTGAGTTTTTATTCCAAACAAATATCTAAAATGTATGCGATACATATAGGCGTATATTATGCGATTGGAGGATTGGCTGCATTTTACGCATTTGATGTGAAAGCGTGTCTGCTGTGGGCTGTGGCAGTATTGATCATAACAGATTTCATTGTACATGGATATCTTGCGGTTACCGGTAACATGTCAAAGCGACAGAAATGCTCAACTGTAAATATAAAAAATGTATAAATTCTGTCGGAATGGTTTTGTTTGAGAAACACATTTGGTATGATAATAATATGCAGAAATTGACAGTCTGAGCCGTTTTTATATAAGGTTAGATACAATCATTGGCTGATGTCTGGTTGCTCTAATTGAAAAGGATGCTGTTTTTTCATAGCAGGAAATCAGGGCAAAGAAAACATTCTGCAAATTTAGATTTAAGTCAGGAGAGTACTATGATGATTGACGAAATTTTAGCCTACAACAAAAAATTTGTGGAGGAAAAACGATACGAGCAGTATGCAGCAAGCAAATATCCAAATAAAAAGATTGCGATCATAACCTGTATGGATACCAGGCTGGTAGAACTTCTTCCGGCAGCGCTGGGATTTAAAAACGGAGATGTGAAGATTATTAAGAATGCCGGCGGTGTTGTCAGCAACCCTTTTGGAAGTGTGATCCGAAGCCTTTTGGTGGCAATTATCGAGCTTGGTGTGGAAGAAGTCATGGTCATCGGTCATACAGACTGTGGCGTACAGCATATTGACAGTGAGATGATGATCCGTCATATGAAGGAACGTGGCATCACGCAGGACTCCATTGATCTGATGAAATATTGCGGTGTGAACTTCGAAAACTGGCTGGCAGGATTTGATACGGTGGAGCAGTCTGTAACAGACACGGTAGATACGATCAGACACCATCCTTTGATGCCACAGGATATTAAGATAGGTGGTTATGTGATTGATTCTGTGACCGGAGAATTGCATGTGATCTGCTGATGAATTTGTGACTGGGAGTTGGCAAACGATACGGAAGGATTTATATAGTCGGATAAAATTATGGCGTACATAAATTTTAAAAATATTACAAAAGAATATATTGTAGGAGAAAAGCCGATCCGTGCGGTAGATGATGCATCGTTTACAGTGGAAAAAGGGGAGTTCGCCATTATTCTTGGCGCTTCCGGAGCTGGAAAGACGACGGCTCTGAATATTCTCGGTGGTATGGATGTGGCGACTTCCGGTCATATTTCTGTCGATGGCAGGGATATTACGGAATATACCAGGGAACAGTTGGTAGGCTATCGGCGTACCGATATCGGATTTGTATTTCAGTTTTACAATCTGGTGCCTAATCTGACAGCGCTGGAAAACGTAGAACTGGCGGCACAGGTCTGTAAAGATTCCCTGGATGCGGCTGAAACGTTGAAAAAAGTAGGCCTTGGGGAGCGTATGAACAATTTCCCGGCACAGCTATCCGGTGGAGAACAGCAGAGGGTATCCATTGTCCGTGCACTTGCAAAAAATCCAAAGCTGCTTCTCTGCGATGAACCGACGGGTGCACTGGATTATGCCACCGGCAGACAGATTCTGAAGCTTTTGCAGGATACTTGCAGAAGCGAGGGCATTACCGTGGTACTGATCACGCATAATTCTGCACTGGCGCCGATGGCAGACCGACTGATTCGGTTTCGCAGTGGAAAAGTTGTAGAAATGACTTGCAATGAATGTCCGGTTCCGGTATCGGAGATTGAGTGGTAGACCCTATGCGAGCAGATAAAAAAGATATCATAAGAACGATAAAAAAGGGGAAAAAGAGATTTTTTTCTATTTTACTGATTACAGCATTGGGCGCGACCATGATGACAGGGCTGAAAGCGGCCTGTGTGGATTTGCGTTATTCTGCAGATCAGCTGTATGACAGTCAGAAACTGTTTGATATCAGTGTTGCATCTACCCTTGGACTGGACGAGGATGACCTGAAAGAGCTGCGGGCTGTGGAAGGTGTGCAAACAGCAGAAGGCGAATACAGCGCATCGGTATATACGGATATTAACGGAGCCAGACAGGAAGCGGAGATCCGCACGATTGGCGAGTCACTGAACCGACCCACGGTTGTAAAGGGAAGTCTCCCGGAAGCGGCAAATGAGGTAGCGGTAACGGAATCTTATCTGGCAGATACAGGGAAACAGATCGGGGATACGCTTAACTTTGACGAGGAAGAAGATAGCGACGTTTTTCCGGATGGAGTATATACGATCACGGCGGAAGTGCTGAATCCCATGGATGTGAATAACCGGGAAGGAAGTGTTTCCTTCCGTTCTACTTCTTCTACGGATTATACAATTTTTGTCCCGGCAAAAGCGGCAGACACAGAAGTGTATACCGCCATCTATCTGTCTTTGGAAGGATCGGATGAGCTGATGTGTTATACGGATGCTTATCGCTTACAGGTTCGTCAGGTGGAAGACCAGATAGAAAAAGAGTTAAAGGAAAAACGGCAGACAGCCCGGTATGAGTCTGTAAAAAAAGAGGCACAGGATGCTTATGATGAAGCATCAGAAGAGGCAATGCAGAAGCTGGAGGATGCGAGACAGGAGCTCATCGATGCCAGAACTGAGATTACAGATGGTCAGAATCAGCTGAATGATGGGAAAGAAGAACTTAAAAAGCAGGAAGCCATAGCAAACCAGGAGTTTGCGAAAGCAAAACAGCAGCTGCAGGAGTCTTCAAATCAGATAAAAGCATCGGAAGAGCAGCTGGCAGCTTCCGAACAGGAATTGCAGGCTGGAAAAACAGCCCTTTCTCAGGCGAGAGAGACTCTGGAACAGCAGGAGCAGGCATCCCTGTCCGAACTGGAATCCGGAAAAATGATGTTGCAGGAGACTCTGAAAAGTACGCAGGCATCCCTGCAACAGCTGCAGGAGCTGGAACGGCAGATGCAGCAGGTGCCGGGGGCAGATCTGACAGAGATACAGGGGCAGATTGCACAGGCACAGCAGGGTATAGCCCAGATACAGGCGCAGATGGAAACTTTGCAGCAACAGGAAAAGGCTGCAAAAGAACAGTTTACAGCTGGCAGAAGACAGCTGGAGGAACAGGAAGCGGCACTCTCTTCCGGTGAACAGCAGCTGGCGGATGGCAAGGTACAGCTGGAAGCAGGCAAAGCACAACTTCGTTCTGGCGAGCAGGCATTAAAAGAACAGGAAGTGCAGGCGACAGCTAAGATTGCAGAGAGCCGTGCCCTGCTGGAAGAAAAACAGCAGGAATTGGATGACGGTCTGCAAAAACTCGTGGATGGCGAGCAGGAGCTTGCCGAAAATGAAGAGAAAGTTGCCGGGGAACTTGCTGATGCACAGCAGGAGATTGACAATATCTCCATGGCGAAATGGTATGTGCAGGGACGGGATTCCCTGAGTGGCTATTCTAATGTGGATAATGATGCGATTTCAATTGAGGGGCTGGCTAATTTCTTTCCGTTAATCTTTTTTATTGTGGCAATACTAATCAGTCTGACGACAATCACAAGAATGGTAGAAGAAGACAGGGGTCTGATTGGAACATACAAAGCACTTGGTTTTAAAAACCGGGAGATCCGCAGAAAATATGTTGTCTATGCGGCAAGCGCCTGCATTACGGGTGGTATTGTTGGAGATCTGTGTGGCTTTGTTGTTTTACCGAAGATTATCTTTGTATTTTTCCGTATGATGTATGTGATTCCAACGTATGTGATCCGTCCGGAGTGGGTCTCCGGAATCATCAGCATTCTGCTTTTTACCGGCGGTATTCTGATCGCTGCTTTATGGGCGTGCAGAGTGGAACTGTCTCACATGCCGGCAGTGCTTATGCGTCCTCAGGCGCCAAAAGAAGGATCCCGCATTTTTCTGGAACGGATTCCTGCCCTGTGGAAACGTTTTTCATTTTTGAATAAGGTAACTGCACGAAATCTGTTTCGTTATAAGAAACGTCTGATCATGACAGTGGCCGGAATCATGGGATGTACGGCATTGCTTGTATGCGGATTTGCTATAAAAAATACAGTGACAGAACTGATGCCGTTGCAATATGAAAAGGTAAATCATTATGATCTTCTTGCAGCAGCACAGGAAAAGGATAATGAGAAGCTGCTGACGTATATGGATGACACACAAAACATAGAATCTTATCTGAATATACAGCTTACCAGCGTAAAGCTGTCCAATGCGGAAGGAAAAGAGCAAAGCGTCCAGATGTTTGTCATTCCTGAAGGACAGGATCTGGAAACGTTTATCCGTCTGGCGGATCAGAAAGGGAAGAAACTTTCTCTGGATGATGTGGGAATCCTGATAACTAAAAGCACCTCGGATGTACTGGGGGCAAAAAACGGTGCCCGGTTGACTGTAAGAGACCTTTCCATGAATGAAAGTACCGTGGAGGTTGCCGGCGTAACGGAAAACTATCTGGGCGACATTGTGTATGTCAGCCAGACGTATTATGAAGCACATTTTGGTACAATGGAACCTAATGCAGTGCTGGTAAGGTTTACGGATCAGTGTAAAGATCGGCAAGCATATGTAAAACAGATCAGTGAGAAAGAGGAGATCATTTCTGCGACAGGAACAGATACACTGAAAGCAGAGTTTTCCCAGGCATTTTCTCTGATGAACATGGTCGTCTATGTCATTATCCTGATGGCGGCGGGACTTGCCTTTGTCGTATTGTTTACCTTGTCTACGACCAATATTTCCGAACGTTGCCGGGAACTTGCCACTATAAAAGTACTGGGATTTTATGACAGGGAAGTGCATATGTATGTAAATAAGGAAACGATCATTCTTTCTTTAATTGGCATTGCATTTGGTCTTCCGGCCGGATATTTCTTAAGTAACTGTTTGACATGGGCATTAAAGATACCGGGACTGTACTTTGCTGTCAGCATCTATCCGGTCAGCTATGTATTTGCAGCAGTGATCGCATTTGTATTTACCCTGATCGTAAATCTGATCACAAACAGACTGTTAAATGTGATCGATCCGGTAGAAGCTTTGAAAAGTGTTGAATAGATAATGATTATATACCCAAAAAAGGTTGAAACCGCAGAGGTTTCAACCTTTTTTCTTAATGATGAAAAGGGTACGGTATTTTTTTGGTAGAATCAATGGAAGGTCGCGCACAAAAAATGATTGCGAAGTCTGAGATATAGATGTCTGTGTTGCATAAAAAATCTGTAATCTGTTGTGATAAAAATGCCACATATAAAGAGCCTTTATGAGATAGAAGATATGAATAACATATTTGCGGTGTGCGGATGATTGGATTTAAGGGTTTTGAGAAACAACATATTCGTTAGATAGGTTTGACAGAACGCCCGGTAAGATGGTACAATGGGCGCTGGTAAAACAGCATGTTTCCTGTTGGGAAAGTCTGAAAGGATGACAGGCAGGATCAGCGTTGTATAGGAAAATGGAACGCTGATAAAAACGGATGATTGTATGGAACATAGATAAAAACAGATTGCTATAAAGCACATAGAAACAGAATATAAAGAACAAATATACAGGAGAGATTACCTTATGTTAAACCAGTTTTCGAGAACCCAGCTTCTGATCGGCAAAGATAATATGGACCGTCTGAAAAATGCCCGTGTGGCAGTGTTTGGCATTGGCGGCGTAGGTGGCTATACCGTAGAAGCACTGGCGAGAAGCGGTGTGGGTACGTTAGATCTGATCGATGATGACAAAGTATGTCTGACCAACCTGAACAGACAGATCCTTGCCACGAGAAAGACCATTGGAAAATATAAAGTTGATGTGGCGAAAGAGCGTATTCTGGACATCAATCCGGATGCGGTTGTAAATACGTATAAGACCTTTTTTATGCCGGATACCGCAGAGCAGTTTGATTTTTCTCGGTATGATTATGTGGTAGATGCCATTGATACGGTAACCGGAAAGATCCAGCTTGTGATGCAGGCACAGGAGAGCGGGGTGCCGATCATCAGCTCTATGGGAGCTGGGAATAAGATGGATGCGGCAGCGTTTGAGGTTGCGGACATCTATAAGACATCCGTCTGCCCGCTGGCAAAGGTTATGCGCCGGGAATTAAAAAAGCGCGGTGTGAAAAAACTGAAAGTGGTATATTCAAAAGAAAAACCCCTGACACCGATTGATGACATGGAAATCAGCTGTAAGAACCATTGCGTCTGCCCACCGGGAACGGAAAGAAGTTGTACACAGAGGCGACAGATCCCGGGAAGCAATGCATTTGTTCCGTCTGTGGTGGGGCTTATTATTGCCGGAGAGATCATAAAGGATCTTACAGTTCCGGTAACAATGGATCATGAATAACAAGTGCGGAACAAAAAAGATGATAGAGCTCTGCTTTTACGCAGGGCTTTTCTTTTTTCATGATTGCCAAATCTTAAAAATGTGTTACAATAGTTATGTACATTTAGAGAGACGGGAAAAGTTCGCTTATTTTCACGTCGGGAAGGGGAATTATGAGCAGAATTTTGCTTAAATTGAGCGGGGAAGCCCTCGCAGGAGATAAAAAAACAGGCTTTGACGAGCCTACCGTAACAGCTGTAGCAAAACAGGTAAAACAGCTTGTAGACAATGGTACAGAGGTTGGTGTCGTAATTGGTGGCGGAAACTTCTGGCGTGGACGTACCAGTGAGACGATCGACCGTACAAAGGCAGATCAGATCGGTATGCTGGCTACTGTAATGAACTGTATTTATGTTTCTGAGATTTTCCGTTCCGTTGGAATGAAAACAGCAGTTATGACTCCTTTCGTATGTGGAGCATTTACAGAGCTTTTCTCCAAAGACAATGCAAATCAGAAGTTTGCAGAGGGAAGCGTTGTATTTTTTGCAGGAGGAACCGGTCATCCATATTTCTCCACAGATACAGCAACCGTACTTCGTGCCATCGAGATTGAAGCAGAGTGCATCATGCTTGCAAAATCAATCGATGGCGTTTATGACAGTGATCCGGAGAAAAATCCAAATGCTGTAAAATATAGTGAAGTTACAATCCAGGATGTCATCGACCAGAAGCTTGCTGTTGTAGATATGACAGCATCCATTCTCTGTATGGAGAATAAAATGCCGATGTTCGTATTCGGCTTAAACGAAGAAAACAGCATCGTGAGAGCGATGAAAGGCGAGATCGACGGAACAAAAGTTACGGTCTAGCCGAAAAAGGCCATTCATGCCACAACAATAAAATATTTTTTGGAGGTTTTCATTATGAATGACAAAATCAAGCCATTTGAGGAGAAAATGCAGAAATCCTATAATAACCTGTTAGATGAGTTTGGCTCTATCCGTGCAGGTCGTGCAAATCCGCATGTATTAGATCAGTTAAGAGTAGATTACTATGGTGCACCGACACCAATCCAGTCTGTGGCAAATGTATCTGTTCCGGAAGCAAGAATGATCCAGATCCAGCCATGGGAAGGCTCCATGTTAAAAGAAATCGAGAAAGCAATCCTTGTATCTGATCTTGGAATCAATCCCACCAACGATGGTAAATGCATCCGTCTTGTATTCCCGGAACTGACCGAGGAGAGACGTAAAGATCTGGCAAAGGATATCAAGAAAAAAGGCGAAGGCGCCAAAGTCGCTGTCCGCAATATCCGCAGAGATGCTAATGACAGCATGAAAAAACTTGGAAAATCCGGCGATGTTTCTGAAGATGAGATCAAAGATCTCGAGTCACAGGTACAAAAAGTAACAGATAAATACATTGCTGAGATCGATAAAGCAGTGGCAGAAAAAACAAAAGAGATCATGACAGTATAGTCAGTCTCTCAACATAGTTGAAAAAACCGGGGGGACATGTGCGGTGATGCGCTATATGTCCCTTTTGGTTCGTCTGACATAAAGGAGAACGCAAATGATGGAATTAGAAGGTCTGAAAATACCGACGCATGTATCGATCATTCTGGATGGAAATGGCAGATGGGCAAAAAGCAAAGGTATGCCTAGAACCTATGGACATACGGTTGGCGCAAAAAATATCGAGCAGATCTGTATGGATGCAGATGAGATTGGTATCAAATATCTTACTGTATATGCATTTTCCACGGAGAACTGGAATCGTCCATCCACAGAAGTAGCAGCGTTGATGAAACTGTTAACCCATTATCTCCGCACGATCGGGAAAAAAGCGATGAAAAATAATATGCGCATGCGTATTATCGGGGATCGCGAGGGTTTGTCGGATGATATTCAGGATGCAATCGTAAAGTTGGAAGATCTGACGAAAAATAATACCGGTCTGCAGTTTCAGATCGCTATCAATTATGGAAGCCGGGATGAAATGCTCCGTGCCATGAAAAAGATGCTAGTGGATTACAAAGAAGATAAGTTTACTTTAGATGAGCTGGATGATGCGAAATACGCATCGTATCTGGATACGGCAGATATTCCGGACCCGGATCTGATGATCCGCACCAGTGGTGAGGAACGGCTCAGTAATTATCTCATGTGGCAGCATGCTTACAGCGAATTTTATTTTACAAAGATTCCCTGGCCGGATTTCAGCAAAAAAGATCTGATGGATGCAATTCGCACATATACGGGAAGAGATCGTCGGTATGGAGCAATCGCAGAAGAGTAATTATGACGGTAAAATGTATTTTATACAAAATAAACAGGAAAGTATTGAGAAAAAAATATGTTTAAGCAAAGATTAATAAGTGGTGTCATACTGGTTATACTGGCACTGATCTTTATTATACAGGGAGGGTATCTGCTGCTTGCGGTATTGGGTATCATTTCCCTGATCGGACTGTATGAATTATATCGTGTATTTAAGATTGAAAAATCGTTACCGGCGTTGTTTGGATATATCGCCTCGGTTGTGTTTTATCTGAATCTTGGATTTCATTTTATCCCGGATATCATGCTGTTTGTGATGGCATTGCTGATCCTGTGCATGTGTTCGTTTGTATTTTGTTATCCAAAATATCATGCAAATCAGATCATCGCTGCATTTTTCGGCGTATTTTATGTGTCTGTGATGTTGTCCTGCATCTATCAGACCAGAGAGCTTCCGGGAGGCCGTTATCTTGTATGGCTAATCTTCCTGTGTTCCTGGGGATGTGACACATGCGCGTACTGTGTGGGAATGCTGTTTGGCAAACATAAGATGACGCCAAAGCTCAGTCCGAAGAAATCGGTAGAAGGAGCTGTAGGAGGCGTTGTAGGTGCAGCGATCCTGACAATCATCTATGGATTTATCTTTAAAGGACATATGGGTGCAGACAATGCATATATTTTCATGATGGCAGGTATCTGCGCAGCAGGCGCTCTGTTATCTATGGTGGGAGATCTTGCAGCATCTGCCATCAAACGGAATTTTGATATCAAAGATTATGGAAAACTGATTCCGGGACATGGCGGCATCATGGATCGATTTGACAGTGTGATCTTTACGGCACCGGTAATTTTCTATCTGTCGCTGTATTTGATTCGGTAATTTTATAAAGACAAAAGATAGCATTTATTTTTATAAATTGGATAGATAAAAGTGTTAATATGAAAGATACATTTTCATATCTGTATGATTTCTTCCACTAAAGGCGATGGAATAGATATCAGTATGAAAAATACTTTTCATGACGGTTTGTTCTGCTGGAAAACTGACGGAATGAACGCTTATATAACGAATATAAGTATCGGGGTATCAGAAAATGAAAAAAAGAAAACATATAGCAATCCTTGGTTCCACCGGATCGATCGGAACGCAGACATTGGATGTGGTGCGGGAACAGGGAGATATTTGTGTAACGGCACTGGCGGCCGGAAATAATATAACGCTTTTGGAACAGCAGATCCGGGAATTCCATCCGGTACTGGCGGCAGTATGGGAGGAAAACCGGGCAAAAGAACTGAGAGAAAAGATCAAAGACTGTAATACAAAAGTTGTATCTGGTATGGAAGGGCTTTTGGAGATTGCCGTGCAGCCAGAGGCAGAGATCCTTGTGACGGCGATCGTTGGAATGCTTGGCATTCGTCCGACCATTGCGGCAATGAGGGCAGGAAAGGATATTGCTCTTGCCAACAAGGAGACACTGGTCACAGCAGGTCATCTGATTATGCCTCTTGCAAAAGAACAGGGAGTTTCTATCTTGCCGGTGGACAGTGAACATAGTGCGATCTTCCAGTCTTTGAACGGAGAACATGGAAATAAGATCGACAAGATTCTTTTAACTGCTTCCGGTGGTCCGTTCCGTGGTAGAAAAAGAGTTGAACTGGAAAATATTCAGGTAGAAGATGCCCTGAAGCATCCAAACTGGTCCATGGGTCGAAAAATTACGATCGATTCTGCGACACTGGTCAACAAAGGTCTGGAAGTCATGGAAGCGAAATGGCTGTTCGGTACGGAATTGGAACAGATTCAGGTGGTGGTACATCCGCAGAGTGTGATCCATTCTATGGTACAGTATGAGGATGGCGCTGTGATTGCGCAGCTTGGAACACCGGATATGCGTCTGCCGATTCAGTATGCCCTGTATTATCCGCAGCGGCGTACATTAAGCGGAAAAAGACTGGACTTTTATGAACTGGCAAATCTGACCTTTGAGAAGCCGGATCTGGATACATTTACAGGTTTGAAATTGGCAATGGAGGCATTAAAGCAGGGCGGAAATATCCCAACTGCGTTTAATGCAGCAAATGAACGGGCAGTGGCAAAATTTCTGGACAGAAAGATCCGTTTTCTTGAGATTCCGGAGATCATTGCAGCGTGTATGGAACATTGTACTTATATTGCACATCCGGGAGTAGAAGAGATCCTGGATACAGAACAGGCAGCGTATGAATATATAGAAGGCAGGTGGTAGATTGAAATTTGTTGTTGCGATCGTTCTTTTCAGTGTGATCATACTGTTCCATGAATGGGGACATTTTCTGCTGGCAAAAAAGAACGGTATTCGGGTAAATGAATTTTGTCTTGGATTGGGACCTACGATTGTAGGATTTACCCGAGGAGAAACAAAATATTCGATAAAACTGCTGCCTTTTGGCGGTGCCTGCATGATGGAGGGCGAGGATGGAGAGAGTGACGATCAGCGTTCTTTTAACAGTAAATCGCCTCTGGCCCGTATCAGTGTAGTTGCGGCCGGACCGGTGTTTAATTTCCTGATGGCATTTGTGTTTTCTGTTATTCTGATCGGTTGTCATGGATTTGTGGAGCCAGTGGTAAAGGATGTTATGGAAGGATATCCGGCGCAGGAATCCGGCATTACAGCCGGAGACCGTATCACAAAGCTAGATCACAAAAATATCCATTTTTATGAAGAAGTATCAGCATATCTGGCATTTCATACCGGACAGGAAGTACAGGTAACCTATGAGCGGGATGGCAAAAGCTATGAGACGACACTGTCTCCGCAATACGATTCAGAAAGTGGTCGATACCTGATCGGTTTGTACAGCAGTGGAGAATATGTCAAAACCGGTCCTTTACAGACGTTGAAATACGGAGCGCTGGAAATGAAATACTGGGTCTGGTATACCGTAAACAGTCTGAAAATGCTGGTAACCGGGCGGGTCAGTGTAAATGATATGTCCGGACCGGTGGGAATTGTAACAACCGTAGCGAATGTTTACGATCAGAGCCGGGCAGACGGATTTTATTATGTCTTTTTAAATATGTTGAATATCGGCATTCTTCTGTCGGCGAACCTGGGCGTTATGAACCTGCTACCGATCCCGGCGTTGGATGGTGGACGTCTGGTATTTCTGGTCATCGAATTGATACGAGGGAAAAAAGTTGATCCAAACCGGGAAGGAATGGTTCATTTCATAGGTTTGATGTGCCTGTTTGGATTGATGATACTGATAATGATGAATGATGTGAGAAAATTGCTATGAGAACAAAAACAGTTAAAATTGGGGACAGGGTTATCGGTGGTGAAAATCCGATTCTGATCCAGTCAATGACAAATACAAAAACAGAAGATGTAAAAGCTACCGTAGATCAGATCAACCGGCTTGCAGCAGCAGGCTGTGATATTATCCGCTGTGCGGTGCCGACGATGGAAGCGGCAGAAGCATTAAAACAGATCAAAGAACAGATATCGATTCCTTTGGTGGCGGATATCCATTTTGATTACCGGCTGGCTATCGCTGCTATGGAAAACGGTGCAGATAAGATCCGCATTAATCCGGGGAACATTGGTTCTGATGAGCGGATTCAGGCAGTTATTGATGTAGCTGCAAAACGGAATATTCCGATCCGTGTAGGGGTAAACAGCGGTTCGCTGGAAAAACATCTGGTAGAAAAATACCATGGCGTTACCGCAGAAGGACTGGTGGAGAGCGCATTGGACAAAGTGCATCTGATCGAACGGTTCGGATATGACAATCTGGTCATCAGCATTAAGTCCTCTGATGTGCTGATGTGTGTCAAAGCCCATGAACTTCTTGCAGACCAGACAGATCATCCGTTGCATGTAGGCATTACAGAAGCGGGAACGATCATCAGCGGTAATATCAAATCCGCCATCGGACTGGGACTGATTCTGCATCAGGGGATCGGAGATACGATCCGTGTTTCACTGACGGGAGATCCACTGGAAGAGATTAAATCTGCCAAACTGATTCTAAAGACGCTTGGGCTTCGCAAAGGCGGTATCGAGGTCGTATCCTGTCCGACCTGTGGAAGAACACAGATTGATCTGATCGGTCTGGCAAATCAGGTGGAAAATATGGTAGCAGATATTCCGTTGGATATCAAAGTTGCGGTAATGGGCTGTGTTGTCAACGGCCCGGGAGAAGCAAAAGAAGCAGATATCGGCATTGCCGGTGGAAAAGGCGAAGGTCTTCTGATCCGTCACGGAGAGATCATTAAAAAAGTTCCGGAGGATCAGTTGCTGCCTGCCTTAAGAGAAGAACTGCTTCACTGGCAGGGTTAGATTTTGAAACACATGTTATTTTCGCACATGATATAATGAGCGCAAGAGAGTCAATATACTCGTATGATTGACGAACGGCGAATGCTGATCATGAACTATTTTTGTTCATGATATAATGAGCGCAAGAGAGTCAACGTGCTCGCATGATTGGCATAGAAACAGAAAGCTGGAGTTTTAGGTACATGGCAAAAGAATTTTTTGACGTATTTTCAGAACTGAATCTGAATGATGATCTGAAAGGACTGTTTTCAGATGTGAGCATTGTACGTGTCGGACGTGTCCAGAGCCGGGAGATGCTGCGCATTTATATACAGGGGCATCGTCTGATCACGAAAGATAAGATCTTTGCGGTAGAACGGGAGATCAAACGTCAGTATTTTCCTCAGAAAGAACTGAAGATCAAATTGATGGAAAAATTCCAGCTTTCCGGGCAGTATACACCGGAAAATCTGTACCGTGTGTACTGGAAAAGCATTCTGGAGGAATTCCGTAATTACAGTATGTTGGAATACGATCTTCTGCGGACAAGCAAGGTTACGTTTCCGAGCGAGGATGTCATAGACATTTCCCTGAAGGATACCGCAGTTGCCCATGAACGGGAAGATGACCTCTATGAGATACTGGAAAAGATCTTCTGCGGCAGATGCGGCATGAAAGTAAAGGTGTCATTTTCCTACTATCAGGAGGAAGAAAACCGGTTTCAGAAAAATGCAGAGATCATGATCAAAAATAAAGTTGCGGCGATCATGACACGGTCGGGGATGTCACATGCGGCTTTTCCAGGAGAGGAAACGCAGCCGACGTCCATGCCTGAAAATACCGGAAACCATGCGAACGCACCAAAACCGGAGCAGGCTGCGCCGATAACATCTGTGGAAAAGAAAGAAGAAATCGGCAAAGCAGATGGCAAAGGAAAGAGCAGCTTTCGTAAAGATGGAGGCGGAAAATGGGAGAAGAAGGACCGAGGATTCTTCCGACGCTCCGATAATCCCGATGTTGTGTATGGACGGGATTTTGAAGAGGAGACAACGCCTATCGAGCAGATCATGGGAGAAATCGGAGAGGTATGTATCCGTGGAAAAGTGCTTTCCTATGAAGGCAGGGAGCTACGTAATGAAAAAACGCTGATCATGTTTGCAATCTCAGATTTTACGGATACCATTATGGTTAAGATCTTCTGTAAAAATGAATATCTGGATCAGCTTGCACCACACATTCAAAAGGGCGCTTTTATCAAGTTAAAAGGCATCCCCATGGTAGATAAATATGACCATGACCTGACCATCAGTTCCGTGTCCGGTATTAAAAAGATTCCGGATTTTACAGAAAGCAGAATGGATAACAGTCCGGTAAAGCGTGTGGAATTGCATTGCCATACAAAGATGAGTGATATGGACGGCGTTTCCGATGTGCAGGATATTATTGCACGGGCAGATGCCTGGGGACATCCGGCTATTGCCATCACAGATCATGGCGCAGTACAGGCTTTCCCGGAGGCAAATCATGCTAAGATTAAGAATCCGGATTTTAAAGTTATCTATGGTGTGGAAGCTTACCTGGTGGATGATTCCAAGGGACTGGTTTCCAACCCACAGGGACAGGCGCTGACAGATACTTATGTGGTATTCGATCTGGAGACCACCGGATTCAGCCCATTGAAAAATAAGATCATTGAGATCGGTGCGGTCAAAGTGCAGAACCAGGAGATCACAGACCGGTTCAGCACTTTTGTAAATCCACAGGTTCCGATTCCTTATGAGATTGAACAGCTGACCAGCATTAACGATGATATGGTGCTGGATGCACCTGTAATTGAAGAAATCCTTCCGAAATTTATGGAATTTTGCGAGGGTGCGGTCATGGTGGCGCATAATGCAGATTTTGATATGAGCTTTATCAAATATAACTGCAAGCAGCAAGGGCTTCCCTGTGAGAAGTCCGTTGTAGATACCGTCGCACTGTCCAGAGCCCTTCTCCCAAGTCTGAACAGATTCAAATTGGATACCGTGGCAAAAGCACTTGGTGTAGCGCTGGGACATCATCACAGGGCGGTAGATGATGCGGCATGTACAGCAGAGATCATGTTGAAGCTTATCAAAATGCTGCAGGATCGCGGGGTGGAAAATCTGGATGACCTGAAAGATATGGGCGATATGAACGTGGAAACGGTTAAGAAGCTGCCGACTTATCATGCCATTATACTGGCGACCAATGATATCGGCAGGGTCAATCTGTACCGTCTGGTATCCATGTCCCATATCAAGTATTATCACAGACGTCCTAGGATTCCAAAGAGCGAACTGGAAAAATACCGGGAGGGACTGCTTCTCGGTTCCGCCTGCGAAGCAGGTGAATTATACCGGGCGCTGCTTGGCGGTCAGCCGGATGAAGAGATTGCCCGGATCGTGAAATTTTATGATTATCTGGAGATTCAGCCTCTGGGAAACAATGAGTTCATGCTTCGCAGTGAGAAGGAACCGGTGCAGTCCTGGGATGATATCAAAGATATTAACCGCAGGATCGTAGAACTGGGAGAGGAATTCAAAAAGCCGGTCGTTGCTACGTGCGATGTACATTTCCTGGATCCGGAAGATGAAGTGTACCGCCGAATCATTATGGCAGGAAAGGGATTTAAGGATGCAGATGATCAGGCGCCGCTGTATCTGCGTACGACAGAAGAGATGCTACAGGAGTTTTCTTATCTTGGAAGTGAAAAAGCAGAAGAAGTCGTTATAACCAATACAAATAAGATCGCCAATATGTGTGAGAAGATCTCTCCGGTAAGACCGGATAAATGTCCGCCGGTCATTGAAAATTCGGATCAGACACTGCGAGATATCTGTTATACGAAAGCCCATGAGATTTATGGAGAAGATCTCCCGGAAGTCGTTACAGAGCGACTGGAGCGTGAGCTGAATTCCATCATTTCCAATGGATTTGCCGTAATGTACATTATTGCCCAGAAACTAGTGTGGAAGTCTAATGAGGATGGTTACCTGGTAGGATCCCGTGGCTCCGTAGGTTCCTCATTTGTTGCCACCATGGCAGGTATCACGGAAGTAAATCCATTAAGTCCCCATTATATCTGCGGGAACTGCCATTTCGTGGATTTTGATTCTGAGGAAGTAAAGAAATATGCTGGGAAAGCCGGATGTGATATGCCGGATCGTCTCTGTCCGGTCTGTGGCGAAAAATTACAGAAAGAGGGCTTTGATATTCCATTTGAGACATTTCTTGGATTTAAGGGAAATAAAGAGCCGGATATTGATCTGAATTTTTCCGGCGATTATCAGAGTAAGGCACATAAATATACCGAGGTTATTTTTGGAGACGGTCAGACGTTTCGTGCCGGTACGATCGGTACGCTGGCGGATAAGACAGCGTTTGGTTATGTAAAAAATTATTACGAGGAACGGGGCGTTCATAAGAGAAACTGTGAGATTGACCGTATCGTACAGGGATGTGTCGGAGTCAGAAGGACGACGGGGCAGCATCCGGGCGGAATCATCGTACTTCCTCTCGGGGAAGATATATATTCTTTTACCCCGGTGCAGCATCCGGCAAATGATATGACCACGGATACGATCACGACTCATTTTGATTACCATTCCATTGACCACAACCTGTTAAAGCTTGATATTCTCGGACACGATGATCCTACCATGATCCGTATGCTGCAGGATCTGACCGGTGTAGATCCGACGGACATTCCGCTGGATAATAAAGAGGTCATGTCTCTGTTTCAGAATACGGATGCATTGGGAGTAAAACCGGAAGATATCAACGGCTGTCCGCTTGGGGCACTTGGCATACCGGAGTTCGGTACCGACTTTGCAATGCAGATGTTGATTGATACCAAACCGCAGGCGTTTTCGGATCTGGTGCGAATCGCCGGACTTTCCCATGGTACGGACGTATGGTTGGGAAATGCCCAGACGCTGTTACAGGAAGGAAAAGCTACGATTTCTACAGCAATCTGTACCCGTGATGATATTATGACGTATCTGATCGGTAAAGGGCTTGACAGCGAGGAATCTTTTACGATTATGGAGCGTGTCCGTAAGGGAGCTGTTGCAAATGGAAAATGTAAGGAATGGCCGGAATATAAAAAGGACATGTTAGATCATGGTGTGCCGGACTGGTATGTCTGGTCCTGCGAGAAGATCAAATACATGTTCCCGAAGGCCCATGCGGCAGCTTATGTTATGATGGCATGGCGTATCGCATACTGTAAGGTGTTTTATCCGCTTGCTTATTATGCGGCATTTTTCAGTATCCGTGCCACTTCCTTTAACTATGAACTGATGTGTCAGGGAAAAGAGAGGCTGGAGCATCATATGCATGATTACGAGAGTCGGAAGGATACATTGAGCAAAAAGGAGCAGGATACGTATAAGGATATGAGGATCGTGCAGGAAATGTATGCCCGTGGATTTGAATTTATGCCCATTGATATTTACCGGGCGCAGGCGCATCATTTTCAGATCATAGATGACAAGCTGATGCCATCCATCAGTACGATCGACGGACTCGGAGATAAGGCGGCAGATGCCGTGGTGGAGGCTGCAAAAGATGGTCCGTTCTTATCGCGGGATGATTTCCGACAGCGGACGAAAGTCAGTAAGACGGTTATTGATCTTATGGCAGAACTGAAATTACTGGGAGATCTGCCAGAGTCCAACCAGCTGTCGTTGTTTGATCTGTAGAGTTGTGTTTTGGGATATATGTATCGTCTGTGTCATACGAAGAGATTGTCAAACGGTAAATGTCGATCATGAACGAGAATTATTTTGATGATAAATAAAAATTACCAGAGGAGAGACTATAACATGAGAGATCTTGGGGAAATACGAAAAGATATCGATGCCATTGACCAGCAGATCACAGCGCTGTTTGAACAGCGCATGAATCTGACCCGTCAGGTGGCAGAATATAAACTTGCCAGTGGAAAACCGGTACTGGACCCTGCGAGAGAGGAGCAGAAACTGGATGCCCTTGCCGGACAGACGCATTCTGAGCAGAATGCGCAGGGAATCCGGGAACTGTATGAGCTGGTCATGGCGATCAGCAGACGACAGCAGCAGGAGCTGATCCGTCAGGAAAAGCAGGAGTATAAGTAGCCCCTAGCGAGAACAGGTATTTTATGACAGAAAACTTTTAATGATAATAGTGTGAAAAATATTTTTCATATGACTATTTGTACCTCTGGAAAACTGGAGGAATGTACATTCATATATTCGATAGATTGCATATGAATAGAAGAAAAATGTTCTGTCGGTATGAAAAAACAGTGAATATGGAGTAGGGAACTGACAAAAGGATTCCGGAAAGGACAGGGTATGAAGATCGTAACACTTGCCTCCATTTATATTGGATCTTACGAGATCTGTATGAAGATTCAGGAGCTTTTACCGGGGAAAAAGCAGATCCACGATGTGGATCAGATTCGCAGCAGGCTGGATCTCGGCCGTGAAGTGTATGAAAACGGCAGGATTGGCTATAAAAAAGTAGATGAGCTGTGTGAAGTATTGAATGAATTTAATGAGATCAGCCAGAGCTATCGATGTGAGGAATGTCTGGTGTTTGCCGGCAGCACATTTAAAAACGCATCCAATATGATTTTCGTACTGGAACAGATCCGTGTCCGCACTGGGATCAGCATACAGGTACTGAGCAATTCGGAACAGCGTGCGCTTGGGTACAAAGTAGTGTCCGGAATGGAAGATTTTCCACTGTTGATCCAGGAAGGATGTGTCCTGATCGATGTAGGCGGTCGAAGTATTCAGATCACGGTATTTGACGCCGGACATATGGTATTTACGAAGCAGGTGGCGATCGGTTCCCTGCGGCTGCTGCAGGCGCTTTCCCTTGCCCGCAGCAATGAAGAAAAACGGGAAAAACAGATTCTGGAAATGGTGGAAAAAGAGATCGTGGCATTTCGGTCGATCTATGGAAACGGAAGAACACCCCGTCATCTGATCTTTATGGGGCAGTATCTGGATGAGATTTTTCATAACAAACTAAAAAGCCCGAAACTGTTGGGAATGGAATCCGGTTCAGATGTAAAAACAGTTATGCCTGCCGGAACCTTTCATGAGAAGATTAAAAATATCTACCGGTCAGATATGGATGCGCTCAGTGATAAATATGATTTTTTAAACGTGAATGACCCGAATTTCAAGCCGAGCATGATTATGTACGATGGTCTGGTTCGCGAATTGCAGCCGGAGTTTATATGGATCACGGGCTTTGAGATGACAGATGGCATTGCCTGCGATTATGCGTTAAAGAAAAAGATATTGAAAAATCCCCATGATTATGATGATGATATTCTTTCCAGTGCAAGAGAGATCGCTGCGCGTTATAAATGCCATGAACCGCATATAAAAGCGATGGAAAAGATTGCGGTTGCCGTATTTAATGCCTCAAAGAAGGTAAATGGAATGACGGTAAGAGACCGGCTTTTGCTGCAGACAGCCGTGTACCTTCATGACTGTGGCAAATATGTGTCTATGGCTGACCATGCGGATATGTCCTATCATATTATTATGGGATCGGAGATACTTGGACTTACCCACAGTGAGCGGCAGGTCATCGCCTTTGCCGTAAAATATCATAAGGTGGAACTTGCGCCTTATGAAGAGTTGAAAGATATCCTCAATATGGAAGAATATATTCTGGTGGCAAAGATCGCAGCAATCTTAAGACTGGCGAATGCGTTGGATCGGAGTCATAAACAGAAAATCCAGGAATTAAAAGTTGTGTTAAAAGAAAAACAGCTTGTGATGACGGTGGATGTGACGAAGAACTCCGTATGGGAACAGATTCGGTTTGAACAGCAGGCAGATCTGTTTGAACAGGTGTTTAGTCTGCAGCCTGTATTAAAAGAAAAACGAAAATAGGGGGAGGAAATGTGATGAACGAGATGAAAAGTTTTGACCGCCCGGAAAATTTTGAGAACCGGGAACTGAGCTGGCTGAAATTTAACGGCAGAGTATTAAACGAAGCAAGAGATAAGACGCTGCCGCTTCTGGAACGTCTGAAATTTGTCAGTATCACATCTTCCAATCTGGACGAGTTTATCATGGTTCGAGTAGCGTCCCTGAAAGATATGGTACATGCCAAATATAAGAAAAAAGACATTGCAGGCATGACGGCTGCAGACCAGCTGGAAGCCATTAACCGGGATACGAGAAACCTTGTGGAATTGCAGTATTCTACCTATAACCGTTCCCTTGTGCCGCAGCTTCGCAGCAACGGCATTGTAATCGTTGATGAATTTGAAACGCTTACAGCAGAACAGGGCGAATATGTGGATCGGTATTTTCAGGAAAATGTGTATCCGGTACTGACACCTATGGCAGTGGATGCATCCCGACCATTCCCATTGATCCGGAATAAATCCCTGAACATTGCAGCACTTCTGGAAGATAAAGAAAATCCGGAAAACACAGAATTTGCTACGGTACAGGTTCCGTCTGTGTTGCCACGTTATATTCGGATTCCATCCGCTTCTGAAGCAGAGAAAGATACGTTTATCCTTCTGGAACAGGTTATTGAGAAAAATATCGGAAGTCTGTTCCTGAATTATAATGTCATATGCGCATATCCGTACCGGATTATGAGAAATGCAGATTTTAATATTGACGAGGATGAAGCAGAAGATCTGTTGAAGGAGATCGAGAGTAAATTAAAACAGCGCCAGTGGGGCGAAGTCATTCGTCTGGAAGTGGAAGAAAAGGTTAATAAAAAATTATTGAAGATTTTGAAGGAATCTTTCCATATTGCTTCTGAGGATATTTTTAAGATACCGGGACCGATCGACCTGACATTTCTGATGAAAATGTACGGACTGGAAGGCTATGATCATTTGCGGAATGTTCCGTATAAGCCGCAGCCGGTACCGGAGATTCCGGAAGGATCAGATATTTTTGCACAGATCCGAAAAGGCGATATCCTGATGCATCATCCGTATCAGACCTTTGATCCGGTGGTCAATTTTATCCGGCAGGCTTCTGTAGATCCGGACGTGCTTGCTATCAAGCAGACACTGTATCGTGTCAGCGGCAATTCTCCGATCATCGCATCTCTTGCCCAGGCGGCAGAGAATGGAAAACAGGTTACGGTTTTGGTAGAGCTGAAAGCCCGTTTTGACGAGGAACACAATATTGTATGGGCGAGAAAACTGGAAAAAGCAGGCTGCCATGTTATTTACGGATTAGTTGGCTTGAAAACCCACAGTAAGATCGCACTGGTCGTTCGTCGGGAAGAAGATGGCATCCGTCGTTATGTGCATCTTGGAACCGGAAATTATAATGATTCAACAGCAAAATTATATACCGATACGGGAATGTTTACCTGTGCAGAAAGCTATGGGGAGGATGCAACCGCTGTCTTCAATATGCTTTCCGGCTATTCAGAACCTAAAGGTTGGAACAGACTTCTTGTAGCACCGATCTGGCTGCGAAAGAAATTTCTGCGTCTGATCCAGAGAGAAACAGAACATGCCCGGGATGGAAAAGAAGCGCATATCATTGCAAAGATGAACTCACTGTGTGATAAAGAGATCATCCTTGCATTGTATGAGGCATCTGCAGTTGGTGTAAAGATTGACCTGATCATTCGGGGAATCTGCTGCCTGCGTACAGGAATTCCGGGGATCAGTGAAAATATTACGGTGCATTCCATTGTGGGCAATTTTTTGGAACACAGTCGGATCTTCTATTTCCGTAACGATGGATTTGAAGAATATTATATGGGAAGTGCGGACTGGATGCCGAGAAACCTTGATCGCCGTGTAGAGATTACATTCCCGGTAGAAGATGAAGCGCTACAGAAAAAAGTTCGTCATATTCTGGATGTGCAGCTTGCGGATAACATCAAAGCCCATATTATGCAGCCAGACGGGAACTATGAAAAGATAGACAAGCGCGGAAAAGTTCTGGTGGGAAGTCAGGCACAGTTTTGTGAGGAAGCCATTGAATTGGCAAAACAGGAAGCAGAGGATGTGGATGATCGGGTATTTATCCCGGCGGAACCGGCAGAATAGCCGGGAGAATCTGAAAATGATATGGGAATGGATATTATAATGAATAAAAATGGAGTTGAAAGGGGTGGGAGTATTGAGCAGAAAAATTATCTTTGTGGATTTGGATGGCACTTTATTAAGAGATGATAAAACGATTTCGGATGTAAACCGTCAGGCACTGCAGGAGGCTCTGGAGGTGGGGCATTATATTGTGTTTGCTACCGGTCGTGCGGTATCCAGTGGAAGAAATATTGCAAAAAAACTGGAACTGGAAAAACCGGGCTGTTATCTGATCGCATACAATGGGGCGGTAATCTACGATTGTGCGGCAGAACGCACACTGAACCGCAAGAGTATGCCTATTGAATATGCGGAATACCTTACGAGGGAAGCAGAAAAAGCGGGATTATATATCCAGGCGTATTCCGAATCCCAGATACTGACCAGAAAACATACGAAAGAACTGGATCTGTATCTGAAACGCACCGGTATGCAGTACCGGATCGAGAAAGATATCTGGTCTCTGTTGAATCAGGAACCGCCGAAAATGCTTTTGATCAGTCTGGATCATCCGGACAAACTGCACCAGTTCCAAGAAGAACACAGAGCATGGGAAGAAGGAAAATGTACCAGCTTTTTTTCCTGTGCGGAATATCTGGAATATTGCCCGTATGCGGTAACAAAAGGAATTGGCGTGGAATATCTGCAGAAGTTCCTGAATATCCAGCCGGAGAATACCATTGCCATCGGAGATCATGAAAATGATATTTCGATGATCCAGAATGCCTATCTTGGCGTGGCGATGCAAAATGCGCAGCCAGTTGTGAAAGAATGTGCAGACTACATCACAGAAAATGACAACGAACATGACGGTGTGGCAGAAGTAATCCATAAATTTGTGCTGTAGGATTATCTGTGAAAAATTATTGTGACAATAGGAAATATAGGGATACTTATTTTGGAAGTATTTCATAAAATAAGGCTCTGAGAAAAATAAGGGTCTGTTAAGAGCAGATCATTATTTTCCCGGAGCCTTTAAAAATTCAATAAATGGATATTTTCTTGCGATAATTGATGGGATAATACAATATATCACTTGTTTAAATCGTTTCGAGACGGTCTGTTTTAGAGTTTCGAGACGGGTGTTTGTGTGTTACCTGTATAAAATACCAGCATTAGTTTTATGATTTTCATATTTTTTACGCAGCTTCTCCAACAATTCATAAGGGATTTCCAGATTCCCTTTTCCGCTTCCTAATTGGATATCCGGTTTGTTGGAACCGTGGAAGTCGGAACCGCCGGAGATTGCAAGATGATATTTTTCGGCAAGAGAAGAATAGTAGGCTTCATCATTGCTTTTGTTGCAGGAATAGATGGCTTCGATACCGTCCAGACCGACAGCGCACATGGCTTCAAGCATAGATAACAGTTCGGTTTCTTCTAATTTATAGAGGCATGGATGTGCGAGGATAGCGATACCGCCTGCCTGATGGATAAGCTTGACTGCTTCTACCGGGGAGACTTTCGGACGGTCTACATAGCATTTGCATCCATTGCCAATGTATTCGTTAAAGACGATGGAAAGTTCAGGAACCTGTCTGGTGTCCACCAGATAACGGGCGATATGTGCTCTTGTCATGACGCAGTCGCCAAATTTGTCATGCAGATCCTGCTCTTTAATATGGAAACCTTCCTCCTGAAGCCGCTCCAGCATTTTGATATTTCGGTTGTCCCTGCAATCCCGGAAGTTCCGCAGATGCTCTGCAAAAGGCTGATACTGCCAGTCAATGAACAACCCTACCACATGGATTTCCGTACCATTATATTCAGTGGAAAGTTCCACTCCGGGAATGACTTCTATATCGCTGTCTTTGGATGCACTCAGTGCCTCTTCCAGACCTTCAGTGCTGTCATGGTCTGTGAGGGCAAAAGCAGAAAGTCCCTGTTTTCTGGCGAGGGCTACAAGCTCTGCTGGAGCGAAAGTCCCGTCAGAAGCAGTGGAGTGAACGTGGAGATCTATTCGTTTTTTCATTATAAAACCTCTTTTCTGTACAAACTGTGAGTACTTTTTCCTGTTTTGTATTCCTTATGGACAGGCTTTACATAGATAACAGAAAATGATACGGTAATAGAGTACATGATTTTTTCATATTCGTAAAGTTGCAAAAGAGGTTTTATAATGAAAATTTTTTTGGAGGCAGGATACATGTCTTGGTGTACAGAAAGAAGACAGACCTGCATTTACAGAAAAATGATTTATGGAAAATCGAAAGAAAATATAAAAAAGTGTTGACGCCAATATGGAAATGTGATAAATTAATGGAGTTGTAAGAAAACGAAGTAGAGTATCCACTCTCACCTTAGCGCAGATGTGCGACTAACGGTTTATATTTCAAATTTCAATATCTGATGTTTGGATGAATTGTTGTGGATAGTCTGCCTATCCATTTTTTTATTTTGGAGGTGCAAAACCATTAGCGAATTAAAAATTAACGAACAAATCAGAGATAAGGAAGTGCGCGTGATCGGAACAGACGGAGAGCAGCTTGGCATCATGTCTTCCAGAGAGGCGTACAAACTTGCACAGGAAGCAGAACTGGATCTGGTAAAGATCGCACCGACTGCAAAACCACCTGTATGTAAGATCATTGACTACGGTAAATATCGTTACGAAATGGCTCGTAAAGAAAAAGAAGCCAAGAAGAAACAGAAGACCGTTGAACTGAAAGAAGTAAGATTATCTCCGAACATTGATACCAATGATTTGAACACCAAAATAAATGCGGCAAAGAAATTCATCTCAAAGGGAAATAAAGTAAAAGTCACACTTCGTTTCCGCGGAAGAGAGATGGCTCATGTGCAGAACAGCAGACATATTCTGGATGATTTTGCAAAAGAGCTGGAAGAGATTGCCACAGTGGAAAAGGCACCCAAACTGGAAGGTCGGAATATGAGCATGGTTCTGACCGAAAAACGTTAGAGACTATTTTGAGGAGGAAACATCAATGCCAAAAATGAAAACTAGCAGAGCTGCTGCAAAACGTTTCAAAAAAACAGGAACAGGAAAGTTAAAAAGAAATAAAGCTTATAAAAGCCACATTTTAACAAAGAAAACTACTAAGAGAAAAAGAAATCTTAGAAAATCCACCGTTACAGATGCTACAAATGTTAAGAACATGAAGAAGATTTTACCGTATCTGTAAGATTTGTAAAGGAGGAAAATAGAAATGGCAAGAATTAAAGGCGGCATGAACGCTAAAAAGAAACATAATAGAGTATTAAAACTGGCAAAAGGCTACAGAGGAGCTAGATCCAAACAGTATCGTGTAGCAAAACAGTCTGTTATGAGAGCACTTACCAGCTCTTATGCAGGAAGAAAACAGAAAAAGAGACAGTTCAGACAGCTTTGGATCGCTCGTATCAACGCTGCTGCAAGAATGAACGGTCTTTCCTACAGCAAATTTATGTATGGTCTGAAACTTGCAGAAGTAGAGATCAACAGAAAAATGCTTGCTGAGATGGCAGTTAATGATGCTGCAGGCTTCACAGCTTTAGTAGAGCTTGCAAAAACAAAACTGGCTTAATTCCGGGAGAAGATATTATAAATAAAGGACGTACTGTATGATTTCCTGTTCTGGAAACAGAATAGAAGTCTAAAAGGGGGGCCATTTTATATGGCGTCCCTGCGGGAACGCTCCGTTATAAGATCTCATGTCGAAAAAATAAAAAAGTTGAAAAAAGTACTTGACTTTTTACTCAGACTGAAATAAAATAATCAACGTTGCAGCTCGCAACAAAAGATAAAAATGGTTCGTTGGTCAAGCGGTTAAGACGTCGCCCTCTCACGGCGAAAACAGGGGTTCGATTCCCCTACGAACTGTTGACTGTTTAAATGACAGCCCAACCCGAAAGGTATCTGCAACATGTGTTGCAGATATTTTTTTCTTAAAAGCTTGCAAAGTAGTGCATAGCGTGCTATAGTAAGTTATAAGTAAGAATAAAGATGTTATGATTAAGAGTGGGTGTGAGCCCACTCTTAATTCCTTGTTTGGAGAAATGGCAGGTGATAAGATGTCAAAAAGAGAACAGTATGAAGCACGGACGGAAGAACTGCTGCTTCCAATCCTGAACGAAAATAACTTTGAACTGGTAGATGTTGAATATGTAAAAGAAGGCAGCAACTGGTATCTGCGCGCATATATCGACAAAGAAGGCGGTATTACGGTAAACGACTGTGAACTGGTAAGTAGAGCCATGAATGAGATTCTGGATGCAGAAGATTATATCGAAGATTCCTATATTTTTGAAGTAAGTTCACCGGGACTTGGCAGACCGCTGAAAAAGGAACGGGATTATGTACGTAGTATGGGGAAAGAGCTTGAGATTCGTACCTATCGTTCCATTGATAGAAAAAAAGAATTTTATGGCATATTGAAGGCATATGATGATTCTTCTGTTACAATTGAAAGTGAAGATGGAACAGAACAATTATTTCAGAAGGCAGATATAGCCCTGATCCGGCTGGCGTTTGATTTTTAATACGATAATCGGGAAGAGAAAAAGGAGGACAAAAAGAAAAAATGGCTAGATCAACAAAAAGCAGCAAAAAAAGTGATGCAAATGAATTATTAGAAGCTTTAACCATTTTGGAAAAAGAAAAAAATATCAGCAAAGATACGTTATTGGAAGCAATTGAGAATTCACTTCTTACAGCATGCAAACAGCATTTTGGAAAAGCAGATAATATCAAAGTCATTATTGATCCGGAAACCTGTGAATTTCATGTATATGCAGAGAAAACAGTAGTGGAACAGGTTGAAGATCCGGTACTGGAGGTTAGTCTTGCAGAAGCAAGAATCATTGATTCCAGCATGATGGTCGGCGATGTGATGAAATTTGAAGTAAAATCCAAAGAATTTGGACGTATTGCCACTCAGAATGCAAAAAATGTTATCTTACAGAAAATTCGTGAGGAAGAACGAAAAGCAATCTTTGATCAGTATAATGGAAGAGCAAGAGATGTTGTGACCGGTATCGTACAGCGTTATATTGGAAAAAATGTCAGCATTGATCTGGGTAAAGCAGATGCCATCCTGAATGAGAACGAGATGATCAAAGGAGAGACTTTCGAGCCGACAGAACGTATAAAGGTATATATTCTTGAAGTAAAATCTACTTCCAAAGGACCGAAGATCCTTGTATCAAGAACCCATCCGGAGCTGGTTAAACGTCTGTTTGAGGAAGAAGTTGCAGAAGTTCGTGAAGGAATCGTGGAGATCAAGTGCATCGCCCGTGAAGCAGGAAGCAGAACAAAGATGGCTGTATGGTCTAATGACCCGGACGTTGATCCGGTAGGCGCCTGTGTCGGTATGAATGGTGCACGTGTAAATGCGATCGTCGATGAACTGAATGGCGAGAAGATTGATATTATTAATTGGAATGAGAATCCGGCAATGCTTATTGAGAATGCACTGAGCCCGGCAAAAGTTATTTCTGTTATCGCAGATGCAGAGGAGAAATCCGCAAAGGTAGTTGTCCCGGATTATCAGTTGTCTCTTGCAATCGGTAAAGAAGGACAGAATGCCCGTCTGGCAGCCCGTCTGACCGGATTTAAGATTGACATCAAGAGTGAGACACAGGCAAGAGAAGCCGGCGACTTCATGGATTATGAGACTGAGTATGAGGATTATGAAGAAGACGCATACGAAGATGACTATGAAGATGCAGACTCCGACAATGAAAATGCAGAAGATGTGACAGAAGAAGCGTATTCTGAGGAAGAAGCAGAGGATATTCCGATGGAAGAAGATTTTGCTTCAGATATGGAAGAGGAAGAAGACAATGAATAAAAAGATTCCGGTTCGGTTATGTGTAGGCTGTGGAGAGATGAAACCGAAAAAAGATCTGATGCGCGTGATCCGCACACCGGATGACCAGATTCTTCTGGATGTATCGGGAAGACAGAACGGCCGGGGCGCATATATCTGCCGATCTGCAGAATGCCTTAAAAATGCATGTGATCGAAAAGGACTGGAACGTTCGTTGAAAACCGGAATTTCAAAGGAAATAAAAGAGAATCTTTTAAAGGAGATGGAAGCGCTTGTTGAAAAATAGATTATTTTCAAATATCAGCCTTGCACAGAAGGCAGGAAAAGTTGCAAGCGGAGAGTATGCCACGGAGATGGCAGTAAAGAGTGGAAAAGCGTATATGGTCATTGTTGCAGAAGATGCATCTGACAATACGAAAAAGAAAATGATGAATATGACACAGTATTACGAAGTGCCTATCCATATGATCGGTACAAAGGAAGAACTGGGGCATTATATCGGAAAAGAATATCGTTCCATGCTCGCGGTGCTGGATGCCGGATTTGCATCATCCTTTGAAAAACAGATTCAGAAGATTATGACAACTAAATAAGGAGGAACAAGATGGCAAAAATGAAAGTACACGAGCTTGCAAAGGAATTAAATGTTCAGTCAAAAGATGTGGTTGAATATTTGAAAAACAATAATGTAGAGGTAGCTTCCCATATGAGCGTTTTAGATGAGAAAGCAGCATCTATGGTTAAGAATAAATTTGGAAAAAAAGAGAATACTGTAAAGAAAGACGATGGCGAAAAAACGGCTGAGAGACCGAAGAAAAAAGCCAGCATTTCTGCAGTTTACAATCCGCAGAACAGCAAAATGGGAAATCGTAGAGGCGGACAGAAAGGACAGAGCGGAAACCGCTCTGACAGACAGGATCGTTCTTCTAACAGAACACAGAACGACCGTCCGGCACGTCCGAACCGCCCGATCAAACCGAGACCGGATCGCCTGCGCCCGTCACAGGCAATTCATTCTGAGGAAGCAGATGAGCAGCGTCCGGTAAGAAATCAGGGAGAGCGTTCTGACAGACAGGATCGTTCCTTCAACAGAAACCAGGGGGATCGTCCTTACAACAGAAATCAGAATGACCGTTCCAGAAATCAGGGAGAGCGTTCTGACAGACAAGATCGTTCCTTTAACAAAAATCAAGGAGACCGTCCGGTAAGAAATCGCCAGGAGAATGGAGATGGAAGATATGCGCGGAATGAAAGAACGGATCGCAATGGTCAGAAAAATGTATCGGGCACTCGGAATGTTTACAGTGATCGTCAAGGTAATCGAAACGGCCGTCAAGACGGTGCAAGTAGTGCAAGAGAACCGAAGAGAAGATTAGATCAGGAAATCTCCCGCATGAACCGCGATATGGCAAAACCGGCAATGGATGATTTCCGTGGAAAAGATTCCAGAGATGCAGGAAGAAATAAAAACAGCGGCAAAGGCGGAAACAAAAAACAGGATTATGATAAACTGGGCGGAAAGAAACAGGAACGTTACGTAAACCTGGAGAAGAAGACTGGCCATAAGAAGAGAAATGCGCAGCCACAGACACCGGCAGAGAAGAAAAAAGAGGAAGAAGTAAAGAATATTACACTTCCGGAGATTATGACCGTAAGAGAGCTGGCTGACAAGATGAAAATTCAGGCTTCTGCGATCGTGAAAAAACTGTTTATGCAGGGCGAGATGGTAACTGTAAATCAGGAGATCGACTTTGCGAAAGCAGAAGAGATCGCGCTGGAGTTCAACTGTATTGCAGAGCTGGAAGAAAAAGTAGATGTGATCGAAGAACTTCTGAAAGAGGAAGAAGAAGATGAATCTACAATGGTATCCCGTGCACCGGTCGTATGTGTAATGGGTCATGTAGATCATGGTAAAACCTCTCTTCTTGATGCAATCCGAAGCACCCGTGTAACTGATAAAGAGGCTGGTGGTATCACACAGCATATTGGTGCTTCTGTTGTAAAAATCAATGGACAGAAGATTACATTCCTGGATACTCCGGGTCATGAGGCATTTACTTCCATGCGTATGCGTGGTGCAAACTCCACAGATATTGCGATTCTGGTAGTTGCTGCGGATGATGGTGTAATGCCGCAGACCGTAGAAGCGATCAACCATGCAAAAGCCGCAGGAATTGAGATCATTGTTGCTGTAAACAAGATCGATAAACCGGGTGCAAACATTGATAAAGTAAAACAGGGTCTTGCTGAATATGAGCTGATTCCGGAAGACTGGGGCGGAAGCACTATTTTTGTACCGGTATCTGCAAAGACACACGAAGGTATTGATCAGCTTCTGGAAATGGTACTTCTTACCGCAGAGATTCTTGAACTGAAAGCAAATCCGAACCGTAATGCAAGAGGTCTTGTCATCGAGGCTCAGCTTGATAAAGGCCGCGGTGCAGTTGCAACCGTTCTCGTACAGAAAGGTACCTTAAAGATTGGTCAGCCGGTAGCAGCAGGAAGCAGCTATGGCAAGATCCGTGCCATGATCGATGATCAGGGTCGTCGGATTAAAGTTGCAGGTCCGTCTACACCGGTAGAGATCCTTGGTCTGAACAGCGTTCCAAATGCCGGAGAGGTATTTGTTGCATGTGACTCTGAGAAAGAGGCAAGAAGCTTTGCTGATACTTTTGTATCACAGAACAAAGAGAAACTTCTCGAAGAGACACGACACAGAATGTCACTGGATGATCTTTTCTCACAGATTCAGGCCGGCAATCTGAAAGAGCTGAACTTGATCGTAAAAGCAGATGTACAGGGTTCTGTAGAGGCTGTAAAACAGAGTCTTGAGAAACTTTCCAATGAGGAAGTCGTTGTAAAAGTAATCCATGGCGGCGTAGGTGCTGTAAACGAATCCGATATCATCCTTGCATCTGCATCCAATGCGATCATCATCGCATTTAACGTAAAAACAGACCCGGTTGCAAAATCTACTGCAGAGCAGGAAGGTGTGGATATCCGTCAGTACTCCGTTATCTACAATGCTATTGAGGATGTGGAAGCAGCTATGAAAGGTATGCTTGATCCGATCTTTGAGGAGAAGGTTCTCGGTCATGCAGAGATCCGTCAGCTTTTCAAAGCTTCCGGCGTAGGTACAATTGCAGGTTCTTATGTCCTTGATGGTGTATTTGAACGCGGATGTAAGGTGCGTATTTCCAGAGAGGGAGAGCAGATTTTCGAAGGAAATCTTGCATCTCTGAAACGTTTTAAAGATGATGTAAAAGAAGTCAAAGCCGGTTTTGAGTGTGGTCTTGTCTTTGAAGGGTTCAACGATTTCCAGGAACTGGATGTTGTAGAAGCTTATAAGATGGTAGAAGTACCTCGATAGGAGTTTTGCTATGAGAAAAAACAGTATAAAAAATACAAGGATCAACGAAGAAGTGATGCGGGAACTGGCAAAGATCATCCGTGAGGAGATTAAAGATCCGCGGATTCATCCAATGACCAGCATTGCTTCCGTAGAAGTTGCTCCGGATTTGAAGACCTGTAAAGCATTTATCAGCGTGCTGGGAGATGAGAGCGCGCAGAAAGATACTCTTGCAGGGCTGAAAAGCGCAGCAGGTTATGTGAGACGGTGTTTGGCAAAAAGCCTGAATCTCAGAAATACGCCGGAGATCCGTTTCATTCTTGATCAGTCCATTGAGTACGGTATTGAAATGTCCAAGAAGATTGACGCACTGTCTTACAGCGAACAGTCAGAAGAGACGTCTGAAACAACGGAAGATTAGGACACAGGAAGCAAGGAACAGGCAGACAATATGAAACGTTTAGAACAGATTGTTGCAGGCGCCCACAGCGTGGCACTGTCCGGTCATGTACGGCCGGACGGTGACTGTGTGGGCTCCTGCCTTGCAGTATATAACTACATCAGAGAAAATTTTCCGGAGATTTCCGTCACGGTATATCTGCAGGAAATTCCAAATATCTTCAAATTTCTGAAACATGCAGACCAGATCGTACATGACTGTTCACGGGAACGCAAATATGATCTTTTTATTGCGCTGGATTGCGGAGATCTGGGACGTCTTGGGGATGCAGCAGAGTATTTTCGGACGGCAGAAAGAACCTTTTGCGTGGATCATCACAAAAGCAATGCTTCTTTTGCAGATGAAAATACTATTCATCCGGAGGCAAGCTCTACCAGTGAACTGGTATATGAATTGATGGATCCGGATAAAATTTCAAAAGAGGTAGCAGAGTGCATCTACCTTGGAATCGTACATGATACCGGTGTGTTCCAGTATTCCTGTACGTCCTCAAAAACAATGAGCATTGCCGGCGCATTGATGGACCGTGGGATTGATTACTCTGCGATCATTAATGACACATTTTTTGCGAAGACTTTTGAACAGAACCGGATTCTGGGACATGCGCTTTTAAAAGCACGCCGGTATATGAAAGACCGGTGTATCTACACCTGTATCACAAAAGAAGAGATGGAGCAGTTCCATGTGCTCCCAAAACATCTGGAAGGTATCGTTAGCCAGCTGCACGCTACAAAAGATGTAGAAGTGGCAGTATTTCTCTATCAGAGTGATACAGAAGATTTCAAAGTCAGCATGCGTTCCGGAAATTTGGTAGATGTATCGGAGATCGCTGTAAAATACGGCGGCGGCGGTCATGCAAAAGCAGCCGGTGTCACAATGAAAGGAACGGAAGAAGAGATCAGGGATCTGATCCTTGCAGATATTGCATCCGTTCTGGAAAACGTATAAAGGAATATGTGGATCATTTTATGAAAAACGGAATTATCATTATTGACAAAGAACAGGGGTTTACTTCTTTTGACGTGGTAGCAAAGCTTCGTGGAATCTGCGGGCAGAAAAAGATCGGTCATACGGGAACACTGGACCCGGATGCAACAGGAGTGCTCCCGGTGTGCCTTGGAAATGCGACAAAGGTCTGTGATATGCTCACGGACAGTGACAAGACGTATCAGGCGGTGTTGCTTCTTGGAAAGGAAACAGATACGCAGGATATGACCGGAACGGTTCTTGCAGAAAAACCGGTTACAGCAGATGAACAGATGGTATCGGAAGTGATCCGAAGTTTTTGCGGTAAACAGATGCAGATTCCGCCCATGTATTCGGCGTTGAAAGTCAATGGACAGAAGCTTTGTGATCTGGCTAGGGCAGGAAAGACGGTAGAGCGAAAGGCACGTCAGATAACGGTATATGACATTGTGATCTGCGAAATGGATCTGCCACGGGTAACGATAGAAGTGCATTGTTCCAAAGGCACGTATATCCGTACACTCTGCCATGATATCGGGCAGAAGCTGGGGTGTGGCGGCTGCATGGAATCTCTGCGGCGAACCCGTGCGGCTGGATTTACTATAGAACAGGCATTGACGCTTTCACAGGTACAGCAGGCAAAAGAAGAAGGCAGGCTGGAAGATCTGATCCGTTCGGTGGACACCGTTTTTTCAGAGTATCCGGCACTGATGGTCAAAGCAACCGCGCAGCAGAAGCTGTTGAATGGCAATGCATTGTGTGCAGATGATTTCGTTTTTGTACAGGAAGAGGCTTTTGTACAGCCGGTAAGGATCTATGACAGTAACAGCCGCTTTACTGCCGTCTATGGATTTCAGAAAGAAAAAGGTTGTTTTAAACCGGTAAAAATGTTTCTGTCATAAAATAAATTACAGTTCAGGAAAAGATTATGCAATATATAAAGGGTACATTGGATTTTCATATTACGGAGCCGGCAGTCGTCACGCTTGGAAAGTTTGACGGTCTGCATCTTGGACATAAATATCTGCTCCAGGAGCTGGAAAAAGGAAAAAAGAACGGCCTTAAGACCGTGATCTTTACTTTTGATATCCCGCCGAAATCCATACACCAGAATACCTATAAAGTATTATCAACAAATAAAGAAAAAGAACAGATTTTTGAAAATGCAGGCATTGATTATGTCATTGAGTGTCCATTTACTGATGCGTTCAAACATCTGGATCCGCGGTCATTTCTTCTGATGCTGAGAGAAAAAATCTGTGTGAAACAGATCGTAGCCGGAAAAGATTTCCGGTTTGGATGCAACCGCAGCGGAAGCTATGTGGATCTGATCCGATATGAGCAGGAACTGGGTTATCATGCCGTGATCGTAGATAAAATCCAGTATGAAGGGGAAGATATCAGCAGTACCCGAATCCGTGACCTGATCCATCGGGGAGATTTGAAGACAGCAAATTATCTTCTTGGGTACGATTATTTTCTTACCGCTCCGGTATTACATGGCAATGAGATCGGGCGTACGCTTGGTTTCCCGACGGTAAATCAGCTGCCGGATTCGGAGAAACTGTTACCGCCCAATGGTGTGTACGCATCCCGGATCCGCATAGGAGACCAGCTTTACGCCGGTATCAGCAATATCGGCTGTAAACCGACGATCGAAGGTACATATCCGGTGGGTGTGGAAACGAATATTTTTGATTTCCATGAAAATATTTATGATAAAGAAATCCAGGTTTCTTTTCTGGAGTTCATCCGTCCGGAACAGAAATTTGCATCTCTGGATGCATTGCGGGAGCAGATCGACCGGGATCGGGAAAACGTACGGAAATTTTTCAGAAGCAGAGATTAATGTAATGGGTTTGTTAAGCCCTCAGAGCAAATGAAACGGCGTATAGTAGTTATCTTGAAATCTTCCAATGATAGAAAAACGCTATCTTCAGAAAAAATATGTTTACAAGCAAATAAAACTATGATAAACTGATACAGTGTGAGTAAAGAGCCCATACTCAGTAACTGGATTCTCCAACCTGTTACTTAGTACCTCACAATGAAAACGGGCGATTATAGAAAACAGGAGGAAATTGTAATGATTTCAAAAGAAAAAAAAGCAGCAATTATGGCAGAGTATGGCAGAACACCGAACGATACCGGTTCACCGGAAGTTCAGATCGCAGTTCTGACAGCAAGAATCAGAGAGCTTACTGATCATCTGAAAGAGCATCCGAAGGATCATCACTCCAGAAGAGGTATGTTAAAGATGATCGGACAGAGACGTGGTCTGCTGGATTATCTGAAGAGAAAAGATCTGGAAGGATATCGTGCTCTGATTGCAAAATTAGGTATCAGAAAATAATCCGACCGGATTATGCAGGATAGAGCGGAAATTTGTTTCCGCTCTATTTTACCTTAAAATGGTAACATCAGCAGAAGAGCTATTGCCGAGACCACTGATATGTCTGTATCATGTATGCGGCTGTATCAGTAGTTTCGGATTCTTCTGCTGAAAATAATATATTTTTAATAAGGAGAATACGCATGTACAAGAGTTATTCTATGGAACTCGCCGGCAGAACACTTCGTGTGGATGTTGGCAGAGTGGCAGCACAGGCAAATGGCGCTGCATTAATGCATTATGGAGATACTGTTGTTTTATGTACTGCAACAGCATCTGACAAACCAAGAGACGGTATTGATTTCTTCCCACTCAGTGTTGAATTTGAGGAGAAAATGTATGCCGTAGGCAAGATCCCGGGTGGATTTAACAAACGTGAGGGAAAAGCATCTGAGAACTCTGTTCTGACAGCCCGCGTTATCGACAGACCGATGCGTCCGCTGTTCCCGAAAGATTACAGAAATGATGTTACACTGAACAACCTGGTACTCAGTGTGGATCCACAGTGCCGTCCGGAGCTGGTAGCCATGATTGGTTCTGCTTTGGCAACAAGCATTTCAGATATCCCGTTTTGCGGACCGTGTGCCATGACACAGATTGGTATGGTAGATGGAGAATTCGTTGTAAACCCGTCTCAGGAACAGTGGGATAACGGAGATCTTCAGCTTACCGTTGCCTCTACTTCAGAGAAAGTTATCATGATCGAGGCAGGCGCAAACGAGATCAAAGAAGAGAAAATGATCGAAGCGATCTATAAAGCACATGACATCAACCAGACGATCATTGCTTTCATCAATCAGATCGTAGCAGAAGTAGGCAAAGAAAAACATGCTTATGAGAGCTGTGCGATTCCGGAAGAAATGTTTGATGCGATCAAAGAGATCGTTCCGCCGGCAGAGATGGAAGAAGCTGTATTTACAGATGTAAAACAGGTTCGTGAAGAAAATATCCGCCAGATTACAGAAAAACTGGAAGAAGCTTTTGCTGAAAATGAAGAGTGGCTTGCAGTTCTCGGCGAGGCTGTATATCAGTATCAGAAAAAGACCGTTCGTAAGATGATCTTAAAAGATCACAAACGTCCGGATGGAAGAGCGATCAACCAGATCCGTCCACTGGCTGCAGAAGTAGATCTGATCCCGCGTGTACATGGTTCTGCCATGTTTACCAGAGGACAGACACAGATCTGCACTATCACAACACTGGCTCCGCTTTCTGAGTCACAGAGAATCGATGGATTGGATGAAAATATTACAGGAAAACGTTACATGCATCATTACAACTTCCCGTCTTACTCTGTAGGTGAGACAAAACCGTCCAGAGGACCGGGACGTCGTGAGATCGGACATGGAGCACTTGCAGAAAAAGCGCTTGTTCCGGTACTTCCGAGTGAGGAAGAGTTCCCATATGCGATCCGTACCGTATCTGAGACATTTGAGTCCAACGGATCTACTTCACAGGCAAGTATCTGTGCATCTACCATGTCTCTGATGGCAGCTGGTGTACCAATCAAAAAACCGGTTGCAGGTATTTCCTGTGGTCTGGTTACCGGAGAGACAGACGATGATTATCTGGTATTGACTGATATCCAGGGTCTGGAAGATTTCTTCGGCGATATGGACTTTAAGGTGGCAGGTACTCATGACGGTATCACAGCAATCCAGATGGATATCAAGATCCATGGTCTGACCCGTCCGATTGTAGAAGAAGCAATCGCAAGAACAAAAGAAGCAAGAGAGTATATCTTAAATGAGATCATGACTCCGGCTATCGCTGAACCGAGAAAACAGGTTGGCGAGTTTGCACCGAAGATCATCTCCATGCAGATCGATCCTCAGAAGATCGGTGATGTTGTCGGTCAGAGAGGTAAGACCATCAATGCAATCATCGAGGAGACTGGAGTTAAGATCGATATTTCTGATGAAGGTGTTGTATCTATCTGCGGACTGGATGCTGCAATGATGGACAAAGCTGCAGAGTATGTTCGTATCATCACAACAGATTTTGAAGCTGGACAGGTATTTACCGGTAAAGTTGTAAGTATCAAAGAGTTTGGCGCATTTATCGAATTCGCTCCGGGCAAAGAAGGAATGGTTCACATTTCCAAGATTGCCAAAGAGCGTATCAACCGTGTAGAAGATGTACTGACTCTCGGCGATGTTGTAAAAGTTGTGTGCCTTGGTAAAGATAAAATGGGCAGAATCAGCTTCAGCATGAAAGATGTGAAATAATCGGTTGGGTTATTTCTCGGTAATATAATATTATATAAAGAATATGTCGTGTGCCGCCGATAAAGAGTAATCTGTCGGCGGCATTTTTTAGCACGGCAGAACAGGCGCCTGAATATTGTAATAAAAAAGGATTGTTATGAATCGTGTATTAAAGATCATCCATGCTTCTTATGCATATGAGCGTGGAATCTATGGTTCCGGCATTCCGGTTGCAATATTGGATACGGGGGTCTATCCCCATCAGGCAGTTCGGGATCGTATCCTGTCTTTCCACGATTTTGTGGGAGAACAGAAAAAGTGTTATGACAATAACGGACATGGAACGCATATCTCCGGCATTGTGGGCGGATATTTACCTGCTCAACAGTTTCAGGGTGTGGCGCCGAGATGCGGTTTTCATATTTATAAAGTGTTGAATGCCATGGGCAATGGTAAAATAGATGTTCTGATTGCTGCGCTCCGTCAGATTCTGGAAGAACAGCCGAAGAATCAGATCCGGGTCATGAATATTTCTGTTGGAATGACGCAGAATCCGGGGCAGGCACAGCAGCAACGGTTGATAGAAGTGATTGATGCTGTCTGGCAGGCAGGAATTATCGTGGTTGCCGCTGCCGGGAATAACGGACCGGGCGAAAATACGATAACCTGTCCTGGCATTGCAAAGAAGATCATAACTGTGGGAAGCGCAGATGATCAGAAAACGATGCTTGGGCATGGACTGAAACGTGGTTATTCCGGCAGAGGACCTACCAGGGATTGTATTGTGAAACCGGAGATTCTTGCCCCGGGAACGGGTATCCGCAGCTGTGGAAATATGGGAACCCGCTCATTTTCCATCAAAAGCGGTACATCTATGGCGGCACCGGTAGTGACCGGAATGCTTGCTCTCTTACTGGAAAAATATCCGGGACTGACCCCCAATCAGGTAAAACGTCATCTTTACGATACCTGTATTCCGGCACCGGAAGAGCTGGGATGTTGGGGATATCTGTCTGTGCCAAAACTTCTGGCATAAAAGTTTTGGCGAATATGATATAATGAGCGCAAGAGAGTCAACATACTCGTATGATTGACGAACGGCGAATGTCGATCATAAGCCGATTTTGCTTATGATATAATGAGCGCAAGAGGGTCAACATACTCGTATGATTGATGATAAGAACCAAACAGGAACGGAGAAACAGAATGGATTTGAAGGTAAAGCTAGAGAGCTTTGAAGGACCATTAGATCTGCTTTTGCATCTACTGGAGAAAAATAAAGTAAATATTTATGATATTCCCATCGTAGAGATCACGGAACAGTATATGGAGTATATCCGTGAAATGCAGCGGCAAGATCTGAACATCATGAGCGAATTTCTGGTCATGGCAGCTACTTTGCTGGATATCAAATCGAAAATGCTTCTTCCGGTAGAAGAGAAAGAAGAAGAGGAAGAGACAGATCCGCGGGCAGAGCTTGTGGAGCAGCTGTTACAGTACAAGATGTATAAGTATATGTCATTTGAACTGAAAGATCGCCAGTTGGATGCCGGACGCCTGATGTTCAAGCCGCCTACTGTGCCGGAGGAGGTCATAAAGTATCAGGAACCAATCGATTTGGATGCATTGACTGCAGGAATGAATCTGAAAAAACTCAATCAGATCTTTCAGTCTGTCATAAAGAAGCAGGAAGATAAGACCGATCCGATCCGATCTAAATTTGGAAAGATTGAAAAAGAAGAAGTTTCCATGGACGAGAAGATGGCATATCTGGAGAACTATGCATCGACGCACAAAGAATTTGGTTTCCGGGAACTTCTGGAGTGCCAGAAAAGTAAGGCAGAAGTTATCGTAACCTTTCTGTCAGTACTGGAATTGATGAAAACAGGAAAAATTGAAGTTGTACAGAAAGAGTTGTTTGATGAGATCTGGATTCGTTCCAGATGTGTGGGAAAACAGAATGGGATAGATAGCAGAGGATAGGACATATGAATGAAATAAATTACGAAGCGGCGATAGAAGCCATCCTGTTTACCATGGGAAATTCCGTGGAGTTAAAAAAAATAGCATCTGCCCTGGAACTTCCAGAACAACAGACCCGTGAGATTATGGAAGGTCTGATACAGAAATATCAGGATTCTTCCAGCGGTATGCAGATCGTAGAACTGGAAGATTCTTTCCAGATGTGTACAAAACCGGAATATTATGAATATCTGATCCGTATTGCCAGACAGCCCAAGAAACATGTGTTGACGGATGTTGTTCTGGAAACGTTGTCTATCGTAGCCTATAAACAGCCAGTCACAAGGATTGAGATTGAGAAAATCCGCGGCGTATCCTGTGAGCATGCTATTAACAAACTGATCGAATATGGACTGATCCAGGAAGTGGGACGTTTGGATGCACCGGGAAAACCGATTCTGTTTGGCACTACGGAAGAGTTTTTGCGTTGCTTTGGCGTGCAGACAGTAGATGATCTGCCATCTCTGGACCCGGAAAAAGTAGATGAATTTAAACAGGAAGCACAGGAAGAGATTGAATTAAAATTAAAAATCTGAACATTTATAAAGCAGCATTTTATTGCCCGTTATTTATGGGGAATGGAATGCTGTTGTTTTATTTTGGCGAAATTAGCGCTCAGGGCACAGAGTCAGAGACAAATAAAACATCTGCCTTAACATATAAAACAACCAGAGAAGTCTGATAATATATAAGGATTTTTTGTAAAAGTATTAATAAATCCTCAATGTAGAAGGATTTATCACTAAAAATTTACAGAGAGCTTTGGGTAATTCTTCTATATACAGGTATGCTTTTACAAAGCAAAAGAAAAAACTGCCTAATATAAAACTGTATTTTTTGTGAAAATGTTATAAAAAATAGGTGTGAAAGTAGTAACCAACTGAGGGAAAAGTGAGTATAATACACAAAAATGGACTTGTATAAAAAAAAAATATCAATTAGAATAGAGCTACAGAACACAATGTTATTTGGTAAATATAACCAAATGGCTGGACATTTATAAGTAGTGGGATGTCCGGCTATTATTATGTTACTGAAAATGATACACGATTAAAGGTGTATGTTGAGGAGGATGTAAAATGAGTCGATTATCAGTGTTGTCAACCGACAAGGTAGATGCAACGACAGAGAAACTGATGAAGGAATTCACACAGCGTATCGTTGCAAATCCGCCAGGGGTCTGTCCCGTAGATATGCTGCTTGCATTTTTGAAAGTCTGTCATGCACAGACCTGTGGAAAGTGTGTGCCATGTCGTGTCGGACTTGGAAAACTAGAGGATTTATTAGAGAGCGTGCTGGATAATACAGCGACAGTCAGAACATTAGATCTCATAGAAAAAACAGCAGAAAATATTAAAAACTCAGCTGATTGTGCTATCGGTTTTGAATCTGCACGTATGGTACTGGCCGGATTTGAAGGATTTAAAGAAGATTTTATTTCTCATGTGGAAAAACATCAGTGTCTTGGTACTTTTGAACAGCCGATTCCGTGTGTTACCTTATGTCCTGCAAATGTGGATATCCCTGGATATATTGCACTGGCAGGAGAGGGACGCTGTGCAGATGCGGTCCGCCTGATCCGTAAGGACAATCCGTTCCCGACAGCCTGTGCGCTGATCTGCGAACATCCGTGTGAGGAACGATGCCGCAGAAATATCATTGATGATTCCATCAATATCCGTGGCATGAAACGTTACATTGTAGATCATGCTCCGGCAGATCAGGTACCGGTACCGGAAAAAGCTCCGGCAACAGGTAAAAAAGTGGCAATCATCGGTGGTGGTCCATGTGGATTGACGGCAGCATATTTCCTTCAGCTTATGGGACATCAGACGACGGTATTTGAAGAAAAATCAAAACTTGGCGGTATGCTCCGTTATGGTATTCCGAATTACCGATTCCCAAGGGAACGTTTGCAGCAGGATATCGATGCCATTCTTTCAACCGGCGTTGATGTTAAGATGAATGTACAGATCGGTACAGAACAGATGAATCAGATCCGCAAAGAATATGATGCTGTATATATTGCCATTGGCGCTCATACAGATAAAAAACTTGGCCTTGAAGGAGAAGACAGCAACAATGTAATCTCTGCTGTTGATATGCTTCGTAAGATTGGTGATGGTAATTATCCGGATTTCAGCGGCAAACGTGTTGTAGTCGTTGGTGGTGGAAATGTGGCTATGGACTGTGCAAGAACAGCTATACGTTCCAATGCAGAGACGGTAAGCATTGTATACCGCAGACGACAGGAAGACATGACTGCATTAGCAGCAGAGGTAGAAGGAGCGATTGCAGAGGGCATTGAGCTTCTGACTTTAAAAGCGCCATTGCGTGTAGAAGCAGATGAGAACGGAAATGCCTGCGCACTTTGGGTACAGCCACAGATCATTGGACCGGTAAAAGGTGGAAGACCTGCACCGAGAAAAGCTAATAAACCAGAAGAACGTATCGAATGCGATATCGTTTTAGTTGCAATCGGTCAGGATATCGTTTCCAAACCGTTTGAAGATTTTGGAATTGCCGCAAATCGTGGCCGTCTGTGTGCAGATGACTCAGGAGCCCTGAATATGGTCGGAATTTATGCTGGTGGTGACTGCGTATCCGGTCCTGCAACTGTTATTAAAGCCATTGCAGCAGGAAAGGCAGCTGCAGCAAATATTGACGAATATCTCGGATTCCATCATCCGATCTCCGTTGATGTGGATATTCCGGAGCCGTTATTAAATGATAAAGTTCCGTGTGGCCGTGTGAACCTGTCAGAGAAAGAAGCCTGGGCCCGCAGAGATAATTTTGAAGGAATTGAATATAGCATGAGTAACGAAGAGGCAGTACAGGAAGCAAGCCGCTGTCTGCGCTGCGATCGTCATGGATGTGGTGTGTTGAGAGGAGGCAGACAGGACAGATGGTAAATTTAACGATTAATAATAAAAAAGTACAGGTACCGGAAGGCACAACAATTCTGAATGCTGCTGCAACGATCGGCATTCGTATTCCTACATTATGTTATTTGAAAGAGATCAACGAGATCGGCGCCTGCCGTGTCTGCTGTGTAGAGGTAGAAGGAAAAGAGACGCTCGTTGCATCCTGTAATACTGCCGTAGAAGAAGGCATGGTCATCTACACTAACAGTCAGAAAGCGCAGTATGCCCGCAGAATGAATGTGCAGTTTATTCTTTCTCAGCATGATTATCGCTGTGCAGCATGTCAGCGAAGCGGCAACTGTACATTGCAGGAGATCGCAAATGACCTGAACATTCATGATGTTCCGTTTGAACAGTCTTATACACCGGATGAATGGCCAAAAGATTTCCCACTGATCAGAGATGCAAGCAAGTGTATCAAATGTATGCGGTGCGTACAGATCTGTGATAAAGTACAGGGATTAAATATCTGGGATATTGTAAATACAGGAAAACGTACTGATGTCAATGTCTCACAGCGCAAAAAGATCACAGATGCAGACTGTGCAGTCTGCGGACAGTGTATTACCCATTGTCCGACTGGTGCCCTGCATGAAAGAGATGATATCCAGAAAGTTATGGATGCAGTTCATGACCCTGACAAGATTGTAGTTGTACAGATTGCGCCTGCAGTCCGTGCAGCATGGGGCGAGGGCCTGGGACTTCCTGCATCTATGGCAACGGAGAAACGTATGGCGGCTGCAGTCCGTGCAGTTGGTGTAGATTATGTATTTGATACAAACTTCTCTGCTGACCTTACGATCATGGAGGAAGGAAATGAATTCCTGGAACGTATGACGCACCGGGATCAGTATAAATGGCCGATGTTTACTTCCTGTTGTCCGGGATGGGTAAGATTCCTGAAATCCCAGTATCCGGATATGGAAGATCAGCTTTCTACAGCAAAATCTCCGCAGCAGATGTTTGGCGCAGTGGCAAAGAGCTATTATGCGCAGATCCTGGATGTAGATCCTTCCAGAATCTTTTCTGTGTCCATCATGCCATGTACTGCAAAAAAAGCAGAATGCGATCTGCCGGTCATGAACGATGCCGGATCTGGTCAGGATGTTGATGTATCTCTGACAACCCGTGAGCTGGATCGTATGCTGAAAGCAGAACTGGTATCTCCGGCGATGCTTCCGGAAGAAGAGTTTGATATGCCGCTTGGCGTTGGTACCGGTGCAGCTGTTATTTTTGGTGCAACCGGTGGCGTTATGGAAGCTGCATTGCGTACTGCATATTATGTACTGAATGGCGAAAATCCGGATCCAGATGCATTCCAGTCTGTCAGAGGTATGGATGGTATCAAAGAACAGACCGTAGAGATTGCCGGCATTAAAGTACGTGCAGCAGTAGTCAGTGGACTTGGCAATGCGAGAAAGCTGATCGAGAAAGTCCGTGCCGGAGAGGCAGAATATGATTTCGTAGAGATCATGGCATGCCCTGGCGGATGTGCAGGCGGTGGCGGACAGCCGATTACAGATGGTGTGGAACTGGCAGATGTCCGTGGAGCAAGGCTGTATGCACTGGATAAAAATAATCCACTCCGTTTCTCACATGAGAATCCATCTGTACTTGCAGCTTATAAAGATTTCTTTGAGAAACCATTGTCTCACAAATCCCATGAGCTTCTGCATACCGATCATCATGCATGGAAGATGCCTGGAGAAAATTAATATAGACATTTCGTTTTAAACGGATAGGATTTTGAAGACTTCTTTTGTCGGATATGAACTGTATCGACATAAGAAGTCTTCTTTTGTTAGATATAAAATAATATTAATAAACGCCAGAAACATGTGATTTTGTGAATTTGGGCAGTGGAAAGACTGTAAATATAAATGCAAAAGCCAGTTGAAGATTTTTAATCTTGTATATAGATATGGGTGGATTCAATGTCTATTTATATAAAATGGGCATAAGCTGATATAAAAGAAGAAAATGAAGTAAATATGAAATTGTATTTTCAAAATAGATATAGAGGATTTTACAATAGATGTTCTGGAAGCAACTGTCCGGGGAAGAGAAGAAAAGGAGTACAAATTTTTTTCGGCATCATAGTCATTGCTATGAGTACAACGCTGGCAAATTCCAGCATTTGTGAGGGAATGGTGTATGCTGCCGGATATGAACGCTCAAAGTGGGAAACGTACCTTCTGGCAGAAAGCGTACCAGAGGCACAGGAGGCATTGCCGGTTACGGTGTCGGATGCGGACCAAAACAAAGACCTGAATCTTTATGCACAGGCGGCTGCTTTGCTGGACGGAGAAACCGGACGGATTTTGTATGGGAAAAATGCGGAAGCGCTGATGCCCAATGCGAGTACGACAAAGATACTGACCTGTATCATCGCAATCGAACAGGGCAATCTGGATCAGATCTGTACGGCATCGGAATATGCGTGCAGCATGCCGGAAACAAAATGCGGATTTGCTCCGGGAGAAAGCTTTTATCTGAAAGATCTGTTGTATTCCCTTATGCTTGAGTCTCAGAATGATTCGGCAGTAGTGATCGCAGAGACCATCGGAGGCAATGTGGAACAATTTGCCACATTGATGAATGAAAAAGCGGCAGAGATCGGATGTCAGACGTATCATTTTGTGACGCCAAACGGACTGGATGGAGAAGATGCGCAGGGAAGTCATGGTGTGAGTGCGGCAGATCTGGCAAAAATCATGAACTATTGCAGGAAAAATAAGACATTTCTTGAAATTACGCAGGCTGCAGACCACAGTTTTTCCAATACAGAAGGCACGAGACAGTATCAGGTGCAGAATAAAAATGCATTTCTGACAATGCAGAACGGAATCGTGTCGGGAAAGACAGGGTATACGTCTAAGGCAGGGTATTGCTATGTATGTTCTTATGAAGAAAATGGTAGATCCTATTCAATCGCACTGCTGGCATGTGGATGGCCGAACCATAAAAATTACAAGTGGGAGGATGCAAAAAAACTGATTGCATATGGAAATGAGCATTTTGAAAGAAAAGATATCCGGCAGCAGAACGTTGAACAGCAGGCGGAAGTGACCGGGGGTATCCGATTTACAGAAGATGGCTGGGAATTTCCCCAAAGCGTATCTCTGCAACCTGGGAAGGAGACGATAGAGCGGCTGCTTGCACTGGATGAAACTGTTACGACACAGGTGCGGTTGGATCGTAAGATCACATTTCCTACCAATACAGATACAGCAGTTGGCAGTTTGGAATTATATGTGGGAAAGGATTTGGTAGGAAGCCAGAAATTATATGTAAAGGATGAAATCGAGCCGTTTGAATATTCTTTGTGTGTAAAATTAGTTTTGAAGGAATTCCTGCAAAATCTTTTTACTTAATATGAAAAACGTGATACAATAGATGAAAAGTGTCAAAATGTCGAACCTGGAGGTTCAGAATGGGAAATACAAATGAATTGACGAACCGTATCAATCAGAAATACAGTTCCATGAGCAAGGGTCAGAAGCTTCTTGCTACTTACATTTCAGATAATTATGATAAAGCGGTCTTTCTTACCGCAGAACGTCTGGGAAAGGTCGTAGGCGTCAGCGAATCCACGGTTGTGCGTTTTGCTACGTTTCTCGGCTATAAGGGCTATCCGGAATTTCAGAAGGCACTGGAAGGTTTGGTGCGTAATAAACTCAATTCCATTCAGCGGATGGAAGTGACTTATGGCAGAATCAGTCAGTCTGAGATTCTGGAAACGGTATTACAGTCTGATGCGGAGAAAATAAAGAATACGTTGGATATCATCGACCAGAAGGCCTTTGAACAGGCGCTGGAGATTATCTTACGGGCAGAACATGTTTATATCATGGGAATCCGAAGCTGTGCGCCACTGGCCAGCTTCATGGCGTTTTATTTTAACCTTATCTTGGATAATGTGCATCTGATTCATACGAACAATTCCAGTGAAGTGTTTGAACAGATGGTGCGCATCAGTGAAAAGGATGTAATCATCGGCATCAGCTTTCCGCGCTATTCCATGCGGACATTAAAAGCCATGGAATTTGCAAATAACCGGAATGCAAAAGTGATTACATTGACAGACAGTGTACATTCGCCCATGAACCTGTATTCTTCCTGTAATCTCATTGCAAACAGCGATATGGCTTCCATTGTGGATTCCCTGGTGGCACCTCTGAGCGTAATCAATGCGCTGATTGTGGCGTTATGTATGAAGAAACAGTCAGAGGTGGCAAAGACATTGGAAATGCTGGAAGATATCTGGGATGAATATCAGGTATACGAAAGTGACGAGATCAATCATATTGATGATCATATAAAAACAAGATATGCGAAATTGGAGGATTCCAATGGCTAATGTGATCGTGATCGGAGCCGGTGCAGCAGGAATGATGGCTGCCTATGCAGCATCTCTGTGCGGACATCAGGTTCTGATACTGGAAAAAAATGAAAAAGCCGGGAAAAAGATATATATAACCGGAAAAGGACGCTGCAATCTGACCAATGCATCAGATCTGGAAACGATATTTGCGTCCATTGTGCACAATGGAAAATTTATGTATAGCAGTCTGTATACCTTTGATAATCAGGCGGTCATGGACTTTTTTATTACAAATGGTCTGGAGATAAAGACAGAACGGGGTAATCGTGTGTTCCCACAGTCAGATCATTCATCCGATGTTATCCGCACATTGGTACAGGTGCTGAAAAAACAGGGAGTGGAAACCCGGCTTCATGCAGAGGTTACGGATTTGGTACAGAAGGATGGGAAGATTACAGGCGTAAAAGTTCGTTCCGGGAAGAAACAGGAAACGCTTTCTGCAGATGCTGTGATTTGCACCTGTGGAGGGCAGTCTTATCCGTCTACCGGTTCGGATGGAAATGGTTACCGGCTTGCAGCGTCCTGTGGACATACGATCCAGACACCGACACCGGCACTTGTACCGCTTGTGACAAAGGAAAGCTATATCCCACAGCTACAGGGACTTTCCCTGAAAAATGTGTCTGTCACGATCTGTCGTGGAAAGAAAAAATTATACGAAGAATTTGGCGAAATGCTGTTTACACATTTTGGTGTCAGTGGTCCGTTGATCTTAAGCGCCAGCAGCATCATTTCAGATGCACTGGAAAAAGGATCTCTTTCCATGGAAATCGATCTGAAACCGGCGCTTACAGAAGAACAGCTGGATCATCGCATTCAGAGAGATTTTCAAAACAATCTGAATAAGGCATTTAAAAATGCAATCACAGGTCTGCTTCCGGCAAAACTTCTTCCTGTTATTATAGAATTGTCCGGAATCGACGGCGACCGGAAAGCGAATTCCATTACAAAAGAAGAACGTATGACACTGATCCGTCTGCTCAAAGCATTTCCATGTACGATCATTGGCAAACGGGGATGGAACGAGGCAATCATCACGCGGGGAGGCATTTCTGTAAAAGAAGTCAATCCGTCCACTATGGAATCAAAACTGGTCAAAGGGCTTTATTTTGCGGGCGAGATATTGGATGTGGATGCGCTGACTGGCGGTTACAATCTGCAGATCGCATGGTCCACCGGATACCTTGCCGGTGTCAGTATTGAATGTTGATCATGAACTGTTTTTGTTCATGATATAATGAACGTAAGAGAGTCAATATACATGTATGATTAATGAGTAGAAAATTGTTGATTATATATCGTTTTTATATATAACATAGTAAACACCGAACATATATAATTGATATATGACAGATAAATGGAAGAATAACAGGATTGGGAGAAAGGAGAATCATCCTTCCTGCTATAAAACAGGATTTTTGGATGATGATAAAAGATGAGTTACAATATAGCGATTGACGGACCTGCAGGAGCAGGAAAAAGTACAATAGCAAAAAAGGCAGCAGCAGAACTTGGGTTTCTGTATGTGGATACCGGCGCAATGTACCGTGCCATTGCGTTGTACATGTTGCAGCATAATATTACATTATCAGACGAATCTGCTGTTGCAGAAGCATGTAAGGATATCGACATTGAACTGAAATATGAGGATCAGACACAGCAGGTGTATCTGAACGGCACAAATGTATCGGCGGAAATCCGAAAAGAAGAAGTTGGAAATGCGGCGTCTGTAGTAAGCGCTTATCCGACCGTGCGAAAAACGTTACTTGGACTGCAGCAGCAGATCGCTGCAAGAGAAAATATTCTTATGGATGGAAGAGATATCGGAACCTGTGTGCTGCCAAACGCACAGTTGAAGATTTATCTGACCGCAAGCGTGCATACAAGGGCGCTGCGCCGTTATAAAGAACTGCAGGAAAAAGGAACTACATGCGTATTGGAAGAGATTGAAAAAGATATTGAGGACAGAGATTATCGGGATATGCACCGGGAAATCGCCCCGCTGAAAGTTGCAGATGATGCAGAAGTCATTGATTCTTCTGATATGACCATTGATGAAGTGGTAGAAAAAATCCTGTCACTGGCAAAATAAATATTTGAGCGTGAGATAGATTTGCTTACAGATGTTTTTTGCGAAGAATGGTCTGGCATCTGTGGGATAAAAATAGTATATAAAATAAATTTTCACAGTGTTCGTCTTACGGGCTGAAAGGTCAGTGGAACAGATGTTTATCTGGAGTGAAGAACTTAATGTGAAGATAGAAAGGCGGTTTTGCTGAAATATGAAGGTAGTGCTTGCAAAAAGTGCTGGATTTTGCTTTGGCGTAAAACGTGCAGTAAATAAAGTATATGAAGTGGCAACAGAGGGACAGGCTCCCGTGGATACGTTTGGCCCGATTATCCATAATGAAGAAGTGGTAAAGGAACTGGAAGAAAAGGGCGTACATGTGATCCATGATCTGGATGGGTTGAAACAGAAAAAAGAAGGCACAATCGTAATCCGTTCCCACGGCGTATCCCGTGATGTATATGAAAAAATGCAGCAGTGCGGATGTGAAATTGTAGATGCAACCTGTCCGTTTGTTCTCCGTATCCATCAGCTGGTACAGGAATACAGTGAGAAGGGATACTGGATCGTGATCGCGGGAAGCCATGATCATCCGGAGGTACAGGGAATCTGTGGCTGGTCAGCTCCGGAGAAAACGACAGTAATTGAGACAAAAGAAGATGCGGCAGATCTGGATATACCGAAAAACGAAAAACTTTGTATTGTCGCACAGACGACATTTAATTACAACAAATTTCAAGATATGGTTGAAATTATATCAAAAAAAGGGTATGATAGAACTGTTCGGAATACAATTTGCAGTGCCACCGAAGAACGGCAGAAGGAAGCAGCACAGATTTCTGCTGAAGTGGATGCAATGATTGTAATCGGTGGAACAAACAGTTCTAATTCCAGGAAACTGTTTGAAATATGTTCTGAGAGATGCAAAAATACTTACTTTATACAAACGAAAGACGATTTGGACTGGTCCAAGTTTGAGCGTTTCGACTACGTAGGTATTACAGCGGGGGCTTCAACCCCAAATAATATTATTGAGGAGGTTCAAAAGTATGTCAGAAATGAGCTTTGAACAAATGTTGGAAGAATCTTTAAAAACAATAAGAAATGGAGAGGTAGTCGAAGGCACAGTTATAGATGTTAAACCGGATGAAATTATCCTGAACATTGGCTATAAATCAGACGGCATCATTACCCGTAACGAATATACAAATGATTCAAGCGTAAACCTGTGCGACGTTGTTTCCGTTGGCGACACTATGGAAGCAAAAGTTCTCAAAGTAAATGATGGAGAGGGACAGGTTCTGCTTACATACAAACGTCTTGCTGCTGAAAAAGGAAGCAAACGTCTGGAAGAAGCATTCAATAACGGCGAGATCCTGAAAGCACCGGTTACTCAGGTACTGGATGGCGGATTAAGCGTTGTAGTTGATGAAACAAGAGTATTCATCCCGGCAAGCCTTGTATCAGATGTATACGAGAAAGATCTTGGAAAATACAAAGATCAGGAGATTGAGTTCGTTCTTACTGAGTTCAACCCGAGAAAGAGAAGAATCATCGGCGACAGAAAACAGCTCCTCCTTGCTGAGAAAGCAGAAAAACAGAAAGAGCTTCTTGAGAAGATCAATGTAGGCGATGTTATGGAAGGAACTGTTAAAAACATTACAGACTTCGGTGCATTCATCGACCTTGGCGGAGCAGACGGTCTGCTTCATATTTCTGAGATGTCCTGGGGACGTGTTGAGAGCCCGAAAAAAGCTTTCAAAGTTGGTCAGCAGGTTAAAGTATTCATCAAAGATATCAGAGATACCAAAATCGCACTCAGCATGAAATTCCCGGAGGACAACCCATGGAACAATGCTGCTGAGAAATATGCAGTTGGTACTATTGTAACTGGTAAAGTTGCAAGAATGACAGACTTCGGTGCATTCGTTGAACTTGCTCCTGGCGTAGATGCACTTCTTCATGTATCTCAGATTTCAAGAGAGCATGTTGACAAACCATCTGACGTATTAGCAGTAGGTCAGGAGATCGAAGCTAAGATCGTAGACTTCAACGAAGATGACAGAAAGATTAGTCTGAGCATGAAAGCAATCGCTAACGAGGCTGATGATCAGGACGAAGAGTAAGAGACAGGATGACCGTATTGGTCAGTCTGATGATTACTAAAATTATATGATTTTAAAAAGGACGGCTTTGCCGTCCTTTTTTTGATATTATAACATTGGTTTGAATTTTTTTAACCGTTCGGCAATCAACAGCTGCAATTCCTCCTGAAGAACAGAAGTGATATCTGCTGATAAAATCTTTTGATCTACATCAAGTAAATCAGACAGATCCATATAGTACGTCTTATCCTTGCGGTCTTGCTGAAAACGGAAGAAATCACTTTTTTTATTACTGGCAAGAAACATACCCTTCTTTGGTAAATAACAGTTATCAGGGGTTGCTTTCTGGCAGAACTGAGAATCTACAAACTGTGCAATGCTTTTATGTATAATTGTATGTTCTTCTGTCAGGTAATAGTAGTTTTTATAATCCGGAAGATAATAGTGAAATGTATCTTCATACACGGGCAAACTGACGATTCCCTCCTTGCCATGAAACAGAAAACGAATCTGCTCATTTACACCGGTAATGTTTTTGGGTAGCCCATCAGAAAGAGACAGATGGATTTCCAGAGAATTCCGCTCCGTGCCGAGATGATCCTTTTCAGTTATGACGTGCATGGACTGAATCTTAAACTCTCCCTGAAAAAGAATGTTATACTGATAGATCGGAAGAAGCCGGAGCATTCCCAACATATCTTCATGGTTGTGCAGCCGGAGCAGATGCTCTAACTCAGGATCCTGTGTTTCTTCATATTTCATATATACAGAGATCAGTTTGCCGCCATCATAAAGATCTTCCCGGTCGATGCCAAGAAATTGTTCCAGATCCTTTTGCCGCAGATGGGTCAGCTGGAGCAGATTTTTTAATGGGCGGAAGTCCTGTAACAGATCTTTCCCCGGATAATCAGCTGCTGAAAATGACAAGCCATGAAGTGCACACCGCTTTTCCAGAAAGGGAAGATCAAAGGTTTTTCCATTAAATGTAAAAATACTGTTACAGTTTTTGGAAAGAAAATCCAGAAATTCAGACAGGATTTCTTTTTCTTCCTGTCGTTTTTGTGCAAACAACTGCCGGATAAGAATCTGATCATTTTGGAAAAATGCCAGACCAATGCAATAAATATTGTATTTTTTTGAAGACAATCCGGTTGTCTCAATATCTACAAAAATAGTTCCATACGGAATAGAACATGACAAAAATGTTTTAAACTGAGTTAAACTGTATGATTTGTTATAAATTTTCATAAAATACCTCGCAAAAAAGAGTATAACATACATAGAATTTTTTGTAAAAATTTAAATTCCTTAAAATTTGATAAAAAAATTCTGTCATTTTATTGATAAGATGTGATATAATGTATCTTGATTTTTTATGGAATTACCATAGGAATAGAATGATAGAAAGAAGGGCACAGAATATGGGTTTATGTACTTTTAAGGGCGGCGTACATCCGTATGACGGAAAAGAGCTGTCCAAGGATAAGCCAATTCGGGATTATTTACCCAAGGGAGATTTGGTATATCCGCTGTCTCAGCATATTGGTGCACCGGCAAAACCTGTAGTTGCTGTAGGTGATGAAGTCCTCAAAGGACAGATGATCGCAGAAGCAGGCGGTTTTGTTTCAGCTCCAATCTATGCAAGTGCTTCTGGTAAGATCAAAGCGATCGAGCCGAGAAGAACCGTTGTTGGAGATATGGTGAATGCCATTATTCTTGAAAATGACGGAGAGTTCAAAGAAGTAGAATATCAGGCAGTTGATGATGTGAGCGCATTATCAAAAGAAGAGATCATGAAACGGATTCAGGATGCAGGCGTTGTTGGTATGGGTGGCGCCGGTTTCCCGACTCACGTTAAACTTTCTCCGAAAGAGCCGGAAAAGATCGACTACATTATCGCAAACTGCGCAGAGTGTGAGCCGTATCTGACCGCGGATTACCGCAGAATGGTAGAAGAGCCGGAGAAACTGATCGAAGGTATGCGCATCATCCTTTCCATGTTTGACAATGCAAAAGGTATCTTCGGTGTAGAGGATAACAAACCGGATTGTATCGCAAAACTGCGTGAGCTTGTAAAAAATGAGCCGCGTATGGAAGTAAAAGCATTAAAAACAAAATATCCGCAGGGTTCCGAGCGTCAGCTGATTTATGCTGCTACCGGTCGTGCAATCAATTCAACTATGCTTCCGGCAGACGCTGGCTGTATCGTTGATAACGTAGACACAATTGTGGCAATTTATCATGCTGTAAAATTCGGCATGCCGCTGATCCAGCGTATCGTTACCATTACCGGAGATGCGGTAACAGAACCGCAGAACCTGCGTGTGAATATCGGTACAAGCTTTGCAGAGCTTCTGGAAGCTGCAGGTGGAACAAAAGTTCAGCCGAAGAAAGTTATCGCAGGCGGTCCTATGATGGGATTTGCGATGTTTGATCTGAATTGTCCGACTACCAAAACAACGGGTGGACTTCTCCTTCTTGCCAAAGATGATGTAGAAGAAGCAGAAGCACAGGAAACAGCATGTATTAACTGTGGCCGCTGTGTAGCAGCCTGTCCTTCCCGTATGGTTCCGTCCAGACTTGCTGATTTTGCAGAACAGCATCGTCCTGAGATGTTTGAAGCATGGCACGGTATGGAATGTATGGAATGCGGAAGCTGTAGTTATACATGTCCTGCAAAACGTAATCTTGCACAGGCAATTAAATCAATGAGAAAAACGATTCTTGCAAACAGACGCAAGAAATAATGATTATCATACGTTAGAAAGAGGTGGATTATTGTGAGTGATTTATATAATGTTACTTCATCACCACATGTGAGATCCAATGCCAGCACGCAGAAAATCATGCTTTGCGTTATCATTGCATTATTGCCTGCTACGGTTTTTGGTATCTTTAACTTCGGACCGCGTGCTCTGGCTGTTATCGTAGTTACGATCGCCAGCTGTATGGTATCCGAATATGTGTTTAACAAATTAAGACATAAAAAACAGACGGTTGGCGATCTCAGCTGTATCGTAACCGGACTTCTTCTTGCACTGAACCTGACATCTACGATTCCTTTCTGGATCGCAATCCTTGGTGGTGCATTTGCTATCATCGTAGTAAAGATGATCTTCGGCGGACTTGGACAGAACTTCATGAACCCTGCACTGGGCGCAAGATGTTTCCTGCTCCTTGCTTTTACAGCTCCGATGACAAGCTTTACCTTTGATGGTGTGACAGGAGCAACTCCTCTTGCAGTGATCAAAGAGAACGGTACACTGTTCGATAATACGCTGGCAATGTTTACCGGACGTATCGCAGGTACCATCGGTGAGACATCTGTAATTGCTCTGCTGATCGGTGCAATTTTCCTGATCGCATTGAAAATTATCGATTTCCGTATTCCGGTTACATACATTGTTACATTTGTAATCTTTATCGTACTGTTCGGCGGACATCTTACAACCGGCGATCTCGGTACATTTGTTATCCAGGAAGTATGTGGTGGTGGTCTGATCCTTGGCGCATTCTTCATGGCAACTGATTATGTAACTTCTCCGATCACACCGCGGGGCAGAATCCTTTACGGTATCATCTGCGGATGTCTTCTTGGAATCTTCCGTATGTTCGGCGCATCTGCAGAGGGATGTTCTTACTCCATCATCTTTGCAAACATGCTTGTACCGCTCATCGAGAGAGTTACAATTCCGAAACCATTTGGTAAAGGAGGGGAAAAATAATGAACAAATCAATCATTAAAGACGCCCTGATCCTTTTTGTGATCACACTGATCGCCGGCTTTGGTCTTGGCGCAGTTTATCAGATCACAGCAGAGCCGATTGAAAAGGCAAATTACAACATTCAGCAGGAAGCTTATAAAACCGTATTCCCGGATGCTGCAAAATTTGTAGATATGGATGGTTTTGATTCTGACGCTGCAACAAAAATCGTAAGCGATGCAGGATATCCGGACACCATCGAAGGATGTGTACTTGCAGAAGATAACAGTGGCAATACCCTTGGTTATGTCATTACAGTAACAGACCCGAACAGTTACGGCGGAAATGTTACATTCTCTCTTGGTATCACAGAAGATGGTACTTTAAATGGATATTCCATCACAAGCATTAATGATACACCCGGTCTTGGTATGAAAGCAAAAGAGGCTTCTTTCTCAGATCAGTTTAAGGACAAACAGGTTGACTCCTTTACTGTAACCAAAACAGGTGCATCTTCCGACTCCGAGATCGATGCCATCAGTGGTGCGACTATCACATCCAAAGCTGTGACAAGCGGTGTCAACGCCGGATTAGCTTATTATAAAGAATTAACGACAGGAGGGGCAAATTAATGAATAAATGTGTAGAACGCGTTTATAACGGTATTGTAAAAGAAAACCCTACCTTCGTTATGCTGATCGGTATGTGTCCGACACTGGCTGTTACTACATCAGCAATGAATGGTATCGGTATGGGTCTGTCAACGACTCTTGTATTGGTATTTTCCAACTTGCTTATTTCACTGCTTCGTAAGATTATCCCGGACAAATGTCGTGTACCTGGATTTATCGTAATCGTAGCTTCACTGGTTACTATCGTACAGTTCCTGCTGGAAGGTTTTGTTCCTTCCCTGTATGCTTCACTGGGACTTTATATTCCTCTGATCGTAGTAAACTGTATCATCCTTGGCCGTGCAGAAAGTTATGCATCTAAAAATCCAGTTCTTCCGTCTATCTTCGATGGTATCGGTATGGGACTTGGATTTACTGTTGCACTGACCTGTATCGGTGCAGTTCGTGAGATTCTTGGTGCCGGACAGATTTTCGGCTATCAGCTCCTCCCGCTGGCAGATGAGACAGCTAAGATTACGACAGGATTTACTCCGATCACTATTTTCGTACTGGCGCCTGGCGCATTCTTTGTACTGGCTATGCTGATCGCTATTCAGAACGCTTTCCGTGAGAGCAGACGTAAAAAAGGTCTTGCTGTCAAGAAGAGAGGCGGATGTCTGGAAGGCGATTGCGGCGCATGTGCAGAAGGCTGCAGTACGGTTGATGAAGTTATCACTGCCGGAACAGATGAGAAAGAATAGGAGGAAAGGTTCAGATGAAAGAAGTAATTTTACTTGCAATTGGTTCTGCCATTGTGAACAACGTAGTACTGAGCCAGTTCCTGGGTCTGTGTCCGTTCTTTGGTGTTTCTAAAAAGGTAGAGACAGCAGCTGGAATGGGTATGGCAGTTGTATTCGTTATCACAATCGCATCATTTATCACAAGTGTACTGGATAAACTTATCTTACAGAATTTTGACATTATTTATCTGCGTACAATCGTATTTATTCTGGTTATTGCAGCACTGGTACAGTTCGTTGAAATGTTCCTGCGTAAGTCAATGCCATCCCTGTACAACTCACTTGGTATTTTCCTTCCGCTGATCACAACAAACTGTGCGGTTCTCGGTGTGGCTCTTACCAATGTACAGGCAAACGGTAATGTTGGTTACAGTATCGGTGTCAGCACAATCAACGGTCTTGCTACCGCTGTCGGCTTTACCATCGCTATTGTTATCATGGCTGGTATCCGTGAAAAAATGGAATATAATGATATTCCGGTCCCATTCAAAGGTTCTGCAATCGTACTTGTTACAGCAGGTCTGATGGCAATTGCATTTATGGGATTTTCCGGAGTAATTTAAGGAGGGTGCATAGATGAGTGGAGCTATTATTCTTGCCGCTGCTGTAGTCGGCATAGTAGGTATTGTCATCGGTATCATCCTTGGAATTGCCGGTGAAAAATTTAAAGTAGAAGTAGATCCGAGAGAAGAGCAGGTTCTGGATGCACTTCCGGGCAACAACTGTGGTGGTTGTGGTTTCGCCGGATGTTCCGGTCTTGCTGCTGCAATCGCAAAAGGCGAAGCAGAAGTAAATGCCTGCCCGGTTGGCGGAGCGCCTGTTGCTGCCAAGATTGGTGAGATCATGGGATTGGATGCTGGAGATGCTGTTCGCATGACTGCATTTGTAAAATGTGCAGGTACCTGTGAGCAGGCAAAACAGGATTATGAGTACCATGGTGTGCAGGATTGTTCTATGATGGCATTTGTGCCAAACGGTGGTGCAAAGACATGTAATCATGGATGTCTTGGATTTGGCGAGTGTGTAAAGGCTTGTCCTTTTGATGCAATTCATATTAAAGATGGTATCGCAGTTGTAGATAAGGAAAACTGTAAAGCATGTGGAAAATGTATCAAAGCATGCCCGAAAGATCTTATCGAACTCATTCCATATGACGCAAAATATGCTGTTCAGTGTAACTCCAAAGATTTTGGTAAAACAGTTATGCAGGCATGTAAAGTCGGATGTATCGGATGTAAGATGTGTGAGAGAGTCTGCGAAGCAGGCGCTGTTACTGTGGAGAATAACATCGCACATATTGATCAGACAAAATGTACCGGATGCGGCGCATGTGCTGAGAAATGTCCGAAGAAGATCATTACAAAAGAAGCATAAAAATGTTTCTGTGAGTTTTTTGATCTGACAGTAAAATATGGAGCAGCATTTTGTTAGAGATTTTCTTTGTAGTGAAATTTTGCTCAAGATTATAAGGTACTCCCTTTCAGATAGACAGTAAAAGAAAAACTGTTTATCATGGAAGGGAGTATTTTTGTGCATAGATTATTAAAATGAAAGGATATTTTGTAAGACAATACTTCTATAAAGAGAAAATTTCTTTATGTGTCAAAATTATTTCTGCTAAAACTATTCGGTGTAGATTTTGGTACATTTACTTTGTTTTCATAGGAAATTGTGATACAATGAGTGCTAATAGGTCAACATAGCATGGCTGTTACAAACGATTATATCTTTGTATGAAAAATAAACGAACGACCTGTTAGCAACAAATATCAGTCAAAATATATTACTGAGATAAAAAATATAGGATGTAAAAAGATAGTACAGGAGATAGACGAAAAATATGAATGTAAATGACTATTTCAAATATAAAAAGAGGATTGTGGTTAAGATTGGTTCTTCTTCCCTGCATCATGAAAACAGTGGAAGGCTGAATCTGATCAAAATGGAAAAGCTGGTCAGAGAGCTTTGTGACATTAAAAATCAGGGGACAGATGTATGTCTGGTAAGTTCGGGTGCGATTGCAGTAGGGCGGAAAGTAATCGGTATTCAGGAACGACCGAAAGATTTGGCCACAAAACAGGCATGCGCTGCGGTAGGACAGGCGCGTCTTATGATGGTATATCAGCGGTTGTTCGGTGAATATTCTCAGATCGCCAGTCAGATTCTTATGACAAAAAGTACAATGGTTAATACGGTTTCCAGAGAAAATGCGAAAAACTGTTTTGATGAACTGTTTCGTATGGGCATTATACCGATTGTAAATGAAAATGATACTATTTCTACTCATGAGATGCAGTTTGGTGACAATGATTCCTTGTCCGCTGTCGTGGCATCTCTGACAGAAGCGGATCTGCTGATCCTGTTATCGGATATTGATGGTCTGTACACCGATGATCCGCATACAAACCCGGATGCAGTTCTGATTGAACGAGTGGATGATCTGGGAGAAGATTACCTGAATATGGCAAAAGACAGTACAGGAAGCGATGTAGGTACCGGTGGAATGTCTACCAAATTAAAGGCTGCGCAGATTGCTATGGCATCCGGCGCAGATATGATCATTGCAAACGGAAAAGATGTGGGGATTCTGCATCAGATTATTGAAGGCAATTTCAAAGGAACACTGTTTAAAGGCAAAAAAGACAGCAGTTTTAACTTGAATCAGTATATTGAAGAACATTTTGAATCAATGAATTAAGGAACAGATAACTATGAATGAAGAGAAAATCGCAAGAATTAATGAATTATCAAGAAAATCAAAGGCAGAAGGTCTGACGGAAGCTGAGAAAAAGGAGCAGGCGATGCTTCGCCAGGAGTATATCGCAAGTGTAAAAAGAAATCTGGTCAGCCAGCTGAATAATATTGATATGGTTGAAAAAGACGGAAGTATCGTAAATCTCGGAGAAGAGTATGCAAAAAAGAAGTTCAAAAAAAACTGAGAATTTTTTGACAAAAAATATAGTCGGGCAAAATCAGGAAAAACCGAAGATATCAGAACAATTAGATCAGATAAAAAAGAAATTGCGCATAAAAGCAAAGGGGATCCGCAAAGGTCTTTCTGTAGAGGAACGAAAGCAGGCAGCGCAAATGATTTGCAGTCAGCTGGTAGAATGGTTTGAGAAATCACAGATTTCACGGGTATATTGTTATTACCCGCTGGGAAATGAAGCAAATATTCTGGAACTGACGAAAGAGCTTCTGAAAAAAGGGATTGCTATCGCATTTCCAAAAGTATTTGGAGAAGACATGATCTTTTATGAAATCCATGATTTTGAGTATGATTTTGCAGAGGGAAGTTTTCATATTATGGAACCGTGTACAGAAGAAATCGCAGACTGGCCGGATGCCTGCGTATTGGTTCCAGGGCTGGGATTCGATCTTGCCGGAAACCGGCTGGGTTATGGCAAAGGATATTATGACCGTTATTTTTCAACTCATGAATATCAGAAACTGATCGGTGTAGCGTATGAAGCTTCTGTGTTTGAGCAGCTTCCTTCACAGGGGAGAGATCTGAAGATGGATTTTCTCTGTACAGAAGAGCGACTGTATTGTTTTAAATGAAAGGTATGATACGGGAAACTTCTTTTTAGTGTTTATAATGTATCATGTAATAGTAAAATCAGGAGGGCGGTATGGAATTATTAGAAATCTGTCAAAGAGCCAAAACAGCAGAACGTGAGCTTGGCAGGATAAAAACGACTCAGAAAAACGAAGCACTTTGTAAAATTGCACAAGATCTGTGCATGCATACAGAAGAGATTTTGAAAGAAAATGAAAAAGATCTGGAACAGGCAAAAGCGAAAAATATGCCATCCGGTTTGATCGACCGACTCTGCCTGACAAAGGATCGTATCGTACAGATGGCAGAAGGATTAAAACAGATTGCCGGTCTGGATGATCCGATCGGGGAAGTGCTGGGAATGAAACAAAGACCCAATGGATTGATGATTGGACAAAAGAGAGTGCCGTTAGGTGTGGTTGGCATCATATATGAATCACGTCCAAATGTAACGGCAGATGCCTTCGGTCTTTGCTTTAAGACCAGTAATGTTGTGATCTTAAAGGGAGGCAGCGATGCAATTCATAGCAATGTTGCCATTGTACATACTATCCAGAATTCCCTGCAGGATATGGGACTGAATCCGGATTATATTCAGATTATCGAAGATACGGACAGAGAGACAACAGCAAAATTTATGAAGATGAATGCATATGTGGATGTGTTGATACCGAGAGGCGGTGCAGGACTGATCCGGTCTGTTGTAGAAAATGCCACGATTCCGGTTATTGAAACCGGTACAGGAAATTGCCACATCTATGTAGATGAATCTGCAGATCTGGATATGGCAGTCAATATTATTCTTAACGCAAAGACCCAGCGAGTGGGAGTGTGCAATGCCTGTGAATCCCTTTTGATCCATGAAAAAGTCGCAGATGCGATCATGCCGGTTCTGGCAAAAAAATTACAGGAAAAACAGGTAACCATGGTTGCAGATGAGAACCTTGTTTCCAAAGCAGACGGCATTGGCGCAGCAACAGAAGAGGACTGGGGAAAAGAGTATTTGGATTATAAGATTTCCATGAAGACGGTATCCAATGTAGATGAGGCGATTGCTCATATCAATAAATATAACACCGGTCATTCAGAATCGATTATTACAAAAAATTATGAAAACGCTATGAAATTTCTGGATGAAGTAGATGCAGCTGCGGTCTATGTCAATGCTTCCACGCGCTTTACCGATGGATTTGAATTTGGTTTTGGCGCAGAGATCGGCATCAGTACGCAGAAATTGCATGCCAGAGGACCGATGGGGCTTCAGGCGCTTACTACGACCAAGTATATTATTTTTGGTAATGGTCAGGTTCGTCCGTAATGGATATGTGAGATAGTCAGAACGTTAGTTGGTCTTAATACCAAATAAGAGTTCCACTAAAGAAAACAATATTCAAAAAGACCATATAGCAGATTGAATCAAAAAATATTTTTTGAAATTCAATCTGCTATATGGTCTTTTTCTAACATTAGGATAAACCAAGGTAGATGTTTTATATTAGACTGTTTCCTCGTAACAAAGCCTCATATATACCTTTAACAGAGGCTTCCTCTACAGAAATATGATTTACCGGTTCATTCATATCGTTCAGGGAGTGGGCATCAGAAGAAGTCAGAAATCCACATCCATTCAGATAGGGATATCGCTGACAGAAATCCTCTTTCTGGCGGATATCATGCAGTTCTGCAATCTGAAACGTACTGTCCGGCGGAATGAAACCGAGGTTACTGATAAGACTGTTACTTGATTTGTCAATGTGCGCCGGTATCATGATCCCCTGATAAGGACATAGCAGGGCAGGAAGCTGGGAAAAGGAGATTGTAGTGGCACTGATCAGAAGCTTTTCCAGCGTTCCGGCTTTTTCGTCTTGTTTATCGTAAATGATCTGATTCCCGAAAAACAGCGGATTATTCTCAATGTCCGGCAATGCCTGTTCATAGACATAGTCATCAAAAGCCATTGCCTCGTCTAAACCGGGAAAAAAACAGAGCACATGGACTTCTTCGGAAGTACAAAGCTCCATGCCAGGCATGACAGTGACACCATATAATTCTCCGGCAGCGATCGCGGCAGGACAGTTCCGGCAGGTGTTGTGATCTGTAAGAGCGATAGCATCCAGACCGATCACGGCAGCCATGCCTACCATATTTGCCGGTGTCATATCATCATCGCCACAGGGTGACAGACAAGAGTGCAGATGAAAATCGTAACTAATGTTTTTCATGGATCTGCTCATATATCCAGAGGGCTGTCTCAAAAATCGGCTGTTCCGTACGCAGAAGAGTGATGCCTTCCAGTTCTGCTTTTAATTTCATATTATCATCAATGGCGGTTCCACCGCATAAGATTACACATCCTGCTTCTGTCAGGGAGGCAACAGCAAGAGTATTCATATTTCCCATAACCGTACACCATGCACATCCTGCAGGCGCATTTCCCATGGCAACGCTGAGCAAATCGCAGCAGTAGGGGGCGCTGATCTCCTGGTCTGTATTTTTCCCCTGACTGATTACCTCGAATTGTTCGGAAGTCAGAAGTTTTTTAATTGTCATGCTTTTTTTCCTCCTTAAATAACGGACTGTTCTTTAATGCATCATAATAATCCCGCAACAGATAGATACAGTCCTCTTTTTTTGCATTTAATTTTCCTTTTACAATATCTTCGGCCAATGACCTGCAGGTTGGTGCGCCGCAGGATCCGCAGTCCAGTTGTGGCAGTTCACGCAGCAATTTTTCCACTTCGGAAAGCTGCTGCATGCTTTCAATCATATTGTTGCCAAGCTGATAGACCGGTTCATAAGTAACGGTATCATTCCAGAATAATTCTTTTGATTCCAACTGTGGACATTCTTCTACTCGCTGTTTGGAGACAGGGAGGTATTTATTCAGCTGTTTGATCTTTGCTTTCGCTATGTAAGGATTTTCCACGTTCAGTACACCGCCTACACATCCTCCATTACAGGAATTTAATTCAATAAACTGCAGGTTCTCCGGGAATTTTTCGTCCTCCAAATCTTCCAGCACGCGGATTACGTTTTCGATACCGTCTGCAGCTACATAACTATTGGAAAGCAGACCGGCGGCTTCTCCACCGCTGATACCCCAGCCGATGCCGATTTTTCCTGACATTGCCAGAGATTTTGGCTGCTTTTCTGCCTGTTTCATATGAGGGAGCAGAAGAGGATAGATATCCTGGATAGCGAGAACTGCATCTACATTACTTTTTTTCAGTCCTAATGGTTCCTGGATAAAAGTAACTTTAGAAGGGCAGGGAGAAATAAAAATAATCCCGATCTGGCTTCCCATCAAACCGGAGTCCTGGATTGCCTTTTTTCTTGCTGCGATTGCTGCAATCTCCATCGGCGGGAGAATTGGAAGAAGATGATCAATGAGATTAGGAAAACGTACCCGGATCAGACGTTCAATAGTAGGACAGGCGGTACTGATAAAAGGCCAGCCTTCCGGATGTGCAGCTACATATTTCCGGCTTGCATCGGAGACTAACTCAGCGCCTGCGCTGACTTCATATACATCATCAAATCCCATACTTAAAAGTGCTGTCAGGATAATATTCACATCATTCATGTGATTATACTGACTGTACAGGGACGGGGCAGGCAGCGCTACAGTATATTCAAACTGCTGAAGCACATCCGGACTGTCACGTTTTGTCATTTTTGCATGATGTGGGCAGTGGCGGACGCATTCGCCACAGTCGATGCAGTATTCCGGGATGATATGGGCTTTTCTTTCCTTCACACGGATCGCCTGTGTAGGGCAGCGCCGGAGACAGGTAATGCATCCGCAGCATTTTTCTTCATTTAAATAGACAGAATGAAAAAACTTACTCATAAGATAATACTCCAGAATCAGTAATTAATCCGCATGGTAACGGTTGTTCCTACGCCAAGGACAGAATCAATCTGCATCTCATCAGAAGCCCGTTTCATATTAGGAAGTCCCATGCCGGCTCCGAATCCGAGGCTGACGATTTCGTCCGGCGCAGTGGAATAGCCCTCCTGCATCGCCTTGTCAATGTCCGGGATTCCCGGTCCCTGATCTTTTAATGTAAGCATCAGATGCTCTGGATAAAGATCTACATCGATCGTTCCGCCATCTGCATGGATGACCATATTAATTTCGCCTTCATACATGGCAATGGCAACTCTGCGTACAACAGCAGGATCCAGATTCATCGTCTTTAATTTATTTTTCATATCGCTGCTGGCTTCGCCAGCACGGGTAAAATCTTTTCCGTCTACATCATATTGAAAAGAAATTTTATTTTCCATTTTTAATCGTTCCTCCGCGCAATCCTGCTTCGTATAAAATCCCGCAGGTATTAAACATTGTCTGTCGGGTGGACAGAATCGTAATTCCTCTCGTATGGGCCATCGTGATCGTATTGCAGTCCGGCTGTTTTCCGCGAATGTATAAGATGCAGTCGATGTCGAGCATTTCTGCAGTACGTATCGCCTGTGGATTGGTCAGTCCCGTGATCAGCATCGTATGGTCATTCGCATAAGCAAGAACATCGCTCATCATGTCAGAACTGAAAGCATTCTGGATATCAGTATCAAAATGATCTGGCGCTGTCAGGATATCTGCATGTAATAAAGAAATAATTTCTGATATGAGCATAGAGCATCTCCTTTATCTGGTTATTTAAGGTAATTTCCAGAAAGTAATGTATTTTATTGCGTACAATAAATTGCACATTCAGTATAGCATGAAAATTATGCATATTCAACAAAAATAGCTTGTTATTATTATAACAATAGCATCATTGTACGCCGATTAATACATATACACAAAAAAGCTTTTTAAAAATTACCAATTTTTGTTGAGATAAATTATTGTAAATTGTACAGGTTGGTGCTAATATTAGTGACATGATGTATTTATTTACATACATCGGAGAAACAGGAGGGATAATTTTGGAAAACAAAAAGACTGTTCCATTCAATGGGACACCGGAACAGGAAGCACAGCTTCTTCAGGTAATCGAAGAACTCCGTGATGAAAAAGGATCTTTGATGCCGATTATGCAGAAGGCTCAGGATATCTATGGATATCTGCCTTATGAAGTTCAGAAGATTATTTCTGACAAATTGAATGTACCTATGGAAAAAATCTATGGGGTAGCAACTTTCTATTCGCAGTTCAACCTTTTCCCGAAAGGAAAGTACAAAATTTCCGTTTGTCTCGGAACTGCCTGTTATGTAAAAGGCTCCGGCGATATTTATAATAAGCTGATGGAGACTTTGAACATTGCCGGCGGCGAATGTACTTCTGATGGAAAATTTTCGCTGGATGCCTGTCGATGCGTGGGCGCATGCGGACTGGCGCCTGTCATGATGGTCAACGATGAAGTATACGGCAGACTTACCGTAGATGATATTGACGGCATTCTTGCCAAATATGAATAATGCTGCCAGAGATTTCTTTAAATATTCTTGATATCGTGCAAAATTCCACAAGAGCGCATGCGTCACTGGTTGAGATCATACTTTCTTTTGACACACAAGCACATCTTATGAAACTGGCGATCCGTGACGACGGATGCGGAATGACAAAAGAGCAGGTTGCAGCAGCGACAGATCCCTTTTTCACTTCCCGTACCACACGCAGGATCGGACTGGGAATTCCCTTTCTGAAACAGTCAGCGGAATGTACCGGCGGCAGTTTTGATCTGCAGTCAGAACCGGGAAAAGGAACCTGTATCAGTGCTTCCTATCATACCGATCATATTGACTGTATGCCACTTGGAAATATTACCGATACGATGCTTGCGATCCTTACTGGTCATCCGGATACGGATTTTGTGTATCGTTATCAGGTAGATGAAAAAGAATTTGAGCTGGATACCAGACAGCTCCGGGAGATTCTAGGAGAGGTTTCCTTTTCCGAACCGGAGGTGTATCAGTTTTTGACAGAATATTTAGAGGAAAATAAAGCAGAAGTTGATGGAAATGCGAATTAATATGGAGGTTTTTTATGAAATCACTGGAAGAATTAAGAGCGATCAGAGAGAAGATGCAGGGAAGCATCGGATTTCGCTCAGATGATAATGACAGTACCAGAATCGTAGTTGGAATGGCTACCTGCGGAATTGCCAGCGGTGCCAGACCAGTGCTGAAAACTCTTTCTGATGAAGTTCAGAAAAGAGGACTTGAGCATGTAAAAGTAACACAGACCGGATGTATTGGCCTGTGCCAGTACGAGCCTATCGTAGAAGTATACGAGCCGGGAAAAGAAAAGATCACATATGTGAAAGTAAATCCGGAGAAGGCTCTGGATATTATTGATCAGCATATTGTCAGAGGCAATGTAGTAGACAGATATATGCTTCATGAGAATGACAATATTTAGGAGGTTGGGTTACTATGTATCGTTCACATATATTGGTTTGCGGCGGAACCGGATGTACTTCATCTGGAAGCCAGCAGGTCATTCAGGTATTAAAAAATGAATTAAAAAATCACAAACTGCAGGATGAAGTTGCAGTTGTTAAAACAGGATGTCATGGTCTGTGTGCAGAAGGCCCGATCATGGTCGTATATCCGGAAGCAGTCTTTTATTCTCAGGTAAGACCGGAAGATATTCCGGAAATCGTATCAGAACATCTGCTGAAGGGACGTGTGGTAGAACGTCTTGTATATCATGATGCTGAGACTCCGGAGGGCATCAAATCTCTCAATGAGACAGCCTTTTATAAAAAACAGCACAGAATTGCTCTTCGAAACTGTGGTGTTATCAATCCGGAAGAGATTGATGAATATATCGGAACCGGCGGATATGAAGCCCTTGGAAAAGTTCTGACAGAGATGACTCCGGATGAAGTTATCCAGACGATTCTGGATTCCGGACTGAGAGGTCGTGGTGGTGCTGGATTCCCGACCGGATTGAAATGGAGATTTGCATCGGGCAATCGTGGAAATGTACAGAAATACGTCTGTTGTAACGCCGATGAAGGCGACCCGGGCGCATTTATGGACCGTTCCGTACTGGAAGGTGATCCGCACGTTGTTCTGGAAGCTATGGCGATCGCAGGTTATGCTATTGGAGCTTCCCAGGGTTATATTTATGTAAGAGCGGAGTATCCGATTGCAGTAGAACGTCTTCAGATTGCTATCGGTCAGGCGAGAGAGTATGGTCTGTTAGGCAAAAATATTTTTGACAGTGGATTTGATTTTGATATTGAGCTTCGTCTTGGCGCCGGCGCATTTGTATGCGGCGAGGAGACTGCTCTTATGACATCTATTGAGGGTAACCGCGGCGAGCCGCGTCCAAGACCGCCATTCCCGGCTGTCAAAGGTCTGTTCGGATGTCCTACTATTTTAAATAACGTTGAGACATGGGCAAACATTCCGCAGATTATCATCAACGGACCGAAGTGGTTTGCTTCCATGGGTACAGAAAAATCCAAAGGAACAAAAGTATTTGCGCTCGGTGGTAAGATCAACAACACAGGTCTTGTTGAAATCCCGATGGGTACAACACTTCGTACCGTTATCGAAGAGATCGGCGGCGGTATCCCGAATGGCAAAAAATTCAAAGCTGCCCAGACCGGTGGTCCGTCCGGCGGATGTATCCCGGCAGAGCATTTTGATATTCCGATTGATTACGACAACCTGATCAGCATTGGTTCTATGATGGGTTCCGGCGGCCTGATCGTTATGGATGAAGATACCTGTATGGTAGATATCGCAAAATTCTTCCTGCAGTTTACGGTAGATGAGTCCTGTGGTAAATGTACACCATGTCGTGTCGGAACCAAACGTCTTCTTGAGATGCTCGAGAAGATCACTTCCGGAAAAGCTACACTGGAAGATCTGGATAAACTGGAAGAACTGTGCTACTACATCAAAGATAATGCACTCTGTGGTCTGGGACAGACTGCACCGAACCCGGTTCTTTCCACACTGCGTTACTTTAGAGATGAGTACGTTGCGCATGTAGTAGACAAAAAATGTCCTGCAGGCGTATGTAAAGAACTTCTTACATATAAGATTGATCCCGCAAAATGCAAAGGTTGTACGTTATGTGCACGGAACTGTCCGGCAGATGCCATTGCAGGTAATATCAAAGAACCACACATCATCAGCATTGATAAGTGCGTAAAATGTGGTACATGTATTGATAAGTGTCGTTTCGGCGCTATTTACAAAGAGTAATGGAGGGATCATCAGTGGAAAATATTACAATTAAAATAAACGGTGTTGAAGTATCAGCACCGGCAGGTTCAACAATTCTTGAGGCTGCCCGTCTCGCAAATATTGAGATTCCTACTTTATGTTTCCTGAAGGATATCAATGAGATCGGCGCCTGCAGAATGTGTGTCGTAGAAGTAAAAGGGGCAAGAACACTGGTTACAGCCTGTGTATACCCGATCAATGAAGGAATGGAAGTATGGACCAATACACCAAAAGTTATCGAGTCCAGAAGAAAAACATTACAGCTTCTTCTTTCCATTCATGACCGTAAGTGCCTTTCCTGTGTACGAAGCGGTAACTGTGAATTACAGAAACTCTGTCATGATTATAAGATTGATGACGAGACAAAATATGATGGCGAAAGAATCGAGTATGCTTTAGATACCTCTGCCGCACATATGGTAAGAGATAACAATAAATGTATCCTCTGCCGTCGATGCGTAGCAACTTGTGAAAAAACACAGGGAATCGGTGTTATCGGCGCAAATGAGCGTGGATTTGCAACTTATATCGGTTCTGCATTTGATATGAATCTGAGCGAGACAAGCTGTGTTTCCTGTGGACAGTGTATCGCAGTATGTCCGACAGGAGCTCTCTATGAAAAGGATAATACCAAAGAAGTATTTGACGCAATCGCAGATCCGGAAAAATATGTTGTCGTACAGACAGCGCCTGCTGTTCGCGCAGCTCTGGGAGAAGCGTTTGATTATCCAATCGGTACAGATGTAGAAGGCAAACTTGCTGCTGCATTACGCAGACTTGGATTTGATAAAGTATTTGATACCAATTTTTCTGCTGACCTTACCATTATGGAAGAGGCAAATGAATTTTTGGATCGTGTGCAGAATGGCGGCAAACTGCCTCTGATCACATCATGTTCTCCGGGCTGGATCAAATACTGTGAGCACTATTTCCCAGATATGACAGAAAACCTGTCCAGCTGCAAATCTCCGCAGCAGATGTTTGGCGCCATCGCAAAATCTTACTATGCTGAGAAGATGGGCATTCCGAAAGAGAAAATGGTTGTAGTCAGCATCATGCCATGTACTGCAAAGAAATTTGAAATCGGACGTGACGATGAGAATGGTGCGGGCGTACCGGATGTAGATATCGCACTGACAACAAGAGAGCTTGCAAGAATGATTGACCGTGCAGGCATTAAGTTTGAGACATTACCGGACGAAGAATTCGATATGCCGCTTGGACTTGGAACAGGAGCAGCTGTTATCTTTGGCGCTACCGGCGGAGTTATGGAGGCAGCCCTTCGTACAGCCGTAGAAAAACTGACAGGCGAAGAGCTTGCAGCTCTTGATTTTACGGATGTTCGTGGTATGGAAGGTATCAAAGAAGCATCTTATAATGTAGCAGGCATGGAAGTAAAAGTTGCCATTGCATCCGGACTTTCCAATGCAAGAGAGCTTCTGAATAAAGTAAAGAGCGGAGAAGCAGATTATCACTTCATCGAGATTATGGGATGTCCGGGCGGATGTATCAATGGCGGCGGTCAGCCTCAGCAGCCGGGATACGTACGCAACACCGTAGATATCCGTGCAAAACGTGCAGAAGTATTGTATAATATTGATAAAAACAATCCGATTCGAAAATCTCATGAGAATCCGGCAATTATTGAGCTTTATGATACTTATCTGGAAAAACCGGGCAGCCATAAAGCACATGAATTACTGCACACAACATATGTGAAACGGACCATCAATAAATAGGATGTATAAGCATAAGAAGGCATTTAACGTTATCTGGATATAGAAAAATGGTATTTGTGTCGAAATGTGAGTAATTGTTACAGGAATCGGAAGTTTCGTACTTCCGATTCCTTTTTTAGATAAAAACGGATGCTCATGCATTGCCATACGGATCGGATGAGCCCGTGATAACAGGAAAAACTTGTCAAACATTTTCCGAAAAAGTGGAGGAATCGTTATGAATGTTATTAATTTTCAGGATGCATCCTGTGCCCATTGCTACAAATGTCTGCGGCATTGTCCGGTAAAGGCGATTCGGGTCAAAGGCGGCAGAGCGCAGATCATGCAGGATCTGTGTGTATATTGCGGTCACTGTATGGAAGTCTGTCCGCAGAATGCCAAGACATTTGAGTCAGATCTTGCGTATGTAAAAAGCATGCTGTACCGAAAAGAACAGATCATTGTTTCACTGGATCCATCTTATAAAGGACTGCTACATTATGAAAAAACCGGTCAGATTGTGGCTGCATTGTTAAAACTTGGTTTTTCTCAGGTCAGAGAAACTGCAGAAGGGGCGGCACTGGTAACACAAGAATATCGGCGGTTAGTGGAAGAAGGAACTATGGAAAATATCATTACCAGTACCTGTCCGGGGGTAAATGCACTGGTAGAAAAATATTATCCGGAGTTGATTCCGTACCTTGCACCGATCATTTCACCAATGCTGGCTCATGGAAAAATGATCCGGGAAGTGATGGGACCGGATGTTAAGATCGTATTTATCGGTCCCTGTGTAGCGAAAAAAATGGAGGCAGAGCTTGACCCGCGGACAAGAGGCGTGATCGATGCAGTTATTGAATTTAATGAGTTGGAGCAGTGGCTGGAAGAAGAGGGCATAGATTTGATGGAATGTGAGGAAGCAGCATTTGCAAATCCGGATCCACAGGTTAATCAGCTGTATGCCGTCAATTGTGGTATCATCCGTTCTGTAAAAGCAGCCGGAGGACTGGGGAAATATCTGGATATTTCTGTCAATGGACTTGGAAACTGCCGGGAAATGCTTCACAGTATGAAACGCGGTTATATCAAAAACTGTTTTATTGAGCTGGACTGTTGTGATGGCGTCTGTGTCAATGGTCCTGGAGTGGATAAACGCAGAGGATACCGTTTTAAAGCCCGCATGGATATTGAAAATTCAGCATTGCATCTGATGCCGGAGATTCCGTTTCCGCTTCCAAAAGAAAAAATGGTTCGCACCTACCGTTGTAAACAGGTAGAGGAACAACTTCCTACGGAGGAAGAGATTCAGGAAATATTAAAAACCATCGGTAAAAGTAACAGTACGAAAGAGTTTAACTGTGGCGCCTGCGGATATTCCACCTGCCGAGACAAAGCCATTGCAATCTATCAGGGAAAGGCAGAACCTTCCATGTGTCTGCTGCGAACCTTTGAAGTTACCCGTTCTAAGGCAAATGTAGTTCTGGATACTACTCCACATGCAATCCTGATCTTTGACAGGGAACTTCGGATCACAGAGTATAACCGCAAAGCAGCTGAAATCTTTAAGACACCCAGGGGCAAAGCACTGCAGATGTATTTGTTTGATTTTATTGATCCGACAGAATTTGAATCTGTCTTTAAAACAGGAGAAAATGTGCTTCACAAGAAAGTACAGTGGCCGATGTATCATATGACGGTTGTACTTACGGTTGTATATATCGATAATATTGACAGCTGTCTGGCAATCATTGAAGATGCAACTGCAGAGGAAAAACGTGCAGAACATATCCTGCGTCGTAAGTTAAAAACGGTAGAAGTGGCTCAGTCTGTTATTGATAAACAGATGCAGACAGCACAGGAGATTGCCGGTCTTTTAGGAGAAACGACGGCAGAGACAAAAGCGATTCTGACTCAGTTGAGAGATTCCATTCTGGAAGACGAGGTGTAGAAGATGAATGTATATGTAGACATGGCATATAAGAGTCTCAACAAGCACGGAGAAGAACTCTGTGGTGATATAGTAGAACTTGTCACAACGGATGATTCCAAGATTTTGATTCTGGCAGACGGCATGGGAAGTGGTATCCGTGCGAATATTCTGGCCACATTGACATCCAAGATTCTGGGCACGCTTTTTTTCAATAAGTTGAAGATTGATGAGGCGGTAACAACCATTGCTCGTACCCTTCCGGTATCTTCTGTCAATGGTGTCGCCTATTCCACTTTCAGTATTTTACAGATCTTTCAGTCGGGCGACGCATATCTGGTGGAATTTGATAATCCGGGCTGCATTTTCATCCGGGATGGAGAGATTCAGAAAATCCCGTTTGTCGAGCGTGAGATTGAAGGCAAAAAGATACGGGAATACCGTTTTCATGTAAAGATTCATGATGCGTTTGTGCTGATGAGTGATGGTTGTATCGGATGCAGTGCGGGAGATGTGTATAATTACGGATGGGACTGGAAACATATTTCCGAATATGCTTTAAAAGTCTACGGACAGACGCAGTCTGCCTCCCACATGGCAGGCATGATCAATCAGGCATGCGATGATCTGTATCTGCAGGAACCGGGAGATGATACGACCATTGCCGTTGCCCGTATCATAGAAGAAAAAGTGGTAAATATTATGACCGGTCCGCCGGAAAACAAGGCAGACGACAGCCGTATGGTACGTGATTTTATCCGACAGGAGGGCATTAAGATTGTGAGTGGCGGCATTACCAGCCAGATTGTTGCCAGAGAATTGCGGGAAGATCTGGTCATGTCCGTGGACAATCTGGATCCGGTCATTCCGCCGACTTCAAAAATACGGGGAATAGATCTTGTAACAGAAGGCGTGATCACGTTGAACCATGTGATCGAACTCTTGCAGCAGTATACGCAGGATGACGTATCACTTGATCTGTTTGATGAGCTGGCAAAAGAAAACGGGGCATCCAAAATCGCAAATTATCTGATCGATGAATGCACGACCGTAAATCTGTTTGTGGGAAAGGCAGTGAATGCCAATTATTCTCAGAAAAACCTGCCATTCGAGATCACAGCACGAAAAAATATCATCCATGCGCTGGAAGATGTATTGCGAGCTATGCATAAAAATGTAAACCTCTATTTTTACTAGAGTATGAAAATGTAATTTGATTTCATGATGAGCAATCCGTTATAAAAGTGTTTCAATAAAGAGTTAAAGGAGATGATAATTTGGCAAATATCGTCTCTTTTGCTTTTTCTGCATTATAAATAAAAAAATACATCGTAAACATCCGGAAATGCAGCTTCAACCCAGATATCAAAGGCATTATGTTTATTTCATTAATAAATATTGAAAAAAGATAATATATCAGCTATAATGAAGAATCGAACACATGGACGAAAGGAAAACAGAATGGATACAAGTATTGATTTCTCAAATCAGATGGAATTGAAACATATTATAGATGATATAGATTTAACAGAAGAAGCTCCGGCAGAAGAGCCGGCGAGGCAGTATTATTTTATCGCGAAAGCAGCTTCCTATGTAAAAAAGATGGAAGCGGAAGCCGGACATAAACTTACCTTTTTTGTAAAAACCTTTGGTTGCCAGATGAATGCAAGAGATTCTGAAAAACTGACAGGCATCCTAACGACGATCGGTTATCTTCCGGCAGAGACAGAAGAAGCAGATTTCGTTATTTACAACACCTGTACCGTGCGGGAAAATGCAAACAATAAAGTATATGGAAAACTGGGCTATCTTCATGGATACAAAAAGAAAAATCCGCATATGATGATCGCCATGTGCGGCTGTATGATGCAGGAAGAAAAAGTTGTAAAAAAGATTCAGCAGAGCTATCGTTTTGTAGATTTGATCTTTGGAACTCACAATCTGTTTCAGTTTGCAGAACTGTATGTGAAAGCAGTGGAGTCCAATAAAATGACCGTAGAGATCTGGGAAGGAACCGATAAGATTGTAGAAAATCTGCCAAACCAGCGGAAATATAGTTTCAAATCCGGCGTCAACATCATGTTTGGCTGTAACAATTTCTGCAGTTACTGTATCGTGCCTTACGTCAGAGGACGGGAACGCAGCCGGGAACCTCAGGAGATCATCCATGAGATCGAAGCACTGGTAAAAGATGGCGTTATTGAGATCATGCTTCTGGGACAGAATGTAAATTCCTACGGAAAGACACTGGAGCATCCGATGACTTTTGCACAGCTGTTACAGGAGATTGAAAAGATTGAGGGACTGGAACGCATCCGTTTCATGACTTCTCATCCGAAGGATCTTTCCGATGAACTGATCGCGGTAATGGCTGCATCGAAAAAGATCTGTAAACATATTCATCTGCCGTTGCAGTCCGGAAGTACAGACATTCTTACAAAGATGAACCGTCGCTATACGAAAGAGCAGTACCTTGCACTTGTTGACCGTATCCGTGCAGCAATTCCGGATATTGCGATCACAACCGATATTATCGTAGGTTTTCCGGGAGAGACAGAAGAAGATTTTGAAGAGACATTAGATGTGATAGACAAAGTAAAATACGACAGCGCATTTACTTTTATCTATTCCAAACGAACCGGTACGCCGGCAGCTTCTATGGATAATCAGATTCCGGAAGATGTTGTAAAAAATCGATTTGACCGTCTGTTAAAGCTGGTACAGAAGCATGCTTCTGAAAAATCGGGGCAGTATACAGGAAGCACACAGAAGATTCTGGTGGAGTCTGTCAATGAGCAGGACGAACATCTGGTAACTGGTCGCATGAGCAATAACAGTGTTGTACACTTCGCAGGCAGTGAAAATCTGATCGGAAAGATTGTTGATGTAGAGCTGAAAGAGTGTCGTGGATTCTATTATATAGGAGAGATGGTTTAATGGATACCGTCAGGAAATTCAAGAAAAGAGATCTGCTGATTCTGGTTATCATAGCAGCAGCGCTGGCCATTTTTGCAGCCGTTTTTTACACACGGGAAAAGCCGAAGGGAGGAACGGTAACCGTAACTGTTGCCGGAAAAGAATATGGAACCTATGATCTGACCAAAGATCAGGAGATTCCCATTATCATTGCTGGAAAAGAGACAAACCATCTTATCATCAAAGATTGCAAGGCAGATGTTACCGAAGCAGATTGTCCGGATCAGATCTGTGTGGATCAGAAAGCAATCTCCAAAGAAGGCGAGACTATCGTATGTCTGCCAAACAAAGTCGTGGTCGAAGTCAAAGGCGCAGATGCATCAGATTTTGATACGATGACGAAATAGTCATGAAAAAAGTATTTTTACACTATGGACTTGATATGACTATAAGTAGTTTGTACTAGTGTAGAGTAAATGATACTGTTATTAATATACAAGTGCTAAGAAACAGAACGAAGGAAACGGAGATACAGGTATGTATTCCTATATAAAAGGAACATTAGAAGAAGTAGAAACAACACATATCGTGGTCGACAATCATGGCATCGGATATCAGATTGATGTACCGGTTTCTGTCATAGACCGTCTGCCGCAGTTGGGAGAAGAAGTAAAGATCTATACCTATCTGTATGTAAAAGAAGACTGCTTTTCCCTGTTCGGCTTTCAGAACCGGGAAGAACTGCGGTTGTTTAAGATGATGTTAAATGTAAGCGGTATCGGTCCGAAAGGTGCTCTTGGAATTTTGTCGGCACTGTCACCGACAGAACTATGTGTTGCCGTTTCCGGCGATAATGCAAAAGCCATCGCCAAAGCGCCGGGCATCGGTATCAAAACAGCACAGAAGCTGATCATCGAATTGAAAGATAAGGTGGATCTGGCATCGATCCTGCCAGAGGAAGAACTGGACATTGCGGATACAGGAGCGTCCGCACCGGAAAAAGCATTGTTAAAAGAAGCACAGGAGGCACTGGTCTCCCTTGGCTATTCCGCAGGAGAGGCCGCAGATGTGCTGAAAGATATTGTTGTGGAAGATACGATGTCTGTGGAAGATATTTTGAAAATTGCTCTGAAAAATATGGCTTTTTTATAGATATTAAATCATGCCGTAGCCTTCAGCTGGCGGTATAAATAACTATGAAAAAGTATTTTCCGTACTATTTTGTAAAAATATATGAGCATACTGAAAGATAACATATAAATAAAATCGGAACAGATGTACTGCTACAGTAGATGTTGAAACAATAACATTGATATTTTTAGAATCGTTAGTAATAGAAAGATAAAACAAGGAATCAAGTAGAATGGAAAAACGTGTGATTTCTACCCAGATTCAGGAAGAGGATATTAAAACAGAAACCTCGTTGCGCCCCCTGTCTCTGGATGAATATATCGGTCAGGAAAAGATCAAAAACAACCTCCGGGTTTATATAGAAGCTGCAAAGATGCGAGGAGAGCCGTTGGATCACGTTCTGTTCTACGGACCGCCGGGACTGGGAAAGACGACGCTGGCATCCATCATTGCAAACGAAATGGGTGTACATATGAAAGTTACTTCCGGACCAGCGATCGCAAAGCCGGGAGAGATGGCTGCGATCCTCAGTAATCTGCAGGAGGGGGATGTCCTGTTTATTGACGAGATCCATCGCCTGAACCGTCAGGTAGAAGAGGTTCTGTATCCTGCAATGGAAGATTTTGCCATTGATATCATGGTAGGAAAAGGCGCAACTGCTCGTTCTATTCGTCTGGATCTTCCAAAATTTACCATGGTCGGAGCAACGACAAGAGCCGGTCTTCTTTCCGCACCGTTGCGAGACCGTTTTGGTGTAGTACACCATCTGGAATACTATACGCCAGAGGAACTGGAGACGATCATCATTCATTCGGCGGCGAAATTACAGGTAGAGATCGACAGTGAAGGCGCCCATGAAATGGCTTCCCGTTCCCGTGGAACGCCACGACTGGCAAACCGTCTGTTGCGTCGTGTCCGTGATTTTGCCCAGGTGCGTTATAATGGCGTGATCACGCAGGAGGTAGCTGCTTTTGCACTGGATTTACTGGAAGTAGACAAACTGGGACTGGATAAAAGTGACCGGAATATCCTGCTTACGATCATTGAAAAATTTCACGGCGGACCGGTGGGACTGGATACCCTTGCAGCCGCAATCGGAGAAGATTCCGGTACGATTGAAGATGTGTACGAACCTTTTCTTGTTAAAAATGATCTGTTAAATCGAACTCCGAAAGGCCGGGTTGCCACAGAGCGTGCCTACCGACATTTTGGATTAAGGAATGAATGAAAATAACATTATATATTGTCAGGAAAGGACATGATTTATGAGAAAACTGGAACTGCTTTCGCCGGCCGGCTCGCTGGAAATCTGTAAAGGCGTCATTGATGCCGGTGCAGATGCGGTATATCTTGGGGGAAATCTGTTTGGTGCGAGGGCATATGCGAAAAACTTTGATCAGGAACAGCTGTTTGAAGCGTTGGACTATGCCCATCTGCATGGAAAAAAGATTTTTCTTACGGTAAATACGCTGGTTAAAAATGCTGAAATGGAAAAATATCTGTATGATTATATGGAACCTTTGTACCGCCACGGACTGGACGCTGCCATCGTACAGGATCTTGGCGTTACTTCTTTTCTGCACAATCATTTCCCGGAGCTTCCTCTGCACGGCAGCACGCAGATGTCAGGAACATCCGTTTATGGCGCCAGAGAGATGCAGCAGCTTGGTATTTCCCGGATCGTGACAGCTAGAGAAGTATCTTTGCAGGAGATTTCTTCCATTTATCAGGAGACAGGAATGGAGATAGAGAGCTTCGTGCACGGCGCATTGTGTTACTGTTATTCCGGGCAGTGTCTGCTCAGCAGTCTTTTGGGTGGAAGAAGTGGAAACCGTGGACGCTGTGCGCAGCCCTGTCGTCTCAGCTATCAGGTAACCAATGCAAAAGGCGATATTTATAACCGGAAACAGCCTTATCCCATCAGTCCGAAAGATCTCTGTACACTGGATCTGCTTCCCCTCATGGCAGAAGCAGGTGTATTTTCCTACAAGATTGAAGGTCGTATGAAACAGCTGGAATACGCCGTAGGCGTTACAGAAATCTACCGAAAATATATGGACATTCTGGAATCTGGAGAGACCTATCAGCATGCGGAGAAAAAAGATATCGATGCCTTGCTGTCTCTTGGAAACCGGAATGGATTTACGGAAGGGTATTATAAAAAACGAAATGACAAATCTGTTCTGTCGCTAACAACCTCAGCGCATCGTTCCGGAAAGAATAGTGAGAATGCTTTTACAGAGGAAAGTTCAGGAAAAGGAAATGAACGTTACTCTAAGAAAGCAGATAAGAGTAATTTAAAAAAAGCAAGCAGCGATTTGCAAAAGAATATCGATAAGGAACGTCTGACGGAAGAAAAAGTAAATTTGTCTAAAAATGTTAAGCGCATATCAACATCAAAAATTCCTGTATCAGCTCATGTTCAGCTGATCACGGGGCAGCCTGCTATAATAGAGCTTTCGACTGGAAATCATGACAGTACAATTGTCTATAACGGTACAAAAGTCATGCAGGCGCAGAAACAGCCATTGCAGTATCAGGATGTCTGTGATCGTCTGAAAAAGACAGGAAATACACCGTTTGATCTTAAAGATATAAAACTGGAATTATCCGAAGATGCATTTCTGCCCGTAAAACTGTTGAACGAGCTTCGCAGGGAAGCATTGGAACAGTTGACAGAGAAATTGCTGGATTCTTATAAAAGGGAATTGCCTGCAAATGGTCAGCGTCCAAAGTCTATTTCAACAGAATGGACAGCGCATTCTAAAGAAGCAGCTGTTATTTTTAAATCACAGGCTTTAGACAATAACAGTAAACAGATCCAAACAGACTGGAAATTAAGCGTTCTGGTTCGCAACAGCCAGCAGCTGGCAGAAGTTTTGAAGTATTCCGCAGTAGAAGCGGTTTATCTGGATGACGATTCGTTGCGCAGTGACTGGAAAAAGATGCAGGCAGCCGTACAGCAGATCCATACTGCAGGGAAACAGGCAATATATGCATTCCCATTTATCTTAAGAAAAGACAGAGAAGATGCTTTTATCGAACATCTGCCTGCTTTTCTGGACTGTGCATTTGATGGCGTGCTGATCCGTAGCATTGACACACTGGGATTTGCGAAAGAAACGCTTCCGGAAAAGCTGCCAGTGATCGCAGATCACAGTTTGTACAGCTTTTCTGATCAAGCAATACAGACACTGGAAGCAGAAGGATGTGACCTGGTAACGGCGCCATTTGAATTGAACGAAAAAGAATTCCGTCACAGAGGGAACGAACATACCGAAATAATCCTCTATGGTTGGATTCCTGTTATGCATACCGCACAGTGTATCTATAAAAATTTTGATGTCTGTCGCAAAAAACAGTCGAAAGAAGAGACACTTTTTCTGCAAGACCGTTATTTTAAGAAATTTTTAATCGCACAGCACTGTCCGGATTGTTATAATACCATATATAACAGTCAGCCGTTGTATCTGTTCGGACATGCGGACAAGATACAGAAGCTTGGCTTTGCATCAATCCGACTGGAGTTTCTTGCGGAATCTGCAAAAGAAGTCAGACAGATCCTGTCAGATTACACGGCAATCTATGAAAATGGACAGCCGGCGGATCTGAAGAAATGGGAAAACCGTTATACCAACGGGCACTTTAAACGGGGAGTGGAATAAAACATTCTATGGTACATTTAATTGCTGAACTATCCAAATATTTGATGATCATCCTGTTTGCAGCTTATACGTTTTTCAGTTACAGCGTGTTAAAACATCCAGTGGAAAGCGAGCGCGCCCAGCGCATCTATCATCGACAGACGGCATGTATGTTTCTGATCCATCTGGATGCGTATATCGTGATCTTTGTATCGACGATGGAGATAAAGGCGCTGATCTTTTATGCAGCACAGGTAGCATTCGTATTATTTTTGTTCATCATCTATAAAAAAATATATAAGCGTGCAGCGCAGCTGATCGTAAATCATATGTGTATGCTGATGCTCATCGGATTTATCATACTGACCCGGCTTGGATTTGATTCCGCGGTCAGACAGTTTGAGATCGGATGCATATCAGCTGTTATTACGATCTTCATTCCGTTACTGATCCGAAAGATGAAAGCATTGCGCAGATTTACCTGGTTTTATGCGATACTCGGAATCCTTGCACTGGGAGCAGTACTGGGACTTGGCCGGATCACTGGTGGTGCGAAGCTTTCCTTTACCGTGGCGGGCATTACTGTACAACCATCGGAATTTATCAAGATCATCTTTGTTTTTTTCGTGGCATGTATGCTGTATGAGGTAAAAAGCTTTAAACAGGTTATGATCACAACCGTGATCGCGGCAATCCATGTCGTGATCCTTGTAGTATCCACGGATCTTGGCGCAGCACTGATCTTCTTTGTTACCTATGTGGTAATGCTGTACGTGGCGACGAGAAATGCCGGTTATCTGGCCGCCGGACTTGGACTTGGAGCCGTGGCTGCCATCGGCGCATCGAAAATATTTTCCCATGTACGGGTACGAGTGGCAGCATGGAAAGATCCGTTTGCAGTTATCGATAAAGGTGGCTATCAGGTGGCGCATTCGTTATTTGCCATCGGAACAGGAAGTTGGGTCGGCATGGGACTATACCAGGGTATGCCGCAGAAAATCCCCGTAGGTAAATCTGACTTTGTATTTGCTGCGATCTCAGAAGAAATGGGTGGTATCTTTGCTATCTGTATCATACTCGTATGCTTCAGCTGTTACTTGATGACACTGAACATTGCCATGCAGATCCGGGATCAGTTCTATAAGCTGATCGCACTTGGACTTGGCACCGTGTACGGCATACAGGTCTTTCTTACCATCGGTGGCGTAATCAAGTGTATTCCATCCACAGGCGTAACCCTGCCGTTTATCAGCTACGGTGGAAGTTCCCTGTTTTGTACGATGATCATGTTTGCAATCATTCAGGGCTTATATATTTTAAGACAGGATGAAGATGAAGGAGAATCCGATGAAAAGAGAAAACCAATCTCAAAACCGCGGAAAACAGAACCGGTCGGTGGATATCATAGATCTGGACCGGTCAACAAAACAGAACCGTCAAAATACGACACGCAAAAGCCAAAGTCAGGAAAGAAATCACGCTTCGACGAGGACGACATCGAAGACCTCTGGTAAAACGCCAGGTTTAGAGGAACATTCCGAATATAATAGCAGCAAAAGAACGTCCCGATTTTCTGCTGGGACAGGTAGAAGAGGAGCTGCAGGAACTACATCAGCAAAATCTATCCGGAAAAAATCCGGCAGAAACACAGAATTTGCCATTGTAGCGTACATTTTTATGGCATTATTTCTGATCCTGATTGCATACTTTATCTATTTTCAGGTATTTAAAAGTGACGAAGTAATCAACAATGCATACAACCCACGTTTGCAGTTATATGCGGAGCATATTATCCGTGGAGATATCGAATCAGCAGATGGAAAGACGCTGGCGACTACGAAGGTTTCTGGTAACGGTACGCAGACCCGGGAATATCCTTATAAAAACTTGTTTGCCCATGCGGTAGGATTTGACAGCAACGGCATGTCCGGTATCGAATTGCAGGCAAATTTCAGTCTGTTGCGATCACATTCGTTTTTTGCAGAGCAGCTGGTCAATGATCTGAAAGATGAGAAAAATCAGGGAGATACGGTTATTACAACTTTGAATTATGAAGTCCAGAAAGCCGCCAGTGATGCCCTTGGGAATAAACGTGGCGCAGTGGTCGTTCTTCAGCCGTCCACCGGCAAGATTCTTGCCATGGTATCCAAACCGGACTTTAACCCGAATACGATTCAGGATAACTGGGACGACATCGTATCCGATGACAGTTCCACTGTATTGCTGAACCGCGCAACGCAAGGGCTGTATCCGCCGGGATCTACGTTCAAGATTGTTACAACACTGGAATATATCCGTGAAAACGGTAAAAATAATACGTTTTCTTTTGACTGCAATGGAAAAGTAGAAGTAAACGGTGTAACGATTCATTGTTATGGCAACAAATCCCATGGGCAGGAAGATCTGGCAACTGCATTTGCCAAATCCTGTAACGGAGCATATTCCACCATCGGTCTCGGACTGAATCTGAATAAATATGCGGATCTGACCAGTGACCTGTTATTTAATCAGGACCTTCCGACAACGGTAACTTCATCCAAGAGCCGTTTCTCATTAGGATCCGATGCGGGAACCAGTGAGATCATGCAGACAGCCATCGGACAGGGCAATACACTGGTAACGCCGCTGCATATGGCAATGATCGCAGCTGCCATAGATAATAAAGGCGTTTTGATGAAACCATATATACTGGATCATGTAGAAAATGACGGTGGATTTACGGTCAAATCCTGGAAGTCATCCGAATATGGTTCCCTGATGACCGAAGACGAAGCATCTTATTTGCAGACACTGATGCAGGGCGTTGTGGCAGATGGAACCGGAACAAAGCTTTCCGGACAGAGCTATCAAGCCGCAGGAAAGACTGGTTCGGCAGAATACGGAAATGATGGAAAGAGTCATGGCTGGTTTGTTGGCTACGGTTCCAAAGAGGGCTATGACGATATTGCGGTTGCAGTAATCGTAGAAGACGGCGATTCCGGAAGCGCATCAGCAGTACCAGTAACCAAGAAAGTATTTGATAAATATTTTAACCTGAATAATAAAAAATGATTGGTTAAAATTTATAGAAAATATGCCAGTAACAGTGAGTTCTCAGAGATGCATTATTTGTCGAAATAGAAACGATTTGTCAACGATAAAAAACTGGATATAGTCAGTACTGTTTAGAGGGACTATATAAAAATAAGAAATCCTCAGGATATAATGAGCGCAGGAGAGACAACATGCTCGCATGATTGACGAACGGCGAATCAGAAAATATCCTGAGGATTTTTTACTGAACCTTATGAATATTCAGAAAAAGGGGGCTTGTACTTGTAAACTTTTGGTAAAAGGGGTATACTTTAAGGAAGTAGATTACCACATCAGGAGGTCTTGCGATGATACAGGCAACCAGCTGTGGTGGTGTGGTTATATTCCGAGGAAAGATCCTGGTATTATATAAAAATTTCAAGAACCGATATGAAGGCTGGGTACTTCCAAAAGGCACTGTAGAGCCGGGCGAGGAGTATAAGGATACTGCTACAAGAGAAGTCAAAGAAGAAACAGGCGCAGATGCGACAATCATTAAATATGTGGGAAAAAGCAGATATACATTTTCCATTCCTCAGAATATCGTGGAGAAAAATGTGCACTGGTATTTGATGATGGCCGACAGTTATTACTGCAAACCACAGAGAGAAGAATATTTTGTAGATGCAGGATTTTACAAGTACCATGAAGCGTATCATCTGTTAAAATTTTCCAACGAAAAACAGATTCTGGAAAAAGCATATCAGGAGTACTTGGATCTGAAGAGAAGTAATCTTTGGGGGACGAAAAAATATTTTTAATTGAATGGAGAGCTGTTATGGAGTGGAGCGAGCAGATTTATCTCGATCCAAAACTTGAGAAATACTGGAGACGGATCAAATGGAAAATCATGCATAACGTTGCTCAAAAAGAAGTGTATCTGTTATTGCTGCCACTGGATGGACAGGGAAAACTGCAGATGATGTCGTCTCTGATCTTTTTACAGAAAAATTATCCGGTCAGAGATTACTGCATTGTGGGGTTGGCATCCAGCAAAGCATCCGGATATGAGATCATTACACAGATCACTTCTGAAATATATGAAACATATGGAAAGATTGATTATAATCAGTTTTTTCAATTAGCATAAGCCGTCAGGCTGATTAATCCATAAAGGATAGAAATGTATGTAATACAGATAAAGCAGCATGCATTTCCCTGAAAAACTAGAACTATGAGGTAAACGATGGCTTTATTGTTTAGCATATTGAAAGTAATAGGAATGATTCTGCTGATCATTGTGATCATTCTGGCAGTGATCATAGTCTGTCTGCTTTTTATTCCTGTCTGCTACGAAGCAAGCGGAGATATCAGTGCCGGAAATTATCGGGTTCGGGTACACTGGTTTCTGCGGGTGTTCCAATTCCTGTTTTACCGGAGAGATGGAACAAACGAAATGGAACTGCGGCTATTCTGGCGTAGATCGCATCTGCTGGATGCGGAATACCGAGAGAAACGAAAGGAGAAAAAAGCAGAAAAGGCTGCAAAAAAACGATCACGAAAGAAACAGAAAAAACAACATTTATTCCGAAAAAAAAGAGAAAAATTACAGAAAAAGATAGATCTGGATACAGAGTCGATGCAGAATACATCGGTAAAGATGTCGCCGGAAGAAGAAAAGATAATTTCTGAGCAAAAGCCAGAAGTCGAAGCGCATGTTTTAAATACGGATGTTGGGAAATCAGAGAGTGTGTCCAATACATTCAAACAGAAAATTGCGTTAGACATAGAAAATGAAGACGGCACCCTTAATAAAAACATATACAGCGATAATAAAAGTAGTGGTAAGAATACTACCGGGCAAAAAGAGCAGCACACGGTAAAACAGAATGATACAGAGGATTCAATCGAACAGAGTGAAAGCAATGGAAAGCTGAAGGATATCCTAAAGAAAGTAAAAACAGCCTGGTCACTGATGCAGACCTGGCATCCACTGGCAATGATCTGGCCGCCTTTGCAAAAGCTGCTCTATCGGATTCGCCCAAGGATGTTGAAAACAGACCTTATCTTTGGCTTTGCAGATCCATCTACGACCGGAAAAGTACTGGGCGCGGTCAGCAACCTGTATTTTCTGTATTATTACGAAGAGTTCCATTTGCAGGGCGATTTTGAAACAGAGGACATGTATATAGACGGAACATTTATGATCCGCGGAAAGATACGGGGCATTTACCTGCTGGTATTCGTCATCCGATTATTATCCCAAAAAGACTTCAGAAAATTTCTTGGAGCGATTAAAAAAAGTAAAAATGGAGGAAACTAACCCATGACAGATAATTCATTTGAAACAACCGTAACATCCCTTGTAAAAGGAATGGACAGCTTTCTTACTTCCAAGACAGTTGTAGGAGATCCGATCCAGATTGGCGAGACGATTATCCTGCCGTTGGTAGATGTATCCTTTGGTATTGGAGCCGGTTCCTTTACCGGAGAAAAGAAAAGAAACTGTGGTGGCGGTCTCGGCGGAAAAGTATCTCCGGCTGCCGTATTAGTCATCCAGGATGGCGTGACAAAAATGGTCAGTGTCAAAGACAACGACAATATTTCAAAACTTCTGGATATGATACCGGATTTTGTAAACAAATTTATGAAACAGGTAAAGGCCAAAAAAGATCCGGAAGGCGCAGCAATGGAAGAAGAAGCCAGAGAAGCCGCTGCAAAAGAAATGAAAGACATGCTCCATATCGAACCGGAAGAAGTAGAACCGAAAAAGGTGGACGAATAATCATTCGATAAATATTTATTAAAAGAATCTTATTGAAAAGAACTCTGATCAAAGTTATTTTATCCCAATAACAGAGTGGGTAGAATTAGCTTTGGCGGGGTTCTTTTTCTAATAGAATATCTGGAAAAATTCAGATAGGAATTCATATATTATAATATATGGATTCTTTTTTAGATTAACTTTCTGTATGTTGGTAATCAGTATAATACAATTATACAAGTTCGTTTATACAATTTGTAATGAAAAACGAATTCAAACCAAAAAAGAATTTGTCATTTAATGACCATTGTGCTGTAATAATAAATTTGAAAAATACGGAAAGGGGAGTGTTAAAATATGAGAAGAGATCAGCGTGAATTGGTTGGCTTTATATTGTTCTGGGTAGCAGCAGGGATGTTGTTCATGCTTTTAATTCCTGTAACGATTGTGGGAGTATTGCTGATCATAGCATTTTTGATATTAGGATATAATCTGTATTGCTGTAAGCGATAGAACTGGGTAACAAGAAAGAGCTGTCAGAAAACTGACAGCTCGAACTTACTATGCATATAATACTTCTTATGCTCTTTCAACTTTATTGGATCTCAGACAAGAAGTACAAACATATAATGATTTGTGTGTACCGTTAACATTACATTTTACTTTTTTAATGTTAGATTTCCACATTCTATTTGATCTTCTATGAGAATGGCTCACATTGTTACCAAAATGTGCACCTTTTCCACAAATACTGCATGTTGCCATAATTGCACCTCCTTGTGATTTAACTTAGCCCTCATTCAACATTAACAGATAACTGAAATAAACATTCGTTTTCTCTGCCAGGCTCACAACATGTTTAATTCTAACAGATAGATTAAGATAATGCAATACTATTTTCAAAAAAATTAAAAAAAATTCTACCCCTGCAAGTGTGCCATTTCATTAAATTTTTATACTTGCATAAATAAGTAGTATATGCTACGATACTGTTAAGCATTTTGCACGTTCTTAAAAATCTGTAACGCAGATCTAACATTCAAAATCCATCTAATTTGTCTCAGGAAATGCTTTATTCAATCAAAAACCAAAATAAATACGAGAGAGAAAACTGTCTTGTATAAATTGTATTTTTTTATAATGGAGAAAGACGGATAAACGATTCTAAATAACGATAATCGAGAAAAAGGAATATTCTTTGATACCGTTATAAAATTATTCAACATATATAGAAGGGAAAGTCTGCCTATGGGAACAAAGACTATAAGAGATGCAGATGTATTATTAAAAGAATTCTGGAGCCGGAACGATCGATTTGCAGATCTGTTCAATGGAACAGTCTTTGGTGGAGAGCCATTGCTGAAACCAGAACAACTTCAGGAAATGGACACGGATGTATCTGGTCAAATCAGAGGAAAAAGAGATATGGGACTATCTGACCAGACCGAAGGCAAAAGAGAATCAGATATATCTGGCCAGACTAAAAGAGACATAGATATATTGGATCATACTGGAAGAAAAACAGATACAAGTCTGTCAAGTCAGAGTAAAACAAAAGTATATACAGATACACTGGAAAGACACCGAGACATTATAAAAAAAAGTGCATACGGTATCGAGTTTGTCATTTTAGCGATTGAGAATCAGAAGAAAATCCATTATGCGATGCCCCTACGGACAATGTTGTACGATGGACTAGGGTATCAGAAAGAATTAGAAGAACTTACATATAGGAGAAAACAGGAAAAATCATTACATACAGCTGAAGAATTTCTTTCAGGAATGAAAAAAGATGATCGGTTGCATCCAATCATTACACTAGTCATCAGTTACTCAGAAGATATCTGGGACGGTCCATTGTGTCTGAAGGATATGGTCGTGGAAATGCCGGAGAAAATAGAGCGGATCTTTTCTGATTACAAGATGAATCTGGTAGAAATAAGAAAAGGTAACAAATATCATTTCCATAACGAAGATGTAAAAACATTATTTGAAGTAACTCGCTATATATACGAAAGAGAATTTGATCAGATGAAAAAAGAATATAAGGACAAGAAGCTAAGTTCCGAGATGCTGCAAGTGCTTGGGAGCGTCACAGGATCAAAAGAACTGACGGAATTAGGAGAACAGGAAACGGAGGTTACAGGGAATAAAATGTGCAGAGCATTAGAAGAATGGAGAGAAGAGGGCGTACAGTTGGGATATGAATCCGGAAAGCAGGAGGGATACGAATCCGGAAAGCAAGTGGGATATGAAAATGGTTTTCAAAAAAGTGAAGACCAACTGGTAGATTTGATCAGCATATTATGTAAAACAGGAAGGATGGATGAAATACGCCAGATAGCGACCGATGCAGATTATTTGCAGAAACTGAAAGACGAATTCCACATCTCATAAAAATATTATTAATAACCTGTTATATATGTAAAAATGTCGTAGAATAATGTATTCTACGACATTTTTTTGCTTTACATGAACCAAAAATCATTTTAGCAGGTTATGTTTAATTATTCAATAGTATTTTCGACATAATAGTAAATATTATGACATTATATCAATAACAACAGTATATCTTTAATACAATATATTACTTTTTACAAAAGACACTAAGAAAGAAGGATATGATTATGAAAAACAACTTGCAAACACACGATGATGCAAAAACAACTTTTGGAGAAGCTGCCACTCATTGGCTTAAACTGAAGTCAGTAAGTATAAAACCGTCCACATACGCAAAGTATTATAATATATTACAAAAATATCTTTTTCCACATGTTGGTAATATTCCTATAGAAGATATCAAAACATGGGATATTGAATTCCTGATAACAGAGCTTTTGAAAAACGGGCGTTCAGATGGAACTGGCGGTTTATCAGTCACAACCGTTCGTTCTATTTTAAGTGTGGTTAGAGCAATCTTAAAATATGCAGACCGAAGAGGCATACATTCATCCTGCCGAACAAGTGAGATTCATATCAAATCAACGGAGTCCTCCGCTCCGGTCATATCTGTTGAAATGCAAAATCGTCTGGAACGATATTTGACGACGCATATTAACGCAAAAAATACAGGTATTCTCATCAGTCTGTATATGGGATTGCGCATCGGAGAATTATGTGCCTTAAAATGGGAACATATCAATCTTGAAAAACAATTGATTTGCGTTCATGCTACAATGCAACGCATTCAAAATTTTCATTCTGATTCTTCTAGCAAAACAAAAGTCATTACGATGTCACCCAAAAGTTCCAGCTCTGTTCGTGAACTTCCGATTCCTTCTTTTTTAGTACAAATCTTAGAAACATATTTCACTGAAAAAAATCCAGAGTATTATTTTTTGTCAAACAGTTCCACGCAGGTTATCGAACCGCGAAATTTTCAAAGGTATTTTCAAAAAGTTTTGAAGCTTACAGAAATCGATAGCATTAATTATCATTCCCTTCGCCATACTTTTGCTACCCGATGTATAGAAGAAGGATTTGATATGAAAGCACTTAGTGATATTCTTGGACATTCATCTATTTCTATAACAATGAATCGTTATGTACATACTTCTATAGAACAAAAACGGAAAAATATGCTGAAATTAGATGTTCCTCTTTCTATGAGATGAATGAATTTCTACCTATTATATATGTTTGAGAAACGTCTGCTTCATATTCACATAATTTCTCAAAATGTCACTTACATTTCAAAATCTATTTCAAATTTTCAATATGCATATCAGAACCACAAAATGTCGTAGAATACATTATTCTACGACAAAATTCTGGAGAATAACATGTGGTTTTTATTTTCATGCCCTGAATCCTGCAGGGATATTTTACAGGAAGAATGTAAAAACAAAATACCGCAGGAACAATTGTCGAATATTTTCTATCTTACCTGTGATCAGGTACGGAGATATGAAGGCAGCTGGCATCTGGAGCGTAAAAATCTGCTGCCCGGATATCTGATCTGTGAGACCTCACAGCCAGAAGAACTGGAAAAAGCACTGAAAACGCTTGCAGAAGACCTGAAGATCAAGACCGATGCACGCTTTATTCCGGTAACACATACAGATGAAGTCTTCCTCCAGCAATTATATGACGGGAACAGACATTTGAACATGTCACGGGGTGTGATTCAAAACGGCAAAACGATCATACAGGAAGGTCCCTTGCATGGGCTGGAAGAAAAAATCGTCAAAATCGACCGTCATAAACGAATCGCATTTCTGAAAAGCAGTGACCAGACTAAAGAAGCATTACTGTTTAAAGTCGGTCTCGAGATTACAGAAAAAACAACTGCATAACGCATATGGGTATTTACAAAGTCAGCTGCTCCGGCAGAAAACACAGCAGGGGCAGTTGAGCAGAGATACGATGTCTGTGTCTTCCTGTACATACAGGGAGTGGCACTTTTCGATGCTTCTAGTCGGAAACCCTGCAAAGCAGACACCGAATCTAAGAAAACCGTATTTCCCGCCATGCACAGGCTTATCCCCGATGCACCGCCACCGTTTGGCAGTGTGACACTGCATGGCAATCATCCAAAGGAGAAATTCTCATTGCAGGAACAGGCGTATATCTATGTGATCGGTCTGGACGGCAGACCACAAATGCCCACCAGAAGACATCGACATGTGAAAAAACTTCTAAATACCGGCAAAGCCCGTATCGTGGAACACGTTCCCTATACGATTCAGCTTTTATATGAAAACAGCCCTGTATTACAGCCATTGCAACTGACCGAAAATCCCGGTCGGACGAACATCGGCATCGCTGTATTAACCGAACAGGGAAAACTTGTATTCTCAGCATCCGCAGAAACGAGAAACAAGGAAATACATAAATTAATGGAAAAAAGAAAACAGCACCGTCAGAATTCCAGAGCCGGAGAGCGGAAAGCCCGACAGCGCCTTGCCAGAAAACATGGTACGACACTGAAAGAAGGGCATCTGGATCGGAAGCTTCCATATTATAAGGAAGAAAAACCGGTCACATGCAAAGACATCCGGAACACGGAAGCCAGATACTGTAACCGCAAACGAAAAAGCGGCTGGCTGACACCGACAGTCGAACAATTGGTTCGCACGCATCTGAACCTGGTCCATAAAGTACAGCGTTTTCTTCCCATCACAGACATCGCACTGGAAATCAACCGATTTGCGTTTGCGTTACTGGATGATCCTTCTGCTACCGGCATTGATTTTCAGACCGGTCCGCTGAAAGGATACGATGATATCCACGCAGCCGTATCAGATCAACAGCATGGGGTGTGCCTTTTGTGTGGAAAAGAGATAGAAGCATTTACCTATATCGTTCCAAAAGCAAAAGGCGGATCAGAAACACTGGCGAATGTAGCAGGCGTCTGTAACTGCTGTCTGGAAAAACTGCATACCGATCAGAACGTCCGTGAGGAACTGAAACAGCAGAAAGAGGGACAGTTTAAAAAATATGGTGCACTAAGTGCCATCAATCAGGCAATCCCATATATCTGCGAACAACTGATCCGGGAATATGGAAGCTCACATGTGCAATTTTGCACTGGAGGCGAAACCTATCATATGAGGGAACTGCTGGGCTATACAAAAGAACAGGCGATGACAGCACCAGCAATAGATGCTTATGTGATTGGTCTGGTATCCCTTGGAATCATTCCGGAGGAAAAACCGGATTTTACATTTTCGCATCAGATTCGTCAGTTTCGCAGGCAAGACCGCAGGATTATCAAAAGCCAGCGGGAACGCACCTATAAATATCATGGCACAACCGTGGCAAAGAACCGCAATTCACGATTCCAACAGACCAGTCCCTCGTTGGCAGACTGGTATCAGGAAATGTGTCTGACCTACGGAACCACACAGGCAGAAAAAATGCGATCCCAGCTTACTGTAGTTAAAAGCACCCGAAGATACAATAACCCAAACCGCCTGTATCCGGGAACCGTATTTTACTATCGCGGCGAACGGCATGTGATGAGCGGCCAGCTCAGTAATGGACTGTATCTGCGAGCAGTGGGAGACAGTAAGACGAATTATAAGGCAAAAGAATGTTGGGTGGCGAAGCGGAATGCGGGGTTGGTGTTTGTGGAGTAGAGATAGAAATGAGTTATGAAGATCATTATATAAAGTAAATATATGTATTAAAAATATAGCCTGTAGATTTTTGCTGTAGAAATCACAGGCTATTTATAAATATAAGTTCCATGAAAATCACATGGATTTGAAAGTAGAATATTGGAATTTGCAAAAGAGGAAAAAATTATGTTTAAAGCAAGTAATGAATTTGAAAAATTTGAATCAAAAGTCTGGTTAAGTAGCCCTACTATGCATGGTCCGGAAATTGAATATGTAACAGAAGCATATGAAACTAACTGGATGTCAACAGTTGGAAAAAATATCAATGAAGTGGAAAGACTTGCCTGCGAATATATTGGATGCAAACATGCAGTTGCATTATCTGCCGGAACAGCTTCTTTGCACTTATCTATGAAGCTGGCAGGAATCGAAGCATATGGAATGCCAAAGGTAGGTCATGGGGCATTAGAAGGAAAAAAAGTATTTTGTTCTGACATGACATTCGACGCTACTGTAAATCCAATTGTATACGAGGGGGGAGAACCAGTATTTATTGATACAGAATATGATACTTGGAATATGGACCCAGTAGCGTTGGAAAAGGCTTTTGAGATTTATCCGGATACCAAAATAGTAGTCATAGCACACCTTTATGGAACACCGGGAAAAATTGATGAACTGAATGCAATTATTAAAAAGCATGGTGCAATTCTGGTAGAAGATGCAGCAGAATCTATGGGAGCTACATACAAAGGCGTCCAGACAGGAACATTCGGAAAATATAATACAATTTCTTTCAATGGAAACAAGATTATCACAGGAAGCTCAGGTGGCTGTTTCCTGACAAATGATGAAGAAGCTGCAAATAAGGTTCGTAAATGGTCTACTCAGGCGAGAGAAAATGCAGCATGGTATCAGCATGAAGAACTGGGATATAACTACCGCATGAGTAATGTGGTAGCTGGTGTAGTTCGTGGACAGTTCCCGTATCTGGATGAACATATTGCACAGAAAAAAGCAATCTATGAAAGATATAAAGAAGGATTAAGAAATCTGCCAGTATCTATGAATCCAATGGATCTGGAAAATTCAGAACCAAACTATTGGCTTTCCTGCATGATTATTGACAAAGACGCAATGTGCAAACAGGTTCGTGGTGAGCAGGATGTCTGCTATGTCAAAGAAGCCGGGAAAACATGCCCGACTGAAATTTTGGAAGCAATTGCATCTATTAATGCAGAAGGAAGACCAATCTGGAAGCCAATGCATATGCAGCCGATTTATCGTTTAAATCCGTTTGTTGTTAGAGATGGAAATGGACGTGCAAGATCAAATGCTTATATCGCAGGTGGAGTTGCGGATGTAGGAATGGATATTTTTACAAGAGGATTATGCCTGCCAAGTGACAATAAAATGACTGCGGAGCAGCAGGAGAGAATTATTGAAGTGATTAGAGCTTGCTTTGAATAGAAATATATTGTAGGAGAGATTATTGTGTCAAAGAAAAAAATAGTTGGAATTATAGCATCATCTATTATTGGTGGAACAGCGATAGTGACTTGGATTATGAAAAAGAAGGCGAAAAAAACAACTTATAAAGCTGAAAGTATAGAAGCGATTCCAACACGCAAAATGGGATTTTACGAAAAATATGTTAAAAGAGCGATAGATGTTGTTTGTGCGGCTGCAGCAATTATATGTTTTAGCCCATTGTATATAGGTGTTGCAATTCTTGTCAAATTCAAACTGGGCAGCCCAGTGTTGTTCACACAGGATCGTCCAGGGTTGATTGGAGAAGATGGAAAAGAAACTATTTTTAAAATGTACAAATTCCGTACTATGACAGATGAAAGAGATGAAAACGGAGAACTTTTACCAGATGAAGTACGGTTAACTTCATTTGGTAAGTGGCTTAGAAGTACAAGTCTTGATGAACTTCCAGAGGCTTTTAATATTTTGAATGGGACACTTTCAGTTTGCGGTCCGCGTCCACAGCTGGTCAGAGATCTAACATTTATGACAAAGGAACAACGTATGCGCCACACTGCCAAACCTGGGTTGAGTGGATTGGCGCAGGTAAATGGAAGAAATGCAATTAAGTGGGAAGATAAATTGGACTGGGATTTGAGGTACATAGAAAATGTGTCATTGTTAGAAGATTTAGGTATTATCTTAAAAACTGTAAAAACTGCTTTTATTAAGCAGGAGGGAATTACAGATGGAGATATGGCAACAGCAGAAGATTTAGGTAACTACTTATTGAACAATGGAAAGGTAAGTCAAGAAGATTACAATAATAAACAAATGGAAGCAAAGAAAATTTTAAATCGGGAAAGTTATGTTAAAGAAGATATTGAAGTAGATAGAGAGCATCATGTACCTTTTTCCGTGGCTATGTCAGTATATAAAAGTGATAATCCCGATTTTTTTGACAGAGCACTTAGTAGTATTACTGATGAGCAAACGATTATACCAAATGAAATTGTATTAGTTGTGGATGGTTCGGTAAATGATGAGATAAATGCTGTTATTGATAAATATGAAGGTAAATATGAAATATTTAAAGTAATTCGATTGGAACAAAATGGTGGGTTGGGAAATGCATTGAAAATTGCAGTTGAAAATTCGGGTAATGAGTTAATTGCTCGAATGGACAGTGATGATGTGTCTGTTTCCACACGATTTGAAGAACAATTAAAATATTTTGCAATGAATCCAGAGATAGATATTGTGGGAGGAGATATAACAGAATTTATCGGAGAAGAAAATAATATTGTTGGGAAAAGATCTGTTCCATTATCTAACGAATCCATAAGAGAATATATGAAAACACGTTGTGCTATGAATCATGTTTCAGTCATGTATAAAAAGAAAGCAGTGGAAAGTGCTGGCGGATACCAAGATTGGTTTTGGAATGAAGATTATTATCTATGGATAAGAATGTGGTTAAATGGAGCAGTATTCGCAAATACAGGAAGAGTGCTTGTGAATGTTCGGGTCGGTAAAGAAATGTATCAACGACGAGGAGGTTCAAAGTATTTTGAGAGTGAAAAAGGACTTCAGGATTATATGTTGAAGAATAAGATGATTAATCATTCGACATATATAAAAAATGTAGCTAAGAGATTGATTATTCAAAAATTAATGCCTAACAAGCTAAGAGGTTGGGTATTTAGAACATTTGCGAGGAAAAAAGTATCATGAATTATGTAGAAGGTCTTGTCAGTGTTATTATGCCGACTTACAAACGTTCAGAAAAATTACTCAGAGCAATAGAAAGTGTATTGAATCAGACATATAAAAATTTAGAATTGCTACTAGTAAATGATAATGAGCCATTTGATGAATATACGGAATTATTGAAAAAAAGAGTAGAGAAATATTCGAATGATGAAAGATTCCATCTGATTCTTCAGGATAAGCATATTAATGGTGCAGTTGCAAGAAATGTAGGTATTCGCCAGGCAAGAGGACAGTATATTGCTTTTTTGGATGATGATGACTGGTGGGAACTGAATAAACTGGAAGAACAGGTAAAAGAACTAAAGTCTCTTGATTATAGTTGGGGAGCGGTGTCATGTAAGTTTACATTGTATGATCAGAATGGAAATGTTATAGGAAAAACAAAGAAATATAGAGACGGGTATATTTATAAAGATATATTAAATCTTATGTCAGATGTTGCAACTGGCACATTGCTTATGAGACATGACTATTTTGATACAACTAGATATTTCGATGAAAACTTGTTGAGACATCAAGATTTGCAACTTTTAGTAGACTTTACATCAAAATATAAATTAAAAGAAGTAAATCAATATTTGCATTGTGTGGATGTTTCAGACACGCAAAACAGACCAGATGCTCATAAGTTAATACAATATAAAAAAGCTTTTTTTAAATCTATAAAGCCTGTAATGGATTCGTTAAGCGAAAAAGAAAGAAAATGTATTTATGCAATGCACAAATATGAATTGGGATATGTATGTTTAAAAAATGGAGACAAGATTCAGGGGATAATGTATTGTAAAGCAATATTAAAAAGTCCAAAAGCGTGTAGATTAGCATTGAAAAAAACCATTTTGAAGATTGTCCAGATTTGTAAAAGATAAGTTTGAATAATTGAAATTATCGGGAGGTATTTATGATTCAATCAAAAGCAGATTTACGAGAATATATGGAAGCTGATCGAATTCATTTAGGATATGAATATAAAAAACCTAAAATAAGAGATATTGTATGGCGATATGAAATTTATTTACGAAAAAGCGAATATTATAACAACGTATCGGGGGGGGCATTTCATAAAATAGCAGGTAAATACTATAAAGCATTGTGGAATATATTAGGTTTATTGTGTGGATTTTCAATCGGACTTAATTGCTTTGAGAAAGGATTAAGTATTTCACATATTGGCACTATTGTTGTTAATCATGAAGCAAAAATAGGAGAGAATTGTCGTTTGCATGTATGCGTTAATATAGGAACAGGTTCACCGCAAATAGGAAATAATGTTTATATAGGACCTGGCGCAAAAATTTTTGGAAAAATTAGAATAGCAAATGGAATAAAAATAGGAGCAAATGCGGTTGTGAATAAAGATTTTTATCAAGAAGGAAAAACAATAGTAGGAGTTCCTGCTAAATATATAGAATAAGGCGGAAAAAATTATGAAAGAATTTGGATATTTACTAGCAAAAGTCAAATTTAAAATAAAGAGAAATGATAAAGAAGTAATTAATAAATATTTTAGAAAAGTAGGTATGGAGATCGGGGGGGGCTGCAACATTTGCTGTAATATAATGACATCTGAACCATATTTAGTTAGGATAGGCGAAAATGTTACTATATCTGGAAATGTTACATTTGTAACACATGACAATAGTATATCGAAGATTTCACCACAATATGTTAACTTGTTTGGATATATTTCAATTGGTAATAATTGTTTTTTAGGTCAAAATTCTACGATAATGTATGGCTGCACATTAGCTAATAATATTATAGTTGCTAGTGGTAGTGTAGTGTGTAATAGTTTTGGTGAAGAAAATATAATTATAGGTGGAAATCCGGCAAGAAAAATTGGTACTTGGGATGAGCTTAAATGCAAGGGAAATCAATCTATGAAACGTAAAGAAGCGCTTAGTGCTGCTAAATGTAAAGAAGATTGGAAATTTATAAAAAGGAAAGAAAAGTGATGATAGAAGAATTAGTGAGCATTGTTGTACCTGTATATAATATGGGAAACAGCCTAGAAGTTTGTGTTGATTCATTACTGAAGCAAAAATATTCTAATATTGAAATAGTATTAGTAGATGATGGATCAAGAGATAATAGTCTTGAAATATGCTATAAATTACAAAAGAAAGATAGTAGAATTCAAGTATATCACACAGAGAATAGAGGGTCTGGGCCGGCACGAAATACAGGGATTGAAAAAGCAACTGGTCGATATATTTATTTTCCTGATGCTGATGACAAATTAGAAGAAGATACGATTGGCATTTTAGTCAATGCGATGGAAAATGGGAGATATGACTTAGTTGTATTTGGCTATCAAAGTATTGATGCTAAAGGGAATGTAGTATTGAAAAAACAATATCCGGATATGAAAAGAAATGGTGAAGATGTGCGCCAAGATTATTCAGATTATGTGGTTTCAACAAGAAGATATGGTATTCAAGGTGCACCGTGGAATAAATTTTTTGACTTGAATGTAATTAGAAAACATTCTATAAGATATCCCTCTTTAAGACGACACCAAGATGAAGGTTTTATAAGTCGCTATATGTGCTATGTGAAAAATATTCATTTTATTAAAGCGATTTTATACAATCATTATTTAAATGATTTGAAAAAAGAATGGGATAAGTATCCGGTTGATTATGTGGATGCTGTAATTGGGTTGTATAAGACAAGAAAAGAAACAATATTAACTTGGAATGAGAAAGATAGAAAGACTAAGGAAATTGTAGAACATGAATATATTTGCAATATGATTAAAGCTTTTGAGCTGTCTTATTCACCTAAGATGAAATTAAGTAGTAGAAATCGTCTAAAATGGATTAGAAAACAAATTGAACGATCACAAGTATTAAAAGTTGTTATGCCTTTATCGTTAGGTCGTTATCAGAAAATTATATTTACATTACTAAAAAAGCGACATATCAATCTGGCAATATTAATTATGCATATTAAAATAATTATTGAAAAAAATGGTGGTTTAGATGCTTTTCGTAGATTGCAGTAATTATTTGATGATAGCTTGTTGTATCGGTTGTATAGAATGTTCTATTAAAAACATTTTATATGTAAGTGGTATTGATTAATAGAACATTCAGGAGGAAATTGAGTGATGAAAATTGGAAGTAAACACTTTATGGATTGTTGGTCTTATATATATGTTGTAATGATCCTTTTAATTTCACTTTTTATTTCAGATTTCAACATAGTAATGTTTATACTATATTTTGTTTTGGCATTACCATTTATAAACTCAATTGAACATTTTGTTGTAATATCATTATTGTTGTCAACAATATCTTATTATTTTACTGGAGCATATGAAGATATATTTAGTATATATACAATATTGCTGATATTGATTATGGCAAGAGTTTTATTCTTATATAAAGGAAAGTTGGAGTTCAATGCTAATAATTTAATATTAATAATTATATTAGGTGTATTAGCTTGTTGGTCTTACATAGAATCGCCATTTCATTATTTTAACGGACTATTTAGGTTATTATATTTACTGTTATTATCAGTTGTAGTTGGTAATTTTATAAGATTGAAAATATCTGTGGTTTGTGAATTATTGCCTAAAATAGCCAGTATTATGGTTGTGGGGTATCTTTTGAGCGTATTAATAAAAGGATCTTTGATTGATGGAAGATTAACAATAGCAAATAGTGTAAATACAAATACATTTGGAATGTCATGTGCACAGTTAGGGTGTATATTATTAATGACTGCTTTTCTTAATAAAGCCCAAATGAGAAAAAATTTAGTTTTGTGTGCAATAGTTGTTGTGCTGGCTCTTTTAAGTGGCTCAAGAGGTGCTTTGTTGGCTTTTGCTTTGGCAAGTGCAATTGTGGTAATTATTTATGCCAAAAAAAACGGGCGATTAACAGGAACCATGTTTAAATTAGCTATTGCAGGTACTGTGGCGGTAGGAGGTATGTATCTTGTGCTTATTTTGACGGGTCTTGATACAAGCAGGTTTAGTGTTGCAGAAATTATAGCATCAGGTGGTTCACGTAGAAGCTTAATTTATGAATCGCTAATTCCATATATAATAAAAAATGGATATTGGAAAATAGGATACGGACCAGGTCATGAGTGTAGTCATCAAGTTATTATGTCATTGATTGGATGGGATTATGCACATTCTCATAATACTTTTTTGGAAGCTTTCGGTGAATTAGGAATTATGGGATTACTTATATTAATTTGGAGTATAAAAAAATCATTAAAAAATATTTACAGAGTTTGTAAAATATACAAAGAGGCATATTTGTTTGTAACTATTTTAATATGTTTGCTTATTAATGGACTTGCAGAATCCTATTTTTTCGATGCAGTTTTATGGTTACTGTTGGCGATTTGTAGAAATAATTTTATTGAAAAAACAGAAATCGTTGTAAATTAGATATAAAGATAGACAAGGAGGAAAATAATTTGTTTGATACATTAAAAAAGCGGTTTCCAGGATTATATGATTTTTATCAGCATACTCAGCGTATGAAGATATTAAAAAAAATAAAAAAAACGGAAAATGTACCAGAAGATAAATATGCTGAATTGATAGAAAATGAATATCTAAAAGTTTTAGGTCATAATTTAAATTGGGACAATTTACAAACTTATACAGAAAAAATGCAATGGGAAAAAATATATGATAAAAATCCAATGAAAACAGTATTGGCGGATAAATATCGTGTCAGAGAGTGGATTGAAAATAAAATTGGAAATGACTACTTGATTCCACTGATAGGCGTATGGGATTCTTTTGATGATATAGATTTTAATTCATTACCGGGTCAATTTGTTTTAAAGACTAATCATGGAACTGGAACAAATTTAATTGTAAAAGATAAAGAAAAACTTAATATAAAAAGAACGAAAAGAATGTTTGATGACTGGATGAAAATTGACTATGCTTTTACGAATAGTTTACAGTTACATTATAGAAAAATCCCACGAAAGATTATTGCTGAAAAATATTTAGAAACTGATTTGGGGGAATTACAAGATTATAAATTTTTATGTTTTGATGGGAAACCATATTTTTGTTGGGTTGATTTAGGACGTTTTTCAAAACATACTAGAACAGTATTTAATATGAAATGGGAATTACAACCATGGACTCAAGCAACATATGGAATTGCAAGTCATGAGATTCCAAAACCTAAAAACTTTGACAAGATGGTTGAGATAGCGACAATTTTATCAAAAGGATTTTCACATGTTAGAGTGGATCTGTATAATGTAGATGGTAAAATATATTTTGGCGAAATAACATTTACAAATGGAAGTGGTTTAGATCCAATAGTTCCAGAAAAATACGATAAGGTTCTTGGGGATTATTGGAAACTTCCAATAGATTAAGAGAGGAAAAAATAAAATGATTCGTAAACAGAGTATTTCGCAAAATTTTTTTTTCCAATATGCGTATCAAATATTGATATTGGTAATTCCACTCGTTTTAGCACCTTATTTATCACGAGCCCTTAGAGAAACAGCACTGGGAGTTTTTTCATATGCAAATTCTATAGCGGCATATTTTGTTGCTATGTCTATGCTTGGAATAGCAAGGCATGGACAGCGCATTATTTCAGAAAATGCGAATGACGATATAAAACTAAGAAAATCATTTTGGAGTTTGTTCACAGTCCATATTATAGTATCTATAATTTCTTTATTGATATACATGGCATTCGTAGTTTTTTTTATAAAAGATAATAAAACTATATTTACTATTGAACTGTTATATGTGGCATCGGCAATATTTGATATTACTTGGTTGTTTTATGGACTTGAGAATTTTAAAAGTGTTGTAATAAAAAATGCATTAGTAAAAATATTTGAATGCATTTGTGTGTTTATATTTGTGAAACAGCCGAATGATTTGGGAATATATGCATTTATAAATGCAACTAGTATATTAATTGGTCAAGCAATTATGATTCCGCAAGCTGTGAAAGCTGTTAGACCGATTAAGTTTACAAAAGAAGATGTTAGGGAACATATAAAGCCGTTACTTGTTTTCTCAATATCTGTAATCGCATCATTTATGTATACAGTGTTTGATAAAACATTGTTAGGAATAATGAGCACAAAAGAGAATGTTGCTTTTTATGAATATTCAAACAAAATTGTAAATGTACCTAAAACTATAATTGGAGTAACTGGAACAGTTATGTTTCCAAGAGCATGTAGGTTGGCTGTCGAAGGTAATGTTGCTGGTCAAAAAAAATATATTAAATATTCGTATTTTATTACTTCGTTTTTAGGCATGGCTTCTTTATTTGGGTTGATGGGGATTGCGGATACATTCTCTATAGTATATTATGGTGAATCGTTCAAAATATGTGGAAAAATAATGGCATGTATGGCACCGCTTGTTTATGTTGTAGGAGCAGGCGATATTATAAGAACACAATATATGATACCTAACCATATGGATAAGCAATTTAACATTTGCATAATATTTAATGCAGTTATTAATTTGATTTTTAGTGTACTTTTAATTCCAGTTATAGGTGTTTATGGTGCAGTGGTTGGTTCTGTATCAGCAGAAATCTTTGGATTACTAGTACAAATAGTTATTTGTCGGAAGTTTGTTAAGGTAACAGAAATATTAAAAGAGTTGATTCCCTTTATTTTGATTGGATTTTTAATGCTGCTGGGTATTAAATATGTTGATATAATGGGAGAATCATCTCTAATTGAACTGGGATTAGAACTGATAGTGGGGGGACTCATATATTGTATATTGACAGGTTTGTATATTCTTTGCTTTAGAAAAGATATAAAAGCGTCAATTATGAACAAAATAAATTTGTAGAAAAAAGGAGCATTCGATATGAAAATAGCAGTAGCAGGAACAGGATATGTAGGGCTTTCTATTGCCACATTGTTATCTCAAAATCATGAGGTAATGGCAGTAGATATTGTTCCGGAAAAAGTAGAGAAGATCAATAAAAGAATCAGTCCGATTCAGGATGAGTATATTGAAAAGTATTTGAAGGAAAAAGAACTGAATCTGACAGCTACATTGGATGCAGAAGCAGCGTATAAAGATGCAGATTTTGTTGTAATTGCAGCTCCGACCAATTATGACAGTAAGAAGAATTTTTTTGATACATCAGCGGTAGAAGCTGTAATCAAGCTGGTTATTGAATATAACCCAGATGCAATTATGGTAATCAAATCTACAATTCCGGTAGGGTATACCGCAAGTATTAGAGAGAAATTTCACTGTGATAATATTATCTTCAGTCCAGAATTTTTACGAGAGTCAAAAGCATTATATGATAATCTGTACCCATCCAGAATTATTGTGGGAACAGATGTTGAAAATGCTAGACTTGTAAAAGCTGCGAACACGTTTGCTGGATTGTTGCAGAAAGGTGCAATTAAAGAAAATATTGATACTTTGATAATGGGATTTACAGAAGCAGAAGCAGTGAAATTATTTGCGAACACATATCTGGCCCTCAGAGTTTCATATTTTAATGAGCTTGATACTTATGCAGAAATGAAAGGACTGAACACACAGCAGATTATTAATGGGGTGTGCCTTGATCCTAGAATCGGTTCTCATTATAACAATCCGTCATTTGGATATGGTGGATATTGCTTACCGAAAGACACAAAGCAGCTTCTGGCAAATTATGCGGATGTTCCGCAGAATATGATGTCTGCAATCGTTGAGTCTAATAGAACAAGGAAGGATTTTATAGCAGATCGTGTATTACAGAAAGCGGGATATTATGCTTATGGAGATGAGAATACATATAATGCTTCTATGGAAAAAGAGGTTGTAATTGGTGTATACCGTCTTACCATGAAATCTAATTCAGATAACTTCCGTCAGTCCTCTATACAGGGAGTAATGAAGAGAATCAAAGCCAAAGGGGCATCTGTGATTATTTATGAGCCAACACTGGAAGATGGAAGCACTTTCTTTGGAAGCAAGGTTGTGAATGATCTGGACAAATTTAAAGAACAGAGCCAGGCAATCATCGCTAATAGATATGATAGTTGCTTGGATGATGTACAGGATAAAGTATATACAAGGGATATTTTTAAAAGAGATTAAAAATGTAATAAGGGGAGAATATTAATAAAGATATTCTCAAATAAAGGAGAATACAGTTTTTATGTGTGGAATAGTTGGTATGGTAGACTTTCATAAAAATATAAAAAAGGAAGAAAAGACACTTACTAAAATGATTAAAACATTAGAGAGACGAGGTCCTGATAGTGAGGGAGAATATTATTCTGATAATGTTTTGCTAGGTCATAGAAGATTGATAGTTGTAGATCCAGCGGGTGGAAGACAACCTATGATTAAAGTAGTGGGTGGAAAGAAATACATTATTGTTTATAATGGAGAACTTTATAATACAGAAGATTTAAGAAAAGAACTATTAGAGGAAAACTACACATTTGAAGCATATTGCGATACTGAAGTGTTATTAACGGCATATATTGCTTGGGGAATAAATGTTGTTAATAAATTAAATGGAATATTTGCATTTGCTATTTATGATGAAGATAAAAAACAAGTCTTTTTAGCAAGAGATCCTATGGGAGTTA